>NZ_CP102293.1:2400000-3000000 GCF_025152575.1 Subdoligranulum variabile | reverse complement strand
TAACACCTTCAAACCCACTCTTGGTACAGCAGGCAACCTGCTTTTTCAGGGCTTCTGCCGTCAGCGGCCCAATGGCAATCTGATACTTTTCCTGTACGAACTGAGCGATGCACCGGTCAAAGGCATTGCCGGCCACCGGGATACTGGCGGCTTTCACCCTACCGCCCATGCTGATGACTGCAATGTCGGTGGAACCTCCACCGATGTCCACAACCATACAGCCATGGGGCTGGCGAATCTGCAGCCCGGCCCCCAATGCTGCAGCAACCGGCTCGTCCACGAGATAGACCTGCCGCGCGCCGGCCGCCATAACCGATTCCACGACAGCATCCGCTTCCACACCGGTGATGGCCGCCGGGACGCAGACCGCAATCCGCGGTTTGAAAAAGCGGGAACGGCATACCTCGTTCACAAAACGCACAATCAGTTCATTGGTCATCCGGTGGTCCTGAATGACACCGTCGCGCAGCGGACGGACCAGGTCGATGTGAGCAGGCGCACGCCCTACCATACGCAGCGCTTCATCCCCCACCGCCAGAATCGTATTGCTGCGCGTGTCCACCGCGCCAATAGTAGGCTGAGTGAACACCACACCCTGTTGTTCGGTTGCGATAATGATCGAGGTAGTCCCCAGATCAATACCGATATCCTGTTGCTTCATTTTTCATTCTCCGTAGAGGTTCGTTTTTCTTTCGGCAATTCTTCATCCGCCGCGATGGCTGCTGCCGTCACGTCCACCGCCCCGGCTTTCAGCAGGGCAAGAGCACAGGCCGAGACCGTGGCTCCTGTGGTAATGATGTCATCCACCAGCAACACCCGCTTGCCGCCGAGATCGGCGTCCGTGCGGCAGGCATACGCTTTCCTTGCATTTTGCATGCGCCCGGCACGGTCCAACTCTTTCTGTGCTTGTGTTCCACGCACGACATACAGTGGAGTTTCTACAGGAATCTTCCATAGTATACCCAAGCGCCGTGCCAGCAGCATCGGCAGACCCGGCACACCGGGCATCGGCTGATGGGGCGGAACCGGCACAATGCAATGATAAAGCGGCATATCCAAAAGCAACTCATTTTTCGGGCGCATGCCGGGTCCCGGTGCCGGTGCTGCACCCCAGATGCGTACCGCCATGCGGTCAGCCAGTTCCCGTGCATACCAGGGATGGTATCCCCTTTTGCACAACAAAATGGCCTCACGGACTGCATCCGCATAATAGTATGCAGCCAATGCACTGTGCAAGGCGTAAAAATGGTGTTCTGTGTCCGGCAGGCGCGGTGGGCGATGGGAAAGGCGTTCTTCCTCCTCCTTGCAGGAAGAACAGAACGTTCCCTGCACAGCATCGGGTCCCAGCAGCGCATCACAGAAAGGGCACCGGCGCGGATACAGCCAAGCCGCCGCCCGTTCTGCGACATAGCCCCAGTCCGGCGCGGTCATCGCCTTTCTGCCGGCGGTGTTGCCGCCTCCTTCAGCAGATAGCGCAGACAGCTGTAGCGCAAATTTTGTCGGACATTGCGCACCATCTGTTCCACGATCCAGTGGCTGCCGGTCAGAATACACAGTTTCCGCGCACGGGTCACGCCGGTATACAGAAGGTTGCGATAACGAAGCCGCGGAGGCACGTCCGCCACCGGCACGATGATCGCCGGGAATTCAGATCCCTGGCTCTTATGAATGGTAACAGCATAAGCCGGTTCCAGTTCCCCGAGTTGGTCGGCGGAATACACATACTTCCGGTCATCCATCATGACAGTGACCGAACGTGACTCCACGTCCACCTCAGTGATGATGCCCATATCCCCATTATATGCTCCGACGCCGGCCTCAGCGCCGGAGCGTTCAAAGGTGATGTCGTAATCGTTTTTGATCTGCATGACTTTGTCGCCCAGGCGCAAAATCTTCGATCCTTTTTCTCCCCCCAGCTGTGGCTTCCGGGGAGAAGGAGGGTTCAATACCTCTTGCAGGCATCGATTGAGTTCCACGCTTCCCGTGGTTCCTTTTTTGGCCGGGCAAAGGACCTGAATATCCCGAATGGGATCAAATCCGTAGGCACGGGGCAGACGCTCGCTGACCAAATCGCAGATCAACTTCTGGCAGGCGAGACCATTCTTTTCCATGATAAAAAAGTCATCCTGGGCGGTCCCCTTCTGCGGTTGTTCTCCCTGTACAATACGGTGGGCGTTCTGCACGATCAAACTCTTCTGCGCCTGGCGGAAGATTTCTGTCAGACGTACCGTGGGGACCACCCCCGCAGAAAGAATCTCCCCCAGAATATTGCCGGGCCCCACACTGGGCAGCTGGTCGGCATCTCCCACCATAATAATACGGCAATGGTACCGGGCAGCCGCCAGCAGAGACTGGAACAGTTTGACATCCACCATGCTCATCTCATCGAGAATGATGACATCATATTTCAGAAGATTTTTCTCGTTATGAATAAAGCGGACTGCACCGGTAGTGTAATCCACTTCCAGCAGCCGATGGATCGTAGAAGCCGTATGATGCGTCAGTTCACTCAGACGCTTCGCTGCACGACCAGTAGGAGCACAGAGCGCTACCCGGTCATACTCCCCTTCGTACAGACTCAAAATGGCATTAACAGTCGTGGTCTTGCCGGTACCGGGACCTCCCGTAAGCACCATTACACGGTTGGAAAGCGCCATACGGATTGCTTCCCGCTGCAGCGGGGCGTAAGGAAATCCCTGTACGATCTCCAGTGCATGGATATCGCTTTCCAACGTCTTGGGCGGTTCGGTAGGGAACGTGGATAATTCCCCAAGGCGTGCGGCAATATCTTCTTCGGCAGAGAGCAGATCCGGCAGGAAAATATACTCGGTATCGTCAAACGTTCGGGGTTGCAGTTCCCCGGACTGCAGCAATTCGTCCAGTCCGTTTTCGATGTCGAGGGAAGTCACCAGCAAGAACTTAGCCGTCGTCTCCAGCAGCTTGGCACGGGGCAGGCAGGTATGCCCATTGCCTGCGTTATGCCGCAGCACATAGACAATTCCTGCCGTCACCCGGAGACGACTCCCCAATTCCACGTGCAAAGCGGCGGCAATTTTATCTACATCAGAAAATTTGAGCTGCAGCGGCTCCCCGCACAGCAGATAGGGATTTTGATTGAGTGCCTCGATGGTATGCGGGCCAAACGCCCGATACGCAGTCACGGCATTTTGCGACGAAAGTCCGAACTGGGCAAACCAGGCAATCACTTCCCGGACACCATACATCCGGCGGAATTCATTGGAAATGGCAGCGGCCTTTTCCGGGGTGATCCCCTTGATTTCGCAAAGGCGCTGCGGCGTTTCGGAAATCACCGTCAGCACATCTTCCCCGAAAGCCTTGATGATTTTTTTGGCCGTAGCGGGTCCGATATAAGGCAACACACCACTGGACAGATAACTGAGCAGTCCCGTCGTATCCTGCGGCAGACGCATCTCGCAGGACTCCGCACGGAACTGCTGACCGTAATGAGGATGATTGATCAGGTGACCGTAAGCGGTAATCTGCATGCCGTTATCTACGCTGCCCACATTGCCGGCCACCACGATATCCTGATCGCCCACATTGACCTCAAAGACTGCGTAGCCGGTATCAGCGTTTTCGTAGATTCTGTGCTCCACAACGCCTTCCAGTTTCTGCAGCGGCTGTGCGGTATCCTCCATGCATCCCGCCTCCCTTCGGCACACTTCCACAATATCTTTTATATTATACCCTAACAACCTGTATTTGGCAAACCAAAAAAGCGCAGGGAGTCCCCTGCGCTTTTGTTGTATTTGAATATGCGTTTTTCCGCAGACCCGGTTAGTTCAGTGCCGCTTTCAGAGCATCCACACGGTCCGTATTTTCCCACTTGACGCCCAGGTCTTCCCGGCCCATATGGCCGTAAGCAGCCAGGCGACGGTAAATGGGTTTACGAAGATCAAGATCCCGGATGATAGCCGCAGGGCGCAAATCAAACACCTTCATGACAGCAGCCTCGATCCGGTCATCTTCCACCGTGCCGGTACCGAAGGTATCCACCATGATGGATACCGGTTCCGCCACGCCGATGGCGTAGGCCAGTTCCACTTCGCACTTTTTGGCAAGCCCCGCCGCCACGATATTTTTAGCCACCCAGCGCGCTGCATAGGCAGCGGAGCGGTCCACCTTACTGGGATCCTTGCCGCTGAAGGCACCGCCGCCGTGACGGGCATAGCCGCCGTAGGTGTCTACAATGATCTTGCGGCCGGTCAGTCCAGTATCTCCCTGGGGGCCGCCCACCACGAAACGTCCGGTAGGATTGATATAGTACTTGGTGTTTTCATCAAGCATCTCGGCCGGAATGACCTTTTCGATGACTTCCCGCTTGATATCTTCGTGCAGCTGCTCCTGGCTGATTTCCGGGCTGTGCTGGCTGGAAATGACCACCGCGTCCACACGCACCGGCTTGCCGTCATCATATTCCACGGTCACCTGGCTCTTGCCATCGGGACGCAGATAATCCAGCAGACCGCTCTTGCGCACCTCGGTCAGACGTTTGGCCAGCTTGTGGGCCAGGCTGATAGGCAACGGCATGAGCTCCGGCGTTTCATCGCAGGCATACCCGAACATCATACCCTGGTCACCTGCACCGGCCACCTCGTCATTGGTGCCCAACGCAATGTCAGGACTCTGACCGTCAATGTTGACGATAACACCGCATGTATCGCAGTCGAATCCATACTTGGCACGGTCGTACCCGATGGAGCGGATAACATCACGGGCAGTTTCAGCGATGTCCACATAGCAACTGGTGGTGATTTCCCCCATGATATGGACAAGGCCGGTGGAGCAGGTCGTTTCGCAGGCCACACGGGCATCGGGATCCTGCTTCAGGATCTCGTCCAGAATGGCATCCGAAATCTGGTCACAGATTTTGTCGGGATGTCCTTCCGTCACCGACTCCGAGGTAAAAAGAACTTTGGACATGGTAAAAAGCCTCCCTTATGAATGTAAGCAGAAGCGCAACTGGCGAGAACAAAAAAGCGCGCAGCCAAAAGACTGCGCGCTGACGCTTATCTTTCGGTTCCCCGCAGGAATTGGCACCTTGCACATTTGTGTAGGTTGTCGGGCTTCACAGGGCCTGTCCCCTCTGCCACTCTTGATAAGTTGCTATTCTGTTGTAAAACGCATTATAGCACAGGCTCTGTGCTGCGTCAAGAGGATTCCGGCCGGTTCTGCGTTCTTTTTTCACCGCATATCTTTCAGCGGCGGCCATGCAGGATCGGAGAAAGCGGCTTGTAAATCAGGAAGCAAAGTACCGCATCGATCAATCCCTTGACAAGGGTGAACGGCATATTGAAAACCAGCAGGCATTCCAACAGGCCGTCGGTCCCCGGGCGAAGTTCCTGATACGCAGCAATGATATTGTCAAGACCGCCGAACATCGCTGCGTAGACAGGATAGCTCAGGAAGTAGTTCACCGGAACGCTGACCAGAGCCATCACCACGGCGCCGATCAGGCAGCCTGCCACAGCGCCCTTGCGCGTTTTGTGGAAGCGATAGATCACACCGGCGGTCCCAACAAAGGACGCACCCAGCAGGAAGTTGCAAACTTCTCCAATGCCACCGGTCGATCCGTGAAAGATCATCGACAGAATATTCTTCACAAGGCAGGTGGCAACACCATACACGGGGCCCAGACTGAAGGACGCCAGCAAGGCCGGCAGTTCTGAGACGTCCATCTTTACAAAGCTGGGGATGAACATGGGCAGGCTGAAGTCCAGAAACATCAGCACGGTGGCAATCGCACAAAGCATGGCGGTCACGGTAAGTTCGCGAACATGGTTGTGGGTTTTGGTCATAAGATTTTCCTCCCGAAAAATAGTTTGCGAAAGCCGATTCCTATGTGACAAAACTGCGGGAGGCTGGTTATGCTTGCGGCCGGCAAAAACAAAAGCCCTGTTGCCGTATGGGTACAGCAACAGGGCGAAAAAGCATAGCAAACAGCTTTCCGTTTCTTTCATCCGGACTATACCGTCGGCCCCGGATTCACACCGGATCAGCGGCTGCCCAAGCAGCCGGTCGCGGGCTTACGGCCCTTTGGGCCGCTTACCGCCGGTGGGGAATCACACCCCGCCCTGAAACAGACTTTCTACCTGCTTAGTATAGCACAGGTTTTACAAAATGCAAGAGGGTATGGTATAATGTTTTTGTCCGAACCCCCGTCATCCATGGAGAATCAACATGCAAGAATTTACGATCAGCCTTGTTCTGGACCTTCTGCCCACTGTTCTTTTTCTTTTGGGGGCCTTGGTCCTCCCCCTCCTTTATACGCGCATAATCCGCCGGGTCCTGGACGGATTGCATGGTCATCTGACCGAGTGGCTGTACATTTTGTTTAACAGTTATGTACAGCCCACCTCCCTGATCCTGCGCTCGGTACTGCTGTATCTGGCACTGATGGTGGTCCCCTTCACCTTCAATTCCCCCACGTACCAGACGGTACTGCGTCTCCTGTTCGATCTGGCCCTGACTTTCCTGCTGGGCTTGGGTGCCTGGCGCGCGGCCCCTATGTGCCGACTTCTGCTGCGCAGCGCCCAGAACAAACTGGACCTTACCACCAACAATACGATGGGCCGCTTTTTTGAAAACATCTTCCGTGCCCTCGTAGCCGTCTTTACCGGCATTGCGATCCTGGACCGGCTGGGGGTGCCGGTCACCGGTCTGCTGACCGGTGCCGGTGTTGCCGGCCTGGCAGTCTCGCTGGCTGCCCAGTCCACTCTGTCCAATCTGATTGCCGGCATCACCCTCGTGCTGGAGCACCCCTTCGGTATCGGGGACTATGTCATTCTCGGTTCCTCCGAAGGCACGGTAGAAGACATCTCCTTCCGTTCCACCCGCATCCGCACCACCGACAATGTAGCGGTCACCATTGAGAATTCCAAAATCTGCTCCGAATACATCCAGAACTGCAACCAGCGCAGCAGCCGGCTTTGGCAGTTCACGCTGGGGCTGACCTACGATGCCACCCGCGAGCAGCTGGATACGGTGTGCCGTGATCTCACCGAGCTGCTCAAAGCCCAACCCACCGTGCAGGCCGATACCGTAACCGCCACAGTGGACAAATTCAACGATTACAGCATCGACATCCTTGTACGGCTGTATGTGACCACCCTGCCCTACGGTGACTTTTTGCGGGAGAAAAGTCGTCTGAATCTGGAGATCATGCAGCTGGTGGCCCGGGATGGCTGCAGCTTTGCTTTTCCTACCACAACATTGGATATGCCAGCCAAAAACTGATTTTCCGTTATTGGAAACAAAACAACCCCCGGGGCTCTTAAAAAAGAGTCCCGGGGATATTTTATTTTGTGTCGGTAATGCCGTCCCGCTGGCAGGTCACAATCATCGTATCGGTACCGTTCTCAGTGGTAACGACAAACTCAAAATTGTAGACGGTATCCAGCCTGTATTGCAGACTTCCATCATCCAGTTCGGTAACTATGTAGTCAAGATCCACCTGCGGCATCATTTTGTCATAATACAGATACAGGGTATCGATATTTTCCACGAAGCGCAGCTCCACCTCGTCCTGCGAAGCGCCCTGCAGTGTTACCACCGGAATTCCTTTGGTTTGCAGCGCCGGCTTTTTCACCCAGGGGTCTCTGCTGTCTCGGTCCAGGGTATAATCCACCGCTTCCGTCCCCAACAACTCACAGTTGCTCAGTTCCATCCGTACACCGGTCTGCGGAAGCTGCTGTGACCACACAGGCGTTGTATCCACCTCCGCCTGGCTACATCCGGTAAACGCAACCAGGCACAGCGGCGCAAGGCAAAGGTATTTTTTCATAATGTTTTTCTCCTTATTGATATGGATCATAAGGGGGGCGGGGAAACTCATCCCCCGGCTCCAACGTACGCGGGCACAGACCAATTTCCGAAACGATAAAGCCCATCAGCATACCAAGATGCAAATGCAGATGGCGGTATTGTGACAGAATCAGGGTAAAGCGCGTCCACTCACAGTTTTCCGGCCGCTGCAAAAGATCCTCGTCGTGGAGCGACGTCAGATACAGGGACAACTTCGCCTTGATGGTATAAAAATAATCGTCCATCTGTTTTCGGTTCAGATGTGCCGCCGGATAAATATCCAATTCCTGCAGATCCGGCGTATGAATGGGCGGCTCCACGAAATCGTTTGCCCGAGGGTTGATGAACCATTGATCCAGGCTGTGCAGCATATGATACAGGTGCTGCCACAAGGGAGAGCCACCGTAATGCTTATCCCACATTTCATCCGGGATACAATCCATAACGTTCTGTGTTTCCCACAGGGCCCGGACCGTCATCTCAGTAATCACCGCATGATAGGATGTTTCTCGCACACCGTCCGCCCCCTTGTCTTGGGGGTAGTATGCCTGCTCCGCACCGGATTTATTCGTCCACCAGCAGCGTCGGCAGCGTCTTTTCGCTGTACTGACTGGAAATAATGGGACTGAGTGACACGCGGGAATAGACCCCCTGTGCCACGCCATCATACACATACACTCCGGTCAGGTTGTAATAACGATTTCGGCCAAAAGATCCATCCGGACCGATTCCGTAATTTTCCGTTACATAGGGGCGGTAGAATTCCTGCAAAAGGTATCCTTCCAGCGGCGTAGCCCGCACAATAGCGGCCCATTCGTCTTCGCCGCATTCCACACCGGCATGAACGCCCCGCGACGCATAGGAGTCCAGCGGCTTAAGGATCCAGGCATCTTTATCCGCCAGTACCCGCGGGATATCTGAGGCCTCAAATGTTTTGGTCAACGGCACATGGGCATTGACAAAGGAGCGCTCATCCTCGGTCAGCATCGCCTGGGTCTGTGCCTCATGCAATATACGGAAAATCGTCTTATTGTGCACCAACTGTGTGTGAAAGTCCCCCACCAGGAGCACCGCATCATCCCGTACAGCTGCCAGCAGCGGTCCGCACTCTGCGTACCGCTGCAGAATATCGCTGGTGACGGCACGGCGGTAGATGGCATCAATTTTATGTCCGCCGGGCCCATAGAGCACTTTCTCCTTGGCATTGTACTGCAAACTGCGCAGATCGCAGACCTCGGCAGGTACCCCTTGCTCTACAAAAAATCCTTGAAACACCTCAAACTCGTTTACCGTACCGCAATCCATAAAATCCACGATGGCCACATAGGGAATTTGATCGGTACGTCGGGCCCGCTGATAAATCGCACATAACGTTTTGACCCAGCTTTCAAACAACTCACAGGTTCGGGTGGTATGCGCCGCCCGGAAATTTCTGTATACGGTGGAAAGTTGCTGCGCAAGGTTCAGCTCCCTGTCCTCGTTCATGGCACTGGTACCGTCTGTGTTGAATTCGCAGTACTTGTAGGCCCCGGTCTCTTCGTTATAGAAGAAATCAATACGCGCCATCGGCAACAAGGAGACGGACGGATCAGCCCGCAGAATCAGCTCCTCTGCCGTCTTGTCAAAGCCAAACAGAGCGCGATAGCCGGGATCCCGGTAATAGGCCCGCATCACCTTGTTCAGAATTCCATAGAGTGTGCGGATATCAGATCCAAACTGCGCAAAAACCGTTTCAGTGAAGAGTTTGGGCATATAGCAGGTACGCACATACTCTCCGTGATGGATTGCCGTGGACGCCTTCATGTATTCAGTGATCTCATCAAATTCTTTGGCAAGCCGCTCCGGGTCCGAAGCAGCCTCCTTCAGATAGGCTTCATTTACATTATGCAAATCAGTCATTCTCGTGTTCTTCTTCCCGTATCGTTTTCTTCATTACCACCAGTTTGGCAAGAGGTTCCAGCAAGGCCCGTTCCTCCTGCGACGGCGTACGGCTGCGTGCCTGCAGCAAAAGCCATGCCAGTTCCTTACCGATGGGCCGCCCATAAACCCAGGCGTTGAACCCGTCTTTGCAAACCGCCATTTTTGCATTGGCGATATCCCCGGTGTTTACCCCCTCATAGTGCCGCAACACGTTCTGCAGGGCCGCCTGGCTGCCGAAAATCGTCTTGACCAGCTGGGCATACGCCGCAATAAATTTGGGCGGCATACAATCTGCTCCACGGATTTCCACATACGTTTTCAGGCGCGCGTCAAAAAAGAACATGGACAGTACATGCTCTACTTCTTTTTTTAACAGGTGGCTGCCGTATATTTCCTGTGCGCTTTTGCGCCCTACTGCCTTGGTCCGGTTGCCTCGCAGTGCCACAATCAGAGGCCGTGTCAGAATGGTCTCGGCATAACGTTCAAACCCAAAATCCGGGTCCATAAGGTGCGGCGGGACACCACACCGGTCACTGTCCACATCCTGCCAGATTCGGGTGCGAACGCTGTAGGCATTGTTACGGTGTGCCTGATACTGTACGGCGTTATCACTGAGCAGTGCAAAAAACGGTGTCAGCAAACAAGCCGCCCGCATTTTTTGTACAAAATCACGTTCACTGTAATAATCGACTGACAGCTGGGTCGAAGCTGTCGCCCGCATCATCTGAATGCCACAGGAACCGGTGTTTTTAAAATATCGGTCCATCGCCTCATAGCGTTGCTTCGGGATCAGCGGCAGTTCCTCCGCCCGGCGAGTAGGATGATAACTGACCGTCCAGGCCCTCAAACCGCGCGCCGCCAGTGTCATGCTCAACTGCAGATAAAACTGATTATAGATATCCATGATTTTGAGCACACTACTTTGGGGCATGATGCTGATTTCCACCTGGCAGGCAGGTTCCAGAGATACGCTATACTGCTCGGTGGTATAGCCCATATATTCTCCATCGATCATGATGGGGGTATCATAGGGCTGCTGCATCTGCCGCATAACGCTCTGGATTTCGCCGAAGGTTACCGGCTCACCGCCTGCGTGGGTAACAAAATGCTCCACCTCAAGTCCCAGTGTGAGCTTTCCCTCCGGCTTACACCCCTGTTGGAAATACTCAACCAGGACTCTTTTTTGTTCATCCAGTTTTGCCATACCTTTGTACTCCCGGCCTCTGTGAAATTCCTACTGTTTTGGTGTCCCTATTATACCCCGAATCTCGTTATAAGGCAACGGGCCACAAAAAAGTTCCTGCCGCCAAACGGCAGGAACTCCTCTTTTTACAGATCTGAAACCGCCGGGAATCCGTAGGCACTTTGTGCTGCACGCACTGCACGCAAGATAGCCTCCGCCATGACACGTGCTCCCAGTGCACCTACCACATCCTGATCAGCCGGCACATCGCCCAACGAAACCGCATAGATACTGTCTCCGTCCGCCGTAGTGTGTACCGGACGGATTGCTCTTGCATACCCGTCCTGTGCCATCCCGGCGATCTTGCACAATCTCGCTTTGTCAAACCGCGCGTTTGTCACCACAACCCCCAGCGTAGTATTGCCGACAAATTTATTTTCTACCACTTCGATTTTGTGCAGCAGCGCCTCCTCACCGTCCAAAAACGTTTTACGGTCATCCGCCAGAAGCCCCGCGGCCTTTTGACCGGTTTTCCAGTCATATACATCTCCCAGGGCATTGACGGCAACCACCGCCCCCACTTTCAGAGGACCCGCCTGTACAGCATAGCTGCCGATCCCGGACTTCATGCAATGATCCATGCCAAGTGTCTTGCCCACCGTTGCACCGGTACCCGCGCCAAAATTGCCGTCCCGATAGTTGCCGCTCTCCGCATTCTGGCAGGCCTCATATGCCATCGCCTCATCGGGACGTATGCGGCTGTCCGCAACAGTCAGATCAAAAAGGCAGGACTGACAAACCAGCGGAACCTTTGTGACGCCTACATCAAAACCAATGTTACGTTCTTCCAGATAGCGCATTACACCACCGGCTGCATCCAGGCCGAATGCACTGCCCCCGGAAAGCAGAATGGCGTGAATCACGTTTGCGGCCGCCATGGGTTTGAGCAGTTCACTTTCCCGGGACGCCGGACCTCCGCCGCGCACGTCCAATCCAGCAGCCGCGCCTTCCTTACCCAAAAGCAGCACGGTGCAACCGGTACCGGCCTGTACGTTCTCTGCCTGACCGATTTTCAGATTTTCAAAGTCCGTGATGGAAATTTCCCGCATAATTGCCTCCTGTAAAGCACCTTCACTTGTCATTGATTCCGTTTTCTTTTCGGGTCGTGCAAATCCCGGATATCAACGCCCTCATATTGGAGGATGCGTTTTTTCAGCGCCAGACCGCCGCCGTACCCAACCAGATTTCCGTTGGCTCCGATGACTCTGTGGCAGGGAATAATCAGGGCGATGGGGTTATGTCCGACAGCTCCGCCGACCGCCTGGGCCGACATTTTTCCGCCTTTTGGCTCTGCCATTTCCCGGGCAATCTGCCCGTACGTTTCCAGTTGGCCATACGGAATACGGCAAAGCCGGTGCCATACCGCACGGCGAAAATCGCTGCCCTGAGGATCCAGCGGAATTTCCTGCGGTGTCGGACGCTGTCCGCAGAAATACCGATCCAACCAACTGCGTCCCTGTTCCAGCATCGGCGCAGAATCTCTCCGACAAGCCTGTGCCAGCCGTTCCTGATCGATGGTCTGGCCCGGCAGCCACAGACCCATCAAGGCTTTTTCCGAGGCCAGCATGAGAATGCTGCCCAACGGAGAATCATAGTTCGTGTAGTACAGCATCCCAGCGCCTCCCTGATTCATTTTATACTTGTATTGTAACAGATTCACAGGCGGGATTCCAGCCTGCGCAACGCTATTTTACAACTTTGCCTATGCCAGGCTTCGGCAAAGACTACGGGAATGGTATGCAATCAGCAGCACTGCCACTCCAGTCAGCCCCAACACACTCCCCGCCGGCAGCCGGTCCCATCCCCATCCGTACAACAGCTGCCCCAGAGGCTGCGCACATTGGGAGATGGTCATCACAAAGGCCATCACCTTACCGGTCATTTCGGCGGGCGTTCGTTGCTGGATTGCACACAGCCCCAGTACGGAAAAGATACTGCATCCTATGGAAGCTGCTGCCATTCCGGCAACCAGCACAAAGTAGGACAACACCGCACCGCTTCTTACGGAAAAGGCCACAGCAGAAGGCAGCAGCGAAAATCCAAAAGCTGCCAACAAGCGGGGCATTCTTTTAAACGGCAGATAGTTGGCCAGCACAGTGACCAACAAGCCCCCAAAAATCGAGGCCAGTCCCAGAACGCTCTCGGCCGCGCCATACCAGGCGGCAGACATTCCCAATTCGGTACGTACCAGAAACGGAAGACCTACCGTCAAACATCCCGAAGCAAAGAAATTGACCGCCGCGGCCAAAAACAGAAGCCGCATCACAACCGGTTGCTCTGCGTGCAAGAAATGCACACTTTGGCGAAGGTCATTCCACAGAATCAGAAAAGGCGGTTCCTGCCTCTTTTGGGGCAGTCCGGGCATACGGATCCAGCATTCCAGAAAAGCAGCCACCCAAAAACATGCGCAAACTGCTGTCAAAATCGGGGCAATGCCCCATGCCGCATACACAAGTCCTCCCACAAAAGGTGTAACCATGCCGGCAATCGCTTGGATCTGGTTGACCAGTGCATTGGCCCGCAGCAAATTCTCATCACTGTGTAACTGCGGTACGCAGGCCTGCACCACGGGAGACTCAAAAGCACCCAGAATCCCCAGAAAAATCTGCATTCCCGCAATGGCTTCCAGTCTGTTTCCTGCACTCATAAACAATCCGCAGCAAAGAACCGCACTCCCGGAGAGTACATCCAGACCAACCATCAGCCAGCGACGATCCAACCGGTCCGCCATCACCCCGCCCAGCGGTGAAAAAAGCACCGTCGGCACCACCGACACTGCCAAGATCATCCCGAACATTTCGGCCGATCCCGTCAGTTCCAATACATACATGGAAAGTGCAAATTTCAGTGTGTAGTTTCCGATGAGGGAAATAAGCTGTCCCAGCAACAGCAAGGCGAAATAGCGTGTGAACAATGGCCGCTTCATCTACGGTACCTCCTGTCATTCATACATACCGCCAGTATGTATATCAGTGAAAAAGAAGCGGGGCTCCACCCGCTTTCCAAACATACCAAGAGAATGTATATGAGTAAAATAAAATTGCCCGAAGGCAATTTTATCAATGTTTTTGCGCCTGCTCCAATCTGGCAAAATAAGGAGCCAATTTGTTGAGCAGCTCCTCATTCACTACAGGTACCCCCATCCGTTCCAGCATCGTTCCGAGAAAGCGGAATTTACGCATCATCTCTTCCGCTGTAGCCGGATACAGGCTTGGCACCATCCAAAGACCTGTCAAAAGCGGAATCACTTCAGACAGCTCTTTGGGGTATTCCGTCCGGATGGACCCGTCGCGAATTCCTTCTTCCAGAAAGCGGCGAAGATACGGCGCGATCTCCTGCTGGTTGTCCTTGATCATGCCCGCCAGAAAGCGAGGATTTTCCAGGATCGGCATGCTTTGTACCGTCATCTCCATCCGCGCATCGTCACTTTGGTTCAGCAAAATCGAGGCACGGATTTTTTCCAGTCCATTCAGATCTTTACGCGCTGCTGCGGCGGCAAAAGGATTGTCGCGCAGAAACATCCGATCCCCCACCGCTTCCATAATCTCTTCTTTAGATTTGAAGTGATGGTACACAGCCCCTTTTGTCAGGTCTCCCAAAGCGTCAACAATATCCTGAATTGTAGTATTGTCATATCCCTTCTCGAGAAAAAGACGTTCTGCCACCTGCAGAATTCTTTCCTCCGTGATTTCAGGATACTTATTGCGGGCCATCCGGACTGCCTCCTATACATTCTCTTGGTATGTATAATAGTACCACGCTTTTCCAGCGCCGTCAAGTGCTCGCAACCGTCTGCCGTAAGGGCCTGCAATGCTACAT
This sequence comes from Subdoligranulum variabile, assembly GCF_025152575.1. NCBI lineage: Bacteria > Bacillati > Bacillota > Clostridia > Eubacteriales > Oscillospiraceae > Subdoligranulum > Subdoligranulum variabile. Next base: position 2,985,194 of record NZ_CP102293.1, on the reverse strand, counting down.
CATTCCCCCTGGGACAGCGTGGTTTCCTCAGCCAATAATAGCAAGCGCTGAAACGTCATCCGTTCTTCTTCTGTCATGCGCTGCGTCATCCGCTGAAAGCAACGATCCACTTCTTCTTTGACCACGGGATAAGCTTCCCAGGATTTCTGCGTCGGACAGATATCATACGTTCGCTTGTCCCTGGCGTTGGTATGCCGCTCCAGAAACCCTGTCTCCAGCAATTTATTGACCGTCTTTGCAATTACGCTCTTATCCAAGGAAAGCCGCTTGGTGATTTCATCCTGTGTCAGCGTTTGGAAATCACAGACTATGAGAATAACCAACGCCTGTGCGGCTGTGAGATCATATTGCGCACATCCATTGCTGAGCCAGATGTGTGATTTCCGGTAGAGGATAGAAATGGATTTGAATGGACTGTTCATCGTATACGGCATAAGCCTATCTCCTTTCTGTCCGTATTATAGCCTTTTTTGGTGGCACTTGCAACCAGATATTGACGCACAACGAATTCCGTGCTATTGTAAATATAGTGGCAATTGCCACTATATTTTATATTTTACACAAAAAAGGAGTTTGCTTTTTATGGGAAAACCCGAAAAAATCTGGAATCGAAGATTCATTCTGCTCTTCATCACCAATCTTTTGGTGCTGGCCGCGTTCTACGCCTCTATTCCGATCATTCCTATCTACTGCCAGGAGATCGGCATCACCGGCTCCCGTGTCGGTATCGTTCTGACCGCCATGTCTGTGGCCACCATTCTCTTTCGGCCAGTCGCCGGATATCTGCTGGATAACTTTAACCGATATCGAGTATACCTGCTGTTCCTTGCCCTGTTCTGCCTGTCTTTTCCGGCTTTCATCGCCTTCCCAATTTTCGCCGCACTGATTGTGATTCGCTTGTATATGGGGGCTGTCTATTCCGTGTGCGGTTCCGCCACCATGACACTGGCCGGTGATGTGCTGCCCACGACCAAAATCACCGAGGGAATCAGCCGGTTCGCCTTTACCGTCTCCATCGGCATGGCTGTTGGCCCCTACGTCGGTCTGCAAGTCCAAAGCCATATGAGCAGCAAAGCTTCTTTCCTGACGATTTTCGGCATTACCGTTCTGGCGTTTCTCTGTGTTTCCTGCTGCCGTATCCACTACCCGAAGGTTCAGCGTAAAAAATTTTCCATCCGTGATTCCATTTACGGTCCCGCGCTTCCGTTCATGTTCAACATGATGTTTTTGATGATTCCCTACGGCGCTGTCATCGCCTATTCTTCTATTCTCGCCCAGGAGAAAGGCCTCTCCGGATACCTGCCTTATTTCTATATCTTTCTTGTCGTCGGGATGCTGGCATCCAAGCTGTCTACGCAGAAAATGATCGATGCCGGTATTCCCCGACAACCGCATTGAGATTATCTACAAAGTCCATGACCTCTTTGAATAATTGAAGGTACAAAAACGGAAAACCCAGGCTATCAAATTCATCTTGGTAGCTTGGGTTTTCTGCTTTTCAGAATTATATTTTTTTGTCGTGTGCTTGACATACGGGTGTCTCAAATCGTGGATTCGAATCCGTTTCACACCAGTTGCCTTGCAGCCCCGATCCATTTCCCTGTGGAGATAACTTTTGCTGATAGGAAACATCCGGCTATCCGGCTGTACACCGTAAAGCTGCTTGAGGTAATCCTGGATCTCGTCACAGAGGAATTTCGGCATCTGAATCACCCGGTTACTTTTCGGTGTTTTGGGATCTGTGATCACATCCTGCTTGTTCAGTCTCTGGTAGGACTTATTGATGCTGACCGTGCGTTTTTCAAAATTGAAATCTGCCGGAGTCAAAGCGAGCAGCTCTCCTTCACGAAGCCCACACCAGTAGAGCATCTCAAAGGCATAGAAGGACAACGGTTTATCCATCATGGCCTCAGAGAACTTGGCATACTCTTCCCTGGTCCAGAACAGCATCTCTTTCCGTTCTTCCGTCCCCATATTTCCCGCCTGCCTAGCCGGGTTGATGTTCAGGCCATAAAAGCGAGCTGCGTGGTTAAAGATGGCACTGAGCTGATTGTGAACCGTTTTCAGATAGGTTTTGGAAAGTGGCTTTCCGTGCCAGTCCGTCAGTTCTCGGATCTCATTTTGCCAGTGGATAATATCCTTGGCTGTAATCTCCGACAGTTTTCTCTTGGCGAAATAAGGCAGGATCTTCTTTTTGATGATGCTCTCCTTTGTAAGCCAGGTATTGAGCTTCAGCTTTGGTTTGACATCCTTCTCATACAGCTCGACGAAGCTCTCAAAGGTCATATCGATGTCCGCCTGTTTCTGCATCAGGAACTCACGTTCCCAGGCAAGCGCCTCCTTCTTTGTGGCAAACCCGCGCTTGAGTTTCTGCTGACGCTCACCTTTCCAGTCGGTATAGCGGAACTGCACATACCAGGTACCGTTGTTCTTGTTCTTAAACGCTGCCATGACTGCTCCCTCCTTTCAGTCTTTCTCGGTTCTTGTACCGTAGAACTTCTCGTGGAAGAACTTGCGGTCAATCCGCCCGGAAATTGTGATGCACCCGGTTTTGGCCAATTCCTCATTCAACTGGCGAATCAGCTTGTAGGCGTAGGGGATCGATACGCCCAGTTCCTCGGCCACTTCGTTAACACGCATAAAAATCTGGTTTGCCATGGTAAGTACCTTCCTTTCTCTGTTGTTCGTGACTGCGGCTTGCGGTTGTTGCGTTCCATACATGCCTCCTTGCTTATGGCCATCACCTTATCTCGTTTGTACCCGGAAATCAGACAGTCCATTTTATGCGCTATAATTTCTAAGCTTTTATGCTTAGTATCTTTATAATACTATACATATTAGCTTAGTTCAAGCCTTTTCAGAAAAATATTCTTAAATAAATTTGTTTAGATTCTCTTGACTTTCCTAAGCAAATATGCTATGTTCACTATAAAGATCATCATAGATTGGAGTTGGACGTATGGCCATCGGTGAGAGAATCCACTTTTTCCGTTTGCTGCGAGGAATGACACAGAAATATCTGGGTATGGCCGTGGGCTTCCCCGAGAAATCCGCCGATGTGCGCCTGGCTCAGTATGAGACAGGATCAAGAACTCCTAAGGCAGACCTGACTGCTGCCCTGGCACAGGTGCTTGATGTATCTCCCCACGCCCTCTCTGTCCCGGATATAGACTCCTATGTTGGGCTCATGCACACCCTGTTTGCCCTTGAGGACAACTACGGGCTGAAAGTCACGGAACAGGATGGTGTACTTTCCCTGCAGGTAGATTTCCGCAAAAATAAGGATGCTGCCAGACTGCACGAGATGCTCTGGGCCTGGCGGGAGCAGGCCGCCAAGCTGGAGGCAGGAGAGATCTCTCAGGAGGAGTACGACCGCTGGCGTTACCACTACCCGGAATACGACAACAAGCAAATCCGTGCCAAGGTTTTACCGGAGGGTCTGCTCTGACCCTCTCATTTGTAGGCCACGGGAGAGCCTGTTTGTTGCACAAAATCAGTAAATTCAGATACACGAGAGCAAAATAAAAAAGGTCTAACTGATCAGCAAAAATCAGTTAGACCTTTTCTCTTAGAATAAAAATCCTGCGTATTCGCAAGCCACCCAAATCACCAGAATAACTCTGAAATTGACGGGTGCTATCAATCTGCTATCAAAGGGGAAATCTGAAATCCGAAAAACCAGTGTTTATGCGGGTTTACAGGCTCTCATATCCACTTTTTACTTATTCGAACTCGATTGTGGCCGGCGGTTTGGTCGTATAATCAAACAGCACGCGGTTGATATTTTTGACTTCATTGACGATGCGGTTGGCCGCCGTCGTAATGGTCTCGGTGGGAAGCAACGTCACTTCCGCCGTCATAAAATCGGTAGTGGTTACAGCCCGCAGAGCAATTGCATAGTCATAGGTGCGTTCATCGCCCATAACGCCCACACTGCGCATATTGGTCAGCGCCGCAAAATACTGGCTCGGGCGCTGCTCCATGGGCAGCTTGTCCACCTCTTCACGCCAGATAGCGTCAGCATCCTGCACAATGGCCACTTTCTCCGGCGTCACATCGCCGATGATACGGATGGCAAGGCCGGGACCGGGGAACGGCTGACGGGCAACCAGGTACTCGGGCAGGCCCAATTCACGACCCGCCTGACGGACTTCGTCCTTGAAGAGGTCACGAAGAGGCTCTACGATTTCCTTGAAATCCACATAGTCCGGCAGGCCTCCCACATTGTGGTGGCTCTTGATGGTTGCGGATTCGCCGCCCAGGCCGCTCTCGACCACGTCAGGATAAATCGTTCCCTGTGCCAGAAAATCTACAGCACCAATCTTCTTGGCTTCATCCTCAAAAACGCGGATAAATTCTTCGCCAATGATTTTGCGCTTGCGTTCAGGTGCGGTCTCCCCCGCCAGTTTTGTATAAAAACGGTCACGGGCATCCACACAAACAAAATTGATATCAAACTGTCCGCCTTCGCCGAAAACCTCACAGACCTGTTCCCGTTCATGCTTGCGCAGCAAACCGTGATCCACAAAGACGCAGGTCAGCTGTTTGCCGATTGCTTTGGCCAGCATAGCAGCACAGACACTGGAGTCCACACCACCGGAAAGGGCACACAAGACTTTACCGTCCCCGATTTTCTCACGAAGCGCCTGCACCGAATGCTCCACAAAAGAATCCATCTTCCAGGTGCCTGCACAGCCACAGACCTTATACACAAAGTTGTGCAGAATCTGCGTGCCGTTCTCGGTGTGCATAACTTCGGGATGAAACTGCACACAGTACAGACCGCGGTCGGAAGCCTGTGCCGCAGCCACCGGGCAGTTGGGAGTATGGGCCACAATCTGGAAACCGGGAGCTGCCGTTTCAATATAGTCGTTATGGCTCATCCAGCAGACATTCTGCGCCGGCAGACCGTCAAACAACGGACTGGACGTATCCAAATCCACCAGCGTTTTACCGTATTCCCGTTCCGGTGCCTTGGTAACATGGCCGCCCAGCATATGCATCATCAGCTGGCTGCCGTAGCAGATCCCCAAAATCGGCACACCCCAGGTGTAAATTTCCGGATCAATCGTCGGAGAATCCGGCAAATAGGCACTGTTGGGACCACCGGTGAAAATGATTCCCTTGGGATTTTTGGCTTTGATTTTAGCGAGGTCCGTGCGATACGAGTAGATCTCACAGTAGACGTTGCATTCGCGGACACGGCGCGCAATCAGCTGATTGTACTGGCCGCCGAAGTCAAGAACAATAACGGTTTCCTGCTGCATGGAGATGCTCCCTTCTCTTTTTCTTTCCTTTTATCAGATAATTATAGCATACTGTCCGGCTCTTGAACAGATGGCAGAGTGAAAAATGTTTGCCATACCGGCTCCATGAAACTATACAAAAAGGCAGGCATCTGCCTTGCGGTAGATGCCTGCCTGGATTGCTGTTTTAGAGCGGGAAATTACTTCTCGATCTTGGAAACAACGCCGGAACCAACGGTGTGGCCGCCTTCACGGATAGCGAAGCGCATGCCTTCTTCCATGGCAACGGGGGTGATCAGCTCAACATGCATATCGACGTTGTCGCCGGGCATGCACATCTCGGTGCCCTCGGGCAGGGTGATGATGCCGGTAACGTCGGTGGTGCGGAAGTAGAACTGAGGACGATAGTTGTTGAAGAACGGGGTATGACGGCCGCCCTCTTCCTTCTTCAGGACGTAAACGTGACCGTCGAAGGTGGTGTGGGGATGAACAGAGCCGGGAACAGCCAGAACCTGGCCACGCTCGATCTGATCACGGTCGATACCACGCAGCAGAGCGCCGATGTTGTCGCCAGCCTGAGCGTACTCCAGGCTCTTGCGGAACATTTCAAGGCCAGTGATGGTGGTGGTCAGCTTCTCTTCCTTGATGCCGACGATTTCCATCTGATCGCCGACATGGGCGGTACCACGCTCAACACGACCGGTGGCAACAGTGCCACGGCCAGAGATGGTCATAACGTCCTCGATGGGCATCAGGAAGGGCTTGTCAGCAGCGCGGTCGGGAGTGGGGATGTAGCTGTCAACAGCATCCATCAGTTCCCAAATGCACTTGTACTCAGGAGCGTCGGGATCGGTGGAGGTGGACTCCAGAGCCTTCAGAGCAGAGCCACGGATGATGGGAGCGTTGTCGCCATCGAAGCCCTGGCTGGACAGCAGCTCACGGATCTCCATTTCGACCAGATCCAGCAGCTCGTCGTCGTCGACCATGTCGCACTTGTTCATGAAGACAACGATCTTGGGCACGCCAACCTGACGGGCGAGCAGGATGTGCTCACGGGTCTGGGGCATGGGACCGTCGGTAGCAGCAACGACCAGGATAGCGCCGTCCATCTGAGCAGCACCGGTGATCATGTTCTTGATATAGTCAGCATGGCCCGGGCAGTCAACGTGGGCGTAGTGACGCTTCTCGGTGTGATACTCAACGTGAGCGGTGTTGATCGTGATACCACGAGCCTTCTCTTCGGGAGCCTTGTCGATGCTGGAGTAATCCATAAAGTCGGCGTCGCCCTTCAGAGCCAGAGTCTTGGTGATCGCGGCGGTCAGAGTGGTCTTGCCGTGGTCAACGTGACCAATGGTGCCAATGTTGACGTGCTCCAAAGAGCGGTCAAATTTTTCCTTTTCAGCCATTGGAAGTATCCTCCTTTAGTTAAAACAATTTTAGTTTGCCTTGTATAAGGCTATCATACTAAATTCCGTACAAAAAATCAAGTAAAACTTATGAATTAAGCCTTGTTTGCACGGTCATTCATGATCTTGTCGGCAATGTTCTTGGGCACCTGCTGGTAATCAGCCGGCTCCATGGAATACTGGCCGCGGCCCTGCGTCTTGGAACGCAGGTCGGTGGCGTAACCGAACATCTCGGACAGAGGAACCATCGCGGTAACGCGAGCGGTGCCGTCCTGCGATTCCTGATTCTGGATCTGGCCACGACGGCTGTTCAGGTCGCCGATGACGTTGCCCATATATTCATCAGGAACGATGACGTCAACCTTCATGATGGGCTCCATGATGACGGGATCGCACTTCTTCATAGCTTCCTTGAAAGCCATAGAACCGGCGATGGAGAACGCCATTTCAGAGGAGTCGACTTCATGATAAGAACCATCCCACAGAGTGACCTTGACATCCACAACGGGATAGCCAGCCAGAATACCGGCCTTCATAGCGCCCTGGATACCATTGTCGACAGCGGGGATATATTCCTTCGGGATCGCGCCGCCAACAACGCCGTTGACGAACTCGTAACCCTTGCCCGGGTTGGGTTCCAGCTTGATCTTGACGTGACCATACTGACCCTTACCACCAGACTGGCGAGCGTACTTGGTCTCCTGGTTGGCAGACTTGCGAATGGTTTCGCGGTAAGCAACCTGCGGAGCGCCGACGTTCGCTTCGACCTTGAACTCACGCAGCAGACGGTCGACGATAATCTCCAGATGGAGCTCGCCCATACCGGCGATAATGGTCTGACCGGTCTCTTCGTCGGTCCAGGTCTTGAAGGTCGGGTCTTCTTCGGCGAGCTTCGCAAGAGCGATGCCCATCTTTTCGGAGCCGGCCTTGGTCTTGGGCTCGATGGCAACACGGATAACGGGCTCGGGGAAGTTCATGCTCTCCAGAACGATGGGAGCCTTCTCGTCGCACAGGGTGTCGCCGGTGGTGGTGTTCTTCAGACCGACAGCCGCCGCGATATCACCCGCGTAAACGGTGTCGATATCCTTACGGTTGTTAGCATGCATCTGCAGGATACGGCCGATACGCTCGTTCTGATCCTTGACAGAGTTGTACACGGTGGTGCCGGCATCCAGCTTACCGGAGTAAACACGGAAGAAGCACAGCTTACCAACGTAGGGGTCGGTCATGATCTTGAACGCCAGCGCGGAGAACGGAGCGTCGTCGGAAGAGATACGATCCTCTTCCTCGCCGGTCTCCGGGTTGGTGCCCCTAATGGCCTCAACGTCGGTAGGCGCCGGCATATAGTCGACGATGGCATCCAGCAGCTTCTGAACGCCGCGGTTCTTGTAAGAAGAACCACAGGTAACAGGCACGATCTCGTTGGAGATGGTAGCCTTACGCAGGGCAGCCTTGATTTCTTCCTTGGTCAGCTCTTCGCCTTCCAGGTACTTCATCATCAGGTCTTCGTCGGTTTCGGCGACAGCCTCGATCAGCTTGTCGTGGTACTCCTGCGCCTGCTCTTTCATGTCCTCGGGAATCTCCTCCACGCGGACATCGTTACCCATATCGTCATAGTAGACGTCAGCCTTCATGTCGATCAGGTCAACGATACCTTTGAAGGTATCCTCCTGGCCGATGGGCAGCTGGATGGGCACACCGTTGGCATGCAGGCGGTCATGCAGCATCTGCACGCAGCGGAAGAAGTCGGCACCCATGGTATCCATCTTATTGACGTACACCATACGGGGGACCTTGTACTCGTCAGCCTGACGCCAGACGGTCTCAGACTGAGGCTCAACGCCGCCCTTGGCAGCCAGAACGGTCACAGAACCGTCCAGCACGCGCAGGGAGCGCTGGACTTCAACGGTGAAGTCCACGTGGCCCGGGGTGTCGATGATATTGATACGATGACGATTCTTCTTGAACAGAACCGGATCGTGCTGGGTCTCGGTATGGCTCCAATAGCAGGTGGTAGCAGCGGAAGTGATGGTGATACCACGCTCCTGCTCCTGTTCCATCCAGTCCATCGTCGCAGCGCCGTCGTGCACCTCACCGATTTTGTGGTTGATACCGGTGTAGTACAGGATACGCTCGGTGGTGGTGGTCTTACCTGCGTCGATGTGGGCCATGATACCGATGTTTCTGGTCATTTGCAGAGATACATCTCTCGGCGTCGCCATGGCTTTAACCTCCTAAGACAGCGAATCAATAACGATAGTGGGCAAAAGCCTTGTTGGCCTCGGCCATCTTGTGAGTGTCCTCGCGCTTCTTCACAGAACCGCCGACACCGTTGGTGGCGTCGATGATCTCGGCCGCCAGACGGGCAGACATGGTCTTCTCACCACGGCTGCGGCTGTACTGGGTCAGCCAGCGCAGGCCGAGGGTCTCGCGGCGAGCGGGGCTGACTTCCAGGGGAACCTGGTAGTTGGCGCCGCCGACACGACGGGTCTTGCACTCGAGGTTGGGCATGATGTTTTCCATCGCCTTCTCGAACATCTCCAGCGGATCGTTGCCGGTCTTCTCCTTCACGATGTCAAATGCATCGTAAACGATCTCCTGCGCAACACCTTTTTTGCCATCCAGCATGATGTAGTTGACCAGACGGGTGACAACTTTGGAATTGTAAATAGGATCGGCCAGAACTTCGCGTTTCGCGACATTACCTCTTCTGGGCATCTTTCTTCCCTCCTTCACATAAATGATATCATCGGTACTCGAAAGTATAGAAACTCCCGTTATGCCACAAAAAAGGCTTGGCCTATTTTATGGCGAAAAGATGTTTCCTTACTTCTTGGCACCGGCCTTGGGGCGCTTAGCACCGTATTTGCTGCGGGCCTGGTTGCGGTTCGCAACACCCTGGGTGTCGAGGGTACCACGAATGATGTGGTAACGGACACCGGGAAGATCCTTGACACGGCCGCCACGGATCAGAACGACGCTATGCTCTTGCAGGTTATGGCCGATACCAGGAATGTAAGAGGTGACCTCGATACCATTCGTGAGGCGGACACGGGCAACTTTACGCAGAGCAGAGTTCGGCTTCTTGGGGGTCATGGTACGCACGGCGGTGCAGACACCACGCTTCTGAGGGCTGTTCAGGTTGGTGTACTGCTTCTTCTGAGAGTTGTAGCTCTTCTGAAGGGCAGGCGCGGTGCTCTTGCGAACCAGGACCTCACGGCCTTTGCGCACGAGCTGGTTAAAAGTAGGCATTTCTTTTCTCCTTTCTTCACGTATTCACGCTCGTTTTCGAATTTGTGCGGCTTTTTGACCGCACTTCACCCCGGAAACTCACGCATTTGTTATTTTAAAGGATAGAACCCCGCTTGTCAAGAGTATTGCCAAAAAAATCCCAGAAAAATCGTGCAAAACAGAGATTTTTTATAACTTGCAGCTTTCGCGCCTTTTTCCTGTCCGATTGGTTTAAAACCTATAATTTCCCTTCCTTCACACAGAATGGACCGTCAGAACACGCTCCTCCTTAATTGTCACCAATTGTTGCCTGAAAATTCTTTCTGCCATATCATATAAGGATTCATTTAAAAATGGTTCCTGCTCTCAAGCGCCCTCCCAACGTTTACACATTTCTTACACAATGCTTTCACAGATATATGACGACTTACACGCCGATTTTTCATAATCCCCCTTTGTTTTTGTTGATATTGCACAATTTTCGTGATAATTCTTTTTCGATTAGTTTTCACATTTCTATTGCACATTTTTATTTTGCTTGTTATAATCAAAGCATGGAAGCTCCCAGACGGAGCGCCAAATTAAGGAGGTATCGATTATGAAAAAACTGCTCGCGTTCCTGCTTTCCGTATGCATGGTCTCTGCCTTTGCTGTACCGGCATTTGCCGATGCCAACAGCGATTACATTGCAGCCGTCAAAGCCTATCAGGCACAGGTGGCTGCCAAGGAAGCCGCTTACACCGCTGCCGTTCAGGCTGCTGCGCAGCAGGCGCAGGCCAAAGCGGACGCTGAATGCCTCGCCGTAATCGCTGCCGGCAAGGCTGCCCAGGCGAAAGCTGACGCAGACGTTGCTGCTGTGATCGCCGCCGGTAAGGCCACTCAGGCTGCCGCCGACCAGCGTGAAGCTGCTTACGCTGCTGCTGTTAAAGCTTACCAGCAGCAGATTGCTGCCAAGGAAGCCGCTTACACCGCCGCTGTGATGGCTGCTGCCAAGGAAGCACAGGCAAAAGCTGACGCCGATGTCGCCGCTGTGATGGCCGCCGCGAAAGCTGCCCAGGCGAAGGCTGATGCTGATGTAGCCGCTGTCGCCGCCGCCGGTAAGGCCGCTCAGGCCGCCGCTGATCAGCGTGAAGCCGCTTATGCTGCCGCTGTGAAGAATTACCAGGCACAGGTTGCCGCCAAAGAAGCTGCCTATATTGCTGCCGTTCTCGGCCAGTAACTCTTGAATCCGCATCCCTGAGCGGAATTCAGCCAGTACTTAAAAAATCTCCCGCAGGTTCTCCTGCGGGAGATTTTTTGTCCGTAAAGGAAATCAAAGTTTGGCGAAGGTCTTTTCCGCATCCTCAAGAATGCGTTCAAATTTTCCCAGCGCTGCCTCCACCGGTTCCGGCGTTGCCAGATCCACACCCGCATGACGCAGCTCATCCAGCGGGTACGCACTGCCGCCCATAGAAAGGAATTCACGGTAGCGTCGGACCGCAGGTTCTCCCTCCTTCAGGATGGCCTCCGAGAGTGCCACTGCCGTAGAATAGCCGGTAGCGTACTTATAAACGTAGAAAGGCCGGTAAAAATGCGGGATTCGGGCCCACTCGTACTGCACTTCATCATCCACGACCAGTTCCGGGCCGAAATACTCTTCCACAAGGCACTTGTACAATCCATTCAGGGCAGCCGGACTGAGCGCCTCCCCACGTTCCGCCATTCCGTGTGCTTCCTTTTCGAACTCAGCAAACATCGTCTGGCGATAGACCGTTCCCTTGAAATTTTCCAGGTACTGGTTGAGCAGATACAGCCGCATCTGGGGCTCCTGCTCCTTCTGCAGCAACTGCTCAATCAACAGATTCTCATTGACCGTGGAGGCCACCTCCGCCACAAACAGCGTGTAGTCTGCATACTGGGGCGGCTGATGGTGATTGGAGTGCCAGGTATGCATGCTGTGTCCCATCTCATGAGCGATGGTGGAAACGCTGTCCAGCGTACCGGTAAAATTAGTCAGAATATAGGGATTAGAGTCATAGGTGCCGGAGGAGTAGGCGCCGCCGCTTTTTCCTTTGTTGGGATAAACATCAATCCAGCGCTCAGCAAAGGCCTTGCGCACAAGATTGCAGTAATCTTTTCCCAACGGCTTAACCGCCTCCAATACCATCTGCTGTGCCTGCGCATAGGTATACCGGACTTTGACCTCCCCTACCAGCGGTGCATATACATCATAATAATGCAGTTCCTTCAGGCCAAGGATCTTCTTGCGCAGCGCAACATACCGGTACATGGCCGGCATGTGTTTCCGTACCGCAGCAATCAAATTGTCGTAGACTTCCCCTGGGATGTTCTCCCCCGCCATGGACATGGCCCGGGAAGATTCATAATGCCGCACCGCAGCCTCGGCAGTGGCTCCCTTTACCGCACCGGCGTAGGCAGACGCAAAGGTGTTGATATGCTGGCGATATCCTTTATAGAAACTGACAAAGGCGTTTTCGCGCAGCGTGCGGTCCGGGGACATCTGGAGCATGATATAGTTGGAGCCGGTCACCTCCACGGTATTCCCTGCACTGTCCTGCACAGAATCAAAAACCAGGTCAGCATCCTGCAGATTATCTGCAATTTCAGACGGTGCGCCCAATGCTTCTCCAAAAGTTGCCAGGAGTTTTTCTTCCGGTGCACTCAGGGTATGCGGTTTTTGCCGCAGCAGGTTTTCCATCGTGAATTTGTGGTCGGCCAGCTGTTCATCCCGGACAATCTCCTGAAGTGTTTCTTCAGGCAGCGAGAGGATCTCCGGTTCCGCAAAGGAGATGGCAGCCATTGCCTGTACATACTTGGCCGTGATGCGGGCGTACATACTCTGCCCAGCCTCCGCGCGGGTATCCTCACTGCGGCGCAACGAAGCATAGCAGTACAGGTTGGACAGCTTACGAGACAAATCCGTTCCCGCATCCAGGTAAGCTCCGATGGAGACAGCGTCTTTCAACGTTCCGGCAAAGGCGGTCATCGCCTGCACCTGATCGTCCAAAGTGGCGAAATCCGCCTCCCAGGCGGCATCGTCATGGTACATCGGCGTCAGATCCCACTGATATCGGGGATCCATTTCATCGCGTTCTTTGAGCACTTGTGTTTCGGACATCGTAGCCCCTCCTTATTTTCTCAGTGCTTGTTCCCACTCGGCTGGTTTGAACCCCACCAGCACAAAGTCATCCGTCACCAACAGCGGACGCTTGACCAGCATTCCATCCGTAGCAAGCAGCGCCAGCTGCTCCTCCTCCGACATACCCGACAATTTATCTTTGAGCCCCATGGATTTGTAGGCAAGGCCGCTGGTATTGAAAAAACGTTTGAGCGGCAGTCCGCTGCGCGTATACCAGCTACGCAGTTCCTCCTTGGTAGGATTTTCTTCCTTAATATGGCGTGCTTCGTAAGATACATCATGTTCATCCAGCCACTTTCTGGCCTTCTGGCAGGTCGAGCAGGTCGGATACTGCAAAAACAGCACAAGATCACTCCCTTTCGGATTCTTGGTTCAGTATACCCAATTATACCCACTTCTTTTTACAGCGTCAACCAACGCAAAAATCCCCGCCACCAAAGTGACGGGGATCGTTTTTATGGATTAGTGGTCGTAAGCAGCCTCAGCAGCATCGCGGGCGATTTCCGCCTCTTCGAGCTCCTTCTCGACCTCCGGCAGACCAGTACCAGCGGGAATCAGCTTACCGATGATAACGTTCTCCTTCAGGCCGGCCAGCGGGTCGGTCTTGCCCTTAATGGCGGCTTCCGTCAGGACACGGGTAGTCTCCTGGAAGGAAGCGGCAGACAGGAAGGAGTCCGTCGCCAGGCTGGACTTGGTGATACCCAGCAAGACTTGGCTGGCCTGCACGAGCTTCAGATCGGTCTCGCCTGCATCGATGCGGGCCTGAATCTCCTCGTTCTTGATCATGACATCACGGCGATTGACCGTGCTGCCGACGATAAAGTCGCTGGAGCCAGCATCCTCAATACGGACTTTGCGCATCATCTGACGCACAATGACTTCGATATGCTTATCATTGATATCAACGCCCTGCAGACGGTAAACCTTCTGCACTTCGCTGATCAGGTAGTTCTGGGTGGCGATGGGGCCCTGAATGGCCAGAATATCCTGCGGATAGGCGTGGCCTTCGGTGAGCAGAGCGCCCTTCTGTACCTCGTCGCCCTCCATAACCTTGAGGCGCTGACCGAACGGGATCAGATAGCTCTTGGTAATGGGCGCGCCGTTGTCGTCAAAGCCGTTGATCTCGGCATGTCGACTCTTCTTGGTATCGTCAATGTGGACGGTACCGGCGATCTCGCTCATGATGGCCATTGCCTTGGGACGACGGCTCTCGAACAGTTCCTCAACACGAGGAAGACCCTGGGTAATATCTTCGGCCGATGCAATACCACCGGTATGGAAGGTACGCATGGTCAGCTGGGTACCGGGCTCGCCGATGGATTCAGCAGCGATGATACCGACACTCTCGCCGACCTTGACGCACTCGCCGTTGGACATGTTGGAGCCGTAGCAGCGGGCGCAGACACCCACATGGGCACGGCAGGTCATGACCGAGCGGATTTCCAGCTCGGTGATGCCGGCGTTAGCAATCTTCTCGGCATCGAACATGTCCATCATCTTGTCCTTGCTGACCAGCAGTTCGCCGGTGTTCGGATCATAGACGTCATGCAGCGCGTAACGGCCATTCAAACGTTCCTTGAAGGACTCGACGACCGAATTGCCCTCGCTGATTTCACGGACCCAGATACCCTCGGTAGCGTGGCAGTCTTCCTCGCGGATGATAACTTCCTGAGAGACGTCGACCAGACGGCGGGTCAGGTAACCAGAGTCGGCGGTACGAAGCGCGGTATCGGCCAGGCCTTTACGGGCGCCTCGAGAAGAAATGAAGTATTCCAGGATATTCAGGCCTTCACGGTAGTTGGCGCGAATAGGCATTTCCAGCGTCTTACCGGCTGTATTGGCAAGCAGGCCGCGCATACCGGCCAGCTGCTTGATCTGGTCCATAGAACCACGGGCACCGGAATCGGACATCATATAGATGGGGTTGCGCTGGTGGTTCTGGCGCAGGTTGTTGCCCAGAGCCTCGGAAACCTGCTCGGTGGCCTCCTGCCAGATGGCGACGGTGCTGCGATAACGCTCCTCGTCCGAAATAAGACCGCGGTTGAAGTTCTTCATGACCTTCTCGATCTTCTTGTCGGCAGCCGCCAGGATGGCCGGCTTCTCTTCGGGGATAATCGCGTCCGGCACCGCAACGGTGATGGCAGACAGCGTGGAATACTTGTAGCCCTGTGCCTTGATGGCATCCAGCATAATGGCGCAGGCCTTGGTGCCATGCTTGGTCAGGCAGCGGCTGATGATGTCAGGCAGGCCCTTCTTGGTCAGCTTGTCGGACTTGCCGCCCGAAGCGATCTTCAGGGTGCGGGGATTCATCTCGTAGTCGAACTTGTGCTCCGGATCGGTGCGGTCGACATAGCCCAGATCCTGTGGGATCGGGTTATTGAAGATGATCTGACCCATGGTGGTATCCACCAGAGCGCTCTCCTCCACACCGTCAAAGGTCATGGTGCGGCGCACCTTGATGGGCGCCTGCAGTGTGATCAAGCCTTCGGAGTAGGCCATCATAGCCTCGTCCTCATCGCGGAAGATCTTGCCATGGCCCTTATCGTCGGGGTTGACCAGCGTCAGGTAGTAGCTGCCCAGGATCATATCCTGCGTGGGCACGGTGACGGGTTCGCCGTCAGAGGGCTTCAACAGGTTGCCGGACGCCAGCATCAGCATCTTGGCCTCGCGCTGAGCTTCCTTGGACAGCGGCAGATGGACGGCCATCTGGTCACCGTCGAAGTCGGCGTTGAACGGCGTGCAAACCAGGGGGTGCAGCTTGATGGCGCGGCCTTCCACCAGCACCGGCTCGAACGCCTGGATGCCCAGACGGTGCAGCGTAGGTGCACGGTTCAGGAGGACCGGATGGCCCTTGATGACGGTTTCCAGAGAGTCCCAGACCTCAGGACGGGCACGCTCCACCATCTTGCGGGCGGACTTGATGTTGTTGGCCTTCTCCTTCTCCACCAGGTCCTTCATGACGAAGGGCTTGAAGAGTTCAAGGGCCATCTCCTTCGGCAGACCGCACTGATACATCTTCAATTCGGGGCCGACAACGATAACAGAACGGCCGGAGTAGTCAACACGCTTGCCCAGCAGGTTCTGGCGGAAGCGGCCCTGCTTGCCCTTGAGCATATCAGACAGACTCTTCAGCGCACGGTTGTTGGCGCCGGTGACCGGACGGCCGCGGCGACCGTTATCGATCAGAGCGTCCACCGCCTCCTGCAGCATACGCTTCTCGTTGCGCACGATAATGTCAGGCGCACCCAACTCCAGCAGACGCTTCAGGCGGTTGTTACGGTTGATCACGCGGCGGTACAGATCATTCAGGTCGGAGGTCGCAAAGCGGCCACCATCCAGCTGCAGCAGCGGGCGCAGATCCGGCGGGATCACGGGGATAACCGTCAGGATCATCCACTCGGGGCGCTGATTGCTCTCGATGAAAGCCTCAACAGCTTCCAGACGCTTGAGCAGGCGCACGCGCTTCTGGCCATTGGATTTTTCCAGCTCCTCACGCAGCTCAGCGGAGAGCTTTTCCAGATCGATCTCAGCCAGCAGTTTCTGGATAGCTTCAGCACCCATGCCAGCTTCAAACGTATCTTCGTACTTCTCGCGCATCTCCTTGTACTCGCGCTCGGTCAGCAGCTGCTTTTTCTCCAGCGGCGTGAAACCGGGATCGGTGACAATGTAGTTGGCGAAGTACAGGACTTTGTCCAGCTGACGGGGGCTGATGTCCAGCATCAGGCCAATGCGGCTGGGAATGCCCTTGAAATACCAGATGTGGGACACGGGCGCGGCCAGTTCGATGTGACCCATACGCTCGCGGCGAACCTTGGCGCGGGTGACTTCCACGCCGCACTTGTCGCAGATCTTGCCCTTATAGCGGATGCGCTTGTACTTGCCGCAGTGGCATTCCCAGTCCTTGGTGGGTCCAAAAATGCGCTCGCAGTACAGGCCGTCGCGTTCCGGCTTCAGGGTACGGTAGTTGATGGTTTCGGGTTTGGTGACCTCGCCATAGCTCCAGGCGCGGATCTGGTCCGGGGAGGCAAGGCCAATCTTAATCGAAGCGAATTCTTTATTTTCCATTCAGCGAACCCTCTCAATTCAAGTATGACACACGATACAGCGAAACATTATTCATCGTCGAAGGGATCGTCCATCTCGATCTTGGCCAGGTCATCGGCACTGGGCTCGCTGTCCTCATCCAGATCGTCATCAAAGCCCTCGTCAGCATCCTTCACGCTGTAGTCATCCTGCAGCTCGCTCTCGACCAGGACATTGTTGCCCACTTCGTAATCGCTGCCTTCAAAGCTGCTGTCATCGTCGTCAAATTCCTGACGCATATCCACGGGATTGCCTTCCTTATCCTGCACAACGATATCCAGGCCCAGGCTCTGCAGCTCCTTGAGCATAACGCGGAAACTCTCGGGGATACCGGGACGCGGGATAGGATCGCCCTTGACGATGGCCTCGTAGGTCTTGACACGACCCACAACGTCGTCGGACTTGATGGTCAGGATCTCCTGCAGGGTGTAAGCGGCGCCGTAAGCTTCCAGAGCCCAGACTTCCATCTCGCCGAAGCGCTGGCCGCCGAACTGCGCTTTGCCGCCCAGAGGCTGCTGGGTGACCATGGAGTAGGGGCCGGTGGAACGGGCATGGATCTTATCGTCGACCAGGTGATGCAGCTTGAGGTAGTACATATAGCCGACGGTAACCTTATTGGGGAACTGTTCGCCGGTACGGCCATCGTAGACAGTGGTCTTGCCGTCATCGGTCAGGTCGATCTTGGAGAAGTCGATGATGTGGCCCTTCTCGCCCATCAGGCGGTCCAGCTTGGTGGGATACTCAGGGGCGTTTTCGCCGTGCCACTTGGTGCGGGCTTCTGCGAAGCAATCACGCAGATCGGATTCGTGCGCACCATCGAAGACAGGGGTCTGCACCTTCCAGCCCAGAGCCTTGGCCACATAGCCCAGGTTGACTTCCAGCACCTGACCGATGTTCATACGGGAGGGAACGCCCAGGGGGTTCAGCACGATATCCAGCGGCGTGCCGTCGGGCAGGAAAGGCATATCCTCCTGCGGCAGAATGCGGGAAACAACACCCTTGTTGCCGTGACGGCCGGCCATCTTGTCGCCGACGCTGATCTTACGTTTCTGCGCGATGTAGCAGCGCACGCACATACGGACGCCGGGCTGCAGTTCATCGCTGTTTTCGGGGGTAAAGACCTTAATGTCCACCACGATACCGTAGGCACCATGAGGCACACGCAGCGAGGTATCGCGGACTTCGCGGGCTTTCTCACCGAAGATGGCGCGCAGCAGGCGCTCCTCGGCGGTGAGTTCGGTCTCGCCCTTCGGGGTGACCTTACCAACCAGGATGTCGCCGGTCTTGACCTCAGCGCCAATGCGGATAATGCCGCGATCGTCCAGATCCTTCAGCGCGTCATCGCCGACGTTGGGGATGTCGCGGGTGATTTCTTCAGGTCCCAGCTTGGTGTCACGGGCCTCGGTCTCATACTCTTCAATATGAATGGAGGTATAGACGTCCTCACGCACCAGCTTCTCGTTGAGCAGGACGGCGTCCTCGTAGTTGTAACCTTCCCAGGTCATGAAGCCTACCAGAGCATTTTTGCCCAGGCTGATCTCGCCGTTCTTGGTGGCGGGGCCGTCGGCCAGCACATCGCCGGTCTTGACCGCATCGCCCACCTGGACGATGGGACGCTGGTTGTTGCAGTTGCCCTGGTTGGAGCGCATGAACTTGATCAGTTCATAGGTGTCGGCAGAACCATCGGCGCAGCGGACAACAATCTTCTCGGCATCCACGTACTCCACAGTGCCATCATGGGCGGCCAGGATGCAGACGCCGGAGTCGGTGGCTGCTTTGTATTCCATACCGGTGGCCACAATGGGCTGCTGAGTGACCATCAGAGGCACAGCCTGCCGCTGCATGTTGGAGCCCATCAGTGCACGGTTACAGTCATCGTTCTCGAGGAACGGGATGCAGGCCGTAGCGACGGAAACCATCATTCGCGGAGAAACGTCCATGAAGTCGACCTGACTGGCTTCAAACTCCTGGATGTCGTTGCGGTGACGGCCGGAAACGCGGGGACGGACAAAACGATTGTTCTCGTCCAGAGGTTCATTGGCCTGGGCAACGATATATTCATCTTCCACGTCGGCGGTCATGTAGACCACTTCGTCGGTAACCACGCCGGTGGCCTTGTCCACACGGCGGTAAGGTGCTTCCACAAAGCCGTACTTGTTGATCTTGGCATAGGTAGCCAGGTAAGAGATCAGACCGATGTTGGGGCCTTCAGGGGTCTCAATGGGGCACAGACGGCCGTAATGGGTATAGTGAACGTCGCGGACTTCGAAGCCGGCACGGTCACGGGACAGACCGCCAGGGCCCAGAGCGGACAGACGGCGCTTATGGGTCAATTCGGCCAGCGGGTTGTTCTGGTCCATGAACTGGGACAGCGGGCTGGAACCGATGAATTCTTTGATAGCGGCCACAACCGGGCGGATGTTGACCAGGCTCTGCGGGGTGATCTCGCCGTTTTCCTGGTTCTGCAGGGTCATACGCTCGCGGATGACGCGTTCCATGCGGGAGAAGCCGATGCGGAACTGGTTCTGCAGCAACTCACCCACACTGCGCACACGACGGTTGCCCAGATGGTCGATCTCGTCAGTAACGCCGATGCCGTGGTCCAGACCGATCAGGTAGTTGATGGATGCAAAAATATCGTCCACCGTGACAGTACGGCTGATCAGCACATCATGATTCTGGCGCAGCAATTCCTTCTGCTCTTCGGGATCCGAAGTGGCATCCAGGATCTTACGGATCTCAGCAAAGTTGGCACGCTCGTTGATGCCGCACTCAGCATCCACATCGAAGCTGAAGAAGGGCTGGGCATCCACACAGCCGTTGGAGATGACGATTACCGGGGTGCTCTCCTCGCCCTTGCGCTCCACAAGCACAACCACACGGGTCACACCAGCGGCGTCGATCTCATTGGCCTTGGCGGTGTTGATCTTTTCACCCTTCGCAACCAGCAGTTCGCCGGTCAGGGGTGCAATGATATCCTCGGCAGCCTTGTAACCGGCAATGCGGCGGGCCAGCGCGAGTTTATTATTCATCTTGTAGCGGCCAAAGCGAGCCAGATCGTAGCGGCGCGGGTCAAAGAACAGCGAATTCAGGTGGCTGCGGGAGTTTTCCACCGTCGGGGGCTCGCCGGGGCGCAGCTTGCGGTAAACTTCCAGCAGGCCTTCCTCCGTGGAGTGGGTGATGTCCTTCTCCAGGGAAGCGTTGATCTTGGGCTCCGAGTTGCCGAAGAACTGACGGATCTGCTCATCGGTGCCAAGACCCAGCGCACGGATCAGCGTGGTGACAGGCAGCTTGCGGTTCTTGTCGATACGGACATAGAAAACGTCCTGGGAGTCGGTCTCGTATTCCAGCCAGGCGCCGCGGTTGGGGTTCATGGTTGCGGTGAACAGGTCCTTGCCGGTACGGTCCTTGCTGGAGCCGTAGAACACACCGGGAGAACGGACCAGCTGGCTGACGATGGCACGCTCGGCACCGTTGGAGATGAAAGTACCGGAATCGGTCATGAGCGGGAAGTCGCCCATGAAGATTTCCTGCTCCTTCACCTCACCGGTCTGCTTGTTGAACAGCCGGGCCGTGACATACAGGGGCGCCGCATAGGTGGCGTCCCGCTCCTTACATTCTTTAATGGAGTACTTGGGGTTCTTGTCCAGCCGGTAATCGACGAATTCCAGCACCAGATTTCCGGTGTAGTCCTCGATCGCGGCAATGTCATGGAAGACCTCATGCAGACCTTCCTGAAGGAACCAGTTGTAAGAGTTTTTCTGGATCTCGATGAGATTGGGCATATCAATCACTTCGTTGATACGGGAAAAACTCATGCGGGTCGTTCTGCCGTTTTGTACGGGCTTGACCTTTACCATAAAACGCGACCACTCCTATTCCATAGATTGACAAAGTTGGCGAAAGCCACCCAAAGAGGCCTTTGCGAAAGAAGCCATATTCGGCATTTTCCACAAATTTTGAGGTTTTCGCATTTTTGCAAAATCCCCTTAGGGCGCTCTATTCCATTTTTGTGATACTGATTTAGTATACAGGCTAAAACCCTTATTGTCAAGGCTTTTCGGGGCTTTTTTACAACTTTTGTCTTCGTTATGATACGCCCGGGTGCGTGTAGGTTATTTTCGGCATTTTGACGATTTTGCACCTTGCCCATCGCCTTGACAAATCCGTCCACACTGTTCCAAAGGGCCTTTTTGGGCATTTTTCACAACCTGCCGCTCGTCTTTTTGTGCGAGCACACTCTTGACTTTTGGAAAAGCCCCTGCACAGCCAGAGCCCCGGCCGAAAATCGGCCGGGGCTCTGATCCATACAAAATTAATCCAGGAAATCGCGCAGTTTCTTGCTGCGGCTGGGATGACGCAGCTTGCGAAGTGCCTTGGCTTCGATCTGGCGGATACGTTCACGGGTCACGTTGAACTCCTTACCCACTTCTTCCAGCGTGCGGGGGCGTCCGTCTTCCAGACCAAAACGCAGGCGCAGCACCTTTTCCTCACGCGGAGTCAGCGTCTTGAGCACGTCGGCCAGCTGTTCTTTCAGCAGCGTCTGGCTGGCAGCCTCGGCCGGGACGGGAGCGTCATCGTCGGGAATGAAGTCCCCCAGATGGCTGTCCTCCTCCTCACCGATAGGGGTCTCCAGGCTGACAGGTTCCTGGGCCACCCGCATGATTTCGCGGACTTTGTCCACCGACATATCCAGACGTTCCGCAATCTCCTCGGCACTGGGGTCATGCCCGTACTCATGCAGGAGCTGACTGGAAACCTTCTTGACCTTGTTGATCGTCTCGACCATGTGTACCGGAATGCGGATGGTGCGGGCCTGATCGGCAATGGCACGGGTAATCGCCTGACGGATCCACCAGGTGGCATAGGTGGAGAATTTAAAGCCTTTGGTATGATCGAACTTTTCAACCGCCTTGATCAGGCCCAGGTTACCTTCCTGGATCAGATCAAGGAACTGCATACCACGCCCCACATACCGCTTGGCGATGGAAACAACCAGACGGAGGTTGGCTTCGCTCAGGCGCTGTTTGGCCTTTTCCCCTTCGGGGCCACCGGCCTGAATCTTCAGAGCCAGGTCGATTTCCTCTTCCGGCGTCAGAAGGGGCACACGGCCGATCTCTTTCAGGTATACCTTGACCGGGTCATCAATGGTAATGCCGTCGGTATTCAGGCTTTCCTCAAAGTCGTCCACATTGTCCTCGGTCAGCGCCACATCCGCTGCGTCCGACGCGTCGTCGTCCACCACTTCGATGCCGTTGCTTTCCAGTTCTTCGTAGAGCTTTTCCATCTGCTCCACGTCCAGAACGTGGCCGCTTTCCTCCATCGCATCACCGATCTCGGTGTTGGTCAGTTTGCCGCTGCGACGGCCGTTTTCGATCAAGCTGCGAATGGGATCTTTTTTCTCTGCCATAAGTACGTTTCTCCTTTTGGTTTTCTATTGGTACACTGCGCGTTTCCGCGCGGGGAGATGATTTATCTGCTGCGGAAATTCACCCGTCGGTTTCCGGCGGCGGCTCCTGCACGCCCTTTTCCTTTTTTACATTGGCAAAAAAGTTCAGGAACTGATCATCACTGGTGCCGGCTACCCGCTCACTGATGGGTTTGGCGTTCTGCAAACGCTCCAGGTACATATCGATATCCCGCTGTGCCAGCTTCTGGTCATGGTTCTGTGCCTGCGCCAGCGCCACCTGTTGGAAAGCTTTATCGTCCAGTCTCTGCTGCAGGGAGGTCAGATTAACGGGCTGCTTTTCCTCCGCACAGCGAAAAATTGCTTGCAGTGCCTGCTGCATCTCTGGCAGCAGGATGGTGTCCATATTCAGCCGGGCACGTACATAAGGAACCTCATCAGGGTCCTGGAGCAGCGCCGCCACCAACTGGCGGCTGGCACTGGCAGCCCCCAGTGCCGCATCGCCGCCCTGCGTGTAGGGCACCCGGATATCCGCCGCAATCCCCTTTTGGACCATTTCTTTCTGCTCTTTGCGATGGCTGCGTCGATCAGCCGCCCGCAATGCTCCCTGCATCTGGGAGAGAATGGCCTGTTTGGCTACACCCGTTTCCTCGGCAAGGCGTCCCGCATAGACGTCCCGTGCCGTAGGGGTCACGCCGTGCCCGGTGAGGATATCAATGGCCTCCCGGATGTAGTTGAGCCGGCCGTCGTCACTGCGCAGATCATATTTGGCCTTGGCCTTTTTCAGCTGAAACTCGGTGGGATTGGCCGTGCCGTTGAGCAGCATATCAAACCGTTCCCGCCCATACTTTTTGATGAATTCATCAGGATCCTTGGCGCCCTGATAGCTCAATACACTGACCTTTACAGGACTGTTGGCAAACAGTCCCAGGCTGCGCTCCGTGGCCTTCTGCCCGGCCTCGTCCGAGTCATAGCTCAGGACCACTTCATCGGCATACTCGCTCAGAAGCTTGACCTGTTCCGGCGTCAGAGCCGTACCGCAGGCGCACACCGCCGTATCAAAGCCCGCTTCATGCATGGAGATCACATCCATGTAGCCTTCACAAAGGATGTAACGCTTGCTGGCAGACTTTTTGGCAATATTGAGCGCAAACAGGGTGCGGGATTTATGATAGACCACCGTTTCCGGGCTGTTGATATACTTGGGTTTGGAATCATCCAGAACACGGCCTCCAAACGCGATAATGGAGCCTCGCACGTCAATAATGGGCACCATCACCCGATGACGGAAAATATCATACAGATTGCCCTTGGCGCTTCGCTTGATAAGACCGGAATGCTCCAGTTCATCCTCCCGGAATCCGCGGCGCCGCAGATAATGCAAAAGGCCGCTGAAATCTTCCGGTGCATAGCCCAGTCCAAACCGACGGATGGCCGCATCGGACAGGCCGCGCTTTTCTTTCCAGTACCGCCGCGCCAAAGCCGCTTCCGGCGTTTTGGCGTTAAGCTGCTCATAAAAGTACCGTGCTGCGCAGCGATTGATTTCCAGCAGACGCTGACGGGCACGAGCCTCCTTGTCTTCTTCCTCGGGAAGAGGCATTCCTGCTCGGGACGCCAGCTGTTTGACACTTTCCACATACCCGAGATTATTGTACTTGCGCACAAAGTTTATAACATCGCCCGCCGCGCCGCATCCGAAGCAATAAAAGCTCTGGGTATCAGGATAAACCACGAAGGAAGGCGTTTTTTCGTTGTGGAACGGACACAGACCGCTCAGCGTCCTGCCGCGCCGCCGCAATTGCACATACTGGCCAATGACCTCCTCGATGTCATTGCGGCGCACAACTTCCTGTATGTATTCCTGTGGAATCAATCCGCTCCACCTCCTTTATGGAAAAGCAGCAATCACAAAACCTGCCATTTTTGCGGCACAAACCATTCTACAAACAACCGGGTGGCAAATTCATCACTCATCCCGCTGATGTAGTCGGTAGCGGCCCGGTCCACGCCCTCGTTGTAGGCAATTTGCAGATAAAAGTTCGGCAACAGGTCCGGATCCCCGCACAGCCTCTCATACAGCCCTTCGATCAGCTTGTCCACCTTTTTTTCTTCCCGTTTGGCTTCCCGGTCCACGTAGACCGTAGAATACATGAAATCCTTGAGGACCGCATAGGCCGCCTCCACCTCCGGAGAAAAATTGATACGACCATTCTGGCTGTGCTCCACAAGATCTGTAATCATGGTAGTGATGCGCTGGGATTTGGTATTTCCCAAAACTGCCGTAGCCTCCGGCGGGATCTGACGCGGATCCAGCACCCCGGCCCCCACCGCATCCTCAATGTCATGATTCAGGAAAGCGATATGATCCGCCCTGCGCACCACGCAGCCCTCCGGCGTGCGCGCCCATGTGCCTGTAGTGTGCGTGATGATACCGTTGCGGACCTCCCAGCTCAGATTAAGGCCCTTGCCGTCTTTTTCCAGATAATCCACTACCCGAAGGCTCTGGCGAAAGTGCGTAAACCCACCCGGGCACAGACGATTGAGGGCCCGCTCCCCCGCATGGCCAAACGGCGTATGACCCAGATCATGTCCCAGCGCAATGGCTTCGGTCAGATCCTCGTTCAGGCGCAGCGCCCTCGAAATCGTCCGGGCGATCTGGCTGACCTCCAGTGTATGCGTCAGCCGGGTACGGTAATGATCTCCCTCCGGAGAGAGAAACACCTGTGTTTTCTGCTTGAGGCGACGGAACGCCTTGCAGTGCAGAATCCGGTCCCGGTCCCGCTGAAAACACGGGCGGATCGGATCTTGTTCCTCCGCCCCCCGGCGGCCACGACTGTGCTCACTCAGCGTTGCGTAGCGGCTAAAAGTCTGGCGCTCAATCGCCTCGGTTTCTTCTCGAATCGTCACAGAATCCGCCCCCTTTCGTTGGTCTCTATATATAAGTACGATAAAACCGTGCAAAAGACTTTATTTTTGCCGGAATTTTCAGATTTTTTTCAAAAAGGCGCATAGGATGGTGCCGAAACCATCACCTGTGCCGCCCCACGGGTCAATTCCGACAAAGAGGCGCACAAAGCAGTCTCTTTCCCAGCCGGCATACGCCACAGCAGCGTGACCGCATCGGCAAAAACAGGTTCCTGCAATCTGGCTCCCGAGGCCAAGATTATCCGCTGTACCTGTTCAAACAGTGCATAGGGCACCTGCAGACTGCAATCTACCACCAGGCGCATACTGACCAGTTCCGCCTGCTGAAGCGCACCTGATGCCGCTGCTGTGTAGGCACGCACCAGCCCACCGGTTCCCAGCAGAATGCCGCCAAAATACCGGGTTACCACTACAATCACATCGGATAGTTCCGCATGGCCGATAGCTTCCAGCACCGGTGTTCCCGCAGTTTTGGCGGGTTCTCCGTCATCAGAATAGCGCGTACGGCCGTTTTGCAGTACATACGCATATACATTATGCCGGGCGGTACGGTTGGCAGCACGCACCCCGTTAAGGACCGCCAGCGCCTTTTCTTCGGTGTCCGCGAAAGCAGCCGTTGCAATAAACCGGCTTCTCTTTTCTTCATAAGTGAAAGTTGACACCCCGCGGATGGTCTTGTAATCGGACATGAAAATTCCTCACAGACAGCCAAAAATACCCCAGATGTCGCCATCTGGGGTACAGTGCAAACAAATTTATTTGCCGACGTTGGCATAACGGCGCTTGAAGCGCTCGACACGGCCACCGGTATCGACCAGCTTCTGCTTGCCGGTATAGAACGGATGGCACTTGCTACAAACTTCCACGTGGATCTCCGGTTTGGTGTCACGAGTGTGAATCACGTTGCCGCAGGCACAGGTAATGGTGCAGTCCACATAGTTCGGATGGATGCCCTTCTTCATGGTTATTTCACCTCTTTCTCGATCATGATTACGGGAGCCATACTTGATATATGTGCTCATCACAATCTTCGAATTGCGGCTACCAGCATTCACCATCCTGTGCGAATGGAGCAGCCATCTGAACGATTGCTAAAGTATTTTAGCAGAAAAAGAACCCGTTGTCAAGGATTTCCTCGCAAAGCGGCGAAAATACCCAGATGGCAGCCTTCAAAAAAGAAACGCCTTGCGCAGCGGTAATATCACCTACTGGCAAGGCATTTTTGGAGCGGGATACGAGTCTCGAACTCGCCACCTACTGCTTGGGAAGTCCAGTCTCCTGCACGTTGCAACGCCAAAAAGCGGGTTTATACAGGTCTTATACAGGCTTACGCCAATTTATAGTTGCCATACCGTTCACCAGCAAACTGACGTCAGGATGTGTATAAATGTTGAGCGTCGTGGTAATATCGGCGTGCCCAAGGATCTGCTTCACCACCTCCGGAGCCAGTCCAGAAGCCATCATCTTGGTGGCAGCAGTGTGACGGCAGGTGTGGGGCTTTACGCCCTGGATTTCCAGTTTTTTCATCAGACTGCCGAAGGACTTGCGCACATTGTTGTGGTCTCGCGGGATGCCATACTTGGACGGAATCAGAAAGTCAGTATCGTTCCCATTCAGCCATTCTCGAATGAAAGGTTGTACATCCGTATGCAGAGGAATCACACGGTCACGGCCAGCTTCGGTCTTTTCACCGCCTACCAGGTAACCCGCCTCCAAATGCACGTTTGTCCGGCGGGCTGTGAGCAGTTCGTTCAAGCGCATTCCGGTGTAGATCAGTACCAGTGCAATGCGGGCTGTTTCCCCCAGGCGCTTATCGTCTGCCATAGACCAGATTGCCTCTACCTCTGCTTCGCTCAAGACCCGCGTCTGCGGGGCACTGGCGCTGGGAAGTACTAACCCCTGGGCATAGTTTGTGTTAATAATGTCCTGGCGCATGGCATACTGGCAAAGCTGGCTGAACAGTTGGCGCTGCTTCTCGCACAGGCTGCGGCTCGCTTTATGTGCAGCCATATCGGTAATGATTTCCTGATAGTCTTCAGTTTTCAGATCCATCATGCGGCGCCCCTGCAGCGGCTCCGCCTTGCGGTAGGCGTTCTTGTAGGACTGTTGGGCTGACTTTGTGATCTTAGGAAAATGCAGCACGCTCCATCGGTCGTAAACATCGGCCAGGGTGTACATCTGCCGGTCGGGTGCGATCAGACGGGCATTCACTGCATCCAGCTCCCGCACCGCCTCGCTGGATTCCGCGAAACAGCCGATGTAGGTGCCGTCCGCCGCCCGGGCCACCCAGGGCCGGTCATGGTTGCGAGGGTCTTTCCACACACTCCCCTGCCCACGAGGCCGTCGGCGCTGGCGGCGCTGGGGCGCCGGCGCACCGACCTGACGCTTGCCACAGTAACAGCACAGTCGGGAGTCGTCGGGAATCTCGCGGCGGCAGCGAATACACAACACAAAACCACCTCCAAAGGGTACACTTGTCAAAGCCTGCCCGGAGGTGGTATAATCCGAATTGGACTAGGTCGGGTTATGCCTTCGTGCAAGCTGATCTATTCAAACGCCTCTGGTGTTCCAGCACCGGTGGCGTTTTTTCTTCTTATTATTGGAGAACGAACCCGCTGATGCTACGGCAGATTGCTGCCACGTCCGCATTGCTGGTGAATTCAAACTTCACCTTTCCAAGGCCACTGAACCACAGTTCCAACTCACTGTCCAAATCCAACACACCGGCGGTTTCCACAGAAAAGCACTGGATTTTACTGTACGGAAGCGAGGTAAAGTCCTTCTTCTTTCCGGTGATTCCCTGCACATTGATGGCAAAGATTCGCTTGTTAGTGAAGACGATCCCATCCCGGATGCTCTTGAACGCCTGCAGAATTTCTTCGCCGGGAACAAACATCGGCTCGATCATCCCTGAGAAAGCTTTTGCATCCACTGGTGCCAACTTGATGTAGTTTGCGTTTTTAAAATCAATCATAAGATTTTCCTTTCTCCCTTTGCAGAAATCGAATCATTCTTCTTCACCATCGTCTTCAGAACTGCTCGCCGGGTTTTCTGAGACGTGAGTAATGGACAAGCTCTGCCGATACTGCTCTGCCAGTGCTGTGCGTTTGAATTCAGCTGTGGGTGCCACTTCTTCCACAAGTTTTTCGATATCGTCGAGCGAAACCCGGAAAAACTCTTTGCGGAGATTCACCTTATTAACACGCTGGTCATTGAGCATATGATGTAGTTTTGTTTCCAGCCCTACGGCATCATCCGAGAAAATCAGCGAATGAACATCAAACGGGAACGGGACACTGGCGTTGCCCAATTCGTTGACACGATCCATCGGTTCCAAACGTCGCGTCATACCGATTTTGAAGACATTTTCACCGAAAGAGCCAATATTACTGATAACATACACATTGCCGGCTTTTCCGTTTTGCAACTGAACAATCTTTTCGCGCTGCTCCGATACCGATGCGAGCTGGCGCTGCAATTCTTCAATACGGGCCTGCAGCAGCTTTGTTTTTTCGTCATCCTGAGACTGAGCCATCTGCTCGTTCAACTGACCGATCTGATCCTGGAACTTGCTTTCCTCTTTTTCAATCTGTTTGCGTTGCCGCTCCAGTTCGCGACGTTCCTCGGCTTCCTGCCGCATTTGCTCCCGAATGGCCCGCTGCTCTTCACGGGCTCGTTCCTTCTGGACGTAATATTCATACTCGATTTTGACAGCTTCCTGGAAGTAGTAGTCAATTTCTCCAATGAATTTTTTAACGGTTGGAGCGATATTTTGATTGCCATCGGTGGCAATATCATAATACTTTTGCGTAATGGTTTTAATATCCTGCAAAGCATCTTCCAGCTTGCCGTAACTGATATTGTGCAAAACATTCTGCAGCTCTGCGGAAAGGGCAATAACCATCAACCGGTAAATGGTCATATTGGTCTTTGTGGTATACCGGCTTTTATACTTTTCCAGGGTTTTTTCAATGTTCTTTTCATTTTGGCGGTACCGCTTGCGAAGGTCACGCATATCCAGACACTGCAAGTTCAAGGTGACCGTCGGCTTCAGGAACTCCTCCGCATCTTCAGCCGCTTGCTTTGCCTCATGTCCATCATCAAGGCTATCGAAAGTTTCACAGGCGTGCTGGATTGCCTTGACAAGTTCCCTACTGCGGAGCACCTTTCTCTCGGATGCAGCAACGCTTTTTTCGGCCTTTGCTTTTTGATCCAGTATGTCGTTCAGTTTGGCTGACTGCTCATCAACAACTTTCCGCAGGTCCTCTACCCGGGCTGAGATTTCCTTTTCTTCCTCTTTGGCCTGGGCCGTTCCCTTTTCACGGGCTTCCTGGGCAATACGGTCGTACAACTTCTGATGATCAGAAAGTTCTTCTTTCAGGACCTCAATATCCGCTTTGATTTTAGACTGCTCTTGCTCCATCAACATTGTAGAGTGGCAATTATCACACAAGCCATCCGTCAGTTTCAGGAAAAATCCTTTTCGTCCGCATTTTTTACACTTTGCCAAAATTTACACTCCTATCAAACCGAATCTTCCACAACAACCCTTTACGGATTCTCCTTATAGTAGTAGTACGCACGGCGGACATATTCCTCGGTGGTATTCAGCTGCTCGGCGATTTCCCAGGCGTCATACCCTTTTCCCAGTAACCGGAACAAGGTCCGGCGCGGAATGGCGCGCTTGATATACCAGCGATCGGCGCGCACCTCGTGGCGCTCCATCACATCGTAAGGGGTATTCCGTGTATAGAATCCCCCATACAGGCAATGCCCCAGTTCATGACCGATGCGCACTTCCTCCTCGGTGGCTGTGTGATGGCGGGAATTATCCACCGCAATGTAGCACCGGCCATCAATTTCTGCAGACATACTATCCACCGTGGGAAGCCGGAAGGAAACGATCTCTATCCCATTGTTTTCTGCAATAGCATGGAAATCATTCTTTTTTCCCATGGGCATCGCGCTCCTTTATAAACCGTACAAACTGCTTGACTTCCTCATACTGGGCATCCGATACGGGCCCGCCGCCAAACAGTGCGAACTTGATATCCTCGTCTGTGACCTTGCTCTTGGGGGCAAGGTCTTTTTCTTGTTTAAGCAGATCATCCACAGAAACACCGAAGTAGGCAGCGATCTTTGTCATCGTTTCTCCCGAAGGCGTCGCCCCGGTCTTTTTCCATTTGGTCACCGTGGAATTGCTCAACCCCATCTCTGCTGCCGCACGGCTGCGGCTGATTCCCTTCTGCCGGCATAGTTCTGTGTACACATCATAAAACACAATTCTCAACGCCCCTTTTTGTGCAGAGCGCCAAAACTAACCAAATTCAGATTTTTATGTTGACATTCTAACCATATTCAGATATTATATAGACACAGGTTGACCATGGTTAGAAACAGAATGTCCCCATGCGATCTGCGGCTTTGGACAGATTTTGCGCTGATATTTGTTGGCGCTTTTATCTTATCGCAAAATCTAACCAAAGTCAAGTTTTAGGCTATAAAGGAGGTTAGATTTGTATGCCTGCACAATGGACCGGCGAACTTGTTGGGAAAATGCACAATGCAGGGGTAACGGCCAAGCAGCTTGCTGCCGAGTTGGGAAAAAATCCGAAATACGTTTCGGGTGTTCTCAATGGACACTATTCGCCAAAAAAAGCCGAGCAGGAATTCAACCAAGCGTTTGAAAGGATTTCCTGCGCACTTTCTTCCCAGGATGATTCTACCATATAGCCAGTACCATATTCGGTACGACAAAGGAGGTAAACACAATATTTCCAAATCTACTGATTGAACTCAAGAAAAAGGGACTCTCTCAAAAAAGACTCGCAAAATACCTCGGTATTACGGAATCATCCATTCAAAACAAATTGCACGGAAAAACCCAGTTTTCCCTAAAAGAGATGCGTGCAATTCAAACAGTCTTCAAGGATTACTCCCTTGATTACCTGTTTACAGAATATAACAAAAAAGAATGAGCGGGATGGTCGCACATCGCCGCTCATCTGGTAAGAGCTATTTATTTTTTCTTGCCTTTGCTCTTGGTCTGAGCAAGGGCGCTTGCAGCTACGCTCTTTGATTTTGCGCTGTACTGTTTTCCTCTCAAAATCGAAGACGCTTTGCTTGCGACGGTCTTACTCGTCTGCTTGGTATTTGCCATAGAGTACCTCCTTTCTGTAATAATGTTGCAATTATACCAATATTTTACTATTTTGTCAAACCAGTTTCGACCCAGAAAAGTCTGACAAATGCATCGTAAATAGGCGTTTTAGCTTCACAAAGGCACAAATCATGTAAAAACGCTTCATATTTTATCAAAATGGACAAATGTGAACATTTTGAAAACTTTTCAAAACATAAGGAGGTGACCCGCCGTGCAGACCATGGATCTGTCCCTACGGTCATCTACGCAACATTGTACAGATTGCTCTTGGAGCAGAACACCTATTTCAACCAGCTTAGGGAGTATGTCCGTACGCTTAAGACCGTGCCGGAAATCAATGCCGTGCAATACGGCGACCATCTGACCGGCGTGTATCTTGACGGGTATAACTCACTGATTTCGCAGGCGGACGCCGAGACACAGAAAATCCTTACGAAGGTGATGGACGATGCTGGCTAAATATGCGTTTCTGGCGTGGTTTGGTGGTTCAACGTATTGCGCGCTTGAGGTGATCTGGCGCGGGTACAGCCACTGGACGATGCTGGTGCTGGCCGCCGTGGTTTTTATCGTCATAGGCGCCATGAACGAGGTATGGAGCTGGCAGACAAGCCTTGCTTTGCAGGTCGTAACCGGGACCGCGCTGGCCACCGCACTGGAATTCATCACCGGTTGCATTGTAAATCTGTGGCTGGGCTGGGACGTGTGGGACTACAGCGATATGTCCGGAAATCTCATGGGGCAGATTTGCCCTCAGTACACACTGCTGTGGGCCGTTCTGGTACTGGTTGCCATCCTTCTGGATGACTACATCCGATGGCGTTTTTTCGGAGAAGAGAAACCGCACTACACATTATGAAAGGACTATAGAATGACGAAAGAAGAACAAAGTGTCGCGCTGCAGTCGGCAGCCCGGCTTGCAACCGCAATGCAGACCGGCATTTACAATGGCCGGTCGCAGATTGTATACAGTTACGGTTGTTACGGCTATACCCGCGGCGGTGGAGCCACCTGGCACGGAGGTCTGGACCTGGTTGGCCTGGACGACAAGTTCATCCGTATGCCTTCCTACAAGGGAAAAGCGATCCAGGGCACCGTTACCCGCGCCCGAATCGTAACAGATCACTGCGATAAAACCTGGGAATGGGGCTGGTATGTCTGTGTGCAGATGGACGCTGCCCAGACCCCCGACGAGGTGAATTTCCTGTATTTCTGCCACTGCAAAGAACTGCTCGTCCAGGTAGGACAGAAGGTCAAGACCGGTGACATTCTTGCCATTATGGGCCAGACCGGCAACGCTGCCGGAGGATACGATCACTGCCACCTGGAAGCCCGCGCCACCGCCACCGGCAAGGGCCTGGACCCCACGGCCTACAGCGGCACCGATAACGCTGTGGGCATCTATGGTACCAAACCCGCAACCGAGCCGGATAAGACTGCACAGGATCTCACTGCAGTGCCCAACAGTCAGTTGAACACCATCCAGCTGGTGAGCCTGGCTCCCCTGACCGATGAGCAGATGCGCCAGGCGGACAGCCTGGCCGAAACTCTGGGACTGACCGATAGCGAGCACTACAAGCAGCTGCGTCTGGGCGATAGCTATTTTGCTGCGGTCTTCTCCGTAAGCAGCGGCGATGCCATCAAGGTACTCGCGCTTGCCCAGAAAAACGGTTGGGACAAGCTGGAGCGGTATCACAGCCGCTTTGTGGGGTAAGGGCATAGCCCGGAAAGGATTGGCGGATGCAAAGCGATAACATTTTCCTCTGGATCAAAGCCACCATCGTTGCCGCGGCCGGTGCCTTTAGCGCGGCCTTTGGCTGGCTGGGTTGGCTGATTCTGGCCTGGGTGGGCTGCATGGTGCTGGACTGGATCAGCGGCAGCGCGGCCGCAGCAGCTAAGGGCAAATGGTCCAGCGCCGTAGCCCGCGCCGGCATCTGGCATAAGGGCGGTATGATTGTGGTGGTACTGGTGGCAGCCGTGGCCGACTGCGTCCTGGGCATGGCCGCGGCTCACTTCCCTGTTCTGGGCATCGACTACACGGTGCTGGTCCTGCCGGTGATCTTGGTGTGGTACATCTTCACCGAGCTTGGCTCGATCGCCGAGAACGCCACCGACATGGGCGCCCCTGTCCCGGCCTGGCTCACCAGGCTCCTGGCCGCCGGCAAGCAGCTGGCCGAGCAGCAGCTTGACCTGCCGGACGGCACCGACGACACCACGGAAGAATAACAGCAATCCCCCAGCTTGTAAGCAATCCTTACAGGTTGGGGGATTTTTTGTTATGGAGTTTTTGATTCTACTCAATCTTTCGCCACCTGTTTTTCTGTACAGGCTTACGTACAGGTTTACGAGGCCTTAGCCTCATTTTTAGGTGGTAAAAATGTTGCACAGGGAAAAAAGAAAGCGCCTTGAATATACGAAGCATCGTACAATTCAAGGCGTTTGTGGAGCGGGATACGAGTCTCGAACTCGCCACCTACTGCTTGGGAAGCAGTCACTCTACCGGATGAGCTAATCCCGCATGACTCAATTATTGTACCGCAAAGGAGTAGTTTTGTCAATGGCGTTTTTGGTCTTCTCTTGCCAAGGATCGCAGAATCCGATATAATGATAATAATATCTTGCCCATGACCGGCAAAAGGAGTTACGATCTATGCTGGACGCTTTTCCGATCTATCACTGGTTCCATAACGGCAATTCCTATTCAGGAGCGGAGGGCGGCATGCGCTATGTCATTGTTCCCGGTAAAAAGGCAGACCCCGCCGACGAAAGCGGGAAAAAGAAGATTGAGTTTCTGACCGCCTATATCTGGCCCGGCCCATGGAGCATCGAGCACACCGCTGAAGAGAAAATCCAGAGTCAGGAATTTGATGGCAATCAGCAGGGATTGAATGCTGCAGTGGCCTGGTTTCACGAAATGTATACCGGCGAGGCGGATCGCTGGGAAAATATCCCCTCCATTCTGGATTGCGAGCCTGATCGCTGATCCAATTACAACAAAAAGCAGCACCATGCCTGCCAGGCATGGTGCTGCTTTTTGTTTTTAGTAGCGTGCATACAGGAATCCGCCGCCACCCAGGAAGTATCCCATCAGCAAAAAAGCGAGGATGGCCGCCTCATAGACTGCCCAGCGCACTGGCCGCGGTGCCGCCAGGAGCTTTTCCAGAACAGGAACATGGAATTCCTGCAGAAGATCGGCGATGACGAGAATCGCTATACCTGCAAACAGAAAAATCTGTTCCTGTCGGGTGGTAAGTCCCAGTTCCCAATAGTTGCTGAGTGCATCATGACCACTGTTGTGCAGGATTCCGTTAAAATATTGCACAGCATTGGTCAGACTGGTAGCACGGAAAATTGTAAAGGTAAAGACGAAGATTCCAAACGTCCCTACGATCCCCACCAGACGCACCCCCCCCTTGGTGATGGCACGGCGCCAAGGCAGATGGTTTTCCAGCGCCTGGCACAAACCGTGGAGGAATCCCCACACCAGATAGGTAACCCCTGCCCCATGCCAGAGCCCACTGACCAGGAAGGTCAACACAAGATTCATATCCCGCCGTGCCGGGCTGCAGCGGCTGCCGCCCAACGGAATATACACGTAATCTTTCAGCCATCGGGAAAGACTCATATGCCACCGGGACCACAATTCCTTGACCGTAGCAGACAGGAAAGGTTGTCGGAAATTTTCAGGCAGGGACAGGCTCAGCATCTGCCCTACCCCCAGCACTATATCGGTATAACCGGAGAAGTCCGCATAGAGCTGAAGGGAATACAAAATTGTGGCCAGTAAAAGCTGCGTCCGGTCGAAGGCGCCCGGGTTTCCAAACGCCGCACTCACAACCACGGCAGCACGGTCCGCTACTACAACTTTTTTGAAATAGCCCCAGAAGCACCGCACTGCCCCTCTCCAGATACGGTCGCCCGACCAGCCGGCAGGAGCCTCCAGCTGCGGCATCAGTTCCCCGTAGCGATTAAAAGGGCCTTGGGTAATGGAGAGAAAAAAAGATGTGAAACAAAGAACCCGGGCGAAACTTTTTTGCGGAACCAGCATGCCGCGGCGTACATCCACAAGGTAGCTGACAAGCTGCAGCGTGAAATAACCAACACCCAGCGGTTGCAAGATTGCAGGCTGCCACAATCGCAGAGAAAAAAGTGTCTGCAGTCCCCCTGCCGCAGCTACATAGTATTTCAAAAGCAGCAACGGCGCCAGAGCGCACAACAGGCCGACTGCAAACCAGCCCATTTTTCCACGCGCCCGCAACGCACACTGCCAGACCAGCAGTGCACAGAGCAGCAGGACCAGAAAGCCCTGCCAGTCCAGAGACAGAAAAAACACCGCACTGGAAGCCAACATCAACTGCCAGCGGTGCTGCGGTTTTGTCACATACCAGAGCCCCACCAGCAATGCCGCAAAAACGACAAAACCTGGCGAAGAAACAGCCAGCATGGCAGGACCTCCTTTATGATTTGCTGTAGGCATCCGCCATAAAAATCGTATTATCTGCGTATTCGGTGAGTTTTTCGTCCACCGTGTCGCAGAACAGGGACGAAACATCCTCCCCCGCCATATCACGGGCAATCACTTCGCAAAGCACCGCCGTGAATTTTTCCGCTCCCACACCATTCAGATGGTGGGCGTCCGAAAAGTCTCCGCCTCCCAGATCCATCGCTTTGGGATTACGGTACAAGGAGAAATCCCAATAAACTGTATGATGTTCCTGCGCAAATTTCCGCAGTGCATCCACATAAGCCTGATAGTCGGCTGTATTGGATACATACGCACTCGGCAGCGGTGCCGCAAAGAGCACCAACCGGATATTGTTTTCCTCACAGAATGCTGTAATGCGGGTCAGATTCTTCCACCCGAACTCCGAAAGCGGACATTGCGGATTCACATCCAAAAGGGTTGCGTAACCATCTCGTCCCGCTCCTACGGTATAGACAAAGCCATTGCCCGCGTAACGTTCCCCCTCCTCCGGGTATGTCACGTAGGTGTAGTTACCTGGCTCATAGCCGTCTGTCAATTTGGCCTTCCACAGATCCGGCAGACTTCCAAGCGATGCAATGCCATGACGTGCCGGAAGCAGCAGATCGGCAAAGGCAGCGGTTCCGCCCATCTCCCAGAGATAACGGTAACGGTTCGGCGAATTCCACCGCATATAATCCGTGAGCAGATAACACGCCATCGGGACATCACGGGAGGCACTCTGATTATATCCCGTGTAGAACATCTCGAGATACACCGTCTTCAACGGGTTTTCTTCTGCCGCTTCCCGCAGCATGTAGTAAGAGCCATCCGGCAACTGCTGTGAGGAGCCGGCGTTGAAACTGTGCGTTCCCAGCGTTTCGTCCACTACCGCCGGATCTACACTGCGGTAACAATGGGAAGACCCCAGAAACAACGTATCAATCTCCCCGGCCTGCGCATACATTTCCTGCAGCATCACCCGAGAATAGGAATGCACATCGTCCACCAGCAAAAAACGGGCTGCCGCCAGCAGGATCACCGTAAGCAGCACAAATGCTGCCGCAAGAGCTCCTTTTTGCAGGACGGTTTTCTTCATGCATGCTCCTTTCGGTCAGCGTTCAATCTTCATATGCGGATGGCGCGGCAGATATGAAGCCACGTCCAGTTTCCAAACGATATTGCCGGCCTCATCCTCACTGACTTCCGCAAAGCCAAAATTCCCATAGAATTGCCGTACCATTGCGTTCTTGGCCGTGGGATAGTAATATCCATACACAGTTTTCACCCCGCGGGCCGCCGCTTCCGACACAAGAGTGTCCATCATGGCATCTTCCATGCCGCGTTTGAGTACACGGCAGCTCATCAACCACAGCCGCAGGTGTAGGTCGGTTCCCTGCTGCTCACCAGACACCACCGTAACAATCCCGTTATCCCCGAATTTATCCACCAGCTTCCCACACAGACAAATCCGATTTTTGTCCTCCGCCATGGCACGGATGTCATCTTCGGAGCAGCGCAATGTCGTGAGATTGAACTGATTGGATTTGTTGGTCAGCTGGGCAATGCGCTGGATATACAAAGGTTCAAACCCACGGATCGTGGCGGTCATCTCCAGACTGTCCAGATATTCGCCATAGTCTCCGAAAGCGGCCTGTGCAGCCGCACGCTGGGCGTTCTGATGATACAGTTCCGTCTTTTTGAGGTCCTCCTGAGAAAGGGTAGTCACCTCAAAATAGCCGCCGTGATCCAGCATCTTGATGTAGTTTTCGGCGCCATCCAGAACCGGCACTGCTACCCCCGGCACCTGCGCTTCAACGATGGCACGCTCCGCCGGGTTGTCGTCGGCAAAAACAAAGCTGTCTGCGCCCAGGTTCAGTTCCGACGCAATGGCTTTCAAATTCTGATCCTTAGGCTCCCAGTTCGCTTTGATGGCCACAAAATCGTCAGGGCGCAACACACCATCCGGATGGTTGAGTCCTGCCAGCGCATTGGATTCTTCATTTTTGGAATCCACGGCCAGAATGACACCAATGGTTTTGAGCGCCTTGCAGTAGCTCTGGAACTCGGCATAGACCTGTCCTTCCGGCACTTCGGGCCCAATGGCCAGTCCATCCACGCCGTCATCACCGACTACGCCTCCCCAGAGGGTGTTGTCAAGATCCAGTACCAAAGCCTTCTTATTGCGACCGTACAAGGATTTGATGATGTTGGCCACACTGTTTGCCAAAGATGGAATCGCATCAAGGCACATGGCATATTTGTACATATGCCAGTAGAAAGCATCTCCCCAGGCCGTCAGGCCATAGTCTGCCGAAAGATAATCGATATCATTGATGTAAAAGTGCTCATGGGCTGCCGCATAGGTATAGAATTTCTGGTTCAGACGACTGATGAAGTTGGACCGGCCATGCACGTCCCAGATATCTCGATTTCCCATCAGGCGGTAATTGGGCCGATCAAAGTTGTTCTGGATAATGGGGCAGGAAAACTTTTGTTCCAGTGCCTGCCACATGGTTTCAAAATGCACATACTGGTTTTCCAGCATAGCATCGATCTGCTCTGCAGTGTCCGCCGTGGTGGGCAGCGCCGTCAGATTGCGCCAGTTGGTATGGATGTAGATTACATCCGGCGCAAAGGCATCCAGTTCCGGCGTACCGAACATGGCGTCCTGCCAGTACTGGGCATATTCACTCTGATAGAATTCCGCCTCAATGCCATATTGCAGCAAAAAAAGCCCCAGCTGATCCGCCACCTCGTTGGTGGTGGACCCGCCGAGAATTGCAATCTTTTTATGCAGCGGGTGCGGATTCTGCGTCAACAGTTCGCGGCGCAGACGGCGCTTTTTGCGCAGCAGCGTTTCGGTATCCAGCGGATAATGGAAGCAATCCATACAGGGCTCCTTTGCAGATTACAGTTGGGCCAGGGCCCCCTTGAGGGCCTGCGCGATCTGGTCCGGGCAGCTGGTGGGCTTATTGCCGCAGGTGGTTCCCTCCATACGGGCGATGGCATCCTCCGCCTTCATACCGGTGAGCAGGCTGGAGATTCCCTTCAGATTGCCGTTGCAGCCGCCCAGCACGCGGACCGCAGCAATGGTATGGTCAGCGTTGAGTTCCACTTCGGTGCGAACAGAGCAGGTGCCCTTGTTGTTGTATACATACGTCATAATTCGTGATGCTCCTTTGTGTTATTATGCTTTTTTATTGGACATTTTGCGGGCCTTGGCCAGCGTTTCCAGCCGGGTGATCTGCTCATCCCGGGTAGAGAAAGCGCCCACCGGACGCGGTGTGACCGTATTGAGCCCATGATAATCCGTACCACCGGTGATCAGAAGGTCGTTTTCTTTTGCCAGTTGCAGCAGTTCCGTCTTGTCCTCCGGCGTGTTGCGGGGATGGTCAATTTCCACACCGTCCAGCCGTCCGGCTGCAATCAGTTCTCTTGCCAGCTCCATGCTGTGATAGACGCTGGGATGCGCCAGCACTACCACACCGCGGCAGGTCTTGATCAGGGACAGGACATCGTCGACCGGTTCATACCGCGGGGTATGCAAGATCCGTCCGCGCACCGGCTTGAGCCCGA
Source organism: Subdoligranulum variabile (assembly GCF_025152575.1). NCBI lineage: Bacteria > Bacillati > Bacillota > Clostridia > Eubacteriales > Oscillospiraceae > Subdoligranulum > Subdoligranulum variabile. The sequence goes on along the minus strand of NZ_CP102293.1, from coordinate 2,945,556 downwards.
AAAGAGAGCGATAAACATCGTTGTACATGCCGTCTGCCAGACCATACTGCCACAACACCCGCATCACGTGCGCCTTGAACAGTGTACCGCTGTCCCGGGCCAGCTCCAGAGCCTCTTCAGTACGGAACTGCGGGCAAATTTCCTCCAGTTCCCGGCAGCTCTGGAGCACCGCCACACGGCGGCGCTCTGCCATCATATCACAGAACTCCGCCAGCGGAGCACAGTCATCCGGCCAGTAGCATAAAAGATGAACCCGATGGGCACGCTCATAGTCATAGGCCGTCATCTCGATCGCGGGGATCAGGTGCACGCCTTCCTGCGTCGGGTGGGCGTAGGCATAGCGGATTCCTCGCATTGAATCGTGGTCCGATATGGCAAGATGCGTCATGCCCGCACACTTTGCAAGGAACGGTAACTTTTCGGCAGGGGTAGACCCGTCGGAAAAGGTGGTATGGGTATGCAGGTCGCCTGGCATGGCAGTTCCCCCTTTCGGCTCTTTAACATCTTATTATACTCTTATTGACCGACTTTGAAAAGCCCCTGTCCGACTTTCCCCTTATTGCGGTCATTTCATCGTTTCGGCATATTCCCGGGCATGTTCGATAAACCGGCTGGCTGCCGGTGACAGACCCCGGCGCGAAAGGCAGGCAATCCCGATACTGCGCCCCGCGGCGGGTTCCAGCCGCAGCACCTGACAGCCACCGTGGTCCGTCCCACGCTTGAACATCAATTCCGGCATAATGGCAAGCCCCTGTCCGCAGGAAACCATCGCAATCATAGACTGGTCATCCACAATATAGCATCGGCTGTTCACATGCAGATCATTCTTTTTGAAATAACTCTGGATATCGGCATCCAGATCCGCCTGCTGGCTGACAAACGGCTGTCCCTGGAGTTCTTCCGCCCAGACGCATCCCGGACGTTTGGGCTTATAGGAGGCCGGTGCAATGCAGACCAGGGGATCTTCATACAGCGGCTCGAAATCCAGGTCCTTGGCGCTGGAATTGGAAAGGAATCCTAATTCCACCACACCGTTTTTGAGCCAGCCTGCAATGTCGGCGTAGGAGCCTTGGTAGAGCTGCACATCAATACCGGGAAATTCCTGCTGGAACGGCGGCACCAGCTGCGGGATCCAGGTCACACAGGCCGAGTTGAACACGCCCACCCGCAGCACGCCTTTGTGCATGCCGTTGATCTGCGCGATGGACTGGTCCAACAGCTCACTGCTGTTGAGCATCTGACGAATGGAGGGGAACAGACTCTCCCCCGCCGCTGTCATCGTCACGCCACTTTTGGTACGGGTAAACAGCGGAAATCCACATTCCGCCTCCATGCCGGAGACCGCATGGCTGATGGCTGACGGCGTCAGGTGCATCTGCTCCGCCGCTGCCGCAAAGGTTCCCAGCTGGGCCACCATCATCAGGATCTGACAGTCTGTCAATGTCATGGACGAGCCCCCTTTCGTGAATCATTTTCATCTTGCATATGAAAAAATTGTACTTTACTTCACGTCTATACTGTACTATGATAGTAAAAGAAAGTCAATGCCTGCAACGCACATTGCAGGACTTTCATTGGCTCCTCTCTCCCTCCACGACCTTACCGGCCCGCACACCGGTTGGGTCTTTTTTTATTGCGTGGAATACGGCAGTGTGTTATGATAGTACAAAATAAGTGTTTGTGTAAGGGATGAGGGAATGGCTAAATCACGGGGAGTGCGCGGGGCCGCCAGCTGGTGTGCGATTGCCGCGCTGTTCTATTTGCTGGTTCGTTCACTGTTGTACGCCGGGATCAGTGCCCTGCTGGGCCTTTTTCAACCGGGTGCCAGTGTGAGTAAACCGATTGGATTCTCCGACATCTCCATTGGTTTGCTGCAACTGTTCATCGGTATCGGTGCTATCGCCATTCCCCTGTGGTGCATGCTCCGTCTTACACGTCTGGAATCCCGGGATCTGCGCATAACCTTGCCAGCTCCCTGGAGTCCGGCTTTCTGTCTGCCGGTTTTTCTGGGGCTCGCCAACGCCGCCAACCTGGCCGGTGCCCTGCTGACCCATCTGCTGGGCATCGAGGTTTCCAACAATATCCTGCCAAGCGGCGGCATGGAGCTTATTGTCCAATTTCTTGTTCTGTGCGTCATGCCGGCCGTCGTGGAAGAACTTTTTTTCCGGGGCGCTTTGCAGGGGCTGCTTCGCCCCTGCGGCAGTGCAGTGGCAATCTTTGGACCGGCGCTTCTCTTCGCGCTGCTGCATCTTGATCCCATCCAGGGACTGACTGCACTGGTCTGCGGAATCTTTCTGGGCTGGCTGGCAGAACGCTCCGGCAGCATTCTGCCCGGTATCCTGCTGCACTTCACCAACAACTGTCTGGCATTTTTGAGTCTGTATCTTCGGTTTTACGCACCCGCTAGTGTTTCTTTCGGCGTGGAGCTCTTTGTGCTGTTGTTCTTTCCTCTGTTCAGCTTATGGCTGGTCTATCACGCCCGACAGCAGGGATTCCGCTTTGCGGCCGGACTTCGCCCCGGCGTGGATGTCCTGGAGGTATTCAGCAGTCCTGCCTACACGGTAACAGCAGTCTTCCTGCTTCTGTATACCGTATTTCTGAGTCATTGAGGAGTGGATCATGACCGACGAACAACTGATGCAAGTTGCTTTGGAGGAAGCGCGCATCGCCGCCGCCCTGGGAGAAGTCCCCGTGGGGGCAGTGATTGCCAAGGACGGGGAAATCGTTGCCAGAGCACACAATCTTCGGGAAAGGGGCAAAAATGCCACCTACCATGCGGAGTTGCTGGCCATCGACGCCGCGTGCAAGGCATTGGGCGGCTGGCGGTTGTGGCAATGCGAGCTTTTTGTAACTTTGGAACCTTGCCCCATGTGCAGTGGCGCAATCATCAACAGCCGACTGCGCCGGGTGGTCTATGGCGCCCGGGACCCGAAGGCCGGCTGCTGCGGTGGCCTGACCGATCTGTTCGCCCTGCCTTTCAATCACCACCCTGTGATCGAACAGGGGCTTCTGCAGGAGGATGCGCAGGCTCTGTTGCAGGATTTTTTTGTGATGCTGCGTGAGAAGCGGAAGAAGAAATAAAATGAAACAAAGTGTTTTGATCACAGGCGGCAGCCGCGGCATCGGCGCCGCAGCTGTTCTGGCCTTTGCCAGTGCCGGATATAACGTTGCCTTCACCTGGCACCACCATGGCAGTGCCGCCGAACAGGTTCTGGCCCGGGCGCAGAAGATTGCTCCGGACCGGCTCATTCTGGCCTTGCAGGCAGATGCAGCCGACGCCGGCCAGGTTTCCACCGCCGTGCGGCGTGCCGAGCAAGAGCTGGGCGGATTGCAGGCACTGGTTTGCAACGCCGGTATTGCCCAGCAGAAACTTTTTACCGATACCACCGACGAGGACTGGCGCCGTATCATGTCAGTCGACCTGGACGGTGCTTTCTATGCATGTCGGGCTGCTCTGCCCGGCATGATTCACCGGAAATACGGCCGCATCCTGCTGGTCAGCAGCATGTGGGGACAGACCGGCGGCAGCTGCGAAGTAGCTTACAGCGCCGCCAAGGCCGGGCTGATCGGCCTTGGCAAGGCCCTGGCCAAGGAGGAAGGCCCCAGCGGCATCACGGTCAACGTGGTGGCTCCGGGGGTCATCGATACCGATATGATGGCTGGATTTTCTGCGGAAGATCGGGCCGTGCTGGCCGAAGACACCCCGGTCGGTCGCCTTGGCACTCCCGAAGAAATCGCCCGAACGCTGGTTTTTCTGGCCGACGAGGCCTCCGGTTACATCACTGGGCAGGTGATTGGCCAGAACGGCGGGCTGGTCATCTAAAAAAGCAGCGCAGCCTTTCGGCTGCGCTGCTTTTACTTTTTCTTGGTGCCGGTGCGCCGGGATGCCTTTTTGGTACCGGTACGGCGGGTCACGGTTTTCTTGGGAGCAGGACGAATCCGCACAAACTGGATAGGATTGCCATTGGAAAGGATCCGCTCCTCCACTTCCATTTCGGGAAGAGACGCCAGAAACTTGTTCAGGCTCTTGGAGCCGAAGTTACGCACATCGAAATCAGGATAACGCTTGATGAGCTGATCTCCCACACGGGAGGTGCGCACCCAGCCGGTTCCATCGTCCATCTCTCCGATCAGGCCGTGAATGATCCTCTCGATGGATTCACGGTTGATGGCGGTATCATCCCCGGCATTGGCCCGTGCATCATTTTCCGCCGCGGGCGCCGCCGGATCCGCCGGTTCCGTCTCTCCATGGTCGAGAATCAGGTCCAGATATTTAAATTGGTCACAGGCCTTGACAAAGGGGCCAAGGGCCTTGCTCTCCCCCATGCCGATGACCAGTTTGCCTGCTTCCCGCAGACGGGCCGCCAAACGGGTAAAATCACTGTCTGAAGAGACAATGCAGAAACCATCCAGGTTGCCGCCGTACAACAGATCCATGGCGTCGATGATCATAGCTGAGTCGGTGGCGTTTTTCCCTGTGGTATAGCTGTACTGCTGAATGGGGATTATGGAGTTGTTCAACAGGGCATCCTTCCAGCTTTTCAGACGTACATCAGACCAGTCGCCGTAGATGCGCTTACAGGCTGCCACGCCGAAAGACGCCGCCTCATCCAGAATCACCTTGACATACTTGGGCGAGATATTATCGGCATCGATCAGGATGGCCAATTTCAGATCTTCCATAGCTTTACCTCTTGGGCTGGTCATAATACATATACAGCTGGCAGGGAATCATACCGTTGTAGATTTTGCGGCGGCGTGCGGCTTTTTTACCGAAATGCTGCTCAAAATCCGCATCCGCTGTAATGGCATACAAGCCTTGTCCGGGGTGCCGCTGCCATACCTGCCCCAGCGTTCTGGCCAGCGAAGCAGCCTCGGCACTGTCGCCCAGCCGCTCCCCATAGGGCGGGTTGGTCAGCACCGTAGCTCTGGCATCCGGAGTGAAGTCCTTTACATCGGCCACCTCAAAACGGCAGCGGTCCCCCACGCCGGCCAGCTTGGCGTTGGCATTGGCAAGGGCCACGGCAGCGGGATCGATATCGTAGCCCACACCTTCAAAGGCTGCATCCCGGCGCACCTCCGCCAGTGCCTTCTGCCGCTGCTCTTTCCAGGCTTCCGCCGGCACAAAATCGAAATGCTCCGCAGCAAACCGGCGGCGCAGTCCGGGGGCCAGATTGAGGGCTTTCTGGGCAGCTTCAATCACCAGGGTACCGGAGCCGCAGAAAGGATCTTGTACCACGCTGTCCCGGCGTACCCGGCCCAGGTCGGCAATGGCTGCTGCCAAAGTTTCCTTGATGGGGGCCAAAGTTGCATTTTTCCGGTAGCCGCGTTTGTGCAGACCATCCCCGGAAGTATCAAGATAAATTTCTACCAGATTTTTGCGCAGCGCGAAACGAACCTTGTAGACGTTGCCGGTCTCCGGCAGGGTGCTTGTCTTATGACCGGCCATCAGCCGCTTGACGATAGCCTTCTTGACGATACTCTGACAGGCCGGCACACTGGAAAGCTGACTGGACAGGCTGGATCCTTTCACCGGAAACGCCGCATCGGTAGGAAGCAGGTCTTCCCACGGAATGCGGTAGCAGCCATCGAAGAGTTCATCAAAGGTGATCGCCTTATAGGAAGCCAGCTGCACCAGCACCCGTTCAGCTGTGCGCAGATTCAGATTGGCTGCTGCAATGAGATCCGCTCCGCCCTGGAAAGCGATGCGTCCGTCGGTAACTTGGATATTCTGTGCCCCCAGGCGCCTGATCTCAAAATGCAGGGTGGATTCGGTGCCGAAAAAACAGGGGGCAACCAAGGTATACAATGTGGGCATAACGTTCCTTTCCCTTTGAATTTTTGCAAAAAAGCTCTAACCCCGGCGGTGAAGCGCCGTCAGGGTAGAGCTGTGTTCCTGAAATGTAGTGTGCCGATCAGCCGCGGCGACGGGAATATCCACCACGGTGGTTTTCCGTCACACGTTTGAGGTCAGCAATTTTTTCTTCGCTGCGGGATTTGTAGCGCGCCATCATATCCTCAAAGCTCATCTCGCCCTGGGGAGCCGCCGGTTTGGGCTGCCAGACGCGAGGCTTTTCCTCACGCTTGGGACGGTGGGCAGGCCGTGCGCCGCCCCCCTGCTGCGAGCGGGAGCCGCGCTCCGGTGCGGGCTGCGTGCGCTTGATGGACAAGGCAATCTTTCCGTCCGGTGCGATGGAAAGTACTTTCACCGTAACCGTCTGCCCGTCTTCGAGCACTGCCGAGAGATCCTGCACAAATTCATAGGAAACCTCGGAGATGTGGACAAGACCGGTCTTGCCCTCCGGCAGAGAGACAAACGCGCCGAACGGCTTGATTCCGGTTACCTTGCCCTCGACAATATCCCCAACTTGTAATGCCAAACTAGAATACCCCTTTTTCTTTTGATTGATTTATGCAGAGGGGTTGCCGCAAAGCTCCCCCGCTGAATCTGATGTTTTGCACTTATTTACCGCTGATATCTACAAAGACGCGCTCATTGGGTTTGGCATACCCCTGTTCCCGGGCATACCGTTCAATGATGGCGTCCTCGCCCTGATCCAGCGTATTGGAAAGTTCCGCGTTTTCCGTCAGCTGGTTGCTGAGCTGGCTCTGAACGCTGAGCAGTTCCTGCTGCTTGGAGCCGATGGAAACCTGATAATGGATCAGACTGACAAACAGATATCCGCAAAGCCCCAGAAACGCAGCGACCAGCAGCCACCGCGGGAGCAGCCCATGACGCTTGTGCATAATCGGGATGCCCCCTTTCCTCGAAAATTGCGCGGTTTCATGCGTATACGGCGCACAGCACTACGTATGGTTAATTATATAATATTTTCGACGGCTTTTGCAACTGCTTTTTTCCATTTTTGGCCTTTTTTCCCGCTTTTTTCTGAGTATGCTGTTTTCTGTACCGTTCCAGCATGCCAACGGTACGCCGCCGCATCGGTGCAAAGCAGCGTTGTTCCAGAACACGGGCAGGCCACAGTAGAAATCTGAGCACTCCCCGGAAAAAGCGCCGGATGGCCGGTCCCACTGTCCCATTCCAAGCCAAAACGCCGGCCAGGACACCGGCCGTCATATACCAGCGGGCCATCCCACTGGCACTGACACCGGCGGAAAAACCGCAAACCAGAAAGGCCGCTGCCGCAAAAGACAACACGTCCCAGCAAAAGCAGCGCACCTGCCCTTCCCCAAAAAGAAGCCCCAGAGCCTCGCGACCGGCGCCTAACAGACACCCCAGTCCAAGGCACCAAAGAAGATCCCCTAGAACCGCCGCTGCGGCGGGTGACGCAGCCATCTCAGCGGAACAGGCGGGCCAGCAACCCACCGTTGGACTGACGGTTTTCTGCATACTGCATGTACTCGATCTTTCCGGAGAGCTGCACCTGCCCACTCTGCACCGAAAGCTCGCTGACCTGCAGCTCCTGGCCGCCAATGGTCAGATTTCCCAGCGGTGTTTCCAGCACAGCGGCTGTCTCGTCACAGCTGATGATCCTCGTAACACCGGTCACCGCCAGATGGCGGCGATCCTTCAGCGCCAAGCTGTGACCGCGGGGCTGTGGTTCCACAGCGCTGGTCTGGGTCCGGACCGGTTCATTTCTCATTTCCGCCATAGCGGTTGTCCCCTCCTCCGCAATTGGGTGTACACCCATACGATATGCGGCAGGGATCGGAATTATGACTGCAAGTCCATCACTTCAAACAATTCCCGGGCAACATCTTTGCCCTTGGGTTCTTCGGTGGACAGGACCCGCACCTTGATCGGGCGGTTGCCGAAGGTGATTTCGATCACATCCCCTGTCTTGACAGCATAGCTTGCCTTGGCCGGTTTGTCATTGACCAATACCCGGCCCGCATCTGCCACCTCGTTGGCCAGCGTGCGGCGCTTGATCAGGCGGCTCACTTTGAGATACTTGTCTAAACGCATAGTTTCCTCCTACGAAAAATACCCCATCGCCAACGGCGACGGGGCAAGCAAGGTACAATGTGGCTTACTGCACAGCGTCCTTCAGAGCCTTGCCGGCCTTGAAAGCGGGCAGCTTGGACGCCTCGATGGTGATCTCAGCGCCGGTCTGGGGGTTGCGGCCTTTGCGGGCCGGACGCTCACGGACCTCGAACGTGCCAAAGCCCACCAGGGTCACTTTGTCACCGTTCTTCAGCGCCTCGGTAATGGCGTTGAGGGCGGTGTTGACAGCCTGCTCGGCGTCCTTCTTGGTCAGGTTGGCTTCGTTCGCAACAGCGGCGATCAATTCAACTTTCGTCATGGTTTGTACCTCCAAAGTTATTTATCTGCCAAAAGCGGCTGCAGGGATCTTCCCAGGCGCCTGCTTCTCAGCTCAGTTGGATTCGGGTGCCGCCTCAAAGGCAGCATTGCGCTTTTGCAGCGCCTGCTCCGGATCAATGCCTGCCTGCCGGGCCAGTGCCACAGCGGCAAACAACAATTCCCCCACCGCCTTCTCGGCGGTCTTCGGATCGGCAGTTTCCTGCAGGGTACGGGCACACTCTGCCACACGCTGCGCGTCGGCAGGTGTTTCGACACCGTAGCGCGCGGCGCGTTTCTGCAGTTTGCCCGCACGCATCAGCGCAGGCAAGGCTCCCGGCACGCTGGCCAGGTCATCCTGCAGGGTCAGACGGCCCTTTTCCTTATTTTTGAGCGCATCCCAGTCTTTTATGCTTGTGTCCCCGCCAAAAATATGGGGATGCCGCTGAATCAGCTTGCGGCAAACACCGTCACAGACCTGCTGCCAGGTGAAATGCCCGGCCTCCTGCTCAATCTGTGCATGGAAAGCGACCTGCATCAGCACATCGCCCAGCTCCTCACACAGCAGATGGGAATCTTCCAGATCAATGGCATCCACCGCTTCGTAGGCTTCCTCCAGGAAGTTCATGCGAATGGACTGATGTGTCTGGACCTTATCCCAGGGGCAGCCATTCTCCGGGTCCCGCAGCAAGGCAATGATCGTTACAAGATCCTCAGCCGTATAGGTCTGTTTCTCAGGAAATGCTCTGTTCATAGGTTTTTACAGCGTCCTGCGCACGGCGCAGTACGCAATATTTTACTCCCAATCCGGAATTTGTCAAGCCTTACGGGCGGCACTGCAGCCGCAGCACCGCCCGCAGACCCATAGTTTTTACGAAATAACGCAGATTACAGCTGGGCACCGCAATGGTTGCAGAACAGCGCGTCGCCGTCCACTTCCGCCTTGCAGACCGGGCAGATCTTGGTTTCACCGCGCAGCTGCACGGGTTCTTCCTCGATCTCCTCTTCCTCCTCAGCCGGCTCCTCCATAGGATCTTCCGCCGCAGCATCGGCCTCGGCTGCCATATATTCCTCCGGGCTCATGTTGGCCTTGATCTCCTCAATGGCCTTCTCAACCTCGGCAACAGCTTCGATATATTTGTCCACCAGGGGCTGGTTTTCCTCCCCTGCTTTATGCAGGCTGTAGACGAGTGCACCCAGCTGACGCTGTGCTCTGGACAGACGTGCCTGCTGGTTCATGAGGTCCAACTGGTTTTTGCCTTTGTCGGCCAGATCCTGGGCGGTCTTTTTGGCTGTATCTACCAGCTGCAGGCCCTGCTCCTTCAGCATTTCAATATCCAGTTCAAACATAGGAAACACCTCTTTCTTTAAACGTGCGCAGCTTTCGCTCCGCCGCGCTCTTTACGCCTATTATAGCGGATTCCTACAGGCTTTGCAACGCGCAAATGTATATTTTCCGTGAATTTACGGAGCCTGTGTTCCGATAAATTCACGCAGCATACTGTCCTTTGGCACAAGTTCCGTTCCCAGGGCCGGGAACGGCACGAATTTGCGGCAAAGCGCCTCCAGCTGCCGCCGTTGCGCTGTGGCCAGTGCCGGGTCCGACGGCATGGCATCCAACACGTTATGCCACAGGCAGACTTCGTAGGTATGGGTTGTATCCAGCAGCAGATCGGCCCGCGGCTTGTAAGGTTTGATATAGCGATCCTCCCCGTCGCATACATGGCCCCAGAGCCCCAGCGTGAAGGAGGCACCATGCCCCCGGAACAGGAAGTCCCGCACCAGGCGCCGGGCCAGCCGGATGTCCCGCGTGGCCAGGCAGCGGTTACCGTCCGGGTCAGCGTACTCTTCCCGCAGACCGGCATAAAGGCAAAACACTGCATCCGCTGGCAGATTTTCGGTGAGCGCCGGATTCAAGGCATGGAGACCTTCGATGACGACCACGCCGTCGCGGCAGTCGATGGTCTGCACCCCGTTGGGCTGCTGGATTTTGAAATCAAACACCGGCGCCTGGCAAATTCCGTTACGGTGCAACTCCCCCAGACAGCGGCGCAGCACCGGCAGGTCCAGAGACTGCAGACTTTCATAGTCATCGCTGCCGTCGGGATTCTTGGGATATCGCCCCGCCCCTGCATAGAAATCATCCAGACTGAGCACGACGCTGCGGCGGCCTTGGGCCGCGATCGCCGCAGCCAGTTTGTGCGCCGATGTGGTTTTGCCAGCGGCCGAAGCCCCCGTCAGCATGACAATGTGGCGCCCGCCCGCCAGAACTTCCCGGGCAATCGCCTCGATGCGTTCATGGTACTGCCGCTCACACAGCGCAGCGAACGGCTGCGGCTGACTGGCCGCCAGTGCTACCAGTTCACGGCTGACAAATCGTTTGCGTTGTGCAACGTTCATAGAAATCCTCCACCCCCTGCTTGCGGGCCAAAATCTCCGCAAAGCGGTCGATGTATTCCGTGGGATATTTGAAATTGAAGATGCGTTCGATCTTTCCATGGCGTTTGCCGGGAATCACGAGCTTTGTGGAGCCGCCTGCCCCTGCCGAGAGGATGGTGTGAATTTCCTCCATGATATAGATATTATACAGGCACTCCTTGCCGGGTTTGGCCCAGCCGATATTTTCCAGATTCTGCAGCGTCCCCTTCTGCCGGTAGAGATAGTATGGACGGTATCCGGCCTGCTGCAGACGATCGCAGCGGGCCAGCATAGCCGCCACATCATCGTAATCTGCGGCGCGGTGTTCCACCACCAGGTTGGAGGCACGCTTCAGGGTCAAAGTATGCACTGTGATATTTTCCGGATCCAGCGCGATGGCCTGCTCCAGACTATGCGTGAACCCCTCCACCGTATCACCGGGCAGACCGGCGATCAGATCCATATTGATGTTCTGATGCCCCGCCGCACGAGCTGCCGCAAAGCAGTCTATAATGTCCTGCGCGGTATGGCGCCGGCCGATATTCCGAAGCACCTCATCAGAAAAGGTCTGCGGGTTGATGGAGATGCGGGTGGCACCATACTGTTTGATGATGCGCAGTTTTTCAGCATTCGTACAATCAGGCCGGCCCGCCTCCACCGTGTATTCATCCAGTGTGGAAAGGTCAAAGGTCCGGGCAATATGCCCCATCAGTTGTTCCAGCTGTGCAGCCGAGAGACTCGTGGGTGTACCGCCGCCGATATAGAAAGTACGGATATGTAAACCGCACCGGTCGGCAGTCTGCCGGATGGCCGTCAGTTCCTCACAGAGTTTATCCACGTAAGGCTGCACCAGTGCCCGGGTTGCCTTGTCTCCCACGGTGCGGGAGACAAAGCTGCAATAGCTGCAGCGGGTCGGGCAGAACGGGATTCCCGCATAGACGCTGCAGTCCATGGGATCGGCTCCTGCCAGCACAGGCCGCTGCAGATCAGCAATGCCCCGGGCCAGCGTAAATTTCTCCGGTGTACAGGCAAAATGCCGCAGGAAGCGGTCCTCAATTTCGGTTTCTGTGGCTCCCATTGCCCGCAGATCATGGATGATGCGAACGGGACGCACACCGGTCATCATCCCCCAAGGCGGATTCTGGCCGGTCTTTTCCCGCAGCAGCTCAAACAAAAGCGTACAAAGGGTATATTCCGCATCGCCGTCCTCAGCGCGCAACGCGCTGCGCCAGCTAAGTGCCTCCCCCAGGCGAAGCAGCACAAAATCGGTTTTTTCATGACTGACGGCCAGCACAAAATCTCCACTTTCCGGAATCTGTGTAACCTTTTCAGCGCCGGGGAAAAAGATGCGGGCGGTATGCTCCGCTTCATATCCCGCCGCTGCGCCGCGCAAAACGATCTGCATCATGGTTGTCTCCTTGCTGTTTTCCGCTCAGAACCACATACCGTTCAGGTACGGGTTGGAGCGGCGTTCCTGCCCCATCGTCGAGAACGCCTCATGACCAGGCAGGACTTTCACATCCTCCGCCAGAGGCAGGGCTGCCAGCATGGAAAGACTTCTCTGCATCTGCTGCATGCTGCCGCCCGGCAGATCGGTGCGGCCGCAGGAGCCGGCAAAAAGCGTATCACCGCTGAACATCACCTGCCCGCAGAGCAGGCAGACACTGCCGGGGGTATGGCCCGGCGTATGATAGATTGTGAACATCAGTTCGTCAATACGCAAGGTGTCATCGGCAGGCCAGTTTTCATCTACAAGATCTTTGGTCAGCGGCAGCATCTGGCTGCCCGCGGCGTCCACCGGATCCATATACACCTTGCAGCCGGTGGCCTTGCGCAGTGCCGCCACAGCCCCCACATGGTCGTAGTGCCCGTGCGTGAGCAAAATATGGGTAAGCTGTGCGTTCTCCTTCTCCAGGGCGTCCAGGTAGGTCTGGGGAGCTGCTGCCGGGTCCACCAGAATGCTGTGCTTTGCGTCGGTGATGATCAGAAAGGTATTGGTATACAGCGGGGCAAGCCCGTGAATATGCTGGATCTTCATAGGTCCTCCTATTTTTTCCACTCGTCGGTATCGATCACAATGGTCACCGGCCCGTCATTGAGCAGCCGGATCTGCATGTCGGCACCAAACTCTCCATGCTGCACGCCTTTGAGCCCCTGCCGGCTGATTTCCGAAAGGAACTGTTCATAGCACGGAACTGCCAGATCCGCCTTGGCCGCATGGCTGAAGCTGGGGCGCTTTCCCTTGGCAGTGTCCCCGTACAGCGTAAAATTGGAGACCACCAACGCCTCATAGCCCAGTTCTACCGCGCTGCGGTTGAGTTTGCCGGCTTCGTCTTCAAAAATGCGCAGATGCGCACATTTTTCAGCAAGTTTTGGAATGATGGCCGGATCGTCGGTTTCCCGCACCCCCAGCAAGATCACAAGACCCGGACCGATGGCACGCGCCGGGCCGCCGTTGACGGTGACCGATGCTTCGGTTACACGCTGGATCACTGCTCGCATCGTGATTGACTCCTTATCGGTTGATTTCAGCTGCGGATGACGCTGATGACGTCCTTGACCTTTTTCAGACGCGCCACCACGCTGTTCAGATGTTCGGTATTGGTAATGCCCACCGTGACGCTCATGCGGGCACGGCCCTGCTCCGCCGCGCGGGCCATCAGGGAATAGATCGGCACCCGCATGTCGCCCAGTGCCAGCGCGATATCGGAGACCAGGTTGGCACGATCCATACAGGTAAGTTCCAGCGATGCCTTGTAGTTTTCCTTGGCATCATCCGCCCAGTAGGCGCGAACCCAGCGGTCGGCATTTTCGGGGTGGCGCATACTCTCCCGCACATTGGCGCAGTCCCGTTTATGAATGGACACGCCAAAACCGCGGGTGACAAAACCGATGATGTCATCCCCGGGCAGCGGCGAGCAGCACTTGGCAAACTTGATGGGGCAGTTGTCGATGCCCTCCACCACAACGCCGTCGGAGGAATGGACGTGCTTAAGCTCCACCGTGATGGGTTTCGGCTCAGTTTCCTTGAGCTTGGCGTATTCTTCCTTGATCTTGGAAAGCATCCGCGAGAGCTGCAGGCCTCCGTAACCGATGGCTCCGTACATTTCATCCACCGTATTGCAGTGGTTCCGCCGGGCCAGATTCTCCATGAACGGCGTGCGCTGTTCGTCGGTAAGCACGATCATATTGCGCCGCAGCTCCCGCTCCAGAGCGTTGCGGCCTTCCTCGATATTCTCTTCCCGGCGCTCCTTCTTGAACCAGTTGCGGATCTTGTTTTTTGCCTCACTGGTTTTGACAATATTGAGCCAGTCACGGCTGGGGCCACGGTTTTCCGGTCCGGTGAGAATCTCAATAATTTCGCCGGTCTGCACCTTGTGGTCGATGGACACAATACGGTTGTTCACCTTGGCACCGATCATCCGGTTGCCTACCGCCGAATGGATAGCATAGGCAAAATCAATGACTGTGGCCCCTGCCGGCAGATTGATCACATCGCCCCGCGGAGTGAAGGCGAAAACCTCCTCCGGCAGAAGATCGCTTTTGATATCACTGAGCAGGTCGGTGGCATCGGCACTGGAGCGCTGACTTTCCAACAGCTGTCGTACCCAGGCCAGACGCTCATCGAGCTTGTCGTTGGAACTGCCGGTAATACCGGCCTTGTATTTCCAGTGGGCAGCAATGCCGTACTCCGCCATGCGGTCCATATCCCAGGTACGGATCTGCACCTCAAACGGAATGGCCTCCCGACCAATGACCGTGGTATGCAGGCTTTGGTAGCCATTGGGTTTCGGCGTGGAAATATAATCCTTGAACCGATTGGGCAGCGGATGGTACATATCATGGATCAGGCCCAGTGCCGTATAGCATTCAGGGACGTTTTCCAGAATGATGCGCACCGCATAGATGTCGTAGATTTCCTCAAAGTCCTTATTCTGCATATACATCTTGCGGTAAATGCCGTAGATGCTCTTGACACGATGCCGGATGGTTGCCTTGGGAATGCCGTTTTCCGCCAGATGACGGGCAATGGTATGGCAGACTTTATGCAGGAATTCATCGCCGTGTTTGTTCAGCAGGTCACGGATGGTCTCGTATCCGATGGGATCCAGATAATGCAGGCTGCGGTCTTCCAGTTCCTCCTTGATGTTGGAGATTCCCAGACGATGCGCAATGGGAGCATAGACTTCCATCGTTTCCAGAGCCTTGTCCCGACGTTTCTGTTCCGGCCAGGCATCCCCCGTACGCATATTGTGCAGGCGGTCGCACAGTTTGATGATCATGACACGGACGTCCTGGCTCATCGCCAGCAACATCTTGCGCAGGTTTTCCGCCTGACGATCCTCCACATTGGAGAACTTGATCTGGGTCAGTTTGGTGACGCCATCCACCAGCAGGGCCACTTCGGGGCCGAATTTCTGCTTGATTTCCGCCACCGTTACGGGGGTATCCTCCGCTACATCATGCATAAGGGCCGCCGCAATGCTCTCGCTGTCCATACCCAGTTCCACCAGGATCTGCGCAACGGAAAGCGGGTGGCAGATATATGGTTCGCCGCTGCGGCGCCGCTGCCCGCCGTGCGCCTGCGCGGCCAGCGCGTAGGCACGGTCAATCATCTCAAAATCATAGGGGCGCCCGCTGTCAACCATGTTCTTTTTCAGATCATCGTAGGTGATGGGCATCTTCAATTCCTCTGCCGCTTTGACTTCTTTCGTTGCTTCGGTGTTCCCCATAATCATTCTCCCCCTTTTTGCATATTATCGCTGCGCGGCCTGGGCCAGTTTCCGCAGTACCGGCGCCGAGGCCAGATCCTGCTTTCCGCTGACCGGAACGGGCAGCCAGCGGCCATCCTGCTCTTCGATCAGCCCCAATTCCCGCAACGCCATCAGGCTTGCCAGCGTTTTACCGGTATTCTCCGCCCCCTGGGCGGCAAAGGTCGGCTGCAGATCCTCTGCAAAGACCTGTCCGCCCCGGATGCGCTTATATAACATCACGGTATCGCTGCGATCCGGCAAAAGCACTTCCGCACGTACCGGCTCCAGTTCAGCCCCCGCGCAGAAGGCCTCAAACCAGGCAGCCTGTTCACTGGGTGTATTGCTCAGATTAGCCGGGCGTATTCCTTTCAGATGCGCGGATACCATCGGTCCGCTGCGTCCCGTAAAGATGGAAACCTCCAGAGCCGCCTCCACGGCAGTACCCACCGGATAGGCGAACTTCTGGGGCGTCACGCCGAACAGCGAGGCAAACATGGTGTGATTGCCCTGCCGCAGACGTACGCGGGTGTGGCGTCCCTCGGCGCCCATCGCCCACACACCGTCAATCACAGCATCCCGGACCAGCAGTACCGGGGTGGGATTTTCCCGCCCGAAAGGTGCCAGTCTGGTAAGATCACGCACATTTTCCAGCGTCAGTTCTTCCAGTTTGACAACGGCGTCCAGCTGCAACATGGCGGGTGCCGGGCGGGCCGCATGCCGGGCGGCCCATTCATTGATGGCCTGGCGGAAAACCGGGAGCTTTTCCTCTTCGATCTCAATGCCGGCTGCTGCCGCATGACCGCCGAAACGCGTCAGATTCTCTGCACAGGCGGCCAGCGCGCTGTGCAGATCGAAGGAATCCGGTGCCCGGCCACTGCCCCGTCCCTCTCCGTCATGGAGCGAGATAACGATGACCGGGCGGCTGTACCGTTCCATCAGGCGGGCGGCTACGATTCCAATGACACCAGGGTGCCAATCCTCTCCCGCCACCACCAGAACCCGGTCCCGCAGCCTGGCGGGATCCGCCTCCAATACACCGCAGGCGGATGCAAAAACTGCCTGTTCTGTCTGCTGTCGTTCGGTATTGATCTCCGCCAGACGCGCCGCAATGCCGGTAGCCTGTTCTTCATCCCCGCACAGCAGCAATTTCAACGCCACAGAAGCATTGTCCATCCGGCCCGCCGCATTCAGTCGCGGCGCCAGACCATAGCTGACGGTATCCGTTGTGACCGGCTTGCCCGCATAGCCACCGCTTTCCAGCAATGCATGCAGACCGGGCCGCATGGTATCCTGCAAGAGGGCCAACCCTTCGCGAACTAGCACGCGGTTTTCTCCCACCAGCGGCATCACATCCGCCACCGTGCCCAGCGCCACAAACTCACCGTACATTTCCAGCAGCTCTGCCGGATTGCAGCCCTCCAGCGCCGCACATAGCTTGAACGCCACCCCCGCACCGCAAAGGTTCTTGAAGGGGCTTTCATCATCGGCACGTTTGGGGTCCACCACTGCCACCGCTTCCGGCAGCACATCGCCGGGCAAATGATGGTCGGTGATGACCAAATCCAGTCCCAGCTCCTTGGCACAGGCAGCTTCTTCCACCGCCGAAATACCATTATCCACCGTGACCACCAGCGTAAACCCTTTTTGGGCCAGTGCCTCCAGTGCCGGACGGGTCAGCCCGTAACCGCTGCCCCGGGTGGGCAGTTTGCAGCGCACATGAGCCCCCTGGCTGGACAGGCACTCATAAAGAAGAGCTGTGGCGGAAATGCCATCCACATCGTAGTCGCCGTAGATAACAATGGGCTCCTCCGCCTCAATGGCCTGACCAATGCGCGCCACCGCCTTATCCATGTCGCGGAGCAGGAACGGGTCCGAGAGATCTGCCGCAGGTTCCAGCATCTGACGTGCGGTCTCCGTATCGCGGATACCACGTGCCGCCAGCACTCGGCGCAGAAGCACACCGCATCCGGCGGCGGCCAGGGTATCCTCCGCTCCCGGTTCTGCAGTTCTGATCTGCCAGGCGGGATATTTCATCGTGTTTCGCTCCTTACCAAACATGGCTGGTCAGCCATGTTTAAAATCTGATTCAAAATCGTGGGTCAGGCCATCCTGACGCAGCATGGTTTCCAGTGTATCGATCTCCGTGGAAACATCCAGACTTACATCCCGCAACAGTGTATCGTACAACTTGCTGTAGGCCAGATTCAGGGTGTGCAGGATACCGGTGATATCCCGCCGGATCTCCTGTGCATGCTGTGCCTCTGCCTCCCCCAGTCCCTGTGCAGTATCCAGAAGTTTGCGGGTGGTTGGCAGATAATATTCCCGGAATCGCCGTACACGGGGCAGTTGTTCGGGATGATTGTGTACAAACCCGAGAATAGCAGCACAATTTCTGCGCATCTGCACCAGTTCTTCCGCTGCGTCGCTTCCCAGTTTTCCCTGCGCCCGGTCGAGGTACGCGAGAAACGCAGAGCCTTCCTGCTCCAGCGCTTCGCCCTCACTCAACGGCGTTTCCTCCACTTTCTGTGCAGAATCGTTCGCCGCTTGAGGGGCGACATGATTTGTGTTCAGGTACAGCTTGCCGTCCGGCTCCAGCACGGCCTCAGAGAAATCCCCTCGTGCCACGGCTTGTGTCAGATCTTTCACCACCAGGTCCTGCGACACGGCGCTGTCCCGTGCAATCGTCGGCAGATCGCAGACCCAGCCCCGCGCCACCCGCAGATAACGCCGCAGCCGGCTGACATAACGGTATTTTTTGACGCCAACACCACCCATAATGCCAAATCCCACGGTAAGCGGTGTAAAGCAGGCCATCAGAATAGGAAACACCAGAAATTCTTCCCTTGTGACGCCCAAAGCCTCTGGTCCCGCTGCGGACAGCGCCCACATCACAATCGCGGCAATGCCAAAACAGGCAGCCATCGTCCAGCCGGTCACCGCCAGTGCCAGAGCCTCGCTCTGATTTTTGTTTTGCAGACGGCGATCCAGACGACGTTTCCACTGGGCAAAGGGGAGCTCACGGTTGGATGTCCGGGCCGCCTCCAGGCCTTCCCCTACGCGATCCAGCACATCCGCAAGACCGGACAGCATAGCGGACCCCAGTCCCGTGCCAATCCGCACAGCCCCATTGACCAATTCGTCCAGATCCGGTGCCGGGCCGTAGCCGGGCGTTTCTTTCTGATATTCCTTCTGTTCCTCCGAAGCATGATTCGTCATACTCATCCTCAACTTTTCAAAGGTCTGCCGGCGCATGATGCCGCATGAGGGCTGCCGCGCAGCGCACACCGTCCACGGCGGCAGTCATGATACCACCTGCATAGCCGGCCCCCTCACCGCAGGGATACAGTCCTTCCAGTGTGGTACACTCCAGGGTTTCTCCATCCCGCAGCAATCGCACCGGGCTGCTGGTGCGGGTCTCCAACCCCGTCAGAACGGCATCCGGTGCCCGGTAAGCAGCGAGCTTACGGCCAAACGCCGTAAGACCCTCCCGCAACGAGCCGGCAAGTTCATCCGGCAGCAACGCCCCCAGATCTGCCGGTGTGACCCCTCGCGGATAGGTGGGCTGTACACGGTCCAGTTCCAGGTGTCCGCGCCCCTGCAGGAAGCTGCCCACAGTCTCGGCGGGAGCCTGATAGGCCCCGCCCCCGGCGCGAAAAGCAGCCTGTTCAAGACGCCGCTGAAAAGCGACCGCCTTGGCCGGATCTTCATCAAAATCCCGGCCATCCACGCTGACAACCACCGCCGCGTTGGCATTGCGGCCGTCCCGGGCATGCAGACTCATGCCATTGGTCACGACGCCGCCTTCCTCACTGGCCGCTGCACAGACGGTACCACCCGGACACATGCAGAAAGTATAAACGCAGCGTCCGCCACGCACATGCTGACTGAGCTGGTATTCCCCCCGCGGCAGCGACGGATGTCCTGCCGCCGCATGGTAGAGGCTTTTTTCAATTTCAGACTGCAGATGCTCCGCGCGGAATCCCACCGAAAAGGGCTTGCATTCCAGCGGCAGCGCTGCACGATGGAGCATGGCGAAAGTATCCCGCGCACTATGCCCCACCGCCAGGATCATACTATCGCAGGGGAAGTCTCCGGCAGTCGTCTCGATGCCCGTCAGCAGCCCTCCGCGGCGCTTCAAGCCGGTAAGGGCCGTGTCAAAATGGATCTCCCCGCCCAGCGATTCGATCTCGCCGCGGATGCTGCGGATGATACCGCGCAGCAGATCTGTTCCCACATGGGGTTTCTGCCGCCAGGCAATATCCGCCGGGGCTCCGTGCGCAAGAAATGCCTGGGTCACAAACGCACACAACGGATCTCCCACCCGGGTCGTCAGCTTCCCGTCCGAGAAGGTACCTGCGCCCCCCTCGCCAAACTGGATATTGGCGTTGGGATCCAGCTCACCGGTCTTTTCGAACCGTTCAACCGCTTCCACACGCCGTGTCAGGTCAGGCCCCCGTTCCAGGACCAGCGGCCGATATCCGGAACGCGCCAGCAGCAGCGCTGCGAAAAGTCCTGCGGGGCCAAGTCCCACCACCACCGGGCGATGCGCCAAAGGTGTTCCCCCCACCGGGAAGTCAAACCGGGGGGGACGGGTGAAACAGACACAGGGCGAGGCCCCGGCCAAAGCCGATTCCTCACCCTCGTCGTTGAGCGTGACTGCGATGGTGTACACCAGCACGGGCTTACCGTGCCGGGCGTCCACCGAAAGTTTTGACACCCCGGTCTGCACCGCCCGGGCGGGCGGCAGACGCAGGATCTGCAGGGCCTGCGCTGTCGCCTCGGCATCGGGGTCGGGGCAGGACAGCGGCAGGCGAATATTGCGGACCAGAAGCATAGACAAATTCCTTTGGATATTTTTATTTGGCAACGACCTCGCACTGGACAGTATAACTGCCGGTGGCGAAAATTCGGGTCGAGGACGGAATCTGGATGGTGACAGGAATGCTCTGCTGGCCCACCGTAAGATTCACACTCTGGCAATCGATCTGCGCCACAACACTGTCTGCCGAGAGAGCGGCAATCTCATCCGCCGGGCCGTACAGCGTCACACCGGATACAATGCTGGACAAAATCTCCAGTTCATAATTGCTGGGTACGTTGATGGCCTTGATGTTGGAGATATTCAGCGCTTTGGAGTCCATATCTTCGGTATCAAAGCTCAGCGTCACACTGGTAACGCCATCCAGCGACACAATGCCCGAAGGCAATTCCACCAGTCGCTGATAATCCCGTCCCATTTCAAATTCCTGGGCAAGGTCAAAATCCGTAACCGTTAGTTCTTCCAGAGCGCTTACAGTACGTGCCGGCCCCGCCACCCGCAGGGTATTCTGACTCAGCGAGTATTTCAGGCTGCTGGCGTCGAAATTGGTGGGCGTTCCAATGAAGTCCACCGCCAACGGCAATTCACGTACCTGATACACAGTCAGCGTTACATTGGCCGTCTCACTGTCCATTGTGGTATACTGCGGCGTGAAAGCCAGACCGTTCTCGTCGCGGAATTCCAGTGTGGACGGTACCGTTGTGGTATCGGACAGATTCGTTTCACTGCTCACCGTTGCCACCACCGACGAGATCTGATCCAATTCACTAGTGGGACCGCGCAGCGTGACTTCCGCCGGGACTGCCGCCGTCTTGTTGAGCATATATCCATCTGCCACCGAAATGCCCGATGCGTCCACCGTAACCGGCAGCGTCTTTTCGCTGACTTCATCAAAAACCACATCGATGGTCTTGGGATTTTCCACGGTGCATTCAATATCACCCGGGAAATCCGTCGTGTTCACCAGCTTCGCCTGCAGGCGGAGCGTCACTTTGCCGGGACCGCTCACACCGGCGTAGCTGGGATATACCATGATATCAGAGTTCTGGATGTTGCCGATGATCGTGCTGTTGCCGCTTACCCGCACGTCCACCGTTTCAATATCCGGTTTTTCCACGATATCCAGGCCCTGCGAAGTATAGGTAGAGGCAGAGTTTGCATAATTGATGGGAACATCCTGTACGGTATAGCTGCTTTGAGGATCAATGCTGATGGTTACAACCATCCAGGCGATGATGCCGCACAACAGCGCCAGAAGCACGGAAAACGCCGGATGATTCCAGGGGGAGGTACGCCCCGCAGACGCTTGCGGCGCAGCGTTATTCGGCTTTTGCATGGCTCTTTGCGCCTCCTTTGCGCAGCAGATTCTTCAGCGTAGGCACCCGTGTTTCGGTGGTTTCCTCCGGCGGAACGATTTCCTCCTGCAGCAGGTTGAAAAGGTTCTGGCGATCCAGACGGCGGATCAAAACGCCGTTCTTGGCCATCGAGATGATGCCCGTCTCTTCACTGACAATCACCACGATTGCATCGGAATTTTCGCTCATACCGAGGCCCGCACGGTGGCGGGTGCCCATATCTTTGCCCATTTCCAGGTTGTTGGACAGCGGCAGCACACAACCGGCCGCCACGATTACACCATCCCGTATGACCACTGCGCCATCATGCAGCGGCGTTCCCTCATAAAAGATCGTGCCCAGCATTTCAGGAATCACGTCGGCATGCATCGGGGTGCCTGTACGGATGATTTCCTCCAGGTTGTTGTTGCGTTCAAGGACCATCAGCGCACCGGTGCGGGTGTCGGAAAGCTGTTCCGCGGCGTCGCAGATGGCGACCACCGCGCTTTGCCAGACACCGCGCAGCGAAGGGTCCGCCCGACGGTTGCCGAACAGGCGCCCCGCCCAGACAGTGGTTTGACCCATACGCTCCAGGGTTCGGCGCAGTTCCGGCTGAAAAATCACCACAGCCGCTGTAAAGCCAATGGTGAGCACGTTGTTGAGTACCCAGGTCACGGTACGCAGATTGAGCATATACGCCAATCCGTAGAACACCACGATGAGCAGAATGCCTTTGACCAGCTGGCCGGCACGGGATTTGCGTGCAAACTGAATCAGCTGATAAAAAGCAAAGGAAATGATCAGGATATCCAGCGTATCGGATATCGGATCAAAGGCACGCAAAGTACTTGCGATGGTAGAAATCCACTGGTTTTGCAGCATGGACCGCCGGGCCCCCTTCCCCGCCTATGTATTCGGAATCACCGCTGTTGCAGTGCCCTCAGTTCTCCAACAGTACGACCGCGTGAGCGGCAATGCCACGGCCTTCCCCCGTAAAGCCCATATGCTCTTCGGTGGTGGCCTTTACGCTGACAGCATCCAGCGGGATACCGAATGCTTCCGCAATATGCGCACGCATGGCCGGAATATGCGGTGCCAGTTTGGGTGCCTGGCACAGGATCGTAGAATCAATATTTCCTACCGAATATCCCTGCTCCCGCACGAGCCCGGCCACCGCACGGGTCAACGCCAGGGAATCTGCTCCCTTATAAGCGGGATCGGTATCCGGGAAATGTTTGCCGATGTCCCCCAGCGCCGCGGCGCCCAATACCGCATCCATGATCGCATGCAGCAGCACATCGGCGTCGGAATGGCCCAGCAACCCTTTCTCGTACGGAATTTCCACTCCACCAAGGATCAGTTTGCGGCCTTCCACCAACTGGTGAACGTCATATCCATGTCCGATGCGCATTGTCTTCTCCTTCTGTAAGTCGTCCTTTGTGGTGATTTTGTAATTTTCATAGCTTCCTGCCGTCAGAGTCACCGGCATCCCCGCCAGTTCAAACAGACTGCAGTCATCCGTCACCCGGGAGGCCGTATCCTCGTTGAGCCCGGCCAGCGCTTTCTCATACAGAGCCCGGGAGAAACACTGCGGTGTCTGTACCGCGTACAGCGAAGCACGATCCGGGGTGTAATCCACCGTTCGGTCCGTGCGAACCACCTTGATGGTATCCTTGACCGGAACCGCCGGTGCTGCCGCCCCGGTACGGGCCGCCATCTGCAGCGTTTCCGTAATGATTTGCTGACTCACAAAGGGACGGGCCGCATCGTGTATGGCCACCAGTTCCCCCTGCGCAGCGGCCAGACCGTTGCGCACACTGTCTGCACGGGTTGCCCCGCCGTCCACTACAGTACACGGCTTGGCGCAGCACGCGGCGATCTGCTCGCAAAGCGCCCGGTTGGCACCACAAACCAGTACCAGCTGCGTCACCGCCGGGTTGGCAGTCAAGGCTGCACAGCTTTTTTCCAGCACTGTCTGTCCATCCGGCAGGCGATAGCTGAGTTTATCAAAGCCCATACGCCGGGAAGCTCCTGCGGCCACCACAATAGCAGTGACTTCCGGCAGCTGCTGTTCGGGCATGACGTACACTTCCCCTCTTACAGTATTAAGTTTATTATACAGGTTCCCAAGGAAAAAATCCACTAAATTCCCCAGGATTTTTTGTGCACAGCGAAAAAAATGCCGCCGGATGTTTCCTCCGGCGACATTCCTTTTTCTTTTCCCTCTTGCCTCTGTACTGGCAACAAAATACCAGGCTGTCCGCAAGGGCCCGCCTGGTTCTTTCGATTATGCACGGCGCTTTTTGTCCAGCCGGATTTTATCCGCGATCATCGCAATAAATTCGCTGTTGGTAGGTTTGCCGCGCAGATTGTGAATGGTATACCCGAAATAACTGTTCAGTGTATCCACATCGCCGCGGTCCCAGGCCACCTCGATGGCATGGCGGATGGCACGTTCCACACGGCTCGCCGTGGTTCCGTTGCGTTTGGCGATTTCCGGATAAAGCCGCTTGGTGACGGCATTGATGTAGCCATGGTCCTCTGTGGTCAGCAGGATCGCATCGCGGAGAAACTGATACCCCTTGATGTGGGCAGGCACGCCGATCTGATGCAGAATCTCGGTGACGGTAAGTTCATCGGAATCCTGTGAGCTGACCGCAGGACGGCTTGTCCCACCCGCAGCCTTGAGCACCCGACTGACCAGTACACTCTCGTCAAACGGTTTGACAAAGAAAAAGGAAAAGCCGTTATCCAGCAGTTCCTGTTCCATCTCTTCACTTTGAAAGGCACCTGTCACAAAAAAGGTCGTCCGTGTGCCGCTGGTGTTCTGTGCCTCATAGCGCTGCTTCACCGTGATCGCATCGAGATCCGGCATGAACGCATCCAGCAGAACCGCCTGGGGATGCACATTCAGCAGCGTTTCCAGCGCTTTGTCGCCGTTTTTCTCGCATACAGTCACCGCGACCCCCTTGGCTTCCAATGCCTGGCGGCACAAAGCGGACACCTGTGCGCCGGTATCGGTCATCACGAACTTGATCTTTTCCATCATCATATCCTCCAGACATATCTCGGGTCCCGGGCGTTTCGGCGATGACGTGCACTTTGTGTGCTGGCACTCCGCAGGCCGGGTTTCGTTTACGATGGAAATTTTACCATATTTTTCCATCTATCGCAAGAGGAATTTCCAGTTTTTTTCTTCACGGGAGCGATTTTCGTTCGACCGTTTTTGGCTTTTGATGCCTATTTTTTTGTTTCTGCGCAGTTTTCCATTCCTATTTGGCAAAAAGCGATCAGTTTTTCCTCACATCAGTCTGGAATATATTTCCATTTTCTCCAATTCCCGTATTTTTCTCTTCAAGGGGCAATGGCATCCGCCTTTTCCAACATCGCTGTGGCAAAGATTCCATACCCGCGGCTGGGATCATTCACCAGCACATGGGTGACCGCACCAACCAGCCTTCCGTTTTGCACGATGGGGCTGCCGCTCATTCCCTGCACGATGCCGCCCGTCGCCGCCAACAGGTCCGGATCCGTAATCTTGATCAACAGATTCCGGTTGGGATCGCCGCTGGTCATATTGACCCGTTCAATGCGTACCTGGTACCGCTGCGGTGTACTGCCGGAAATAGTCGTCCAGATTTCAGCTTCCCCCAGCGCAATCTGCTGAGGCTGCGCAACCAGGCAGTTTTGTCCCGATACAGTACCCGTATAGGCTCCGTACACGCCGGTCGCGTCATTGGCCAGTACCGTCCCCGCCGACGCTGCCGAAAACTCTCCGCGCAGTTCCCCGGGGCTGCCTGCCGCGCCGCTGACGCAGCCGGTAATCACCACCGGAACGATTTCTCCGGACAGCAATGTTATATCCGCACCGGTATCCGTATCACTGATGGCATGCCCAAGACCGCCGAAGGTCCCGTTCTTTGGGTCAAGAAAGGTCATTGTCCCGATACCGGCGCTGGAATCCCTCACCCAGATTCCCGCCCGATAGGCACCTGTCGTCGCGTCAGCCACCGGTGTCAGCGTTGTTGTATACTGATGTCCATCCCGTTGGTATACCAGCTGCAGAGAGGCCCCCTCCGCAGCAGTAATGGCATGGGTGAGTTCCTCATTGCTGCGAATGGGCTGCCCACCTGCCGATACGATGAGATCCCCCAGTTTCAGTCCCGCCTCCTTGGCGGGGTTTTCCGTTCCCAAAGCTGTATACTGATCCGAGAAGGCTACTACCAGCGCCCCGTCCGAGAACATCTTGATGCCGAAGGGCGTTCCGCACACCTGTACACTGCGGGCCTCGGTATCCACTGTGCGCACCGTTTTCAACGGAATGGTACCAAACAAGGCCAGCGTCACATTCCGGCTCCGGTCTGCGTTATTGTTGCCCGCCCGGGCCACATTCTCCGATTGCGATCCTACGGTGACCCAGGGCATCGAAGCAATGCGAAATCCTCCATCCTGCTCGCTTGTGTAAAAGGTATCCGGCAGCGCCGCCCGCAGCGCCGCCACCAAGCCTCCCGACAATACCGTCAGAAGCAGCAGCACCGTCAGCAAGGCGCGCCGTATGCGATGTTTGGGCATAAGAAATCCCCTCCTGCCCAATATCCTGTGCAGAAGGGGACGAAATTATTACCGTTTGTCGAAACTGTACGAAGTCAGGAATTTGTCTGGCGGCCCGGGCGGAGTTTCTGGCAATATTGGGTACAGAGCTTATCCGTGCATTCAGAGCACTGCAGCGCCGCGTTGGAGTGATCCCAGAAACGTTCAGGATACATCATCACGCAGAGTTCCCATACCAGCCAGGCCACGCCTGCCATCACTGCCAGAGAGGTGGCAAAGAAGCCGCCCATGAAAACCAGCGGAGAGAACATCATCAGATGATCCCAGTTAAAGATACGGCAGGTGGTGCAGCAACGGTTTTTCATGATCAGCCGGAATGGGCACCAGACCAGTACACAGATCAGATCGCACACATAAAAGAACACAGAGATCATGAACAGAAAAATCTTATCAATCACACCGGTATAGTAAAGCACCCCAATGACCGCCACGAGCACACACCAGAGGATGAATACCTTATAGGCAGCCTTGGTGGTACTGACAATATAATTCTTCAGCGCTTCATAATTGATCTTTTCCCGAATGGGGCGAAAACGATTGGCAAACAATTTCTGGGATCCCAGGGGAACCTTGTTGCGGATGGGAATAATCTGCAGAAACATGTCCAGGACCCACACGCACCACAAAAAATGAAGCGGAGAAAGCCGCGTGAAGAAGTTCATGCCCTCCAGCACCAAAAAAGCATCCCTGTAAAAGACACACATCCACAGGCAGCCCGCAAAAAGCAGGCACCGCCCCACAAGTCTGGCGATATAAATTTTTCTTGTTCTGGACATTCTTAACTTCCTTCTGTACGGTTTTGTTCTTCCTTGCGCCTTTCGGGATTGGCGCATCGTTACCAGTATACTATATTTTTACACGAACACACAAGTCCTCGCCCTGCACCTCCCACACGCAGGGCGATTCTGGTTTGCGTGGTTGTCGCAAAGAAAAATCCCGAACACTTACGTGTTCGGGATTTGGTGCGGATGAAGGGATTTGAACCCACACTCTTTTAAGGGAACTAGAACCTGAATCTAGCGCGTCTGCCAGTTCCGCCACATCCGCATATTTGCTGTCGTTTCCGTGTCTTTCGTTTGCCTCGTGACCCGGGCGACGTGTATTATTATAGCCATAGTCCCCCCAAATGTCAAGCACTTTTTTCAAAAAAATCCAAATTATTTTTGTTTTTTCAAAAACAAACGAACTGTCGTTCTTTTACTTTTTGATTCTCTTGCTTTCCCCGCCTAATTTGCTATAATGTGCTTAATGAATGGAGGTGCAAACACCATGTGGACATGTTCCATGCTCAAAACCAACGCCCGGAACGCCCTGCGCGGTCGCTACTGGCGTTCTTTCTGGGGATGTTTTCTCATCGCTTTACTCAGCGGTGGAGGCGTCACCAATCTTAGTGTGCTGTATTCTCCCGAAGAGGCCAGCCGCTATCTGGAATCCCTTCCGTCATACTTTCTGGTTTGGGTCCTGGTCGCTTCACTGATCGGCGCGGTGCTCGGGATTCTGTGGAGTATTTTTATTTCCGGGGTACTGGAGGTCGGCAGCTGCCGCTACTTCATGGAAAGCCGGCAGAGTCCCTCCCCCATCAGCACTTTTTTCAGTGTGTTCCAGACCCCGTACCTGAACGTAGTCAAAGTTTCTTTTCTCACTTCTCTGAAAATCACCGTCGGCATGTTTTTGCTCGTGATTCCCGGCATCTATTGGACCTACTGCTACGCTTTGGTTCCCTATCTGCTGGCCGAGAACCCTTATCTGAGTACCTCCCGGGCCATGGAGCTGAGCAAAGAAATAATGTACGGCGAAAAACTTCATTTCTTTATTCTGGAGCTTTCCTTCCTGGGCTGGATTCTCCTCTGTATCCTGACGCTGGGCATCGGCAGTTACTTTCTTTTCCCGTATATGAACGCGACCTTTGCGGAATTCTATGCGGCTATGCGCGCCAAAGCATTGGCGCAGGGCCTTACCACCACCCACGAACTGGGCGGTTTTGTGCGGCATGACGCCTCCCGTTTCTGAGCATATAAAAATAACCCGGTTCATTTTGAACCGGGTTATTTTTATGCCTGAATCTGGTTGGGATGCGGCTGCGGCGGCATCTTCACAAAAAGATTCTTCAACACCAAAGGTGTCGCCACCGAGGAAACCACAATCAGCAGGATGACGGCCGTAAAGTAAACAGGATCGACCACGCCGACTTCCAGGCCCTTCTGAGCCACGATCAGTGCCACCTCGCCGCGGGTCATCATGCCGACGCCCACCTTGAAGGAGTCCCCCCAGTTAAAGCGGCAGATCTTCGCAGCCAGGCCACAGCCCACGATTTTGGTGACCAGTGCCACAATCACGAAACAGACGCAGAACAGCAGGATGTCCGGCGTCAGACCGCTGATATCGGTTTTCAGGCCGATACTGGCAAAGAAGACCGGTGCGAAAATCACATAGTTACTGATATCCACACGGCGCTCCACATAGGACGCATCCTCCATGGTGCAGAGCACGATACCGGCAATATATGCGCCGGTAATATCCGCGATGCCGAAATACTGTTCCGCCACATATGCCATGGCAAAGCAAAACGCGAGGCTGACAATGGTGATTCGCTGGGTGTGCGGGTTGCGCTTGTCCAGCCACTGCATCGCGTAGTGGATCACAATACCGACCACAATGGCCACCACAAAGAAGAGGACGGTGTTCAGCAGCACTTGTCCAAGGCCGGTTCCCTCGCCGGAGCTGGCGCCGATAACGCAGGTCAGCACCACAATGCCGATGACATCATCGATAACCGCCGCGCTGACAATGGTTGTGCCCAGAAAACTTTTCAGATGTCCCAGTTCCTGCAGCGTCGCCACCGTGATGGAGACGCTGGTGGCCGTCATGATGGTGCCGATAAACAACGCCCGGTAAAACTCCACCGTACCAACGGCAGCAAAACCGTAAAACAGGCTGTACAGCAGCGTGCCGCCTGCCAGAGGCACCGCCACACCCACACAGGCAATCAGCGTTGCAATAGGTCCCGCCCGCAGCAGTTCCTTGAGGTTGGTGCCAAGGCCGGTGGTGAACATCAGCAAAACAACGCCGATCTCGGCAAATACAGAGATTGTATCATTGCTCTGCACCAGGTTGAAAAGGCAAGGTCCGATGAGAAGTCCCGCAATGATCTCACCTACCACCTGAGGCGCTTTGCATTTCCGCGCCACCAGTGCAAAAAACTTGGCGCTGAGGATGATGATCGCCAGATCCCGAAAAACCGAATACATAATAACCCCCACTTCTTCCAGATCTATATAAAACCGAACTTAGTTATAGTTTTAACATTTTTGGAAGGATGGTTGCAATAGCTTCCGGCCTTTTTGTTGGTTTTGCTGATTTTCTTTGTGAATATTGACGAAAAAACTTTTTTTGATTTTGTACTTGACATCTCCCCCATAAATTGCTATAATAGCCCATGCAGTCAGACGACTGCTGTGGAAAGATGGCTGAGCTGGTCTAAGGCGCACGACTGGAAATCGTGTAGGGCCCCTAAAGCCCTCGAGGGTTCGAATCCCTCTCTTTCCGCCATAAAGAAGCACCAACGGTTTTGGCTGTGGGTGCTTTTTTATTTTTGTTTTATTTGCCCAGCAAAATAGCCCGCCCGGGAAACTCCCAGGCGGGCCATTTATTTTTCCAGGATTACTCCACCATATACTCGAAGTCGATACGGCCCAGCGCCACATCGGACGCCGCCACACGGATCTTCATGGAAGTGCCCAGCATCCAGCTGCGGCCGGTAAGCGGATCCAGCATGCTGACGCCGTCCACAACCTGAGCCTCACCTTTGCAAAGCTGCGCCGCCGGCACAAAGCCTTCCACGGTGTTTTCCAGCTCCACAAAGACACCGCGGGGCGTGATACCGGCCACCGTGCCGGTATACACTTCGCCCAGGTGTTCATGCATATATTCAGCCTTGTAAAGGTCTTCCACATCGCGCTCGATACGCACAGCATCCACCTCTTTCCGGCTGGACTGCTCGCTGGCTTTCTGTGCGAACTCGTTGAAGTCCTTGCCGATGCGCTCCGAAGAGGCTCCCAGCAGCATCTCGCTCAGGATGCGATGAATCGCCAGGTCAGGGTAACGGCGGATGGGGCTGGTAAAGTGCGCATAGTCCGCCAGCACCAGACCGTAATGGCCAAGGGGCTGCGGGGCATAGCGGGCCTTCTGCATGCTGCGCAGGATACCGGTGTGCACCGGCGTCTGGATGGGCTGACCACGGGTTTCATCCAGCAGCGCCGCCAACTCCAACTGGGTGGGGATGGGATTCTTGAACTTGGCGTTCAGACCGCAGGCCAACAGCGTGGCCGACAGTTTTTCCATCTTTTCGGCATCGGGTGCCTCATGCACGCGGTAGACAAAGGGCACCTTGTTGGTGCGGCCGGCATTGGCGGCGCACTGGTTCGCCAACAGCATAAATTCCTCGATCATGCACTCCGACGTGCCACGGCCCCGCTTGACGATGTCCACGCAGCGGCCGCTCTCCGGATCGATAATCAGTTTTGCCTCGTCGGATTCGATCTCCATCGCTCCCCGCTTGCGGCGCAGTTCCAGGCGCTTGCGATAGAGCTCGTCCATCACCGGGAGCTGCTCAAGCACATCCGCGTACTTATCTTTCAGCTCCGTCAGATCTGCCCCTTCTTCAGGTTCGAGGAGCGCGTTGATCTCCTTATAAACGCCCTTCACGCGGCTGCGGATAACCGTTTTCACAAAATGATAGCTGTGAATATTGCCTTCCCCGTCCAGGCGCATCAAGCAGGAAAAAGCCAGACGGTCCTCCGCGGGATTCAACGAGCAAATACCGTTGGAAAGCTGGGTCGGCAGCATCGGGATGACCTTATCGGCGTAATAGATACTCGTAGCACGCTCAAAAGCCTCGTTGTCCAGCGCCGAGCCCGGGCGGACATAATGGCTGACATCTGCGATATGCACGCCCAGCTCATAGCCACCGTCCTCCAGTTTCTGCAGACTGATGGCGTCGTCGATATCCTTGGTCTCGGCCGAGTCAATGGTAAAGATGGGAATGCCCCGCAGGTCCATCCGACGGGCCGCCTCGGTGGGATCAATGACCGCATTATCGTAAGCGTACGCTTCCGCCAGCACCTCCGGCGGGAATTCCTGCCGCACATTGCGGCCGTAGAGAATGGCCTTGGCACACTCTGCGGCACGGTCGGAGGAGCCGAATTTTTCCACCACCGCAGCGCGGTGATCGCTGTGACGCGGTCCGCGGTGGGTGATCAGAATACCGACCTTGTCGCCGATATGCACGCCTTCACTCCCCTGCTTGGCCAGCAGGAACTTCACATCCCGGCATCCGTCGGGTTCCACCGCCAGACGGCCATCATCAGCCAGACAAACCGTACCGGCAAAACGGTTGTTGGGGACCTTGACCTCCACCACCTCGCCTTCGGAAGAGCCCTCCACACGGGGATGCTCGAAGAGCTTGACGTCGATCTTATCCTGGGGCATGGCGCCGTGCAGCGCCCGGCCCGGGATAAAGATATCTCCCTGCCCATCATCCCGGCTGGCAAAGCCAAACCGGGCCGCCAGCTTGACCAGCGTGCAGGGAATCGTGTTGGGATTGGCGTCATTCTGATAGGTGGCAAAGCCCGGCACATAGGTGCCATTGCGCATCGACAGCTCACCCGTGGCCACCATAGCCGACACGGTGGTACGCAGGCGGGAATTGTCCACCTGCAGGTTGTTCTGCAGCTCGCGCAGCGTCATGGGACGGCGCTTGACAGCAGACAGGATACTTTTTTGTAACGGTGTCATACTTGCTCCTTTAATTTACGTCGCCGCACCGTCCGGTGCAGCCCTTCCAACTGCGGGACTCGTCCCGCCACTTTCCCACAAAAAACGGCCCGCCGGGGCGCAGAGACTTCTTCGCGCTTGGCGGACCCTTTTGTTTTGTGATTGCTGTTTCTCCGATTACAGGCGGGCGCTGAGTACGCAGACAACCAGCACCACCACAAAGAACACACCGCCAAAGACCTTGGTCCATTTGGCGAGCTTGGCGTCGATGCCGCGCTCACGGCCGGCCGCCATGTGGGTGTTCTCGCCCATGATTGCGGCAGAGAGGCCCTGGCCCTTCTGCTCCTGCGCAAGGGTGAAAACGATGATCAAAAGCGACACTGCAATCAGAACGCAGCCGAGAGCGATCTCATACCAGTTCATTGAATAGCACTCCTTTAACTTCTCATGCGGGGTATAGTATAACACAGATATGCCGATGGTGCAAGCTTTTTTTGCGATTTATTTGCCGTTCTTTCCCATATTACATCAGGCTGAAAAGGTCCACCTGACTGGTTTCCGGCAGGTTGCCCAGGGCGCCCACCGAGCGAAGTTTGTCAAACACCGAGCTTGCCACGCCACTGGCCTGCTGCAGTTCCTCGATGGAGATATACTCCTGACCGTGGATCGTAGCTTCCTCCAGCGCCACAGCAGCCGCTTCACCCAGGCCGCGCAGCGACGTAAACGGCAGACGGACTTTGCCGTCCTCCACCACGTATTTGCTGGCATGGCTCTTGCCCAGTTCGATGGGCAGGAACTGACAACCGCGCTGCAGCATTTCATTTTCCAACTGCAGGCTGACCAGCGCATCGTCATCCTTGGCGGTGCGCTCCTCCTTGGGGATGCGCTCGTTGTCCCGCAGATGCTCCTTGGCCACCCGCACGCCGCCCACGGCCGCTTCGTAGTCGATATCCGCGCCGCGCACCGTGAAGTACACTGCGTAGAAGATGGCCGGATGATAGACTTTGAACCACATCAGTCGGATGGCCGCCATCAGGTAGGCCACCGCATGGGCTTTGGGGAACATATATTTGATCTTGCGGCAGGATTCGATGTACCAGTCCGGCACGTCGTGTTCCCGCATAGCTTCCTCCCAGCCCGGCTGGAAACCACCTTTGGCCACCTTGCCTTTACGCACGGCCTCCATAATATCGAAAGCCATTTTGGGTTCCAGGCCTTTGCGCAGCAGATACAACATGATACTGTCACGGCAGCCGATCACTTCCGCGATGGTGCAGGTGCCCGAACGGATCAGTTCGTCGGCGTTGTTGGTCCAAACGTCGGTACCATGGGACAGCCCCGAAATCTGGATCAGTTCCGAGAAATTCTTAGGCTGTGCATCCAGCAGCATCTGGCGCACGAAGTTGGTGCCCATCTCGGGAATTCCAAAGGTACCGGTCTTGGAACCGATCTGTTCCTCCGTCACCCCCAGCGCCTCCGGGCTGGTGAGCAGGCTGTACACCTTCTCGTCGTTCATCGGCACCGAGTCGATGGG
Source organism: Subdoligranulum variabile (assembly GCF_025152575.1). Classification (NCBI taxonomy): domain Bacteria; kingdom Bacillati; phylum Bacillota; class Clostridia; order Eubacteriales; family Oscillospiraceae; genus Subdoligranulum; species Subdoligranulum variabile. The sequence continues at coordinate 2,912,054 of NZ_CP102293.1, read as the reverse complement.
GATACCGGAATATTCCTCAAAGTATTTATAGAACGTAGGCACATCGTGGCCCAGCTCATCCAGCTTGAGCAGCGTATCGTGCAGATATTTGAATTCGAAGTGGGTGGTCAGCAGGCCGCCCTTGACGTCGTCCGCCGGATGCTGGATGGCACAAAAGTCATAGATATCAAACGTATCGGGCACAACGACCATGCCGCCGGGATGCTGGCCCGTGGTGCGTTTGACGCCGGTGCAGCCGATAACCAGGCGGTTTTCCTCCGCACGGTTGACGGTCTTTCCACGCTCCTCCAGATACTTTTTGACATAGCCATAGGCCGTCTTATCCTGCAGACCGGAAACCGTACCGGCCTTGAAGACGTTTTCCTTGCCGAAGAGTTCCTCCGTGTAGCGATGGACATGAGACTGATACATACCCGAGAAGTTCAGGTCGATATCCGGTTCCTTGTCACCATAGAACCCCAGGAAGGTTTCGAAGGGAATGTCGTGTCCTTCCACGATCATCTTATGCCCACAGACCGGGCAGTTTTTATCGGGCAGGTCGAAACCGTCCATATGGATACCGTCATCAATCCACTCGCTGTGCTTGCATTCAGGGCACAGATAATGAGGCGGCATGGAGTTGACTTCGGAAATACCGGAGAAGTGGGCAACCGCCGACGAGCCGACGGAACCACGGCTGCCAACCTGGTAACCGCCCGCATTGGAGTAGGCCACCAGACGCACAGCAATGACATACAGAACCGCGTAACCGTGGCCACAGATAGAGTCCAGTTCCTTCTTCAGACGTTTTTGCAGCACATCGGGCAGCGGCGTGCCGTAATCCCTGGCTGCATGTTTCCAGGTATCGTCGCGCAGTTCCTGCTCGGCGCCCGGGATGCTGGGCGGGTAGGTGCCCTTGGGGATAGCCCGCAGATTGTTGTCGATGGTAGCCGCAATCTTGTTGGGGTTGGTGACAACGATTTCAAAGGCCTTGTCCTGGGGCAGATAGCTGAAGTCCTCCAGCATTTCTGTAGTGGTGTGGTAGTACAGCGGCGCCTGGTTGTCGGCATCCTTGAAGCCATTGCCCGCTTGCAGCACAGCACGGTAGATCCAGTCCTCCGGCTCCTGGAAGTGGGAGTCTCCCGTGGCCACCACCGGCTTGTGCAGATCCTCGCCCAGTTTGATCACGGTTCGGTTAAAGTTTTTGATGGCCTCGATAGAGTCCACCTGGCCGTTGCGGACCATGAACTCGTTGTTGCCCAGCGGCTGCACTTCCAGATAATCGTAGTAATCGGCAATGCGCAGCAGCTGCTCATAGGGCTGTCCGGCCACAATTGCCCTGTAAAGTTCGCCTGCTTCACAGGCCGGCGAGAGCAGCAGGCCCTCGCGGTATTTGTTCAGCAGGCTGCGCGGCACGCGGGGCTTTTTAAAGAAATACTGGGTATGCGCCGCGCTGACAATCCGATACAGATTTTTCAGGCCAACCTGGTTCTGCACCAGAATGATCAGGTGATAGTATTTCTTTTTCAGAACTTCCTTGTTGCCGCCCAGACCGGTGTTGATGGCTTCCACGGTGGGGATGTCCTTTTCCTGCAGGTCATTGAGCATGACCTCAAAAATCCGTGCCAGGGCCATGGCATCGTCCACCGCCCGGTGATGGTTAAAAGGCGGAATTTCCAAGTGCTTGTTGATGGTGTCCAGCTTATAGTTGCGCAGGCCCGGGAACAGCGCCTGGCCCATGGGCAACGTATCAATATAGGTGTTTTCGTCAAAGCTGATGCCCGCCTTCTCCCCCGCCTTGCGGATGAAGAGCATATCAAAGCTGTGGGCATTATGCGCTACCAGTACATGGTCCCCACAGAATTCCTTGAATGCACGGATGGCTTCCTCAGGCGTGGGTGCATCGGCCACCATGGCATCGTTGATACCGGTCAGTTCCACAACCTTCTGAGGAATGGGCTTACCGGGATTCACAAAGGTGCAGAACTTCTTTTCCTCGTTGATCTTGCCGTTTTCCACGTAGACGGCACCGATCTCGGTCAACGCCTCCACGTTGGAGTCCAGGCCTGTGGTCTCGGTATCAAACACCACAAAAGACCCGGACAGCGGCATCTGTGCCTTGCCATAAACGGCCGGAATCATATCGTCCACAAAGTACGCTTCACAGCCGTAGATCAGCTTGAAATTCGGGTCGTTTTTGTGAATATCGTCGGTCGCCAGCATCGCTTCGGGATACCCCTGGCAGACACCGTGGTCGGTGATGGCAATGGCACGGTGCCCCATCCGGTGGGCCAGGCGCACAATCTTGCCGGGATCGTTGAAGCCGTCCATGGAACTGGACTTGGTATGCAGATGCAGTTCCACCCGCTTCTGTCCGTCGGGAGCGGTGTCCTGGCGGGGTTCCCGCTCCACCTGCAGCACATCGTAGGGCATGATGACAAAATCATGCTCATACTTGTCGTACATATAATTGCCGCGGACAATCAGCGTGGTGCCGGGCTTGAGCCCTTCCCACTTGGACATGTCGGCATCTTCGTCGCCCAGGATCTTGAGGTTGACCGACCCGGTATAGTCGGTGATGGAAGTAAAATAGATCTTGCGGCGGCTGCCTTTGACTTCGGTGGCAAAGACGTCGCCCCAGACCACCACCTTGCCGCCGTCGCCCAGATCGTTGAGACGACGGGTCTCGGCAGGTTTGAAATTCTTGCCGTAGAATACTTTGACCGGTTTGTTGGACAGGGACAGACCTTCAATGGTGAAATCAGGCGGCGTTTCCTTGGCCTCGAATTTGACCACCGGCGTCTTTTCCTGCAGATACTGCTCGAATTCTTCCTCGGTGCGGGCGTTGCCGGTATCGGCCAGGCGCACAATCGGCAGTGAACCCGTGCGCTCCTGAATCAGCTCCGCCAATACCCGGGGCAATTCCACGCTTTCCAGAATGGTACGTCCCGCGTTCACCCGGATGGTAATTCCGTCTTCGCCAAACACCACCGGCTGGTTCTTGTCCAAAAAGCCATTGACCGGCATGCCTTTTTCTTTCAGTTCCTCGATCATCAGGCAGACCGATTCCGGCGTAATATTCGGATAGGAAAAATAATTGCGAAGATGCAGCTCATACCCTGCAAATACTTCCTGCAGGGATGCACAAAGGCGCCCGCACAGCGCCTGGTCCAGAGGTTCGGCACTGCGCAGGCAGATAACAACCTGACGTTTGGTACGGTGCAGTTCCACGCGCTCAACCAGTACGCTGCCGAAGGCGTTGCAGAACTGCTGGTCCGCCGTAAACTGCGGCCAGACCTGGGTAACAAGTGGTTTCAAAATAGCTCCTTTGCAACTGAATAAGCAAAAGTCCTTGCATCATTTCCGGCGTCCGTTCTGCCGTTTTTGGGCAGCACACCGCTTATAAACGCCCGTTTTGAATCCCGCGATGAAAACGACCAGAAACAGGATGGCCGCAGCCAGACTGCCACCGGCCCGGAAGGGCTGGTCCGCGGCATAGTAAAGATAGCTCGCCAACCCCAGAAAAAGAACCAGCGCGCCGTTGACAATGGCCAGAATGGGCGGCCAGATTGCCTGCAGGACTTCCAACAGGATCGTGCCGATGATCTCCACCAGAGTCTCCATGACGGACCGGCTCCTTTCCGGCACTTCAGCAGCTCACAGTTTATGGATTTCGTCAATGAACTGACCGACGATATCCCCTTTCAGCATGCGGACTTTTTCTCCGCGGATAAAGAGCAGGGCCTCATCCTTGCCGCCGGCAATACCGATGTCCGCATCGGATGCTTCGCCGGGACCGTTGACCACACAACCCATAATGGCAATTTTCAGAGGCTTCTTGAATCCTTCGTCACGCAGACGGCGCTCCACCTCGTTGGCAATCTCGATCATCGGATACTGGGTCCGGCCGCAGGTGGGGCAGCTGATGATCTCAGGCCCTGCCACAGCATAGCCCACCGCCCGCAGGATATCATATCCGGCGTAGACCTCATTTTCCGGATCCTCCGTCAGCGAAACACGCAGCGTATCGCCGATACCTTCCAGCAGCAGTCCCCCAATGCCCATGCCGGACTTGATGAGCCCCATACGGTTGCCGCCCGCCTCGGTCACACCCACGTGGAGCGGGTAGTCCGTCTGCGCCGACAGCATTCGATAGGCTGCCATCATACGGGGGACATTGCTGGATTTGATGGAGATGACAATGTTGTCAAAATCGTGTTTTTCCAGCAGGCGCACATGATACAGTGCACTTTCCACCATAGCCTCCGGCACCGGAGCGCCATACTTGGCAAGGATATGCTTTTCCAGGCTGCCGCCGTTGACACCGATCCGGATGGGCACATTTTTGGCATTGCAGGCATCCGCCACCGCCTTGACCCGGTCATCATCGCCGATGTTGCCGGGGTTGATGCGGATCTTGTCGGCCCCGGCATCCAAGGCGGCCAATGCGGCGCGGTAATCAAAATGGATGTCCGCCACCACGGGGATATCCACCGCTTCCTTAATGGCAGAAACCACCGCCGCATCGGCAGGCGTAGGCACGGTAACACGAACGATCTGGCAGCCGGCTGCCGCCACCCGCTTGGCCTGGGCCACATTGCCCGCAATATCCTTGACCGGAACGTTGAGCATCGTCTGTACGGTGATGGGATGGGTGCCGCCGATGGTAATGTTTCCGATCTTGACTTCTCGTTTCAGTTGGCGCGTCATAGCTGCTCCTCCTTATAAAATCCTGGTAATATCCTGCATCGTCACCAGCAGCATCAGCCACAGAAGCAGGACCATTCCCGCGGTATTGACCGCGATCTGAAAGCGCTGGGGCACTGCATGTCCCGTCAGGCCTTCAAACAACAAAAACAACAGTTTGCAGCCGTCCAGAGCGGGAATGGGCAGCAGGTTGAAAATTCCCACGTTGATGGTCAGAAGAGCCATCAGGGAAAGAACGTCCCGCCAGCCGTACTGTACCGCCTGGCTGACCGCTGAAACCGTACCGATGGGGCCGGATAGCTGGTCGACGCCGACCCGTCCGGTAGCCAGTTCCCAGAAACCTCCAAGAATGGCTGTACTGTAATACTGAAAGAATTCCCCGGTTTGTACCAGCACATTGCGCAGCGTCTTGGGCACCGCCGCCACGCGGAAATCCACACCGCTGATGACGTTGCCGTTTTCATCGGTAGTGGGGGCCACCGTCACATCATGGAGCGTTACGATTTCTCCCTGGCGCAGCACCGTCATCGTATGCTGTTTTGATGTCCCGTCAAACAATTGTGCCAGGGAATTGGCGGTGCGCACCCGGTTACCGTCCACAGCCACAACGGTATCCCCCAGCTCAAGCCCGGTCTGGCTGCTGGAAGCGCCATCCACGAACTGAGCGATGGTAGTACCGCCCAGATTCGCCATGCTGAAAACCAACACAAGCAGAACGATCAGCCCGAGCAGAAAATTCATCACTGCTCCCCACAGCGTCACAAAGAAGCGCTGCCAGGCTCCGGCCTGCTCGAATTCCAGACCGCGCACCGTTACCGGGAACAGCGTTTTCTTCCGTTCCGGCGGACGAACCGGAAGTATTTCTTCCCCGTCCTCATCTGGATCCGGCGGCGTGGCAAAAAGATTGTACCCGCCCAGCGGGATCAGCCGCAATGTATACCGGGTTCCGCCGCGGTTCCAGGCAAACAGCTTTGGGCCAAATCCGATGGAAAATTCCTCCACCCGGATGCCGCAATGCCGGGCCGCCCAAAAATGGCCCAGCTCATGCACCAAAATGACAACCCCGAACACGAGCAGGGATACCAGCCCGGTCAGCAATGCAGTCATAGGCACCTCTCAAATCTCAAATATGGGCTTCCACATACGCGCGGGCCATCCGGTCACATTCATGTACGTCAGCCAGGGTGTAGTCACCGCCGAAGCTGTCGCTGTCCACCATGCCTTCCACCAGGCGGCCGATATCCAGAAATCCGATCTCGTCCCGCAGGAAATGGGCAACCGCCGCCTCATTGGCGCCGTTTGCCGCACAGGGTGCAAGACCTCCCTTACGGATGGCCTTTTTGCAGGCGGCCAGGCAGCGGAAAGTTTCCTCATCCGCCGTGGCAATGCTCAACTTGGTCAGCGCTGTAAAATCCAGCTCCGGGACCGGGCTGGGCAGGCGCTCCGGCCAGGTCAGGGCATACTGGATGGGGATGCGCATATCCGGCACGCCCAGCTGGGCAATGATGGAATGATCGGCAAACTGAACCGCCGAATGAATGATGCTCTCGCGCTGAACGACAATCTGGATCTTGTCTTCCGGCAGGCCGAACAGCCATGCCGCTTCAATCAGTTCCAGACCTTTGTTCATCAACGTCGCCGAGTCGATGGTAATTTTAGCTCCCATGTTCCAGTTGGGATGGCGCAGCGCATCCGCCTTGGTCTTGCCGCGCAGTTCCTCGGTGGTCATGCCGAAGAACGGGCCGCCCGACGCTGTCAGCAAAATTTTCTCCAGCGTTTTGGCGCTGTGGGCATCCTGCAGACACTGGAAGATGGCACTGTGCTCACTGTCCACCGGCAAAAGGTGCACACCGTTGCGTTTGACCGCATCGGTTACCAGGTGACCGCCGGTAACAAGGCTCTCCTTGTTGGCCAGCGCCAGATCATGACCGCTCTCGATGGTTGCCAGCGAGGCATCCAGACCCGCAATGCCGACCACCGCGTTGAGAACCACATCCGGGCCGTCCATGGCGGCCAGCTCCCGCAATGCGTCAGGCCCCTGCATCAGTATCGGTGCATCGGGCTGCCCGGCCAGTTCTCCTTCCAGTTTGCGGAAAGCGTCCGGGTCCACAACCACGACATAGCGCGGATGAAATTCTTGAATCTGCTCCAGCAGTTTATCCACGCGGGAATGCGCTGCCAGACCAAAAACCGAATAACCGTGCATGCGGCATACATCCAGGCTCTGGGTACCGATGGAACCGGTGGAGCCCAGCAGAGTGATGGTCTTACTCATGATTTTTCATCCTTTATTTTACAGTACATAGAAGAAATAACGCACGACAATCGCCACAAACGGGGCAATAAACATCACGCTGTCAAAACGGTCCAGAATCCCGCCGTGTCCCGGGAAGATCGTACCGTAGTCCTTGATGCCCGACTGACGCTTGACTGCCGAGGCAAACAAATCTCCCAGAATACCCAGCACCGAGGCGATGGCTCCCATGAAGAGCAACACCAGGTAATGTTTGGGACGCATCTGGATACTGATCACATTATATCCGGAAGAAAGCAGCGTATAAGCCGCCGTCAGCAGCATTCCGGCAATGATACTGCCCACAACACCCCCGATGGCACCTTCCACCGTCTTGTTGGGACTGACAATCGGTGCCAGCTTGCGCTTGCCAAAGGCACGCCCTGCAAAGTAGGCGGCGGTGTCGCCGCCCCAGGCGAAGCAGAGAATCAACAGAATAAAATATACGGCGTCGTAGCGGTATGTTTCAAAAGGCAACATCCGTTTCAGGTGAATGAGAGAGTAAAAACAGAAGATAATGACCCCGGAAAAATAGACGTATCCTGCCAGTTTGCCGAAATCCAGTTTCTGCACCTGTGCAATCTGGCAGATATTGAAAAACAGCACCACCAGAAAGCTGACCGGCAGCACCAGCATGCGGGCCGCCTGGGTAGTCGTGAGCATGATCAGCAGCGTGTACGGCACAGCCACAGCATAGAGATACCACTGCTTTTTGCCGAATCCCATGGCGGAAAATACTTCATGAATGGCAATCAGGCAAACGGCAGTGAGCACCAGATCAAACAGGATGGTGTTGAAAAATGCCAGTACGACAGCAAGCAAAGCCAGGCCGACGACGGCGGTAATGACGCGGGTCTTCATACGGTGGTTCCCTTTCACGGATGGAATAATACAAATACTCATAACAGCCTATGCGGGCGTGCCCATCGGCATGCCCGCACAGACGATGAGGAAGTTCCGATGCAATCAGACTTCCATGATTTCCTTGTTCTTGGCAGCACAAGTCTCGTCAATCATCTTGACGTACTTGTCGGTCAGTTTCTGGGTTTCTTCCTCCAGTTTCTTCTGGTCATCCTCGGTCAGTTCGCCGGCCTTCTTCATGGCCTTGAACTTATCCATGGCATCGCGGCGGACGTTGCGCACCGCGACCTTGGCTTCCTCGCCCTGTTTCTGAACATCCTTGGTCAGCTGTTTGCGGCGTTCCTCGGTGGGGGCCGGGAACACCAGCCGAATCACCTGACCGTCATCAATGGGATTGATGCCGATATCACTGGTCTGGATCGCCTTGGAGATGGGCTTGAGCATCTGGCGGTCCCAGGGGGTGATGGTCAGGATCCGTGCTTCCGCCACGGACACAGCGGCGATCTGGTTGATCGGCGTGGGGCTGCCGTAATAATCCACCGTGACGCGGTCGAGAACCGCAGGGTTGGCGCGGCCGGCGCGGATCGAAGCCAGCTCCCGGACCAGATGGTCCACGCTGGCGTTCATCTTTTCTTCAAAAGGTTTGGTCGTGCTGCTCATGGCAATTTCTCCTTAGTTTTTATAGTAGTATAGGCACATTTTATGAATTTTTCTTACTCTTTGACGATGGTTCCCACACGCTCGCCCTGCACGGCTTTTGCAATGTTGGCCGGCTCGCCCAGATCAAAGACAACGATGGGCAGACCATTGTCACGGCACAGCGTTGCCGCAGTGGAATCCATCACCGCCAGGCGCTCATCCAGCACCCGGGTGAAAGTCAGGGTGTCATAGCGCACCGCATCGGAATATTTATGCGGATCCTTGTCGTATACCCCATCCACCATCGTCGCCTTGAACATAGCGTCAGCGCCGATCTCCAGCGCACGCAGTGCCGAGGCCGTATCTGTCGAGAAGATCGGGTTGCCGGTCCCGCCGCCGAAGACAACGATCTTACCGCTTTCCAGGGCAGCAATGGCTTTGTCACTGGTAAAAACTTCCGCCACCTGCGGCATGAAAGAACTGGTCATGACCACCGCGGGCACCCCCTGCTGCCGCAGGGCATCCTTGACAGCCAGCGCATTCATGACCGTGGCCAACATGCCGATTTTGTCGGCATCCATCCGATCCATCTTTCCACTGGAGCGGCCACGCCAGAAGTTGCCGCCGCCTACCACAATGCCGATCTGGGCGCCAAGTTCGTGCGCCGCCTTGATGCCGGCGCAGATGGAAGCGATGGTCGCTTCGTCAAAGCCGGTTCCCTTGGGGCCGGAAAGGGCCTCGCCGCTGACTTTCAGCAGGATGCGTTTGTATTGAATCCCCATAATGATTACACCACCTGTTGTTTAGTACGGTTTTATGCCGCATGGGCACAATAAACCATTGTTATTTGTATAGTATTTTACAATAGATTGCAGGTAAAGTAAAGCGCCGCCGAAAAAAAAGAGCACCACCCCCGCGGGTGATGCCCATAAAAACTATTGAGGAGGCTGCAGAAGCGGATAGAGTTCCAGCTGAAGCGCGCGGCGGCGCCGTTCCCGCTGTGCGGGCGCAGCCGCTGCCGATTCCAGCATCATACTCCCCAAATCCACCGCACAGGACGGCAATGTGAACCGAAGGCAGGTCCCCTGCCCCCGTTCCACCGCGAGAGTCCAGCCCATCGCCGCTGCATAGGCGCGAATCAGCGGAAGTCCCAATCCGCCCTGCTCCAGCAGATGCTCGCTCCAAACGCCGCCTTCCAGCAGCCCCGCTGCGTCTTCCGGCAGGCCCGGCCCGTTGTCCCGATAGTAAAACAGTCCCGGCTCACAGGACAGCGTGATCTTCACAGGTCGGCCTGCCGCCAGAGAGTTGGAAACCAGATTGGCCAGCAACCCGTTGAGAAGGGTATCGTCTCCCATGGTCAGCAAAACCGGCATCGAATCCGGTGCTTCCACCGAGACCGAAGCATCCACCGTTTCCTGCAGCAAAATCTCATTGCAGAAAGCTGCCAGTTCCCGCAACTGTCCCAGCAATTCCATGGGGCGCGGCGCACAGACCTGATGCAGAACCGGCGCAACGGCCGCATCCGCCGCGTGGTTTCCCAGACGCTGCAGGGTCAAAAGCTGTTCGGTGATCTGCCGCAAAAGCGGGCGGAGCGTTTCATATTCGGACGGCGTCACACAATGGGCCATCTGGTCGTCCAACACTTCAAAGGCATTCTCCAGCAGATGGAACGACTGGCGGAAGCGTCCGCGCAGTCCGCCGCGCAGCGCCATCGCCAGTTCCTTTTCGTTTGCCTGCATGCCGTGTTCCTCCCCTTTCCGGGCCCGGTTGGCTTTATATGATCTCCTGCTTCAGCAGTTCCAGCATTCCTTTGAGCAACTTGCCATTGGGCAGCACTGCATCTTCCGGCAGTCCGCACCGCAGACACAGCTGCCGGTACAGCGGTGTTCCCTGCTGCCACATCTTGCGCGACAACCGCATGACTGCCGCCGCAACGCTGGCCTCCTGCGTGTTGTTGTCCTGCGCTACCATCTGATAAAGCGCGGCCGCAGAACAGGGCCGGTCTGCCGTATATGCGTACAGCAGCATCTGCTCCAGATAGTCACAGCCACTCATGGCCGGATCACCATGCATCTGCTGCAGGCAGCGTCTGCAGAATCCCCGTGCCCGGTACAAACGATACTGGTCCGCACCTGCTCCCAGCAGATAAACCTGGTCAAACAAATCCTTGAGGCGGTATGGTTTGAGAAGGATCTGGCAGTCCTCAAAAATCTGCATAGCCCGGCGCGCAGCCGTCTGTTCCGGCACCGGGACCGTGAGCAGAATAACCGGCTCCGGCTCCAAATGCAGCTCGTGGATGGCCTCCATCAAAGAAAGGATTCCCATATCCGCCAACAGTACATCCAGCACCAGGACCTGCGGTGTAAGACCGCAGCGCAGCTGCTGCAACAGCTCCCGCCCACCGGACAGTACCGCCGCCGCACAAACTTCAGGGTGGGTCTGTGCATAGAGGCGGATGCAGTCCCGCTCCATACGGGCCTCGGCCACAAAGGCTGCTATCACCGTCTTCTTTTGTACCAGCGGCTGCATCGCGGCTGTTCCTCTTTCCGGAGCGCTCCGGCCCCTTTCCAACGTCCCTTGCATGGCCATTACACCGCCGTTCCGCACAGGTCCCGCAAAACGTCGGGGAGTTGTTCCGGTGCCACCGCATTCTCGTACATGTAACACAGCAGCCGACCGGCAAATGCCTCATCCAATCCGCACAAACTGCAGGAAACATCTTCTGCGGACGTTCTGCGCTTGGCATGAAAACACAGCGCATGACCGGCACGCTGCAGCGCATAGGTCACCTGTTCCGCCTTTTGCAGCCCCTCCAGCTCCGAAAAATCCCGCCGGTAAACGGCCAGATATTCCTGTCCGGCTTGTTCCATGAATTCTTCATCCTCTCCACTATACGAAACCGAAATCCCAGGAGAGCCTGCCGCGGTACAGACCTCCTTTAATAAGGTACTATAGGGCAAACAGGGAAAGGATTCAATCCACACCGAACCTACGTTTTCCTACGCGAAGCGCAAAAAAAGTGTGTTTTGATTCAGTATAGCACAAAAAGTGCAAAATGGGAACGTTTTATGAGAAAATTTGGTGAAAACCATCTCCCATCGGGCAACAAAAAAAGATCCGCACTGCATGCAGTGCGGATCTTTTTGGTGGACCTGGAGGGATTCGAACCCTTGACCTCTCGGATGCGAACCGAACGCTCTCCCAACTGAGCTACAGGCCCAAATTTTTCCGACTTGAATAGTCTACCGCATTCCCGGAAAATTGTCAAGGGGTGCTGCCAAAAAAATGGGATGAACAAATCCGAAGTTGTAAAAAGATCGACCCGGACGCCTTTTTTCTGTCGGAATGGTTTGCGCCCGCCGCGCAAATGGTGTATGATTAGAGCAAATCGGTTTTATGAGGAGTGTTTCTGGATGAAATTGCCGTCCTTCGCCCCCTGGGAAAGCTGGAACCGCAAACTGCTCCTGACGGCTGCCGGCTGCGCCGGGGCCATCGTGGTGTTTTGCTGTCTTCTGATCATCGCCCTGAACGGCAAGCCCGCGCCGGAAGGAAATTTCGATCAGGCTACCGCCGAAACGGCCGAGACCGCCTCTGCCGAGACGGCGGAAATTCCTCACGCCGCCGACCTGGCCGTGGAAACCGCCGCGGTGGGCACCGTTCTGCCGCAGACAGAGGACGCCGGGCGCAGCTATGTGGACGAAACACTGTTCATCGGCGATTCCAACACCGCCCGGTACCTGATGTATGCCGACGAGACCGGACAAGCATTCACATCGCTGAACAACAACATCGGTGTGGTGAGCATGGGAGCCGGTGCCATCACCACCCTCAAGTGTGAGAAATTCAAAGGCTCCTCCACCATGTACACCGTACCAGAGGCGGTGGCCATGCTCAAGCCCAAACGCATCATCATCTGCTATGGTACCAACAATCTCAGCGGTTCCTCCACAGACGCCACCAATTTCATCTCCACCTACTTAAAAGGCCTGCAGGCCATCCAGACGGCCTGGCCATACTGCGACATCATTGTCAGTGCAATCCCGCCGCTGGACAAACAGCGGGAAAACACCAATCTCACCATGACCCAGGTGGACGCCTACAACGCCGCCCTGGTGACCATGTGTGAGGAAAACGGCTTCAAGTTTCTGAACAGTTCCGAAGTGCTGCGGGACAGCACCACCGGCTGGGCCAAGACGGATTACACCCTTTCGGATGGGGTGCATCTGTCCAAGGCTGCTGTAACCGCCTACTTCAATTATGTGCGGACTCACGCCTATGTGACCGAAGACCGCCGTCCCCAGCCGCTGGGCACCATTCCCACCCCCGACGGCGTCCCGGCCAACCTGATCTCCGAAGACCCCATTGCCGTGCGCGGCGCCAAAGTTCCCCTGGAATTCGTGGCCACCAATGGCGGTACCCTGTCCGGGTCCACCAGCCAGCTTGTCAAGAAGGGCGGCACCGCCAGCGCCGTCACTGCGGTTGCGAAAGAAGGCTTCGTTTTTGCCGGATGGACTTCCAGCACCGGCGGCAGCTACAGCAGCGCTACCATTCAGTTCACCATGCCCTCTGACGCCAACGCCGGCGGTGTGGTCCTGACGGCTCATTTTCAGGCGGATGCCCATGAGCATCAATATGTGGAGGTAAGCGGCACCGCCGTGGCTCCCACCTGCCTGAATGCGGGCAGTGCCAAATACAAGTGCAGCATCTGCGGGGAGATCATTGAGAAGGATATTCCTGCACTGGGCCACGATTGGGATGGTGGCAGCCAGCAGGGGGATCAGATGGTATACACCTGCCGTCGCTGCGGCCAGACCAAGAGTGAAACCATTGCGCACACCCACAATTACAACATTGTGGTGAGCGACACGCCTGCAACCTGCACCAGCGCCGAGGTCATCCAATTGAAATGCAGCTGCGGTGCGCAGACCACCACCTACGGCCAGAGTGCTCTGGGGCACCAGCCCGTGACACAGGGTGACAGCAGTGTGGTCTGCGGCCGATGCGGAGTGCTGCTGCAGGAAGCGCCAGCGGCCACTGCTCCACCTGCAACGTCTACCGATCCCGGGACCCCGCCCCCCAGCGGAGACGGTTCCAGTAGTTCAACGGAAAGCAGCAGTTCTACAGAGACAGCACCTTCCGAGAGCAGCAGTTCCACCGACAACAGTTCTGCAGGTTCCTCCGAAAGCAGCTCCTCCGGAGGCGAAGGCGGCGATGGAGGCGCTCCTGCCCCCGAGCCGCCCGCCGAGCCAGAGCCTGAAATACAAGCGGAAAGTGTCCCGGCTTCTTCTGAGCAAGGCTGACACCACCATACAGTAACATTTGCTTCGGACCGCTCCCTTGCGGGAGCGGTCTTTCTATGCAACACAAAGAAATGAGGACTTTACCATGGATTCTTCCCCCAAGAAACAAGGCGGCAGCGGCGAATTGATGCGCCGGTTCCTGCCCTACCTGATGAAATACAAGGGCATCCTGTTTTTCGATTTATTCTGTGCCGCTCTGACCACCTTGTGCGATATCGTTCTGCCCAAGATCATGGGCACCTTGACCAACGCCGCTTCCGGTCAGGGGGCTGCACTGACTGTACAGGCTGTTCTGCGACTGGCCGCTCTGTATTTCGTGCTGCGCATCATCGACGGCGCCGCCAGCTATTTCATGTCCGGTATCGGGCACATTATGGGCGTGCATATCGAGACCGATATGCGCCGGGATGCCTTCGATCATCTGCTGCGGCTGGACCATACCTACTACAACAACACCAAAGTCGGCCAGATCATGGGACGAATCACCAACGATCTGTTCGATGTAACGGAATTTGCCCATCACTGTCCCGAGGAATTTTTCATCGCCTTTATCAAGATTGTAGCTTCCTTTGTGATTCTCTGTCAGGCCAGCATCCCGCTGACGCTGGTGGTATTCGCCTGTGTTCCGCTGATGGGTGTTGTTTCGGTCTGTCTCAATCTCAAACTGCGGGCCCGGTTCCGGCAGCAGCGCTTTCAGATCGGCGAGCTCAACGCCACCATTGAGGACAGCCTGCTGGGGCAGCGGGTGGTCAAAGCCTTCGCCGCTGAGGAACAGGAGCGGGAAAAATTTGCCGAAGGCAACCGTGCGTTTGAGCGCATCAAAACGCTGACTTACCACGCCATGGCCGCCTTCAACACCTCTACCCGCCTGTTCGACGGCCTGATGTACCTGGTTGTTATCCTGGCCGGCGGTCTTGCCCTGGTCTATGGCGCCATCAACGCCGGCGACCTCGTCGCCTATGTGCTGTATGTTTCCACCCTGATTGCCACCATCCGCCGCATCGTGGAATTTGCCGAGCAATTCCAGCGGGGCATGACCGGCATCGAGCGGTTTCTGGAGATCATGGACACGCCTGTGGCCATTGCCGACGCTCCTGATGCTCAGCCGCTGGTGGTGCGGGAAGGCGGCATCGAATTCCGGGATGTGAGTTTTGAATACCCCGATGACCACAACCAGGTCCTGCGCCATGTAAACCTGCGTATCCGTCCCGGAGAAAGCCTGGCCCTGGTAGGGCCTTCCGGCGGCGGCAAAACGACATTGTGCAACCTGATCCCCCGCTTCTATGATGTAACCGGCGGTGAGATTCTCATTGACGGGCAGAATGTGCGCCATGTCACACTGCACAGCCTGCGGGATGCCATCGGCGTCGTACAGCAGGACGTCTACCTCTTCAGCGGCACCGTAGCCGAAAACATTGCTTATGGCAAGCCCGGCGCCACCCGGGAGGAAATCGAGACCGCTGCCAAACTTGCCGGAGCCGACGGTTTTGTGCGTGCCCTGAAAGACGGGTACGACACCTATGTGGGAGAACGCGGTGTCAAACTCAGCGGCGGTCAGAAACAGCGTATTGCCATTGCGCGGGTCTTTCTGAAAAATCCACCCATTCTTTTGCTGGATGAGGCCACCAGCGCTCTGGACAACGAGAGCGAGATTCTCGTGGGACAAAGCCTGGACAAGCTGGCCAAGGGGCGTACCACACTGACCATCGCCCATCGCCTGACCACCATCCAGAACGCCGACCGCATCCTTGTCCTTGGCAAGGACGGCATCGAGGAGGAAGGGACCCACACCGAACTGCTGGCCAAAAAAGGCATCTATTACCGGTTGTGGAACGGACTTGTCAGTGGTCAGACCCTGTAAATCCCAATCCCCCGCCTTTCCGGCGGGGTATTTTTATACGGCGGCAGCCACTTTGAGCATACGACGTGTATTGAGGGTAAAAGTCAAAAGATTGGAGGCAATCATGATGCCGAGAAATGCCATAATGCCGTAGCGAGGCAGCAGCAGCGCAATGGCCGCAATCCGGAAAATGGAATCCATCAGAGAATACCGGAACGTGGCCAGCTGCTCCCCCAGCCCCTTGAGAACACCGTCCACCATACTTTCCAGATACATGAAGGGCGCCACAAAGCCCAACACCTGCACATACCGCCCCACCTCGGCATCCCGGTACACCCACTGGGCCAGCTGCGGGCCAAACACCACAAAACAGGCCCCTGCCGCCAGAGAAAACACTCCGGTCAGTTTCAGCATCGTAACGATCAAACGCCGGGTGCTCTGTCCGTCTCCGCGGGTATAGGCGCGAGTGATCTCCGGCATCAACAGACCGGACAGCGCAGAAAGCACCGAAAACGGGAAGAACAACAGAGGCAACGCCATCCCCTTGAAGTTGCCGTACTGGGTCATGGCCACTGCACGGCTGCCGGTATACAGCGACAGCGTCAGCGGGATCAGGCTGCTTTCCACCGCCTGCAGTCCACTGCCCAGCAGCCGGCTGCCTGTCACCGGCCATACAATCTCATACAGTTCCCGCCGGGTATACGGGTGCAGCGGCTCGTTGCTGCGCCGGGCAAACTCCCGGGTCCTGGCCGCGAAAGTCAACATCAGGCAGCAGGATACACCTTCCGAAACCGTATTGCCCAACACCACCGCCGCGCAGCCGTATCCGGCCCCCCACTGCGCCATGACCCGCAATCCCGCTACCGCCACCGTCATGCGGACCAGCTGTTCGATCAATTGGGCCACCACATTGGGCGTCACCCGCCGCGCTGCGAGAAAGCATCCCCGCAATGCCCCTGCCACCGCCATAAACGGCAGGCTGGGAGCCAGCACCCGCAGGGCTGTCTCGGCCCGGGCATCGTGCAGCAAAAGACGCGCTGCCGGACCGGCCAGCACCGCCTGCGCCACCATCGCAACCGTACCGAAAGCCAGCGCCGCTGCACACAGACCTCGCAGTGTGGCAGACATTCCCTGCCCCCTCGCCAGACTCTGCGCCGCCAGCCGGGTGGCCGCCACATTGATGCCGGCTGTCGCCAACGAAACGAACACCATATACATCGCCAGGATCAGCTGATACAGCCCCATGCCCTCGCCGCCCAGGTAGGCCGAGAGGACCACCCGAAACCCCATGCCCAGCATCCGCAGCACCAGGCCCGAGGCAGTCAGCAGCATTGCATTCTTGAGATACACGCGGCGTCTTGTCATGGTGTGCCCCCTCTCTTCCCCTTTGCATGCCTATGTTCCCACACCGCAGATTATTCCTTGCACACCCATGGGCCCCGGTGGTACAATGAAGCCAACAATTTGCAGGAGGTTTTCCATGAAAGAAGTCGATACCGCTGCCACCTATCTGCGCGAGCATCTGCCCTTTGCCCCCGACCTGGCCCTGGTGCTGGGTTCCGGCCTGGGCGGTCTGGCACAAGAGATTGAGGACGCCGTCGTCATCCCCTACCGGGAGGTACCGGGCTTTCCCATCTCCACTGCGCCGGGCCATGCCGGACAGTTTGTCGCCGGACGGCTGGGCGGGAAAAATGTGCTTTGCATGCAGGGACGTTTCCATTACTACGAAGGCCACGAGATGAGTGCCATTGCACTGCCCGTGCGGGTATTCAAAGCGCTGGGATGTACTGCCCTGGTGCTGACCAACGCCGCCGGCGGCGTGAACTGGGATTTCAACGTGGGCGATTTCATGCTCATCACCGACCATATCAATTTTATGGGCGCCAACCCGCTGCGCGGCGCCAACGATGACAGTATCGGCCCGCGCTTCTGCGATATGACCCATGTCTATGCCCCGGAACTGCAGGAAGTCGCGCTGAAAGTTGCCGCCGAACAGAACCTGGTCCTGCAGAAGGGCGTATATCTGGGCTATATGGGCCCCAGCTTTGAGACCCCCGCCGAGATCCGCGCTTTCCGGACCCTTGGTGCCGATGCCGTGGGCATGAGCACCGTCCCCGAAGCCATCGCCGCCAGCCACTGCGGGCTGCCCGTGCTGGGGCTCAGCCTGATTACCAATATGGCTGCCGGCATGGCGGGAAAGCGGCTGTCCGGCGACGAGGTTATCGAGATCGCCAACCAGCGCGGTGCCGTGTTCCAGCAGCTGGTGCGCGGCATTGTCGAGGCAATGTAAAGTCGACGGCAACCTTGCAATAACAGGGCATTTTTGGTATACTATACGTTGCCTGAGCGCATTTTTATGGTAAGGAGCAAAACATCATGAGTGAAGAATGTACCCACGATTGCAGCACCTGCAGTGCGAATTGTGATCATCGTGCCCCGCAGCATGAGCCGCCCCACCCGAGAAGCCATATCCAAAAGGTCATCGGCGTTGTGTCCGGCAAGGGCGGCGTCGGCAAGAGCATGACCAGCGCCATGCTGGCCGTCGCCATGCGCCGCCTTGGCTACAAGGCCGGCATTCTGGACGCCGACATCACCGGTCCCTCTATCCCCCGCCTGTTCGGGGTAAAAGGTCCGGCTACCGGCGACGGCGAATCCATCAACCCCATTGCCAGCCGTACCGGCATCGAGATCATGAGCATCAATCTGCTGCTGGATGATCCCGAAGCCCCGGTGGTCTGGCGCGGCCCCGTTATTGCAGGCGCCGTCAAGCAGTTCTGGCAGGAAGTGGTATGGGATGTGGATTTCCTGTTTGTGGACATGCCTCCGGGAACCGGTGACGTGCCGCTGACCGTCTTCCAGACGCTGCCGGTGGACGGCATCATCATCGTGTCCAGCCCCCAGGAACTGGTGGGCATGATCGTCGGCAAGGCCGTACAGATGGCCAAGATGATGAACGTGCCGATCCTGGGCCTGGTGGAAAACATGAGCTACGCCGTCTGCCCCGACTGCGGCAAGCATATCAACGTGTTTGGCGACAGCCATGTGGACGAGATTGCCGGCAAGTATCAGCTGCCCGTTCTGGCCAAGATGCCCATCGATCCCGAACTTTCCAAAGAGGCGGACGCCGGTATGATCGAAATGTACGCCGGCGACTTTTTGAACGGTGCTGCCGATGCCGTGGCGAAGTTAATTAAGTGAAACCCGGATTTTGTCCGGCCTGCGCCGAAGAAAATTAAGTTATAAATAGCAGATTTAATTTTCAAAAGGTTTTTCTCTTAATTTCTAAAGATTCTTTTGCTTTAGTGTTGTAAAGTGCCGTTTTTCATGGTATGATAGCGGCAAGAACAAAGACGTTCCCATAAAGGGTCAGTGTACCCTTAGGGAACGCCTTTTTGTTTACCGCCGCAGCGGCGGTAATCTTGGGAAGGAGCGAACACGAAGCATGGAGAATTTTACCGAACGCAAAGCCCCTGCCGGTCTGTACGACCCGCGCTTTGAACACGACAACTGTGGCATCGGCGCTGTGGTCGATATCAAAGGCCGCAAGACCCATAAAACCATCGAGGACGCACTGCAGATCGTCGAACATCTGGAGCATCGCGCCGGCAAGGATGCCGAGGGCAAAACCGGTGACGGTGTCGGCATCCTGACGCAGATCAGTGACAAGTTCTTCCAGAAAGTAGCGGCCGAGCTCGGCATTGAGCTGGGCAAGGAGCGGGAATATGGCATTGGCATGTTCTTTTTCCCGCAGGACGAACTGCGCCGCAATCAGGCCAAGAAACTGTTTGAGATCGTCTGCAAAAAAGAGGGCCTGCCGTTCCTCGGCTGGCGCGAAGTGCCCATCTGCCCCGAAGTGCTGGGCCACAAGGCCCGGGACTGCATGCCCAGCATCTGGCAGGGCTTTGTGGGCAAACCGGCCCGTCTGGAAACCGGCATCGCCTTTGACCGCCGCCTCTACGTGGCGCGCCGCGTCTTTGAGCAGTCCAGCCCCGACACCTACGTCTGCAGCCTGTCCAGCCGTACCATCGTGTACAAGGGCATGTTCCTGGTCAAGGAGCTGCGCCTGTTCTACCCCGACCTGCAGGATACCGATTATGAGTCCGCCATCGGCATGGTACACAGCCGGTTCTCCACCAACACGGCCCCCAGCTGGAATCGCGCCCATCCCAACCGCCTGATCCTGCACAACGGTGAAATCAACACCATCCGCGGAAACGTGGACACCATGCTGGCTCGTGAGGAAACCATCGGCTCCAATTACCTGAAAGATGACATGACCAAGGTGCTGCCCATCGTCAACCAGGGCGGTTCCGACTCGGCCATGCTGGACAACACCCTGGAATTCATGGTCATGAACGGCATGGATCTGCCTCTGGCTGTGATGGTGACCATTCCCGAGCCCTGGAGCAACAACCAGGCCATGGACTCCAAGAAGCGGGACTTCTACCAGTATTATGCCACCATGCTGGAGCCCTGGGACGGCCCCGCCAGCATTCTGTTCAGCGACGGCGACGTGATGGGCGCCGTACTGGACCGCAACGGTCTGCGCCCCAGCCGCTACTACATCACCAAGGATGGCCGACTGATCCTCTCCAGCGAGGTGGGCGTGCTGGATATTCCCGCCAGCGAAATCGTCCGCAAGGATCGCCTGCGCCCCGGCAAGATGCTTCTGGTAGACACCCAGAAAGGTGAACTGGTGGACGATGAGAAACTGAAGGACGATTACGCCAGCCGCCAGCCCTATGGCGAATGGCTGGACCGCAACCTGGTCAATCTGTCCTCCCTGAAAGTGCCCAACAAGCGCGCGCCCATCTACGACAAGGAACAGCTGGTCCAGCTGCAGAAGGCCTTCGGCTACCGGTACGAAGATGTCTCTACCATCATTCTACCGATGGCGAAGAACGGCGGCGAACCGGCCGGCGCCATGGGCAGCGATACACCTCTGGCTGTGCTGAGCCACACCCGGCCTTCTTTGTTTGAGTACTTCAAACAGATGTTTGCCCAGGTCACCAACCCGCCCATCGATGCCCTGCGTGAGAAGATCGTCACTTCCACCACCGTCTATGTAGGCGCCCAGGGCAATCTGCTGGAGGAAGAGGCCGACAACTGCAAGGTCCTCAAGATCGACAATCCCATCCTTACCGAGACCGACCTGCTCAAGATCAAATCCATGAACGTGCCTGGCTTCAAGGTCGAGACACTGTCCATCTGCTACTACAAGAACACCGACCTGGAGAAAGCCATTGAGCGTCTCTTCGTGGATGTCGACCGCGCCTACCGCGACGGCGCCAACATCCTGATTCTCTCCGACCGTGAGATCGACGAATACCATGTGGCCATTCCCAGCCTGCTGGCGGTGGGTGCCGTGAGCAAATATCTGGTCCGCACCCGCAAACGTACCGCCATGGCGCTGATTCTGGAGAGCGGCGAGCCCCGTCTGGTCCATGACTTTGCCACCCTGCTGGGCTATGGCGCCAGCGCCATCAACCCCTATCTGGCACAGCAGACCATCGGCAACCTCATCGACGAGGGTTTGCTTGACAAGGACTATTACGCCGCCGTGCAGGACTACAACAAGGCTGTTCTGGCCGGCATCGTGAAAATCGCCTCCAAGATGGGCATCTCCACCATCCAGTCCTACGCCGGCAGCCAGATCTTCGAGGCTCTGGGCCTGAGCAAGGAAGTGGTGGATAAATACTTCACCAACACCATCTCCCGTGTGGGCGGCATCACCATCCACGACATCCAGGACGACCTGGAAGCCCGCCATCAGGAAGCTTTCGACCCCTTGGGTCTGGACATCAACCGGGAGCTTCCCAGCCTGGGTGCCCACAAGTTCCGCAGCGGTCCCGCTGCCGAGCAGCATCTGTACAATCCCCAGACCATCCATCTGCTGCAGCAGGCCTGCTGGACCGGCAACTACGATACCTTCAAGCAGTACACCAAGGCCGTCGCCAACGAGGGCGGCGACGAGATGCATCTGCGCAGCCTGCTGGAGTTCAACTATCCTGAGCAGGGCATCCCGCTGGAGGAAGTGGAGAGCGTTGAGTCCATCGTCAAACGCTTCAAGACCGCAGCCATGAGCTACGGCGCCCTTTCCGAGGAAGCCCACGAATGCATGGCCATCGCCATGAACCGGCTGGGCGGCAAGTCCAACACCGGTGAAGGCGGCGAGGCCGAGGACCGCTACGGCACCGAGCGCAACTCCGCCATCAAGCAGGTGGCATCCGCCCGTTTCGGCGTGACCAGCAAATACCTGGTCTCCGCCAGCGAGATTCAGATCAAAATGGCCCAGGGTGCCAAGCCCGGCGAGGGCGGCCAGCTGCCCGGTGGCAAGGTCTACCCCTGGGTTGCCAAAACCCGCAACTCTACCACCGGTGTGGGCCTGATCTCTCCCCCGCCGCACCACGACGTTTACTCCATCGAGGACCTTGCCCAGCTGATCTACGACCTGAAATGCGCCAACCGCAAGGCTGCCATCAATGTCAAGCTGGTCAGTGAGGCCGGTGTCGGCACCATCGCCGCCGGTGTGGCCAAGGCCGGTGCCGAAGTCATCCTGATCTCCGGCTTTGACGGCGGTACCGGTGCGGCCCCCCGCAACTCCATCCACAACGCCGGCCTGCCCTGGGAGCTGGGTATTGCAGAGGCTCACCAGTGCCTGATCATGAACGGCCTGCGCAGCCGCGTCCGCATCGAGGCCGACAGCAAGCTGATGAGCGGTCGCGATGTGGCTATCGCTGCTCTGCTGGGTGCCGAGGAATTCGGTTTCGGCACCGGTCCCTTGGTCGTCATGGGCTGCGTGATGATGCGTGTCTGCAATCTGGACACCTGCCCCATGGGTATCTGCACCCAGAACCCCGAGCTGCGCAAGCGGTTCAAGGGCAAGCCGGAATACGTCATGAACTTCATGCGTTTCATGGCAGAAGAACTGCGGGAATACATGGCAAAACTCGGCGTGCATACCGTGGATGAGCTGGTCGGCCGTACCGATCTGCTGAAGGTCAAGGCTGTGCCCGCCGGCTCCCGTGCCAGCGAACTGGATCTGAGCGCTCTGCTCAGCAATCCTCTGGTTCCCGACACCAACATCCACTTCGACCCCAAAGCGGTCTACAACTTCGGTTTGGAAAAGACCCCTGATATGCGGGTGCTCATGAAGAAGTTCAAGAAATCCTTCGACATGGCAGAACCCAAGCCGATGACCGTCACCCTGGATGTGGGCAACACCGATCGTGCTTTCGGCACCATCTTCGGCAGTGAGATCACCGCCAAGTTCGGCAATACCCTACCCGACGACACTTTCCATGTGCTCTGCCACGGCTACGGCGGTCAGAGCTTCGGTGCCTTCCTGCCCAAAGGTCTGACCCTGGAGCTGGTCGGCGACTCCAACGACTATATGGGCAAAGGCTTGAGCGGCGGCAAACTCATCG
Organism: Subdoligranulum variabile; assembly: GCF_025152575.1. Lineage (NCBI taxonomy): Bacteria > Bacillati > Bacillota > Clostridia > Eubacteriales > Oscillospiraceae > Subdoligranulum > Subdoligranulum variabile. The sequence goes on along the minus strand of NZ_CP102293.1, from coordinate 2,889,008 downwards.
TTTACCCGCCCCAGGACGCCTCCTTTGACCGCAGCGAGAACATCGTCATCGGCAACGTGGCGCTGTACGGTGCTACCGGCGGCAAAGCCTTCATCAACGGCGTGGCCGGCGAACGCTTCTGCGTGCGCAACTCCGGCGCCACCGCTGTGGTGGAGGGCGTGGGTGATCACGGCTGCGAGTATATGACCGGCGGCACCGTGGTCGTGCTGGGCAAAACCGGCAAAAACTTCGCGGCCGGCATGAGCGGCGGTATCGCCTACGTGCTGGACGAGGACTGGGACTTCTACAAGCGCGTCAACAAGGACATGGTCAGCCTGGAGCCGGTGGAGCACAAGTACGATGTTTCGCTGCTGAAGGATCTGATCCGCGAGCATGTGGAACTGACCGGTTCGCCCCGCGGCAAGGAAATTCTGGAGAACTTCGGTGAATATCTGCCCAAGTTCAAGAAGGTCCTGCCCCATGACTACGACAAGATGCTGCGGCTGATCGCCCAGATGGAAGAGAAGGGCGAAGACAGTGAGCAGGCCCAGATCGAAGCATTCTACGCAATGAAAAACGCCAAGTAAGGAGGCAGACTGCAATGGGTAAACCGACAGGATTTATGGAGATCAAGCGGCAGAACAGCCTGGAACTGCCGCCTGAAGAACGTATTCAGAATTTCAAGGAGTTTCATCTGCCCCTTCTGGCGGAAGAACAGCAGGCACAGGGTGCACGCTGCATGGATTGCGGTGTTCCCTTCTGCCAGAGCGGTATGCTGCTGGGCGGTATGTTCAGCGGCTGCCCGCTGAACAACCTGATCCCTGAATGGAATGACCTGATCTACCAGGGCAAGTGGAATCTGGCGGTGCATCGTCTGATTGCCACCAACCGCTACCCCGAATTCACCAGCCGGGTCTGCCCCGCCCTGTGCGAGGCTGCCTGCACCTGCGGCATGACCACCGGCGACCCGGTCACCGTCAAGGAGAACGAACGGGCCATCGTGGAATACGGCTATGAAAGCGGTGCCATCCATGCGGTTCCTCCGCCGACCCGCACCGGCAAAAAGGTTGCGGTCGTGGGCGCCGGCCCCGCCGGCCTCTCGGTGGCCGATCTTCTGAACAAGCGCGGTCACAGGGTCACCATCTATGAGCGCGAGGATCGCGTGGGCGGCCTGCTGATGTACGGCATCCCCAACATGAAGCTGGAGAAATGGGTCATCGACCGTCGTGTGAAGATCCTGCAGGACGAAGGCATCGAATTTGTCATGAACGCCAATGTAGGCGGCAATATCAGTGCCGAAGATCTGAAGTCCCAGTACGACGCCGTGGTGCTCTGCTGCGGTGCCAAGCAGGCCCGTGACATCAACGCTCCGGGCCGGGACGCGGGCAACATCTACTTTGCGGTGGATTACCTGACCAGCGTGACCCGCAGTCTGCTGGATTCCAACTTTGCTGACGGCAAGGCCATCAGCGCCGAAGGCAAGCGGGTGCTGGTCATCGGCGGCGGCGATACCGGCAACGACTGTGTGGGTACGGCCATCCGCCAGGGCTGCGAGAGTGTGCTGCAGTTGGAAATGATGCCCTGCCCGCCCGCCGAACGTGCGCCCGGCAATGACTGGCCGGAATGGCCCCGTGTGTTGAAGACGGACTACGGTCAGCAGGAAGCCATCGCCAAGTTCGGCAGCGATCCCCGCGTCTATCAGACCACCGTGAAGGAGTTCTATAAGAACGAAGCCGGGCAGGTCTGTGGTGCTTTGCTGGAAAAGCTGGAGAGCCAGGTCGTGGACGGACGCCGCCAGATGGTCCCCACCGGTGAAGAATTCAGTGTGGACTGCGATCTCGTTCTGATTGCCGCGGGTTTTGTGGGTTGTGAATCCTACGTAGCCGACGCCTTCGGCGTGGATCTGACGGCCCGCGGCGTAGTGGCAGATGACCACTATGCCACCAATGTTCCCGGTGTCTTTGCCTGCGGCGATATGCGCCGTGGTCAGAGCCTGGTTGTCTGGGCCCTGCGGGAGGGCCGCGACACGGCCGCCGTGGTGGATAAGAGCCTGATGGGCTATACCAACCTGTAAATTGCAAAGAAAAACGCCCTGCGAAGGAATTCCTTCGCAGGGCGTTTTTTGTTATAGGAAAAAGACTCAGCGTTCCATCTTCCAGAAAGCGCAGCTGTAGGGAGGCAATTCACTGCCGCCGCCAAAGTCATGGGGCTCCCCGGTGATGAGATCCATCGCCATACCGCAGCCCGCATCAAAGTGGGCCACATACGGTGCACCGTCAGCATTGATCGCCACCAGGACCCGTTCCTCGTCGGTGCGGCGCTCAAAGATCAGTTGTTTGGGCTGCACCAACACATTGCGGTAGCTGCCGTTGCAGAGGGCTGGGCTGGACGTACGAGCCTGGGCCAGCAGCGAAATCCACTGCGTCAGCTCGTTTTCTTCCGGCTTCTCAATGGCCGGGCGGAGGGTGGGATCGCCGTTTTTCTTGTCGCCTTCGATCCCCCACTCACTGCCGTAGTAGATCGCCGGAACACCCGGCATACCAAAGAGCAGGCCATACAGCGGCCTGAGGCACGCCTTGTCGGTCAGAATCGTCGCCACACGGGTGACGTCGTGGTTGTCCACAAAACTGAGCAGGTGCTTGCCGGTATAAAGGCACCAGGGCTCCGAGCCGAACTGCCGGTTGAGACTATAGCTGATTTCGTGCATATTGCCGGTGTTGAAGCTGGAATACAGCCCCTTGTAGCACTCGTAGTTGGTTACGCTGTGGCAGGCATGGTCATTCATCCAACGGTTATAATCGCCATGCAGCGTCTCACCCACCAGCACAAACTCCGGCTTGACTTCATTGGCCAGAGAGCGCAGTTCCGCCAGGAACCCCAGATCCAGGCAGTAGGCCACGTCGAGACGCAGACCGTCGATGTCATAGTCCCTGACCCAGCCGCGCACCACGTCAAACAGATACTGTTTCACCGCCGGGTTCTGGAGGTTGAGCTTCACCAGCTCATTGCAGCCTTCCCATGCCTCGTACCAGAAACCATCGTTGTAATTGGTATTGCCGTCAAAACTGATGTGGAACCAATCTTTGTAAGGGCTGTCCCACTTTTTTTCCTGTACATCCCGGAACGCCCAGAAACCACGGCCCACATGGTTGAATACACCGTCCAGCAGCACCCGGATGCCCGCCTGATGCAGTGCATCCACGACCTTCTTCAGATCCTCGTTGGTGCCCAGGCGGCAATCCACCTTGGTATAATCCCGGGTGTCGTACCCGTGGGCGTCGCTCTCAAACAGCGGGTTGAAGAGCACACAGGTAGCCCCCAGATCCCGGATATGCTCCACCCAGTCCAACACCCGCAACAACCGGTGCTGTTCCGACTGGGCCGTATCTCCGTCATTTTGCAGCGGCGCACCGCAGAGTCCCAGCGGGTAGATCTGATAGACCACAGCTTCATTGTACCACATAGTTTGTCCTCCTATTATTTTCAGCGGGGCGCTTTCCCCGCTCTGCCGTCAGAAAAAACGCCGTACCCGCCGGCGCAGCACGCGACGATAATACACCGTCACGGCGCCCAGCGCACGGTCACATAAAAAGAAGGAAAGGTTGCCCAGAGCCAGCAGCAGTGCCAGGATTCCCGGGCCCTCCGCCGTAAGTTCCTGCAGGACAACCGGCCCCAGCAAGGCAAACAGCAGGCCATAAACGATCACCGTGGCGGCATTGAAAACCACCAGTTTCACCGTCCAGCGCAGCGCGGCCGGCTTCAGCTTCCACAATGCGCGGCGCAGCACCGGATAGTATCCCACCACCAGCGCATAAAATAAGGCCAGTTCCGTTTCCGGCACCAGCAGCAGTCCCAGCACCGCGGCGGTCCCGTACAGAAGCAGCGCATACCGGGCGCCATATTCCTCCAGCACCGGAATCAGCAGGAAAGAAGCCAGCATCGGCGCCGCATACGTGCCGATCTGCAAGGCAGCCCCCAACAGCATCATCACCACCGAGAGTGCCCCCAGCACTCCGCAGAGGGCAATCTTCTGGCTTTCGGTCTTGCGCATTCGGGTTTCACCTGCTTTCGCAGTTATTATACCCTATTCCCCGGCGCTTTGCAATTCTGCCAGCTGTTCCACCGTACAAAAAGTATAGCCTTCTTCACGGAACCACGCAATAATCTGCGGAAGAGCCTCCACTGTCTGAGCGGTCGCCCTGGTGTCGTGCAGCAGTACCACACAGGTGGCAAGATCTTTTGCATCTTCCTGAATGTTGCGCAGGATCCTGTCAGCATCCGGGTGGGATGCTGTGGCATCCTCCCCGCAGACATTCCAGTCAATCCAGTGCCACCCCTTTTCCTCCGTTTCGGCTTTGAGTTCCTTCATGATACCACTGCCTCCATACCGGTGACTGACGGTATTGGTGCTGCCGCCGGGAAACCGCAGCCAGGTCAGGTCTTCCAGCGAAAGGTACGGTTCCAGTGCCTGCCGCAAAGTCTTGATATCCTGCCAGAACGCCTCACTGCTCTGGTAGATCTTCGCATAACGGTGACTGGCGCTGTGCATCGCCACCTGGTGGCCCTGCTGCACAATGGTGCGGACCATCGGCAGATATTCCTGATTGATATCCTGGGCACAAACAAAAAATGTTGCAGGGACCTTTTCCCTGGCGAGGATTTCCAGAATGGGACGGGTGTTTACACTGGGGCCATCGTCAAAGGTCAGGCAGACCTGTTTGGGCAATGCCGTTTCCCTCGTAGCAGCCGCCACCGCAAAGCAGTCGTTGGGGATGTCCGTGTCGGCGAATTCCTGATGATACAAAAGATGCACCACCGCGGCCAGAATGGCCAGCAGCAGCCCCAGCACACTCCAGGCCAGCAGTTTCTGGTGCAGTTCCTCCTGTCGGCGATCGTAACGAATGACAGGTCCCTCCTCCCGGCGTTTTGCTACAGCCTATGCGGGCGGTGGACAAAATAAAACCCTGTCCTTTCCGAAGAAAGGGCAGGGTTCGGGAAAACGATTTACCCGTGCAAGGGATTGACGGGACGCTTACGCCACAGCCGCGGCGAGAAGAGGGCCAGAATGGGATACAATTCCAGGCGACCCGCCAGCATATCAAAGGAAAGCAGCAGCTTGACCGGGTCGGAGAAATCCGCAAAGGAGCCCATCGGGCCCACCAGCTCCAGACCAGGGCCCACATTGTTGAAGCAGGTTGCCACCGCCGTAAAAGTGGTGACCAGATCGAATCCGTCGAGGGATGCCAGCAGCACCGAAGCCGAGAACAGCAGCATATAGATGTTGAAGTAGTTGTGCACGCCGCGCAGCGTTTTTTCGTCCAGTGCCTTGCCCTCGAACCGGATGGAAGTGATGGCGTGGCTGTGCAGCATTTTGTTCAGATCCTGCCGGGCTGCCTTGAAGAAAATAATAATTCGGGAGACCTTCAATCCGCCGGCCGTAGAACCTGCGCAGGCGCCAATGAAGATGAGCAGCACCAACACTGTGCGGGAATAGTTCGGCCAGAGATTGAAATCCGTGGTGGCATAGCCGGTAGTGGTAACGATGGATGCCACCTGGAAGAAAGCAGTGCGCAATGCGGTCCCCACATTGTCATACAGACTGGCGATGTTGATGGTGATGGTGATGGTGGAAAACGCCACAATTCCCAGATAGACCCGCAGTTCCTCCGAGTGGAAGGCTTCCTTGAAATGGCGCAGCAAGATAAAGTAGTACAGATTGAAATTGATGCCGAACAAAAGCATAAAGACACCGATGACCACTTCAAAGAAGGGGTTCTGGTAAGCCCCTACGCTGAGGGCCCGGTTGCTGAACCCACCGGTACCGGCAGTACCAAAGGAATGGATCAGTGCATCATACAACGGCATGCCGCCCACACACAGGATCACCACTTCCACCACGGTCAGCGCAAAATAGATCTCATAGAGGATCTTGGCACTGTCCCGCAGTTTGCTGGAGATCTTACCCACGGTGGGCCCGGGGACCTCCGCGCGCATCAGGTGCATGGCACGGCCATCTGTCATGGGCAGGATCGCCATGGCGAAGACCAGCACACCCATGCCGCCCACCCAGTGGGAAAAACTGCGCCAGAACAGAAGTCCCTTGCTCATAGCTTCCACATCGGTGAGGATGGTGGAGCCAGTGGTGGTGAATCCCGAAACCATCTCAAAAAAGGCGTCAAAGAAGGACGGGATTTCTCCCGAGATCATGAAAGGCAGCGCTCCGAACACCGACATGAGCACCCAGACCAGCGCCACGATGACAAGGCCGTCCCGGGCGTAGATCGTGGTGTTGCGGGGCTGCCGGTGACTGAGCAAAATACCCAGCAGCGTGAGCGCCAACGCCGGCCACAGGAATGCCAGCACGATATTCCATTCCCCGTACAGCGCCGAACAGGCCATCGGACAGAGCATCAGCACCGCTTCGATCCAGAAGATACGCCCCAGGACAAAACCAACCATTTTATAGTTCATGCCTGGCGCCTCACTTTACAATATCGCGCAGCGCGTGCAGCGTAGTGTCGGTGGTGACGACGACCACGTCATCCCCCTCGGAAAGCGCATCGTCGCCGGAGGGGATAACGGTCTGACCATTGCGCCGCACAATGCCGGCAATGAGCAGTCCGTCCTTGAACTGCAGTTCTTTCAACGGCTTACCGATAAACGGCAGGCCGGCCCCCACGTTGAATTCCAGTGCTTCGACCCGGCCGCCCACCAGGCGATGCAGCGTCTTGATGTTGTCGGAATCAATGCTGTTCTGCATGGCGCGCACGTAACGGGCAATGGCTTCGCTGGTGACCGCCGCCGTGGAAACGACGCTGTCTACCAGATTGTTGGCCGCCGCCAGATCCGCGAAAGACGGCCGGTTGATCTTGGCCACCACCTTGCAGGCATTGAACTGGGAAGCATACATCGCCAGGATGATGTTGGTCTCATCCATACCGGTCAGCGCTACAAAGGCGTCCATCTCATCGATGCGTTCCTCGCTGAGCAGTTCACTGTCGGCACCGTCTCCGTGGATGACCAGCACGCCGGGAAACTTTTCGCTCATATCCTGGCAGCGCTGGAGATTGTTGTCGATGACGGTCAGCCGCTTCTGGGCATCCTGCAGCTCCCGGACCAAATAGTAGGTCATACGGCCGGCGCCCACAATCATAATGTTGTTGGCACGTTCCTTGAACAGATGCAGTTTGCGGAAGAAAGTTTCCAGATCCCGGGGGGAAGCTGTCAGATAGATCTTGTCCCCCGCCTGCAATTCAAAGGAGCCGGAGGGAATGATGGTCTCCTGGCCGCGGGCCACTGCACAAATCAGGATTTTGACGCGGATATTGCGGTACAGATCCGTCAGCGGCATGCCCACCAGCGGATTGTCCGGACCGATGCGGTATTCCACCAGTTCAAACCGCTGGCGGCAGAACTGCTCCCGCTTGATGGCACTGGGGAAACGCAGCACACGGGCAATTTCCCGCGCGGTGGCCTGCTCCGGATTGATGACCATGGAAAGGCCCAGTTCTCCGCGCATAAAGCGCAGCTGTTTGGCGTATTCCGGATTGCGGATACGGGCAATGGTATGCCGCGTACCGATCTTTTTGGCAACCAGACAGGAGAGAATGTTGATCTCATCGCTGGAGGTAGTGGCAATCAGCAGATCGGCCCCTTCCTCGAACGCCTCCTTCTGTACACCGTAGCAACCGCCGTTGCCGGCCACTCCTCGCACATCATAGATGTTGACGATATTGTCGATGATCTCCGAATTCTGGTCGATGACGACAAGATCGTGTCCCTCCCCGGCAAGCTGCGCCGTCAGGGCACGGCCGACCTTTCCCAGGCCGACGACCACGATTCTCATAGCGTTACTCCTTCTCTTTTCCTGTGTTCCCATCTACCGTCAAATGGGAGCATTTTTTACGTTATCAGGTTTAATTATAACAAAGCGGACAAAAAAAGCAATAGGGCTTTCCCTGAATGTATGGCAAAGCCCTGCGCCATCAAATTTTCATTCCTCCGCGGGCAAAAAAATACGGCCTTCCCACGTGGAAAAGCCGTATTGCGAATGGTTCAGATGTTCTGGTTCAATCAGCTGTTCTGCACATTGTTCTTCAGAATGACGTCATGGCTGCCGCCTTCCACGATGGAAGTGGAAGAAACCACGGTCAGGCGGGCCTTCTCCTGCAGTTCGGGGATGGAGAGCGCACCGCAGTTGCACATGGTGGAACGCACCTTGTACAGGGTGGTCTGCACACCGTCCGCCAACGGTCCGGCGTAGGGCACGTAAGAGTCGACGCCTTCCTCAAAGCTCAGCTTCTGGGCGCCACCCAGGTCATACCGCTGCCAGTTGCGGGCACGGTTGGAACCCTCGCCCCAGTATTCCTTCACATAGTTGCCGCCCACACGCAGCTTGTTCGTGGGGGATTCGTCAAAACGGGCGAAGTAACGGCCCAGCATGACGAAGTCCGCACCCATGGCCAGCGCCAGCGTGATGTGATAGTCCTGCACAATGCCGCCGTCGGAGCAGATGGGCACATAGATGCCAGTTTCCTTATAATACTCATCGCGGGCTTTGGCGACCTCGATGACCGCCGTAGCCTGACCGCGGCCGATGCCCTTGGTCTCACGGGTGATGCAGATAGAACCACCGCCGATACCGATCTTGACGAAGTCGGCACCTGCCTTGGCCAGGAACATAAAGCCATCGCGGTCCACCACGTTGCCAGCGCCAACCTTTACCTTGTCGCCGTAATGTTCACGGATCCAGTCGATGGTGCGGGACTGCCACTCGCTGAAGCCCTCGGAGGAGTCGATGCAGAGCACGTCCACACCGGCTTCCACCAGCGCGGGAACGCGCTCGGCGTAGTCGCGGGTGTTGATGCCGGCGCCGACCACATAGCTCTTGTTGGCGTCCAGCAGTTCGTTGACGTTTTCCTTGTGGGAGTCGTAGTCCTTGCGGAAGACCATATACTGCAGATGGCCTTCCTCATCCACCAGAGGCAGAGAGTTGATCTTGTTATCCCAGATGATGTCGTTGCAGTCATGCAGGCTGGTAGTAGCGGGGGCCGTGACCAGCTTGTCCAGCGGCGTCATAAACTCGGTGACCTTGAGGTCGTGGGTCATGCGGGACAGACGATAGTCACGGGAAGCCACAATACCCAGCAGCTTGCCGTGGGCCGTGCCGTCATCAGTGATGGCCACGGTGGAGTGACCGGTGCGGGTCTTCAGGTCCAGCACATCGCCGAGAGTCGCCTCCGGCGGCAGGTTGGAGTCGGAAGTGACAAAACCCTTTTTATAGGCTTTCACACGGCGTACCATATCCGCTTCCTGCTCAATGGTCTGCGAACCATAGATGAACGAAACACCGCCCTGCTTGGCCAGCGCGATGGCCAGCTTCTCGCCGGAAACGGACTGCATGATGGCAGAAACCATCGGGATGTTCATTTCCAGGGGGCACTCTTCCTCCCCTTTGCGGTACTTTACCAGCGGGGTCTTGAGGCTGACAGCCATCGGCACGCATTCCGAAGAGGAATAGCCGGGGACGAGCAGATATTCACCAAAGGTACGAGACGGTTCGGAAAAATAATACGCCATAAATGCACTCTCCTGACTTCCTGATTTCCAAGGTCCCATGAACACAGAACCATTGTTTTTATGTGATTAGGAAGATTGTACCACATTCGCGGACAAAACACAAAAGATTTCACGAAAATCTTTCTTGCACGGGAACCGCGAAAGTTGTTGAATTTGCACCAAAGCCATTCCGAAAAGTACGACTTCATTTTTCACGGTTCTAACCGCGCAGCGCAGGGAGTTTGCGGCGCGCTGATTTTATGGTATAATAGGCCCATTCCAACGAAAGGATTTTTCCCTATGCTATTGCACCATTGCAAGTTCTTGGACCCGGGACAGACTCGGCGGCAGGCTTGGGCGCAGCGCATTTTCTGTGCAGCCCTGGTTCTGCTCCTGATTCTGTCCGAGGTGTTCAGTTCCAATATTCAGGCTACGCTGCCCGCTCTCAGCCATCTGGCACGCCTTGCCCTGACCGGCGGTGCCGTCCTGCTGCTGGGCGCCAAAGTTGTTCTGCTCACCGACTACGAACATCGGTGGCAGCCGATTCTGGCAGGACTGGTTCTGCTCTACACGGCGTTTGCTGCCTGGCACGGTGACGACGTCTGGTTTTTCCTGGCCGCTCTGGTGGGGCTCGGCGCCAAGGATATCGATCTGCGCGGCGCCCTGCGGACCTATCTGGTTGCGGCAGCCGCAGGGCTTGTGTTTGTACAACTGCTGCATTTTGCCACGCCGCTGATGCCCTACAATTTTTACTGCCGCAACTGGGATTTTGGTTACGGTCATTACAATGGTTTCGGTGCCCGTCTGGTGGGCGTCTTCTTCGCCTGGGCCTGGCTGCGGCACGACCGGCTGCGCTGGTTCGACTGGGCCGGATTGGCTGCCCTGTTTGTATTCACCTACAAGGTGCCCGGCAGCCGCGGCGCTGCCGGCGCCATGGCTGCCCTGCTGGTGCTCTTTGCAGTGCAGCGGTTTGTGCCCCGCCTCTTCGATAACCGGATCTGGTATACCCTGGTTCTGGCCCTGCCGGTGGTGCTGGCCGCCTTCAGCCATTATGCCGGATATGTGTACAACCCCGAATGGCCCTACGAGCGGATGGCACTGCTTTTGCTGAGCATTTTTCTCTCCGGCCGGTTCGAGATCTGGCACAATGTGTTCTGGGGCTCCAAACTTTCCTGGCTGGGCGGTTTGCCCACAGACGGCGACGAACACAGTGCCATCGACAACACCTTCCTGGCAATTCCCATGAACAAGGGCTACCTCGGTGCGATTCTGATCGCGGTTTTCTTCCTGCTGCTCCTGTGGCGGTTGGCCAAGCATCGTCATGCCACTGAGATTCTCTGCCTGGTGGCATTGACACTCTATCTGTTCATGGAAAACAAACCGTTTTTGCTCTCAGCAGACCCCTTCCTCCTGTTGGCCCCCTGCGTATTCTTTACAGGCTCCGGGAAATCTTCCGAAGAGCCACTGCCGGTCCTTTGCCGGCGAACCCGACAGAGATAGCAAACCCGCGGTGCGAGTCACTCGTACCGCGGGTTTCCTTTGTCTGTTCATATAAAACTAAAACAAAAAGCGATGTAACCCTGGTTACATCGCTTTTTGTTGGTGCGGAAGATGGGACTTGAACCCACACGTCATGGACACACGCACCTCAAACGTGCCTGTCTGCCGATTCCAGCACTTCCGCTCACAGCTTAACTGCAAGGGATATTTTAGCACAAAGCTGACAGATAAGTCAAGCCCTTTTTTGCAGGTTTTTCCAGCAGCTCTTCCGGAGCACCGACAAGTCATCCGTCCAACGGTTTGCCCTCTACGCAGAACGTGCGTCCATTCCAGGGGGAAAAGCCTTCACAAGTCTGGAAGCGATATTCCTGCGCAGTGTATCCGGCTTCGCTGCTGAGTTTGGCTACCAGCGTATCGCCATCCCATCCGAACTGCCAGCCGGTGTTCTGTCCCTGATACCCCGGCACCGAACCACTGTCCAATCCGGACGTATAAGCTTCGATATTTTTCGCGGCAAAGCCCGGCCACTCTGCCGACAGAAACCGCTGGTTGCCGCTCCAATCATCCTCTGCGGTAAAGTCGATGGTCAGAATCCGGTTTCCCTCTGTTATCGCTCTCCTTGCATTCTGCCAGGTATCCTCCTCGATGCCAAAATCCTGGCCCCGGTAATACAGATAGCGATAGAGTTCCTCCTCGGTCCAGTCGGCAGGTGAGGTAAATTCCCGCAGCCCTGCAGCGGCCATGGCCTGACACTGATGCAGCACCATACGGGACTGGTAAATTGTCAGACCTTCCGCCATCATCGTCTGCCCCGGTCGGGGCATTTTTTCACCATTCTGAGCATTATGCCAACCGCTGATTATCTCACAGGGCTGCGTGGTGTCTGCAGGCACCAGAATATACACTGCGGTCAGGCCGTCCCCGTATTGAGGCCCCTGATAGTAAGTTTCCGGTTCATATTCCACATAAAAGTAGACCTCCACCAGAAGATCGGTTCCGGCATAAACACGATCCAGTGCCCGTTCCCCCACCTCTCCATAAGACATCATTGTCAACAATTGGTCATTGTATATACAAGTTTCGTAGGGCACCACCGACGCAGCCACACTGTCCACCAGGGCGTAGCGATAGGATGCCGGACCGGTGGTCATATCGGCATACCAGTACTGCTGGGCCCGCAGCGCCGCATCCTCGCACTGTTCATAGGTGAAAACAGCGGCGCCTTCCGGGTCCGGCAGCGACGGTTCAGAGGTCTGCTCGACGGCGCTCTCGTTTTCTGCCGCCTCCGGCGTCTGCTCGGGTGCCGCGCTTTCTGCTGTTTCAGTGGAAATTTCTTCCGTATGCGCTGCAGAAGCCGGATCCCTCTGACAGCCTGTCAAGGCAATCAGCATCACCCCAGCCAGCGCCAACGCCACCTGCCGGTAGAAACTCCGTTTCATCTTCTTCGCCCCCCTTTGCTGTCTGATTTCATTGTACAGGTTCCTGCAAAAGAGCGTCAATGGGCAGAACTGCCAAAAGCAAATACCCCATTTTGACAAACAAAAATGCATCTGGCAAAGCGTAACGCTTTGCCAGATGCAGAAGGGTATACGGATATTACCGCAGATACAGGCGGCCGGTGTTATCGGCGTCTACCGTCAGCGTATCGCCTGCTCCATGGGCACCGGCGATGATCTCCTTGGCGATCATCGTCTCCACATGGGACTGGATATACCGCTTCAGCGGACGGGCGCCGTAGATCGGGTCGTACCCGCCGTCGATGATGGCGTTCTTGGCGGCCTCCGTCACATCGAGATGCAGCTGCTTGTCTTCCAGACGGCGGCGCAGGTCGGTGAGCATCAGATCCACAATGGAACCGATCTCCTGCTTGGTCAGGCTCTTGTAGTAGACAATATCATCCAGACGGTTGAGGAACTCCGGACGGAACTGCCGCTTGAGCAGTTGATCGATGGCATTCTTCGCCTCATCGGACAGCTCATTGCTGCCGTTGGCACGGCTCTTTTCCAGATCTTCCAGAATCAGGTCGGAGCCCAGGTTGGAAGTCAGGATGATGACGGTATTCTTGAAGTCCACCGTGCGGCCCTGGCTGTCGGTGATACGGCCATCGTCCAATACCTGCAGCAGGATGTTGAAGACATCGGGATGAGCCTTTTCCACCTCATCAAAGAGGACCACGCTGTAGGGATGACGGCGCACCGCTTCGGTGAGCTGACCGCCCTCCTCATACCCCACATATCCCGGAGGCGCACCGATCAGACGCGAGACACTGAATTTCTCCATATACTCGGTCATGTCGATACGGACCATATTCTTTTCATCGTCAAACAGGGCTTGGGCCAGCGCTTTGGCCAGCTCGGTCTTGCCGACACCGGTGGGACCCAGGAACAGGAAACTGCCGATGGGCCGGTTGGGGTTGGCAATACCGGCGCGGGAACGCAGGATGGCGTCGGAAACCTTCTGGACTGCCTCGTCCTGGCCGATGACCCGCTGATGCAGCACATCGGGCAGACGCAGCAGTTTCTCGCGCTCACCTTCCACCAGTTTGGCCACCGGAATACCGGTCCAGCGCGCCACAATACGGGCGATCTCCTCGTCGGTCACGCGATCACGCAGCAGGCTGGCTTCCTTCTTCTCGTTGGCCAGCTTTTCCTCCGCTTCCAGCTCCTTCTGCAGATTGGGCAGCTTGCCGTACTGCAGTTCGCCGGCCTTGGCGTAATCGCCGGTGCGAGTCGCCTTTTCGATCTCCGCTTTGGTGGATTCCACCTCGGCGCGCAGACTCTGCACCTTGTTGATGGCGTTTTTCTCGTTCTCCCACTGGGCCTTCTTGCTGTTGAAGCTGTCCCGCAGTTCCGCCATCTCCTTTTCCAGAGCCGCCAGACGCTGCTTGGACAGTTCGTCGGTTTCCTTCTTCAGCGAAGCTTCCTCGATCTGCAGCTGGGTGATCCGATGGTTCATCTCATCCAGTTCGGCCGGCATGGAATCCAGTTCGGTCTTGACCATGGCACAGGCTTCATCCACCAGGTCGATGGCCTTATCGGGCAGGAACCGGTCAGTGATATACCGGTCGGACAGCGTAGCCGCCGCGATCAGCGCCCCGTCCTGAATCTTGACACCGTGGAACACCTCATAGCGTTCCTTCAGGCCACGCAGGATGGAGATGGTATCCTCCACTGTGGGTTCATTGACCATAACCGGCTGGAAACGACGCTCCAGCGCAGGGTCTTTTTCAATATATTCACGGTACTCATCCAGGGTGGTGGCACCGATGCAATGCAGTTCACCGCGGGCCAGCATGGGCTTCAGCAGGTTGCCGGCATCCATCGCGCCGTCGGTCTTACCGGCGCCCACAATGGTGTGCAGTTCATCGATGAAGAGGATGATCTTGCCCTCGGACTTTTTGACTTCGTTCAGAACGGACTTCAGGCGCTCCTCAAATTCGCCGCGGTATTTGGCGCCTGCGACCAGAGCACCCATGTCCAGACTGAATACCGTGCGATCCTTCAGGTTTTCCGGCACATCCCCGCGGACGATCCGCTGGGCCAGACCTTCGGCGATGGCCGTCTTGCCGACACCTGCCTCACCGATCAACACCGGGTTGTTCTTGCGCTTACGGGACAGTATGCGGATGACGTTGCGGATCTCGCTGTCACGGCCAATCACCGGGTCCAGCTTGTTGGCACGGGCCATCTCCACCAGATCCTGGCCGTACTTCTTCAGCGCGTCGTAGGTGGATTCCGGATTGTCACTGGTCACCCGCTGGTTGCCGCGCACGGCGGAAAGCTGTTTCATGAAGTTTTCCTGCGTGATACCGAACGCCTGGAAAATTTCACCGGCCGCCTTACCGGGACGACGCAGCATACCGAGGAATACATGCTCCACGCTGATGTATTCGTCCTTCATCTGTTTGGCCTGTTCCTCGGCTGCATTCAGTGCCCGGTCCAGATCGCCGGAAATATAAACCTTTTCAGGGTCCCGGCCGGAGCCGGTCACACGGGGCAGCGCCTCTACCTTCTGCAGTGCAGCCTGGGCAAACGCGTTGGGGTCTGCCCCCAGTTTGGTGAGCAGCTGCGGGATCAGCCCGTCCTGCTGCTGGGCCAGCGCGGCGAGGACATGTTCCTGCTCCACCGCCTGGTTGGAATATTCTACCGCGAGACGCTGCGCGCTCTGCAGCGCCTCGATGGTTTTTTGCGTCAATTGATTCATGTTCATAGTGCGTACCTCCTTACCGTGCAGATACACGCAAATTCATCTATTAGCAACGGAGGCCATCGAGTGCTTTCTTTTCCCGTCTACCTCTATGGCGGCGCGGTATAGGCACCGTTTTGTTTGAATTAGCACTCTATGCATCCGACTGCTAATATTGTACCACAACCATACGGTGTGTCAATAGGAAAATTGAAAACATTTTGTGAATGCCCCGGCTTTTTTGCCGGTTGATAGAAGTCGGAAAGAAGTGTACAGTAGACTGAGAGTACTTCGAAGGAGGAATTCCCCTATGCGCCCCATTCTGATCGTAGAAGATGAACGCCCCATCGCCGACCTGATCGAACTGACCTTGACCGGAGCCGGGTACACCTGTGAGCAGGTCAACGACGGCGAGACCGCCGCTGATCGGATTGCCGACCACGATTACGAACTGGCCATTCTGGATATTATGCTGCCCAAGGTAGACGGTTATGAATTGCTTGGGTATCTTCGCAGTGTGGGCACGCCGGTTATTTTTGTCACGGCCAAAACCTCCCTGAAAGACCGGGTGCGCGGTCTGCACGAAGGTGCCGACGATTATCTGACCAAACCTTTTGAACCGCTGGAACTGGTGGCCCGGGTGGAAAGCGTGCTCCGGCGCACCAGCCGCGCCAACGTGATCCTGCACGCCTTCGGCGTTGATCTGGATCCCGCAGGCCGCACCGTCCTGCAGAATGGCAGACCGGTTCATCTGTCCCCGCGGGAGTTCGAGCTGCTGGAACTGCTGATGCGCAACCGCGGCATGACACTCTACCGGGAAGTTCTTTATGAACGGCTGTGGGGCGACGACGACACTTTTGACACCCGTCCCCTGGATCTTTGCATCACCCGGCTGCGCAAAAAGCTGGGCTGGAAAAGCGAGATCTGCACGGTGTTCCGTGTGGGCTATCGCCTGGAAAAGGAGGAAAATACGCCATGAAATTCGGCCACAAACTGACGCTGGCACTGTTGGGTGTGCTGGCCATCGTGCTGAGCCTGAGCACCGTCTGGACGCAGGAACGCCAGTTTGACCGCGCCCTGGAGGACATCCGGCAGACCGCACAGGAGGAATGGCAGCGGGAATCGATGGCCTTCCAAAGCGGGCTGCGCACCGATGCCCAAACGCCGCTGAGCGTCCGGGCCTGGAGTTACCTGGGCGGCCTGGCCCGGCAGGGCAGCAGCGGGCTGCTGGCCGTCTACGACGAAAGCGGCCGGTCGCTGGCGTCCACCATGCCCGCCACACTGGCCCAGAGCGAGTTGACCCAGAATGTTCCGGGCAGCGAAGCGCTGGAAAGCCATGTAGCCACCGGGACAGACGGCACACGCTACCTGATCAGCAGCGGTCTTATCGTCTGCCCGGAGCAATGCCTGACCTTTGTGAGCGCCCAGAGTCTTGGCAGCCTGTTTGCCGACCGGGCACTGCGGCTGCGGGATGCCGTATTGGGGCAGACGCTGGCTCTGGCGATCGCCGCTGTACTGGCCTTGCTGCTCTGCCGCCGAATGGTCCGCCCCCTGGAGCAGCTGAATACCGCCAGCCGGGAGATCGCCGCCGGCGCCTACGACCGGCGTACCACCCTGCCCGGATCCGATGAAATTGCCGGGCTGAGCCGCAGCTTTGACGAGATGGCCGCCGCCGTGGAAGACAAAGTCAACGCCCTGCAGACCCATCTGCAGGAACGGGAAGATTTCATTGCCGCCTTTACCCACGAACTGAAGACCCCCATGACCAGCATGCTGGGCTATGCCGATCTGCTGCGCGGCACCGAGGTGCCACCCGCCACGCGGCAAAAGGCCGCCGATTTCATCTACCATGAGAGCAAGCGGCTGGAAGCACTGAGCGGTCGCCTGATGGAGCTGATGCGGCTCAATGACAGCGAGCCGCCTGCCCTGGAACCCGTCCGACTGGACACCGTATTCCGCCAGCTGACCCGGGCACTCCCCGCCGGAAAACCGCCGCTGGAACTGCCTGCCTGCAAGCTCACCGTACTGGC
The DNA here is from genome assembly GCF_025152575.1 of Subdoligranulum variabile. Classification (NCBI taxonomy): domain Bacteria; kingdom Bacillati; phylum Bacillota; class Clostridia; order Eubacteriales; family Oscillospiraceae; genus Subdoligranulum; species Subdoligranulum variabile. Next base: position 2,871,756 of record NZ_CP102293.1, on the reverse strand, counting down.
GCAGCCGGAACTGCTGTGCGACCTGCTGTACAACCTGGTACAGAACGCCCGCCATGCCACCCCGCCCGACGGAAAAATCACGTTGGAAGTTTCCGAGCAGAACGAAGCCGTCACCCTCACCTTGCGGGACACCGGCTGCGGCATTCCCGCCGAAGATCTCCCCCGCATCACCGAACCTTTTTATATGGTGGACAAATCCCGTGCACGGCAGCAGGGAGGCAGTGGTATGGGGCTGGCTTTATGCGAACGCATCGCCCTTCTGCACGACACCCGCCTCTCCTTTGAGAGTGTCCCGGGAACCGGGACCGCGGCGACTTTCACATTGCACAAAGCGAAGGAGGCTAAGAATGAAACTGCGTGAACGATGGGTTCCCCTGCTGGGTACTGTCCTGCTGGTAATTTTGTGTACAGCGCTTCCCTTCTTGTGGTTTGCCGCGCGAGACCGCCAGCTGGATGCTTCCTGTTGGCGTGCCGACCCGGCCAGCGACTTTCTGAGTGCTGCCGGGCGGGAAAACGCCGTAGCGCGGGAATTGTACTTTTGGCGGCAACAGCCGACGGAGGCTCTCCCCTATGTGCAGCCCACCGAATCCGTCACAGCACGGCAAGAGGTACAACCTTATCTGGCTGCTTTACGCACCGCCGGTGTGCTGCCCGAATCCTTTTTGAATGCAGCTGACGAATTGGTCACCCAGGCCACACAGTGCCTGTCGAGTGATCTGGAAAGCAACCAAATTTCCTACTATTTCAGTGACGAGAACAGCCGCAACCTCACCCTGACCGTCAGCCAATACGGAACGCTGACAGCGGTGAACGGAGATCTTGGCCTGCAGGATGGGTTTGTTCCTGCCGATGTTGCCGCGGCTTACTGCACCATGCTGGGGCTGGACAGCTTTACTGACTGGGAGGACGCCGAGCCGTTGGGCTATGGAGCCCCTGCTCCCTATTACAGTGCCGACGCCCAGCTGTATCTGGTAGCCAACATAGACCGCGGGTACTTCAGCATGAGCGTCACCTCCATGGCGCCTTATGCCTATGCCGGATTGTGATTATATAGTATAAAGGGAGGATGTTTGGATGAAACGAATTTGTTCTGTGTTGCTGACAACCTTGCTGCTGGTGGGCTGCGGCAGAACCGGCTGCCGAAAGCGGGACGCCCCTGCGGCGGCTGCAGAACGGCGACGAAAAGCAGTACTATACCCAGGAATCTTTCCATGACAGCACCATGACCCTGTACCATGTAGTGGATCTGCAGTCCGGCGAAGACACAATCCCCTGCGATGTAGAGAGCTGTGCCCACAACAGCGAAAGCTGCCCCGCTGTCAGCACCGATGTCCCTGCCTACCACCCCCTCGTCCTGAACGACACCACGCTGGTGGTGATCTCCGTAAAATCAGATTTTTCTCAAATCGGGGCAGTGGATTCTTCTCCGGACGGGAGTGTGTCTCTTTCTTACCACAGCAAAGTCCTGCTGATGGACCGTGACTGCCAGAACCGCCGGGTCCTGACGGACCTGGATGGAATCAATCTTTTCTGGGATGCAACCCAAATTTATACCGACGATGATTTTCTATACTGCGCCGGAAGCGAAAACAACGTCTATAATATCTATCGCATCAGCCTGTCCGATGGCAGCATCACCAATCTGACGGAGCGCTTTTCGGATTCCCAGTTCATGATGGGGGTCGTTGGCCGCGATTTTGTCCTGCAGCAGGAAGATCTCACCTATCCCGACCCGTCTGCAGACGTTGCCACCGACGGCTGGCCGGAAACCACCGGCACCAAAAGCCACGTACTGCTGAACGCGGACACCTGTGAGACCCGCGTGCTGAAAAGCTACTCCTCCGACGAGTGCAATCTCGATTTGCTGGATGCCAGCGTAGTGGACGGGCAGTATTACACCGTTGACCGCGCCGCCGGGACCCTCAGCACGGTGGACCCTGACACCGGCGAGGAGCACCTGATCACCGACCAGCTCCCCACTGCTGATCGTGACGATCATTCGGCCGACTATCTGATCGAGGCCAACCTCAACGGCTGGCTGATCTTCTACAATCAGCCCATCATCGTCAATGCCGAGACCGGCGAGGTCCGTCAACGGATCGACCTGCCGGAAAACCTCTGGAACGGGTACGGTCACCAGCCACAGATTTTTCTGCAGCTGAAAGACCGTCTGCTGGTGGACTGCCGGTATGAGCCCTACACCCGGACCGACATCGCCGAAGACGGCGCGCCGTTTACCACCCAGACCGAACAGATGTACCTGGGGCTGATCTCCATTGACGATTTTCTCAACGGCATTCCCGACTATACCGAGGTCTGCAAAGGTCCCTACTGATAACAGCATAAAGGAGTTTGTATGAAACGTATTTTTTCCCTGGCACTGGTCACCCTGCTGCTGGCAGGCTGTGCCGCCGCGCCCGCATCCGAGACAAGCGAAACCACCAGCACTTCCGCCACAGCGGAAACTCCCGCCGCAGATACCCCCACCTCGGGCGATGCTCAATCCTTACGCCCGCTGCAGCTGGGTGATGAAAAACAGTATTACATGGACGAGATGGTAACCGGCGAACTCATCCGCTACCGGGTGGCTGATCTGGTCAACCATGTGACGGAGGTCCCCTGCAACGTGGAAGGCTGCACCCACGACAGCGAAAGTTGCCCGGCCGTCTTCCGCCGGGGCGAATGTGACCGGGTGTTTGTGCTGGACGATGACACGCTGGTGGCGTTCACCAACAATCAGTTCCCCGAAACCGAGGACAGTCTTGTGGTATTGCTGGACCGCAACTGCCAGAACCGTCGGGTGGCAGCCACCATTCCCAACAGTTGCTTCTTATCCTTGGGATACGGCGCCTCCGATTGTCCCTACACCGATGGACAGTATCTGTACTGCTCCGGCTATAAATCCGGGTACGGAGAAGACGATGCCTTGTTCCGCATCGATACGGAGAGCGGCGAAGTGACCGATCTGCTGGAAAACGCACCGGTTCAGGATGTGCAGTTTTTGGGCGCGCTGGGTACCCAGTTCGTCTTTTCTCAGTCCGATGTGACCTACCCGGAGCCCACCGGCGACCTGATAGCGGACGCGCAGGCAGCCCCCACCGGCACTTCCACTCATTGGCTTTTCAATCCCTATACCGGTGAATGGAAGGTGTTCCAGACTTATACCTCCGACGATGGCAGTCTGACCCGGATGTACAGCATCATCGTGGACGGGCAATACTACCAGGCGGACCGGGAGACTGGTTCCATCTCGGTGGTGAATCCTGTTACCGGCGAGGCCAAACTGCTCACCGACCAGTACCCCACCGACCAGCTGCAGGATTCTTTCACGATTCAGGACACCGTGCAAGACTGGCTGATTTTCTACGCCCCGTCCCCGATGGTCAATTTGCAGACCGGCGAAGTCCGGGAGAAACCGAATCTGCCCGACAACTACTGGAACGGTTCTGGCCACCAGCCCAACATCTATCTGAATCTGGGCGACACACTGCTGGTGGATTGCCGGTACGAACCTTATACCCGCACCGTCCTCGGCACCGACGGCACCCCCTATACTATTGACACCGAACACGAGTATCTGGGACTGATCTCCGCCGAAGATTTCCTGAACGGTGTGCCCAACTACACCGAAGTAGGAGAATACACCACATAAAACAAAGCCGCTCCGGCAGGTCTGCCGGGGCGGCTTTCTTCAGGCATTCTTATTTTTCAAAATGTTTGGCAACCTGCTTCAGGTTCTCGATGATGGGCAGATGCTGCGGGCAGACGCCTTCGCACTGGCCACAGGCGATGCAGTCGCTGGCTTTGCCAAAGGTCTTGGTCAGGTTGTCGTAATACTCGCCCTGCGGAGTCCAGTCCTTGCCCTCCATTTCCTGTAGATCCGCATTGTACAGCGAGAAATACTTCGGGATGGCAATGTGCATGGGGCAGCCATCGGTGCAGTAGGAGCAACCCGTGCAGGGAATCGCAATGCTGGAATTGATGATGGACACCGCCTGCCGGATCAGTTCTTCCTCCTCCTTGTTGAGAGGCTGGAAGCGCTGCATGTAACCTGTGTTGTCCAACAGCTGAGCCATATCGCTCATGCCGGAAAGCACCATCTTCACATTGGGGCAACTGGCGGCAAAGCGGATGGCCCAGGACGGGATCGACGCGTCGGGCGCATACCCCTTGAAGAGTTTTTCCACGCCTGCGGGCACCTTGGCCAGCGTACCGCCTTTGACTGGTTCCATAACAACGACCGGCTTGCCATGTTTTTCCGCCACTTCGTAGCATTTGCGGGACTGCACGCCCTCGCTGTCCCAGTCCAGATAGTTCAGCTGCAGCTGCACAAACTCCACTTCCGGATGTTCGGTCAGCACCTTATCCAGCAGATCGGCGTGATCATGAAAGGAGAAGCCGATATGCTTCACCAGCCCTTGCTGCTTCTTTTCCTGTAGCCAGGTAAAGCAATCCAGCTTCTTGTAGATTTCGTAGTGCTCGGTGCCCACATCGTGCAGCAGATAGTAGTCAAAATATCCCGCGCCGGTTTTCTCCAACTGGGTGTTGAAGATCTTATCCCGATCCTCCAGATTGTGGATAAAGCCTGCGTGCAGCTTATCCGCCAGCGTAAAAGACTGCCGCGGGTGACGGCTGGTCAGGCAGGTCTTGACTGCGTTCTCGCTCTGGAATGCACAGTACATCCAGGCTGTATCAAAATAGGTAAAGCCGCGTTCCAGAAAAGTATCCACCATCTGTTTGGTCTGCTCGATGTCGATACTTCCCGCATCGTTAGGGTCGGTCAAAGGCAGACGCATCAGACCAAAGCCCAGTTTTTGTGCATGATTGAAAATATCCATTGTCCGGTTCCTCCGTTGTTTGTTCCCGGCAGATTCTTCTGCCGTTCTCCGGTATGTTTCTATTATACATCTTAAAGCACGCTTCAAGTCAATGCTTGCGAGGCCGCAATTTTTTCATTTTTCACTGTACTTTTTTCAAAAAACGTGTATAATAAAGGTTGCGTATGCAATTTTTACAACACAGGAGAACCCCATGAAAAAGAAAACTTTATACCGTACCGCGGCTTGCGCGCTGGCTGTCGCCATGACCGCTTCCCTGGCCGGCTGCAGCAAATCTGCTGACAGCGAATCCACTGCCGAGACCGCCACGCCGGAAACCGCCACCAGCGAGACCGCGGATGATTCCGCCTACGACTACCTTGCAGACTTCAGCTATTCCGACGGCTTTGACGAGAATGGTTATCTGAAAGGCGTCACGGCCGCCGACTATGTCACCCTGCCCGACGATTACGCAGACATCACCATCGATGCTTCTCTGGCCGAGGTGACGGACCAGGATATCACTGACTACATCGACAGCAACATTCTTTCCAGCTTTGCCACTACCAACCAGGTCACCGATCGCGCTGCCGCCACCGGCGATACCGTCAACATCGACTACGTGGGCACCATCGACGGCGTGGAGTTTGACGGCGGCAGTGCCCAGGGCTATGATCTGGAGCTGGGCAGCGGCACCTTCATCGACGGCTTCGAAGATCAGATCGTCGGTCATACCCCCGGCGAGACCTTCGATGTGAATGTCACCTTCCCCGACAATTACGGCAGCACTGATCTGGCCGGCAAAGCGGCGGTGTTCAGCACCACGCTGAACTACATCAGCGAGACCGTCACCCCCGAGCTGACCGACGCCTGGGTACAGGAGAACCTTTCCCCCACCATGGGAGTCAGCGACGTGACCACCCTCAATGATTTCGTCAAGAAACAGCTTGCTTTCAACAACCAGTACAGTGATGTCTATACCGCCCTGCACGACAAGGTTTCCTTTGCCGACGAACTGCCCGAGTCCGCCAAGGAATACTTCCGGAATGTACTGCTCTACGGCATCTACAGCTACGCTCAGAAGTACGGCACGGATATGACCACCATCGTGACCTCCGGTTTCCTGGGTTCCGGCTACTCCACCGTGGATGAGTTCATCGCCGACATGGACGGCAGCATCAACACCCAGCTGGAGCAGACGCTGCTGCTGCAGGCCATCGCCGAAAAAGAGGGCATCCAGTGTGACACCGATACCCTGAACACCGAGTTTGTCAACCAGTACGGCATCAAGGATCCCAGCAACTTCACCGAGATCTACGGCGAAAATTACGTCAAGTGCCAGCTGCTGGACAGCATCGTCATGCAGAACCTCATCAACAACGTCAAATACGAATAATCTTACTTCCGGTGCACATCCCGTGCACCGGATTTTTTGTACCCCCTTGACAGCCGGAATCGGGTGTTGTATAGTAAGCCCATAGATATTTAGACGTTTATCTAAATATCTATTTATGAAAGGAAGGAGCTTGCTATGGGAGATGCGTTCAAAGCATTGGCTGATCCCACCCGCCGCCATATTCTGGAACTGCTGGCCCAAAGTGACATGACCGCCGGGGAAATCGCCGCACAGTTTTCCATGACCAAACCGTCCGTCAGCCATCATCTCAGCATCCTGAAAGCAGCCGGCCTGGTATGTGATCAGCGCAGCGGTCAGAATATCGTATACAGCGTCAATCTGACCGTCTTTCAGGAACTGGTCAAATGGTTCTACGATGTCGATCTTGTGAAGGGGGATCCCGACCATGAAAAATAAAAAACTCTATCTGCTGCTGGCAGCTGTCTGTGTGCTGAATTTCGCTGCGCACCTCTACTTCTATCCGTCCCTGCCGGATATCGTACCCACCCACTGGGGCTTCGACGGCCAGGCCAATGGCTGGGGGCCCAAATCCTCTACCCTGTTCATCTGCATCATACCGCTGGCACTTTTGATCCTGTTGGCCGTTATCCCAAAAATCGACCCACGTGCTCAAAACTACGAAAAGTTCGAAAAAATCTATCGCGGCTTTGTGATTGGTATCATTGTCTTCATGTGCGGTATCACCTGGTTGACCGAGCTGACCGTTTACAACGTATTGCCCGGCAGCAGCAATCTCGTCAGCGTTCTGGTATGCGGCGGCCTCGGTGTACTGTTCATCGCACTGGGCAATTACATGCCACGCATCAAGCAGAATTACACTTTCGGCTGCAAGACGCCCTGGGCGCTGAACGACGAGCACAACTGGAACCGTACCCAACGCATGGGCGGTATCGTGTTCGTGGTCATCGGCATTGCCATGCTGGTCGCCACTCTGTTCACACACGCATTAGGCGAAACCGGCACCATGATTGTAGTGCTGGGTTCTACGTTGGGCGGAACGGCCTGGATCTACCTGTATTCCTATCTCGTGTATATCGGAAAAATGAAATAAGCAGCAAGCGGGCCGCCTGTACAGGCGGCCCGTTGTTTTATATTTTATTGGTTTGCGGCATTATCCAGCACGCCGGCGATGAAATCCGGCACCTCCCCGGGGTCAATGCCCATGGTATAGGCAAACTCGCTGTGCAGGATGTTCTGTGCCTCCCGCAAAGCGCTGTCCTCATAGCTGGAAAGCTGTTTGCCCATGGCATGGCGATGACGGCGCTCGGTATAGATATCCCGGATCATCCGCAGCAACGCATGCCGGTCACCGCTCTGCAATGTCTGGCGGTAATGTTCCTTGCGCACCTCCGGGTCAGGCTCATGCTCCGGTGCCGGTTCCTGCAGAAGATCCATCAGCTCCTGCTTGCTGGGCAGCGCACGCATCCGGTCCAGCAATACCTGGCTGTTGCAAGGCACGCAGATCTTCATCGTGCTGTCATAGACCGGCTTCAAAATATAGCACTCGCACTGCTGCCCCGCCAATCGCACATTCTTCTTCTCTGCAATCGTGCACACACCGCTCGTCCCGTAACTTACCGCATCTCCAACCTGAAACATGCTGCGTCCTCCTTTTTCCCTGTTTCGCGTCTGGATATAGTTTCATCTACTATATAGTATAGTCCTTTTTTGACAAAAATGTCATAGGCTTTTTGTACAAAAATAACGTTGTTACGCGCACACACTCTTGCAACAAAAGAAAAATCCCCCTGTGACCAGGGGGATTCGTGCTTTGAGGAGAATCCTTTACAGGCTGGAATATCCGAAGCTATTGACCAGCGCATCGATCTTTTGTCCAGCCTTGCACCACGGGCAGGCATGAGAATCATAGCTCTCATAATCGGGCAGGTCGTTGGGATCAAAAATACTGGTGACGGGGAACCCTGCGCATTCCTGCTGGGTTGCGAATATTGCCGCAATCCCCACCGGGATACCGCCATAATAGTTGATAGCCTCCACGGCGCTCTCCACCGTGTAACCGGTGGTGACCGAAGCGGCTACCACCAACACATGTTTGCCGGCGATCATGGGGGCTGTATTCTCGCGGAACAGCAACTGGCTGCCCACAGTATGTTCGGGTGTCACCACATAAATGGTCTGATGGGCGTTCATATTGGCATAGCCCGCCTTGGTCAGTTCACTGGCCATGCAGGCGCCGATGACCTCGGTACCATCGAGGCAAAGGATGGTGTCCACGATGGTATTGAGGGTATACTCCTTGACCAGTTCCGCTGCGACTGCACGCGCTTCCGACAGGCGGGATTTGGTCATCGTTACATCAATATAATAGTTGATATGGCTGTGGCTGGTAGCAAAGTGTCCTTTACAGACACGGAGCATCAGGTTGGTCTTACCGGTGGGCAGTTTGACGAGATTCATGGCCATTGGAGGTCCCTCCCTTTAACTTTCTACCTTATATTGTAAAGAGTTTGATGACCGATTGCAAGGAACGCATTGCCCAAAATAAAGCAAAGCTTTTTGGGCAGTTTTGCGGCCCTTGCTTTACACCTTGCAGGCAAACTGGTATAATGAGATTACTTTTTAAAGTGGGGAGATTTGCGGTATGGCATACAAACTGGCGGAATACCATGGAGATACTCTGGCGGTCCCCCAGATCGTGCTGACACATCTGGCCCAGGCCGACGGAGATACTGTGCGCACCGCGCTGTATGTGCTGCAGACCGGCGATACCGATCCGCGGACCATCGCCCGTTCGCTGGGATTGCCCAGCATCGAAGCAGCCCGCCGGGCGCTGCAGTATTGGGCGGGAGCCGGTTTATTGGAGAGTTCCAAATCTGCCACGCCGCTGGTTCCAGCGGAAGAAAAAGCATCCAAAATCGATCTGGCCAGCCTGAACGACCCCTACGTAGCTGTTCTGTGTGAAGAGGCACAGACAGCGTTTGGCAAGGCGCTGAGCCGCAGCGAAATGCAGCGTCTGGTGGCACTTTACCTCAATGAAGGCTGGCAGCCCGATGTCATCCTGTTGTGCTGTGCCGAAGTTGCCCGGCAAGGGCGCCGCAGCGTGGCTGCTGTAGCGCGGGAACTGGCTCGCTGGCGGGAGGACGGTGTGGAATCCGGCGAGGATGCCGAACGTTACCTGCGTAAAGTCAAGCAGCGGGAGGACTGGTGTGCCGATGCGGCAGCTCAGTTCGGCATTGCCCCCGCTGCGCTGACGCGGTGGGAGCGCGGTGCCATCGCCCGCTGGCACGAGGAGTGGGGCATCGGCCGAGACATGATCGACGAAGCCCTGCTGCGTGCCGGAAGCAAAAACACCATACGGTATGTGGACGGTATTCTGCGTGCCTGGCGTGCCCAGGGTATCACCACGGTGGCTGCCGCCCGGGGCCAGGGCCAGCTTTCCGGCAGCAATATTCTGGCCACCGAACGCCCCGCTGCACCGCAGCCCGCGGCCGCCAGCGCCCAGAAAGATCTGTTCAACCGCGATTGGACTGCCATGTTTGACGAGGAGGGATAACCCATGCGCACCAAGGATGAATTGTTCCGCGCCGCTCAGCGCGAGATTGCCTCCCGTCGGCAGTATGCCGTCATGCAGGCCGAGAATGCCCGCCGCGCCGCTTTCGCGGCCCACCCCGCCCTGGCACAGGCAGATGACGCACAAATGCGTGCCGGCCTGGCGCTGGCCAAAGCGGCCGCCTTGGGCGGCGATGTGGAAGCGGCACGTACAGCGCTGACCCGGGCCGATGAAGCACTGACCGCAGCTACCCGGGAAGCCGGTTATGCCGAAAACGCCTTTCAGCCCGCTTACGCATGCCCCCGGTGCCACGACACCGGCATGTACAACGGCAATCCCTGCACCTGCGTGGCAGAGATCGCCCGTCGTCTGCGCCGTGAAGAAATCAACGCTGCCAGTCCGTTGGGATTATGTCAGTTCTCCACCTTCGACGTCAACCGATACTCCGCCGACATCGAACCGGAACTGGGAATCTCGGCAAGGGCCTATATGGAGAAACTGTTGCACTACTGCGAAAACTATGCTCAGAAATTCAGCAGCAAAAGCACCAATCTCCTCTTCATGGGCCACACCGGCCTGGGCAAGACTCATCTGGCACTGGCTATTGCCGATGCCGTCCTGGGGGGCGGCCACGACGTACTCTACACCAGTGCCGCCGCTTTGGCTGCCCGACTGGGTCGTGAACACTTTGATTTTGACAGCAGTGACGAGTGGCTGAACGCCTGCCAGGAAGCAGATCTGCTGATTCTGGACGACCTGGGCACGGAATATATCACTCCGCTGACCATCAGCGTGCTGTATGAACTGATCAACACCCGGATGCTTACCGAGCGCCCGACGATCTACACCACCAACATCACCGACCAGAGTGTCTTTGTAGCCCGTTACACCGAAAAAGTTGCCAGCCGCATGCTGGGCGGCTGCAAGATGTTCAAGTTCTTTGGCTCCGATCAGCGCCTGCAATCCTAAAACAAAAGACCGCATCCCGTTCATGGCGATGCGGTCTTTTTTAACTTCTACAAAAAAACCGCGAACAGCTTTGCAGCTCTTCGCGGTTATGACAAGTCGGAGTGACGGGATTCGAACCCACGGCCTCTTGGTCCCGAACCAAGCGCGCTACCAACTGCGCTACACCCCGATAAAAAAAACCGCAGCAGCAGAGCTGCTGCGGTGTGGTTGGGGATGAGAGGATCGAACTCCCACGGGCGGAGTCAGAGTCCGCTGCACTACCATTATGCGAATCCCCATCGCATTGTGTTGTGGGCGCTACCCTCAACGCTTAACTATTATAGCCGGTGATAAGGCTTTTGTCAACAGTTTTTTTGCGATTTTTTCATGTTTTTTGCAAGTGGCGTTTCATCGTCCATTTTTCTTTTCCAGGGTTGACAAGCCGCCCCCTGTGTCGTACATTTATAGTAAGATTGCATGGCATGGCTGTGCAGAAACCGCGCACGGCGCGGCATACGGGAGGTAATCATATGGCAATTCGTGTTGGTATCCTGACTTCCGGCGGCGACTGCCCCGGTCTGAACGCCACCATCCGCGGCGTGGCTAAGGCGCTGTACAACCGCATGGGCGACAAGGTCGAAATCGTAGGCATCCTGAACGGCTACGACGGCCTGATCAACGGCAACTATCGCGAGATGAGCCCGGATGAGTTTTCCGGCATCCTGACCGTGGGCGGCACCATTCTGGGCACCAAGCGCACTCCCTTCAAAAAGATGCGCGTGGTCGAGGACGACAAGGTGGACAAGGTCGCGGCCATGAAAAAGAATTATCGCGCCGCCAAACTGGACTGCCTGCTCTGTCTGGGCGGCAACGGTACCCATAAAACCGCCAATCTGCTGAGTCAAGAGGGGCTCAACATCATCGGTCTGCCCAAGACCATTGACAACGACATCTACGGCACCGATGTGACTTTCGGTTTCCACACGGCTGTGGATATCGCCACTGAAGTCATCGACCGCATCCACACCACCGCCGGCAGCCACAGCCGCGTAATGTGTATCGAAATCATGGGCAACAAAGCCGGTTGGCTGACGCTGTATTCCGGCATTGCCGGCGGTGCCGACATTATCCTGATCCCCGAAATGCCTTATGACATCAAGAAGGTCGCCGCCGCCGTGGAGAACCGAGCCAAGGCCGGCAAGAACTTCTCTATCCTGGCGGTGGCCGAGGGGGCCTTCTCGGTGGAGGAAGCCAAACTGAAACGCAAGGAGTGGACTGCCCAGCGTGCCCAGGCCGGGTACACCACCGCCACTGCCCGCATCGCACACCAGATCGAGGAGATGACCGGCGCCGAGACGCGTATCTGCGTGCCGGGTCATATGCAGCGCGGCGGCAGCCCCAGTGCCTACGACCGCGTGCTGGCTACCCAGTTCGGTTCCTATGCCGCCAGCCTGGTGGCGGATGAGCATTACGGCGTGACCGTGGCGATGGTCAACCGTCATGTAACCGCCAATCCCCTTGCTGATATTGCCGGCAAGACCCGTGGCGTTCCCGGGGACTGCGATATGGTTCATGTTGCTCGTGCCATGGGCATCAGTCTCGGCTGATCGGTTCGCCATTCTCTGAAAGCAAAAGCGCTGCCCCGAGGGGGCAGCGCTTTTTATGTTGTGAGGTAAAAATCCCGCAGTGCGTTCAGCCGTTGCGCATCGAGGCCGTACTCCTGCCGGAAATAGTCCTCATAACTGGCATGGCGCACCAGAATTTCGTCAATGGCACCAGCGCCCATCTCCTCGCTGACCCCCTCCACCGACAAGAGCAGCCGCCGCTCCTCAGGAGATTTTCCCCGCAGGGACGCCTCAATGATCTGGCGGCGATAGACATTGGTCAACATATAATCCGCCAACGCTGTCTCCCGGGGGACTCCCAGTGCCAGCAGAATCAGCATGGCGGCAATACCCGTCCGGTCCTTTCCGCAGGTACAGTGGAACAACAACGGACCGCGGTGTTCTTCCAGAAGCCGGAACAGCGTGTGATAGGCCGGATTGCCGAAAGGCATCTGCCGGTACAGCACACTGAACCAATCAAAGTCATGGACCGGATGCCCCGCCGCCTTCTCAAACGCAGCCTTTTCGGCAGCCAGCCGTTCAATCCCTGTGGAGGAGAAGTCCATCTCGGTACCGTCGTTCATCCGCATAGCGCAAACGCGGTGATAAGCGGTTTCAGGCACTGCGGGATTGGGATGCTTGTCGGCCTCCCCGGCACTGCGCAAATCAAGAATATCCCGCAGATGCCAACTCTGCAGAACGGCCTGATCCGCCGGGCTCTGCAAAGCGTCCAGATTTCCACCGCGATACAACATCCCCCATCGCACCGTCCGGCCGTCCGCCGCTGCATAGCCGCCCAATTCCCGGAAATTCACTGCCCCCTCCAGCGCGATCTCTGCGCCGGGCGCCGGCCTTTTCTCCTGTTCCATTGCCATTGCTCTCCTCCCATGATTTCGCTTCATCATAACACAGAAACCCGGCCGGGACAAGCCCCGCCGGGTCTTACTTTACAGTTGATGAAACAGCCGGTCAATATCACTGCGCGCCGCCAATCCCAAACTGAAAGCCGTAGCACTGCCGCAGGCCGTTCCCAGACGCAGGGCGGTTTCGTAGGAGCCGGTCTCCAGATAGCCGGCCAGAAAACCCGCCAGCATGCTGTCCCCTGCGCCTACGCTGTTGACAACGGTACCGCTTGGAACGCCGATACGATGTACTGCCCCCGTTTCGTCCAGCAGCAGGGCCCCATCCCCGGCCATACTGACCAGTACGTTGCACGCCCCACGGCTCTGCAGTTCTCTCGCCGCCTGAAGGATCTGTGTGTCCCCCTGCAAAGGGCGTCCCACAATTTCAGCCAGTTCATGGTGATTGGGTTTGATCAGAAACGGCTGATACAGCAGCACGTTTGCCAGCAAGGTTCCCGAGGCATCCACAACGCTCCGCACACCGCGTCCCTGCAGTCGCGCCAAAATCTTCTCATAGGTATCCGCGGGCAGACAGGACGGAATACTGCCCGCCAGCACAAGGATATCCTCTTGCTGCAGGGCCTCCAGCTTCTGGTGGAGTTTTTCCATGGCTTCCTGCGGGATCTCCGGTCCTGCACCGTTGAGCTCGGTTTCCTGCCCGGCCTTGATCTTCACATTGATACGGGTCATTCCGGCGGCAAGGTGAACAAAATCCGTCTGCAGCCCTTGCGCCACCAGTCCCCGTTCCAGCCAGGCGCCCGTCTCGCCGGCCACAAATCCCAGCGCTATGCTGGGACGCCCCAGCTGTGCCAGGATTCCGGAGACATTGATGCCCTTACCGCCCAGGACACAATCCTCCCCCGCAGAGCGGTTGATGGTCCCTGTTTGCAGTGGTGTCTCCAGCCGGACGACATAATCAATGGCCGGATTCAAGGTGACGGTATAAATCATAGAAAGCGCTTCCTTTATAGATGTAGAATTTTCAGGGCGTTCCCGGCCGGGTCACAGGGGTCATCGGGACGGATTGATCCAATAGGGATTCCCGACTGGCGATTGCATAGCGGGCATACCCGTCAATCAGATAGAGCGTCCCATCGCGGTCCGCCAACTGCTGCATGCCGGTGGAGGCATCGTCCCACACCAGATACTGCCCCGGTCCGGCTTCGCACACCACCCAGATGGCACGATCCTCGCCGCCGATCCAGCGACGCTGCGGACTGCGGGTCAGAGTGTCATCTGCGCGGTTATAGACATACAGCCATTCCTTGCCTTCCTCCTGACCGTAGAACATCACATCTTCCGTATAGATGCCCATGAGCTGCAGATCCTGGGGCAGTTGCGTCACCACGACATCCTCGGTTTGGCCCAGCGGGCGCCGGACCAGCCGGTGCTCCCCATCCTCGCACCACAGGGCATCTTCCACCAGGGCGCGGTCCAGCATCCAACCGGAACAGCTGTACAGCACTTCCTCTGTGCCAGTGAGCGGGTTGAAGGCACAGAGAGATGTGGTCATCCAGGGATTCAACTCGCCGCTATTCTGTACCCGATAATGGTCGTAGACCGGCTCCACCGGGCAATCCTCCGCCAGCGTGCTGCGGGTGATGAGCAGCTTGCCCTCCCATACCCCCATCAATTCTCCGCTAAAGGGCGTCCACTCGGTGAGAGTCTCCAGAGTCCGCGCTTCCGGGTCCAGCCGTACCAGGGCGTAGGCATCCGGTCGGGAAGGATCATCCGAGATTTGGCAATAGGAAAAATACAGAGACTCGCCATCTCCTGCCAATCCACCGTTCCAGACGGCCACCGAAGTGCCCTGGGGGAACTCATACAGTGCCTCCCGGTTGCTGCCGTCCAGATCACTGCGCAGCAGCATAGGGGTATCGGTAATCATCCCGGACCAGATCCAGTAGAGAGACTCCTCATCGGCAAACACATTCAGATTGGCCGTTTCCAGCTCCAGCGGCTCCCCAACGATCTGTTCCGTGGCTTGGGCAAAATCGAAGGAATGGGCGGCAACACCGCCATTCCCGTACCCGTAGCCGCCCTCACCGTACAGCGGTTCCCGCTGGTAGTACGCCGTACTGTTTTGCGCATCGATCCAGTACAGCGGCAGCGTGGGTTCTTCGGTGGATTCGGGCGCTCCGGCCGTTTCTGCGGTTTCCGGGGAGGTCGAGGGAACCGGTGCCGTCTCTTCCGCCGGTTCACTGCAGGCTGTCAGCGCCAAAAGCAACAGCAGGGAAACGCAGAGTTTTTTCATCGGTGGCCTCCTTTCCAGGGACAGGAACTTTTAAGCGGACGGGGCTCTGAATAGCCTTTTCGGATTTTTACAGCACGCATTTTGCGGCGCAAAAGTGCAACAATGTTAATGTTTTTTGCTCTATTTCTCCATATTATAGTAACACCGGTTTTGCGGTAAAGGCAAGTCCCATGGGACGGATTTTTTCTCTGCAAAGTGACGAAAAATCCACTGCGCGGCTGTGCAGGCCTCCAATTTTTGCCGCATCATCCCCGGTGCGCATCAGATCCGCCAGGGAGGTGCCTGCCGGCAAGGATGCGTTTTTCAGCCGAGAAAGGGCCTGTTTTCTCGCTCCCAACACCAACAGATAGGGCGGCTGCGGCAGCACTGCCGGGAATTCCAGCGCCGCATCCAGCACCAGGCGGCGGAGACGGGCATGAGGATACCGCTTGGTTTTCAGCCGGGTGTACAGATCTTCCAACCCGGTGGCCTCCCGGACAGCCGCCTCCAGGCGATGTTCCAGCCCCTCACTGATGCCGCGCGTCCTGGCAAAACGCTCCGGGGGAACGGCACGCAGCAAAGAAAGCACAGCCGTCTCAAATTTCACAGGATCCAGCAGCTGCCCCGCTTCCCCAGCTTCCCGGTACAGTTTCATGGCAGCTGTTGGCACAAAGGGGGCCCATTCATCCATCGGTCGTGCCCGCAGATAGCTGGCACTGGCCATCGGTGTACCGTTATATTCGCCGGCCTGTCCGCCGTGGGCCGCGCCCCAACGGGGCAGCGGCATGGGCTGCAGACCGCTGCCCTGTGCCAGGATTGCCTTGCAGTATTCAATGCCCAGTATGTTGTTGGGGGTACGCAGCAACGCTCCCATACCGGGCTGCAGGGCCTCCGCAGCCTCGGCCCGGGCCGCCGCATAGGTCATCCCGGTAGCCAATCTCTGCCGCAAAAGTTCCTGCAGGGATGCCGACCCCAACAGCTCCGCTGCCTGCATCAGGGTGTTTCCCTGCGGTGTTTCGGCACCAAAGGCCAGTGTATCGCACCCCAGCGCCGTCAGAAGAAACACCCCTGCCGACGCAAACTGTTCCGCCGTGGCACAGGCATAGGGCGCCGGCATGGCCACCACCAGATCCGCGCCGGCTTCCAGGGCGGCCCGTGCCCGGACCGCATCCGGCAGGATGGGCACACCACCCCGCTGGACCGTTCCGCTGCTCATGCAAACCGCAACAGACTCCGCTCCTGCACGACGCACAGCGGCAATCTGTGCGGCGTGTCCATTGTGAAAAGGATCATATTCCGTAATGATACCGGCAAATTTCATAGTCACTCCTACTATGCAAAAATTGTGCTATCTTGCGTTTATTGTCCTTGAAAATCCATTGTTCCCATTATATAATATTTTTAGTAACTCGAAAAGGGCATTTTGCCCCACACCACTGAAGGAGGAAACCCCATGAAAATTCTGGTTATCAACTGCGGTTCTTCGAGCCTGAAGTACCAGCTCATCGATATGGAAGGTGAGAAGGTACTCTGCAAAGGCCTGTGTGAACGCATCGGCATGGAGAGCAGCATGATCACCCATGAAGCCAATGGCCACAAGGCCACGACGCCTGCGATCTTCCCCACCCATACCGAAGCGTTCGGCGAAGTCGTCAAGAAGATGACCACCGGCGAGGGCAAAGTCATTGAGGACGTCAGCGAGATCGATGCCATCGGCCATCGCGTGGTCCATGGCGGCGAAAAATTCAAGAAGAGCTGCCTGATCACCCCCGATGTCGTCAAGGCCATCCGGGATCTGTCTCCCCTGGCGCCGCTGCACAATCCCGCCGCCATCCTGGGTATCGAGGCTTCCTACAAAGTGTTCGGTCAGGACAAGCCCAACGTGGCCGTCTTTGACACTGCCTTCCATTCCACCATGCCGCCGAAGGCCTACATGTACGCCATTCCTTACGAGTACTACGAGAAGTACGGCGTGCGCCGCTATGGTTTCCACGGTACCAGCCACAAGTATGTCAGCCATCGCGCGGCTGAGTATCTGGAAGAGCCCATTGAGCGCCTGAAGCTGATCACCTGCCATCTGGGCAACGGTTCCTCCATTGCCGCTGTGGACCAGGGCAAGGTGGTCGACACCTCCATGGGTATGACCCCGCTGGCCGGCCTGATGATGGGCACCCGCTGCGGCGACCTGGATCCCTCGGTGGTCAACTATCTGAAGTATACGCTGGAGATCACCGGCCATCAGCTGGACGAGATCCTGAACAAGAAGTCCGGCCTGCTGGGTGTTTCCGGCGTTTCCAGCGACATGCGTGACGTGGAATCTGCCGCCAAAGACGGCAATGAGCGCGCTCAGATGGCTCTGGATATGCTGAACTATCAGATCAAGAAGACCATCGGCAGCTACATTGCCGCCATGGGCGGTGTGGACGCCATCGTCTTTACCGGCGGCATCGGCGAGCACGACGATGAATCCCGTGCCAAGATCTGCCACCACATGGACTGGCTGGGCATCCGCATCGACACCGACAAGAACCGCGGCGTGCGCAGCCAGCACAAGGACGTGGTGGAAATCACCGCCTGGGGTGCCCGTGTCCGGACGCTGGTCGTTGAGACCAACGAAGAGCTGATGATTGCCCGCGACACCAAGGAAGTTCTCAGCGCCGAGTAATCCGTACCCGCACAGTTGTTCCCGCAAATTTCCATACAAGCAAAAAGAAAGCAGGCTCCTGCAGGAGCCTGCTTTCTTTTGTTATCATTTACTGCTGCTGGGCAGCGCGCTTCTTGGCGATAGCCGCCAGTGCATCCTTGCGGGACAGATTGATGCGGCCCTGCTGGTCGATATCGGTGACCATGACGAAGATGGGATCGCCCACAGCAACCACGTCCTCCACATGCTCCACGCGATGGTCATCCAGCTTGGAGATATGGACCAGACCTTCCTTGCCCGGCGCGATCTCCACGAAAGCGCCGAAATTCATCAGACGGGTCACACGGCCCTTGTAGATGGCTCCGATCTCGGGATCTTCCACAATGGTCTTGATGGTGGCGATGGCGCGCTTGGCATCCTCCTGATCCACAGCGGAGATAAAGACGTGACCGTCTTCCTCGATGTCGATCTTGCAGTTGAAGTTGGCGCACATCTCCTGAATGACCTTGCCGCCCTTGCCGATGACGTCCTTGATCTTGTCCACGGGAATCATCATGCTGAACATCTTGGGCGCGTAGGGAGACAGTTCCTTGCGCGGCTCGGCGATGACCGGCTTGATGATCTCGTCCAGGATATACAGACGGCCCTTGCGGCACTTCTCCAGGGCCTCCTCCACGATTTCGTAGGTCAGACCATCCACCTTGATATCCATCTGGATGGCGGTGATGCCGCGACGGGTACCGCCCACCTTGAAGTCCATATCGCCGTGGAAGTCCTCCACGCCCTGGATGTCCAGCATGGTCATCCAGCGGCCGCCGTGCAGCGGATCGCCATCGGTGATCAGGCCGCAGGAAATGCCGGCCACAGGCGCCTTGATGGGCACACCGGCGTCCATGAGAGCCAGCGTCGAACCGCAGATGGAAGCCTGGGAGGTAGAACCGTTGGAGGAGAGCACCTCAGACACACAGCGGATGGTGTACGGGAACTCGCTCTGATCGGGCAGCACAGGAACCAGCGCGCGCTCGGCCAGGTTGCCGTGACCGATCTCGCGGCGGCCGGGGCTGCGGGGCGCACGGGCCTCACCCACAGAATACGGCGGGAAGTTGTAGTGGTGGATGTAGCGCTTGTACTGGGTATCGGACAGATCATCCATCAGCTGGGCATCCTTGGTGGAGCCCAGTGTGCAGACGGTCAGCACCTGGGTCTGGCCACGGGTGAACATGCCGGAACCATGCACACGGGGCAGCAGACCGACTTCGGCGGCCAGCGGACGGATCTCGTTGATGCCGCGGCCGTCCACCCGCTTGCCATCCTCCAGCAGCCAGGTGCGGACGACCTTTTTCTGCAGCTTGTAGCTGATCAGGTCGATGTCCGCCGCGGTCAGCTCGGGATGCTCGGCAGCGATGGCGTCCATGATGGGCAGCAGCGCCGCGTCGCGCACGTTCTTGTCATCGGTGTCCATGGCAGCCTTGACTTCGTCCAGATGCTTGGCATAGACATCCGCCAGCAGACCGTGGTCCAGCTCCACCGGCGTAAAGGTCTTCTTGGGTTTGCCGATCTCGGCAACGATGCTGTTGATGAAGGCCAGCATCTTTTTGATCTCGGCGTGGCCGGCCTTGATGGCTTCCATCATGGTGGCCTCATCCACCTCGTTGGCACCGGCTTCGATCATGACGATCTTTTCCTCGCTGGCGGCCAGCGTCAGGGACAGGTCGCTGTGCTCCCGCTGCTCCTTGGTGGGGTTCAGAACGATCTCGCCGTCCACCAGACCGACAAACACACCGGCGATGGGTCCGTTCCAGGGAATGTCGGACATGGCGATGGCCAGCGACGCGCCGTTCATACCGGTGATCTCGGCAGAATTGTCGGGATCCAGGCTCATGACGGTCATGGTAACGCAGACATCATTGCGCATATCCTTGGGGAACAGCGGACGGATCGGGCGGTCCACCACACGGGAGGACAGGATCGCATGCTCGCCAGGGCGGCCTTCGCGGCGCATGAAGCTGCCGGGAATGCGGCCGGCGGCGTAGAGCTTCTCCTCAAACTCCACGCTCAGGGGGAAGAAGTCGACGCCCTCCCGGGGCTTCTCGCTCATCGTGACGTTGCAGAGCACGCAGGTGTCGCCATAGCGGACCATGGCACTGCCGTTGGCCAGACCGCACATCTTGCCGGTCTCCACCACAAAGGGGCGGCCCGCAAAGGTCGTCTCAAATTTGCGGTAGTGGGGGAATGTTTCCAGCCGGGAAGCAAATTCGTAAGCCATGAATGATTCTCCTTCTGTTTGGATTTTATATACCGTGGCCGCGTCTGCTCCCGATTTGAGCAATAAAGCCAGCAGCCAAGCCAATGCTTGGGTGCTCGATTTACTGCACAAAACGGCGGGCATTCCCGGCCGAAAGCCATGCAGTGGAATAAAAAAAGAAAAGCGGGCAAGGTGCTTGCGTGCACCCTGCCCGTTTTTGCGAAAATTACTTGCGCAGACCCAGCTCAGCGATCAGGGCACGATAACGGTTGATGTCCTTCTTTTGCAGATAGGCCAGCAGATTGCGGCGGCGGCCGACCATCTTGAACAGGCCGCGGCGGCTGTGGTTGTCATGCTTGTTGGTCTTCAGATGCTCGGTCAGGTGGTTGATGCGTGCGGTGAGCAACGCAACCTGGACCTCCGGAGAACCGGTGTCACCCTCGTGCAGGGCGGCCTTCGCGATGATGGGCTGCTTTTCGATAGCAGATTTCTGGCTCATGATAGATACCTCTTTCAAGTAATATTTGCCGATGGCGCAGTATGGGGTAACTGCAGATCTGAGGCATACGCCCCTTACCGGGCCACGGTAGCAGACAATAGTATACCACAACGCCGCCTGGATTACAAGAGCAGGCAGCGGTGTTTTTTGCAATTATTTTACCGTCTGGGCGGCAAAGTAATCCTTGCTCTCCCTGGCTGCACGGTGGATCAGATCGGACAATTCCTGCAATGTGCGGAACTTGCGAACCGGGCAGAAATACCGGTGAAATTCCAGCACCGGATTCTGGCCGTAAAGATTCCCGGAAAAATCCGGGACATAGGTTTCGCAGGTCACGGCGGCGTTGGCACTGTCGTCCACCGTGGGACGGCGGCCGATACCGGTAGCGGCGGGCCACCAATGTCCGTCCAGCAGGATGCGGGTCAGATAGACACCGGTGCAGGGCTGCAGAGCATCGGGCGGATAATTCTGGTTCACGGTAGGCGTTCCCAGGCGGCTGGTACCTACCCCTTTCCCGTGCGTAACGGTCCAGTCAATAGCATAGGGGGCCCCCAGCATGGCATTGGCATCATCCAGGCGTCCTTCCTCCAGCGCCGCACGGATACGGGTGGAGGACACCGCCTGCGCACCGTACTGCGCCATGGGAACGATGTGCACCGAGATTCCTCGGGGTTCGCAGAGGGCGTGAAGCATCTCCACATCACCGGCTGCCCGGGCGCCAAAGGTAAAATTCTTCCCGCAGAAAACAGCTTTGGCCCGGAAACAATCCACCAGTACTTTCTGGACAAAATCCTCCGGGGAGAGATCCCGGAATGCCTCAAAGGGCGGCTCCAGATACTGCTCGATACCGAGACTTTCGATGCGGATGTGTTTCTGCACCGGGGAAAGAATCCGTCCGCCTTTCAGCGTCTGATTGCCGGGCAATTCAAAGGTGAACGCCGCCGGTGTCAGCCCGTTTTCAGCTGCATAGCGCACTGCGCTGCCCAGCACCATCCGGTGGCCGCAATGGACCCCGTCAAAATACCCCAGCGCCACCGCACAGCCCTGCGCGGTATGCACCGGAGTCATGGTATGGTAGATCTGCATCGGCGTTTCAATTCCTTTCACAAAAGAGTTTTTCCACCTGCAGCACGCCGCCTTTTACGGCGGCAAGCCCCAGGAACGTGCCCTCTTTATCGTAGGCACGGTAGCGGCCGTCGGCCGCTGCGTAGTGACTGGTGGGACAACCGTTGAAGAGATGCGCTTTCACACCGTCGTTGACGGTCAGAGTCGGCAGCGGCGCAAAGACCGTCTCCACCGGAAGAATCCAGCCGTCTTCGGTCAGTGTACCCTTTTCTGCCGCGGCCAGAATGTCCGGCAGCGTGTGACACTGGCTGATCTCGAATTCACCGGCCCGGGTACGGCGCAGTGCCGCCAGTGTGGCGGGAACGCCCAGCGCTTTGCCGATGTCTTCCGCCAGCACACGGATGTAGGTTCCCTTGGAGCAGGCAATGCGAAGGGTATAGTCCCCCGGTTTGGGAGTGCCAAGATATTCGATGCTGTACACCGTGATGGGGCGCGGCGTGCGCTCCACCGTCTGACCTTTTCGGGCCGCTTTGTACAGCGGCTGACCGTTGATTTTGACCGCACTGTACATGGGCGGCAGCTGCATCTGCTCCCCCATAAACCGGGGTAGCACGGCGCGCAGTTCTTCCTCCCCTATCGTCACGGGGGCGGTCTCCAGTACCGTGCCGGTGATGTCGCCGGTATCGGTGCGCTGTCCAAAACGCAGCGTCGCTTCGTAGGTTTTATCGTGATTCAGCTGGCGATCGGCGGCTGCAGTTGCCTTGCCGATAAACACGGCGAGCACACCGGTCGCCATAGGATCCAGTGTGCCCGAGTGCCCCAGCTTGCGCGTGCCCAGGGCGCCGCGCAGCTTGGCCAGCACATCAAAGCTGGTCCAGCCGGCGGGCTTATCCACGGGCAGAATGCCGTTTGGCGTTTGCATAGTGGGGATTCCTTTTCTGTTCGTTCAGGACTAGGACTCCGCCGCGTTCAGGGAGGCGCTGCGGTCCAGTTCTTTTTTTACTTCATCCAGGATAGCGTGCTTGGCGTTGTCCAGATTGCCGCTGATTTCACAGCCGGCGGCCCGGGGATGTCCCCCGCCGCCCAGACGCCGTGCAATGTTGCAGGCGTTGGTGTCGTGACCGGTGCGCACGCTGATCTTGTAGCTTCCGTCCTTCTGCTGGCGCAGGGTCAAACCCACCTCCACGCCTTCGATAGAACGGGGCAGGCTGGTGAGATCTTCCAGCTCAGCTCCTGCCACACCAGCCGCCTGAATCTGATCCCAGGTCAGACAAATCAGAGCGCAGCGGTTGTCGTAATAGAATTCCAGACTTTCCAGCGCCATGCGCTCCGCTGCCATCCGGGCGTGGGAACGGCACTCAAACAGCCGTTCGTTGAGATTTTCCACATCGGCTCCCGCCTCGATCAGGGCCGCCGCCGCACGATGGGTGGCAGCCGTGGTGTTGGTGAAACGGAAGCAGCCTGTGTCGGTGGCAATGCCGGTATACAGGCAGGCGGCAATATCCGGCGTGATCTCCACACCCATTTCAGGGATCAGCGCGGTCAGCAGTTCCGCCGTTGCCGCGGCATGGTCATCCAGCATGGTCTCGTAGGCATAGCCGCTGTTGGAGCCGTGATGGTCAATACAGAGATCCACATGTTCGGCATACTGGGGCATATTGTTGCGGTCGCCGAACAGCTGAATGCCGGCCACATCCACTGCCACCACAAAGTGCGGCGTAAAACTGCCGTCAAACACCGTGATGGGCAAAAACGCATACATAGCCGGAATGGGATCGCTGCACAGAACCGCAGCGGTCTTGCCCAGCTTCTGCAGCGCCAGACACAGCGCCGTACCCGACCCGATGGTATCACCGTCCGGATTCTTATGGCATAGTATCAGGATCTCATCTGCGCTCAGTAGGCGCGAGACAACGGTCTCATGATCCACGGATTGCGTCATACAGTTCCTCTTTTCTGGGGCGATCGGTCAGGCACTGCCTCCCAGGCAGCGCCCTCGCGCCGATCATTCGCTGTCGCTGTCCGCGCCGTCATCCGCGGCGGGTTCAGCTTCGGCTGCCAGTTCTCCCAGCAGCTTGTTGATATGGGCAGCGTAGGCAGCGCCCTCGTCTGCCACAAACACAAAGCGAGGCGCTTTGCGGATGTGCATGCGGCGGCTGACTTCGGTGCGCACATGGCCCGACGCTTTGTTCAGCGCCTTGACCACCGGCTCCGGACCGCCTTCCCGTCCCATCACGCTGATGTAGACCTTGGCCTGATCCAGATCCGGGGTAACATCCAGACGCGTGACGGTCAGCAGGCCGCCGGTCACCCGCGGGTCTTTCATCTCGCCGATGATGGCAATCAGTTCCCGCTTCATGTCCTGGGCCATACGGCCGTGATTTTTGCTTGGCATGGTATTCTTTCCTCAACTTTATGCAGGAACCCCCGCCGGCATCCGCCGGCGAAGCGTTTTTCCTGCCTGAATTCCAACTCAGTCGCGGTACTCCTCGAGCTTGAAGCACTCGAAGACGTCGCCCTCCTTGATGTCGGAGAACTTCTCCAGCGTGATGCCGCACTCAAAGCCCTCGGCCACTTCCTTAGCGTCGTCTTTGAAGCGCTTCAGGCTGGCAATGGCATCCTCGCAGATGACAATGCCGTCACGCACCAGACGCAGCTGGGCATCGCGGGTGATCTTGCCGCTGGTCACGCGGCAGCCGGCCACGGTGCCGACGCTGGAGATCTTGTAGACCTGACGGACCTGGGCTTCACCCAGCGCAACCTCGCGGATCTTGGGTGCCAGCATGCCCTTCATAGCGTCGGAAACATCGTTGATGGCATCGTAAATGACGCGGTACATACGCATCTCCACGCCGGTCTGCTCGGCCTCGGCCTTGGCCACCGCGTCGGGACGGACGTTGAAGCCGATGATGATGGCGTTGGAAGCATCCGCCAGCGAGACGTCGGACTTGGAAATGGCGCCGACACCCGCATGAATGACGCGGACACGGACCTCGTCGTTGGAGATCTTCTCGAGGCTCTGCTTGACAGCCTCGGCGGAGCCCTGGACGTCCGCCTTGACGACGATGGGCAGTTCCTTCATATCGTTGGCCGCCATCTGATCGAACAGATTATCCAGGGTGACCTTGGTGTAGGCGGCAAACTGACGTTCCTTGGCCTCGGCGGTACGCTTGTCGGCCAGTTCACGGGCCAGCTTTTCGTCCTCCACAGCCTCAAACAGTTCGCCGGCTTCCGGCACTTCGGTCAGACCGGTGATCTCCACAGGAGTGGACGGACCGGCCTCGGTGATCTCGCGGCCCTTGTCGTCGCGCATGGTACGCACACGGCCCACGGCGGTGCCGGCGATCAGGCAATCGCCCTTATGCAGGGTGCCGTTCTGCACCAGCAGGGTGGCGATGGGGCCCTGGCCCTTGTCCAGACGGGCCTCCACCACAGCGCCCTTGCCGCGGCGGTTGGGGTTGGCCTTGAGTTCCATGACCTCGGCTTCCAGAACGATGCGCTCCAGCAGATCCGAGATGCCCATGCCGGTCACCGCCGACACCGGGATGCAGGCCACGTCGCCGCCCCAGTCCTCGGGGACGATCTCGTACTGGGTCAGCTGCTCCTTGACGCGCTCGGGGTTGGCGGTGGGCTTATCCATCTTGTTGATGGCCACGATCAGCTTGACGTTGGCAGCCTTGGCATGGTTGATGGACTCGATGGTCTGGGGCATGATACCGTCATCGGCTGCCACCACCAGAACTGCAATATCAGTCATGTTGGCACCGCGGGCACGCATGGCAGTGAACGCCTCATGGCCCGGGGTATCCAGGAAAGTAATGACGCTGTCGCCGCTCTTGACCTGGTAGGCACCGATGGCCTGGGTGATGCCGCCGGCTTCCCCTGCGGTCACATTGGTCTTGCGGATGGCATCCAGAATGGAGGTTTTGCCGTGGTCGACGTGGCCCATGACCACCACGACCGGCGGACGCTCGACGAGGTCGGCGGCGTTGTCCTCCTCCTGCACAAAAAGGCGCTCCTCGATGGAGACGTGCACTTCGTGCTCCACCTTGGCGTGGAACTCCTCGGCGATGAGGGCGGCGGTATCGAAGTCGACCACATCGGATACAGCGTGCATCTCGCCCATCTGCATGAACTTGGCAACGACTTTGGCAGCGGTCTGCTTCAGACGGCTAGCCAGCTCACCCACGGTGATCTCATCGGGAATGGAGATCTTGAGCTGGGCGTTGCGGGCCTTCTCCAGCTGGATGCGCTGCAGGCGCTCGGCTTCCGTTTCCCGGCGGCGGCCAAACTGCTGACCGCGGCGGTTGTTGCGGTTGTTGAACTTTTCTTTCTTGCCGGTGGGCTGGTTCTTGCGCTTGTTGGGCATGTTGCGGCTGTCGGCCAGGTCGTCATACCGGGCGTTGAACTTATCCACGTTGACATCCACCGTACGGGTGTCCACCGACACCTGGGCACGGTTGACCTTTACCTGCTCCGTGGCAGCCACCGGCTTCTTGATGCCGGTGTCAGCAGCCAGTTCCTGAAGGGTGACACGCTTTTCGTTACGCTTCTCCGCCTGCTTCTCGGGCTTGCGGTTTTCCCGCTTGGGTTCCTGCTTCTTGCCCTCCGGCTTTTTCGCCTCGGCCTTGGGCGCCGGTTTCGGCTCTTCCTGTTTGGTGCCGCTGGCGAGATAGGCATCGAGGCTCTCCTCGGCATTCTCACGGGTCAGCGTCTCCAGCAGGAAATCCAGCTCCTTTTCCCCGAACGTACCGCCGGTCTTATAAGCTTCGCCGGTGATGGGCGAAACGGTCTCGATGACCTTCTTGGCGGGCACGCCGAACTCCTTGGCAACATCAGCGATCTTGTATTTAAAATCCATAAACTGTGGTCCTCCTCTGCATCAGGTAAGATGTTTTGCGCACAGCTGCGCAAGGTGTTCGTCCGTTATGCCGAACACAGCGGCAGGCTTGGGGGTGAGCATCGCCAGATCGGCGGTGGTCAGCGGCATCTGTTCACAGGCCACGATTCCCTCACAGGCGCTGCGCATATGGGTCACGGTGCGTTCACTGGCATCTGCGGCAAGCAGAACCAATGCCACCTTACCGCGCAGGGCATTTTCCTGCACTCGGTCGTACCCGTGCAGTAGCTTTCCGGCTTTGCGGCAAAGCCCCAGCGCGCCCAGCAACGGATGTTGGTCATTCGCCATGCTCTGTCGCCTCCTTTGCACTTTGTTCCGCGCATTGGATCTCCTCGGTCAGGCGCTCGTAGATTTCCCCGGGAATGGGGACCTCAAACGTGCGCTCCAGCCGCTTGGCCTTGCGGGCTTTCGCCAGACACGCGGCGGACGGGCAAAGATATGCCCCCCGTCCCGGGGCCTTGCCGCGCAGATCAATGCTGATCTCGCCTTCCGGGCTGCGCACAACGCGCACCAGCTCGCGCTTGGGGCGCTGGGCGTTACAGCCCACGCAACGGCGCACCGGGATCTTTTTTTGCTTTTGCTGCTGCAAGTAGCCGACCTCTTTTCCCTTGGAATCCGGGGCCGATGCACCCGGGTCTTTGTCTTTTTATTCCTCGTCCTCGCCGTAGTAACCGGACTCGGGGCGGATATCAATATTGTAACCGGTCAGGTGTGCACACAGACGCACATTCTGTCCTTTATTGCCGATGGCCAGGCTCAGCTGGTGATCCGGCACCGTGACACGGCAGCTCTTGGTCTCGCCGGGGAGCAGTTCCACCTTGACCACCTTGGCCGGAGACAGCGCCGCCGAGATGAACTCGGTGATGTCCTCGCTCCAGCGGATGACATCGATCTTCTCACCGCCCAGCTCCTGGACGATCTTTTCCACACGGGCACCGCGGGCACCAATGCAGGCGCCGACGGGGTCCACATCGGGGTTCTTGCTCCAAACCGCCAGCTTGGTACGGGCACCGGCCTCACGGGCAATGGCCTTGATCTCGACGGTGCCGTCATAGATTTCCGGCACTTCCAGCTCGAACATCCGCTTGACCAGGCCGGGATGAGTGCGGCTGATCGTCACGCGGGGACCGCGGTCGGTGGCCAGCACATCCACCACGTAGACCTGCACGGTCTCGCCCTCATGGAAGGTCTCGCCGGGGACCTGCTCGTTGCGGGGCAGCACGGCGCTGCCGCCCTTGCCCAGATCCAGCACGACGTTGCCGCGCTCCGGATCAATGGAGACCACCGTGGCGGTGATGAGCTCATGGGCGCGGGACTGCATCTCGCTGCACTGCAGGTTGCGCTCACCTTCGCGCAGGCCCTGACGGATCACGTGCTTGGCAGTCTGCGCAGCGATGCGGCCGAACTCCTTGGTTTTGAGCTGGGTGACCATGCGCTGACCGACCTTGTAGCTCTTGCGGACCTTCTGGGCCTCCTCCAGGCTGACCTGGGTATGGGGGTTCTCCACTTCCTCCACGATGTCGCGCAGCAGGCTGGCGCGGAACGCGCCGATCTCGGGGTCGATGTCAACCACAACGTTGTCGTCCTCGACCTCGTAGTCCTTCTTCACAGCAATGACGATGGCTGCCTTGATCTTTTCGATCAGGTAATCTTCCGGCAGTCCGCGCTCTTTTTCCAGCGCAGCCAGAGCATCAAAGAATTCGTTGTTCGCAGTAGCCATTTTTACGGTTTCCTCCCAATATAGGTTTCAGTACACAAATACAGAACTTGGCGCTCAGCCAAACAGATCTTCATCATCGCAGAGCTTGACATAGCCCGCGGCCTTCACCGGGAAGGTGTAAGTTTCTTCCCCGTCCACGAGGGTCACATTGCCTTCCCCATCCAGCCCCTGCAGAATGCCCGCCACGTCCCGCCGGCCCGCTTCGTCAGGCCGGATCAGATGCGCGGCGCACTTCTGCCCGCGCAGGGCTTCATAATGCTCAGGGCGGGTCAGACGGCGTCCCAGTCCGGGGCTGCCCACTTCCAGATAGTAACTCTGGTCGATGGGGTCTGCCTCGTCCAAAATGGGATCGATGGCGCGGGAAACCGCTTCACAGGTATCGGTATCCAGCGGTTCGTCCCGGTCGATCAGCACCCGCAGGAACCAGTCGGGGCCTTCTTTTTCAAAACGGACATCCCACAGGCGCAGGCCCATGCCCTCCACCGTGGGGCGCACCAGCGTTTCGACCGTCTTGGCCGCTCCGCCGCTGTTTTGCTGTTTTGCCATGCAAACGCTCCTTAATTCTTCCCTATCATAAAAAGAAAGCGGACCTTGACGGCCCACTTTCCAATAAAATCATCATCGAACAGTAAAAATATACCACACCCCCGGGCAAATTGCAACCCCCTGCCGCAGAAAAAGGGGGCACAAAAAGGCCTTTGCAGGCCATTTTTTACCGCAAAGCGAAAAAAACAGTTGACTGCGCATCGATATCAATATACAATATCATTATACGATATTGCAACGGGAGGTGTTGCCGATGCCCAGGCAGGCAATGGAAAACCTGACAGAATCCATGTTTTATGTGTTGATGGCTCTGCAGCAGGCAGATGCCTGCGGTGCGGAGATCACAGCCTATGCGGCACAGATTTCCGGCGGCACGGTACGGCTGGGTCCCGCCACCCTCTATACTTTGTTGGCTCGATTTGAAAAAGAAGGATTTCTGGCGGATGCCGGTTCGGTCGGATGCAAGCGCTATTATCATCTTACCGCCGCCGGCAAAGCCGCTTACGAAGGCGAGCGAGCCCGTCTGCAGCGCTGTCTGGATGACGCCGCCCGCGCCGAGATCACCGCCCCCGCCAGCCTGACAAAAGGAGATGCCCGGGATGAAGCTGCTTCACAAGGAGATCGTTTACCGTCCCGTCCCCAGCCTGTGCTATGAGGTGGAAGCCTGTGAAAGCTGGCTGACGGATATGGCCGCCCGGGGCCTTTTTGTGGAGAAGATGGGGCGTACGCTGGCACGGTTCCGCCCCGGCACCCCGCAATCGGTGCGCTATCGCCTGACCGCCGCCCGGCTGAAAGGCGGCTGGCTGGATTCTGCCCCGTCGGAGCCGCTCTCCTCAGAAAAAGCGCTCTACGCCGAATACGGCTGGTATTTTGTCTGCGCTCAACAGGAGTTTTTTCTGTATGCCTGCGAAGATCCCCGTGCGCCTGAACTGCACACCGACCCCGCCGTGCAGGCGCTGAGTCTGAAGATGGCCCGCCGCTCCGCCTGGTGGAGCTTCCTGGGGTTGTTTGCCGCACTGATCCTGCAGTTTCTTCTGAATGGCCGAGGGCGTCTGGTGAGGTTCCTCGTGGAAATGCCACTGCTTTCCTGCTGCATTTACCTGTATTTTTTCGGCACGCTGTTTCTGGCTTTCCGAGACCTGTATAACATTCTGAAACTGAGCCGCAGGCTGCGGCAGGGGTATGAACCGGATCACCAAAAGAACTGGCATGCCGCCGCCTGGATCCACCGGATCAGCCAGGGGATCACTACCTGTGCCCTTGTTCTGCTGCTCCTGGGTGGATTTGGGGCGCTTGTCCAGTCAGGGACCCGCCAGCCCATCACGGACTACCAAGGCCCCCTTCCCTTTGCCACCCTGACAGACCTGGCCGACGGCACACCGGTCTGGGATGAGGCAGACGCTCGGAAACGCAGCAATCTGGAAATCCGGCATTCCCTGTTGGCCCCTACCATATTGGAGTATGACGAGAGCGGCAAAATCCTGCAAAACGGGAAAGTGGTGCTGGACACCTCTCTTGCCGTTTGCTACTATGACACACGCACACCCTGGCTGGCCCATCTTCTGGTGAACGACCTCCACGAAAGCCAGTCCCTACTGGCCGATGAGCCGCAGCCATTGCCGGATCTGCCGGGGACGGACGCCGCATACGGCTATAGCGGAAAGGATGGCGTTTTCCGACAACTGATTCTGGTGCAGGGCCGCCGCGTGTTGTGCGTTCTGTGGACGGATCCCGACGGCACCCAGAATTTTGACCGGATGGCACCGCGTTTTGCGGAAGTCTTTGCCGCTTCGGCCTGACAGAAAAAGTCCCGGACAAACTGTCCGGGACTTTTTACGGATGATATCAGAAAGCCCACTCGCCGTCGGTGAAGATGGTGACTTCCTCGCCGGACTTGGTGATGCCGGTGATCTGGCTGTCTGCTGCGCCGATCATCACATCCTCATGGATAGCGGAATCGTTGAGTCCCTTCTCCATCAGCTGCGCGCGGGTCATCGAAGCACCGCCCCGGATGTTCGTGGGGTAACCGGCGCCAAAGGCGATGTGGCAGGCGGCGTTCTCGTCAAACAGCGTGTTGAAGAAGAGCACACCACTGCGGTTGATGGGGCTGGAAGCCGGCACCAGGGCGATCTCGCCGATGCGGTTGGCATTCTCGTCGGTGGAGAGAAGCTCTGCCAGGAGATTGGCGTTCTTCTCAGCGCCATGCTCCACGACCTGGCCATCCTTGAAGGTCACATGCCAGCCCTCGATGAGCTGTCCGTTGTAGACATAAGGCTTGGTGCCATAGACTATGCCGTCCACGCGATTGCGGTCCGGGGCGCAGAAGACTTCTTCGGTAGGCACGTTGGCGATAAACTCAATCCCCCGTTCCGACTTGCTGGAGGCTCCCTCCCAGGTGGCATCCTGAGCAATGCCCACCGTCAGGTCGGTGCCGTTGCCGCTGGTGATGTGCACGCGGTCCAGGTTCCAGGCGTTGAGCTGATCCCGCCGGGCCGCCGTCTTGGCCACATGCTCTTTCCAGGCGGAGACGGGATCTCCGGTGGAAACGCGGCAGACGTCAAAGATGACCTCCCACAGCTTCTCCACCGCCTGCTCGACGGGAAGGTCCGGGAACACCTTGGCAGCCCAGCCGGGGGCCGGGACAGCGACCACGCACCACTGGACCCGGTCGTTCATGGTATATTCCTGCCAGGGCTTCATGAAGGTGCGCTTGGCCAGGTTCACACGGTTGACCTTGGCGGCATCCAGGCCGGCCAGCGCCTCGGGATCCTCGGCGTGGATGGCCAGCGTGCAGCAGCCGTCCGGATCTTCGGCATAATCGAGATAACTGCGCAGCTCATAGGGCTTCAGCTCGCACAGGTCGGACTCCTGCGCCAATTCCATATGCAAACGGGTGAGTTTGTCATCCTCCCACCGGACGATGACCCGCTTGGCACCCGCTTCGTAACCCGCGCGCACACAGGCATGGGCAAACTCCGGCATCGTGACCGGGCAGCGAACGATAAAATTCTGGCGCGGACGCACATTGACGCCCACTTTGACAACAAAATCAGCATACAGCTGCAGATAGTGCTGGTTCATAGATCGGTTCTCCTTTTACGATTTTGGTTTTAGTATACACCATTTGAGGATAAATGTGTAGAGATACAGCAAAAAGGCAGGCCGCCCGACGGGCAGCCTGCCTTCCGATTCTATTACTTGCCGACCATCATGTCCGCCGCCTTGTACAGATCACCGCAGCTCATGCAAACCACCAGATCGCCTTTTCCGGCGTTCTGCTTGACCCAGTCGGCCGCGCCTTCCAGCCCGTCGACCACCACACTGCCGGGGATCTTGGCCGCCAGCTGTTCGGAGCTGACGGTGCCGTCGTCCGCTTCGCGGCCGCCCATGATGGGCAGCAGCACGACCTGATTCGCTTCGCCCAGCACCTTGACGAAATCATCCATCAGCATCTTGGTGCGGCTGTAGGTAAACGGCTGATGCACCGCAATCACCCGCTGGTATCCCAGCCCCTTGGCGGTTTTCAGCGTAGCTTCCAGCTCTGTGGGATGATGGGCATAATCGTCCACAATCACGGCACCGTTGCACTCGCCCTTGATCTCAAACCGGCGGCCGGTACCATGGAACGCTTCTGCCGCACGAACAGCATCCTCCGGCTTGAGGCCCAACGGACGCACGCAGCAGCACATGGCCAGAGCATTATAAATGTTGTGGTAACCGGGCACGCCCAGACGGATATGAGCAAAATTCTCGCCCAGTTCAAGGACATCAAACTCATAGAATCCGGGTTTGTACTCGGCTACGTTGACGGCACGGAAACGGGCATCTTCGGTGATGCCGAAGCTCAGTACCGGACGGTCAATGCTGTTCACCACATCAACGGTGTTGTGATCGTCCATATTGAATACTACCGTGCGGGACAGAAGCGCAAACTTCTGGAATGCCAGCTTGAGCTGCCCCATCGTGCCGTAGTACTCCAGATGGTCATTGTCAATGTTCAGGATGACCCCTACCGCGCAGGTCAGATGCAGGAAAGTCTCATGGTATTCGCAAGCTTCGATGACGGCGCTCTGACCGCTGCCGGCCTTGCCGTAGCCATCGATCAGCGGCAGTTTGCCGCCGATGACTGCCGCAGGGTCCCGTCCGGCCAGTTCCAGCATCGTCGTGATCATGCCAGTTGTGGTGGTCTTTCCGTGAGTACCTGCCACGCCGACGCTCTGGGGATGCATCCGGCTGACGTATCCCAGCAGGACACTGCGCTCCACAGCCTTGATTCCGCGGGCCTTGGCCGCCTGCAATTCGGGATTGTCGTCATGAATGGCGGCACTGTACACCACCAGCTGGGCATCCCCCAGATTGGCAGCATCGTGGCCGATCGTTACCTTGACGCCGAGGGCACGCTCCGCTTCGGTGTTCTTGGTTTCCTCCACATCAGAACCGGTGATGGCAAAGCCGTGACTGTGCAGGATCTGGATCAGCGGATAGGTACCGGAGCCGCCGCAGCCGATAAAGTGTACGGTCTTGACGCCATCCAGCAATTTCGGGTCAAAGATGTTAAATACCATGAGTCGTCACCTCAAACAAAGTCCGTCCCCGCAGGGTACGGCTATACTTTTACAAAAGTTTTTTATAATTATAATATTTTTTTGCAGTAAAATAAACACTTTTTTAAAATTTTTGGTATAATGGCAGAAAAGATTTCCACAATTCGGGTGATTTGCCCACGGGGAGGCATAAATCATGGCAAAATTTGTATGGAGCATGGATCCTCTGGTCATTTCCCGCTTGGGGAAGGACTCCTCCAAAAGTCCTCTCACCAGCGCCGATCTGCGAGCGCTGGGTATTCCAGCCCGAAAGATTCCCCGGGTTCAGGCTGAACTGGCCCGTCTGAACGCCGGTAATGATGTGAGCGTGGAAGCACTACCCGAGCTGGCACGACAGATTGCACGTCAGCTCTGCTGAACCGCTGCCCGCTTTCGTTTATTCCCTCGCAGCCATGCGGCCAAGACAAGACGCCTCTTTTTTGCGAAGCAGGGCAGAGAGGAAGCACCAAAAAGCGGATACCTTTGGATGCACTTTTTCCATTACGCGATCGCCTTGCTGCGCATATCTGTGCCGCCTCTCTGTTTTTGCCGGTCGCATCCATTTTCCGGACTGTATTACTTTCCAATTATACCAATGTAATACTTCCTTTTCAACAGCTTTTGCCGCGCAGCGCTTGTGCGGACCTGCTGCCTATGCTATAATAAGTGCATTGCGCCCGATTGGTGCGGCGCAGCAAATCGCTTTGTGTGGCAGCCAGCCATGCGGAAGGAGTAATCGTACAAATGAAGAACAGTGAAAAGACTCTGGACATGATCGTCAACCTGTGCAAAAACCGCGGGTTCATCTACCCCGGCAGCGAGATCTACGGCGGCCTGGCCAACAGCTGGGACTACGGCCCCCTGGGCGTTGAGTTCAAGAACAACGTCAAAAAGGCCTGGCTGAAGAAATTTGTGCAGGAAAGCCCTTACAATGTCGGCCTGGATGCCGCCATCCTGATGAATCCTCAGACCTGGGTAACCACCGGCCATGTGGCCAGCTTCTCGGATCCGTTGCTGGACTGCCGTGCCTGCAAGAGCCGTCACCGCGCCGACAAACTGATTGCCGACTGCGAGCAGGGCAAGAATGTGGACGTGGACGCCATGACCTTTGACGAGATGGACGCCTTCATCGCCAGCCACGAGGAGGTGGTCTGCCCCGTCTGCGGCAAACATGACTTTACCCCCATTCGTAAGTTCAACCTGATGTTCAAGACGGCCATCGGTGTCACCGAGGATTCCTCCTCCACCTGCTACCTGCGTCCCGAGACTGCGCAGGGCATCTTCGTCAACTTTGCCAACATCCAGCGCACCACCCGCCGCAAACTGCCCTTCGGCGTCTGCCAGGTGGGCAAGGCCTTCCGCAACGAGATCACTCCGGGCAACTTCACCTTCCGCACCCGTGAATTCGAGCAGATGGAGTGCGAGTTCTTCTGCAAGCCGAACACCGATCTGGAATGGTTCGCCTACTGGAAGGATTTCTGCAAGAACTGGCTGCTGAGCCTGGGCATCAAGGAAGAAAATCTGCGCCTGCGTGATCACGAGGCCGCCGAACTCGCCTTCTACTCCCGCGCTACCACCGACATCGAGTACGCTTTCCCGTTCACCGACTGGGGCGAGCTGTGGGGCATTGCCGACCGCACCAACTATGACCTGAGCCGTCACCAGGAGGCTTCCGGCAAGAGCCTGGAGTACTTTGACCCCGAAACCAACGAACACTATATTCCCTATGTTATCGAGCCGTCCCTGGGCTGTGACCGCGTCGCCCTGGCTTTCCTGTGTGAAGCCTACGACGAAGAGCACCTGGTGGATGCCAAGGGCAAGGAGGATGTGCGCACTGTGCTGCATCTGCATCCCTTCCTGGCGCCTTTCAAGTGCGCCGTCCTGCCGCTCTCCAAAAAGCTGGGTGACAAGGCTATGGAAATCCGCAACGAGCTGGCCAAGGACTTTATGGTGGACTACGACGACGCCGGTTCCATCGGCAAGCGTTATCGCCGCCAGGATGAGATCGGCACCCCGCTGTGCATCACTGTGGACTTCCAGACTGTCGGCGACGACAAGGTCGAAGCGGACAACTGTGTCACCGTCCGTGACCGCGATACGATGGAGCAGGTCCGCCTGCCCATCAGTGAGCTGAAGGATTACATCGCCAAGAAAGTGGCGTTCTGATCCTTCCCTGAAAAACAGCAATCCCTCCGGGACCAGCATCCCGGAGGGATTTTTGTATCAAAAGTAGCCGCCATCCTCATGGGTATTCTGGCTTTCCAGTCCCATGGAAACGCCCAGCGCCTCATCCACCCGGCGCATATCGTCGGGCGGGATACGACCGGCCCGTTCCCGCAGCCGCCGTTTGTCCAGCGTACGGATCTGTTCGGTCAGCACAATGCTGTCCTTGGACAGCCCGCAGCGATCTGCCCGTACGCTGATGTGGGTGGGCAGGCGGTTTTTGTCCTGCCGGCTGGTGATCGCTGCGGCAATGACGGTGGGACTGTGCCGGTTCCCGATCTCATTCTGAATGATAAGTACCGGCCGGATGCCCCCCTGTTCCGAACCCACCACCGGGCTCAGATCCGCGTAGAACACTTCCCCTCTATGCACTTCCATCAAAAAACCTCCTCTCGTCTCATACTCTTAGTATAAGCGGGAGGAGGTTCTTTTAATCACCGGACTGTATTTTTGCCGCGAGTGCATCCCCCTTTGCGCAAAGCATACGGAACGGCGGGCTATTATACAGCGGACGCATAACCAGCCAGGTGCGCACAGCATCTACACAGGCACAGCCCGCAAAGGTAGCCAGGATCACCAGCAGTGTATAGGATACCGAACCGTGATGCGCCTGTGCCTGAAAGATACCGTTCCACAGGAAGTCCCGAAATGCCGGAACCTGGTGCAGGATGTAGACACCAAGGGTGGTACCGGCCAGGGCATTGACCCAGCGTCGGCTGCCGAGCTTCACTGTCTGGAACAGCGAGAACAAGGCCAGCGCCGCCAGCAGATTGGGCAGGGCGCCGAGCCCGGTACGATAGTAAGCAACGTACTGGAAGGCCTTGCCGTCCGTCCGGCCCTGCCATTCCAGCCAGGCGCGTGCCGCCGTGTTGAGCAGCGGCAGGCCCACACCCAAAGCCAAAGCCAGTACCCGGTGGCGCAGCAGCCGGCTCAGACGGTTGTCCGGGTAACGGCGCAGGTAGGCCGCCAGCAGATATTCATACAGGAACATCCAGGAAAGATCGCTGACAATGCCGTCCTCCGCGAACAGCGTGGGGTACAGAATCAACGGCACCGCCAGAACCAACAGCAGCCCTCGGTGCGCCCCGCGGGGCAATCCCCGCAGAACCCGCGCCAGCAGCGGCATACAGACCAGCAGGACCAGATAATCCGAGATAAACCACAGCTGCCGAGTGGAGGCCGGGAAGACAGCCCACCGCAGCGTGCCGAAGGAGACCGGCAGCCCCCCCAGGGCGCAAAGCAATGTAACCGGCACTGTATAAAGCCACAGAGAAAGCCACAGCGAAAGCGGGCGGCGGGTTGCAAAGGGCTGCTCACACAAAAACCAGCTGCCGATCAGCACAAAGATGCTGCAGGCGATGCGGGACCCGCATCCGATCAGGCAAAACGCCAAGGAGGAGGACAGGGTGCTGTAGTCCGCAATGCCGCCCTGGCCGGTCAGGTGATCCCCGATGATGAACAACATACAGAGAATACGCAGCAATTCCAGATTGCTGGCGCGGGGTGTTTTAGCAACCATCGGTCACTCCCCTTTGGGTCGGTGTTCTTCCAGCAGGACGATGGCACTGGCCAGGCCTTTCTCATGGGTCAGACTGACGTGCACGGTCAATCCCCGCTGGACTGCCCAGGTCGCTGCCCGCCCCTGGAGCTCAAAATAAGGCGCTCCGTTTTCTGCCCGGAGCAGCGCCAGTTCCGACAGCGCAAAGCCGCCCAGGCCGGTACCGGCCGCCTTCAGAAAGGCCTCCTTGGCAGCGAAATTGGCCGCTGCGGTTTCCGCTCTCCGTTTGCCGGAAAGCCCCGCCAGCAGCGTCTGCTCGGCGGGCGCGTAGACATAGTCACAGAACGTTTGTTTTTCCAGACTTTTTTCGATGCGGCTCGCATCGCAAAGATCGATTCCGACGCCGAGAATCATGCCTTCACCACATAGTCTGCCTTGCGCGGTGTGGCCGCTTTGACCCCACCAGGTGCAGGATAGCCCAGGATACAGTTGCCTACCCCGACGTACTTGTCGGGATCAAGTCCCCACTTGCGCAGCATCTCTTTGCCTTCCTCGGTTTCGAAGGTTTCCTTGGCACGGTGGATCCAACAGGAACCCAGACCGATGCTGGATGCTGCCAGGAGCAGATCTCCCAGCACAAGAGAACCGTCCTCCACGTGGGTATGAACGCTGCGGTCTGCCAGCACCACAAGCACGGTGGGAGCACCATAGAAGGGATCCCCGTTGCTGCCCATGATGGCGGCGTTGATGGCAGAAAGGCGGTCCCGGGTTTCTTTGTCCTGCACCGCAACGATCACCGGGCTCTGCCGGTTCATTCCCGTGGGAGCCCAGGTACCGGCCTGGAGAACCGCATCCAGCTCTTCGGGCTTGATCTGTTCCGGCTGGTAAGCACGGCAGCTGCGGCGCGCCGCGATGGCAGACAAAACTTCATTTTGAATCATGGCAAAAACCTCCCTGTACAAAATACAATATAGGAAATGGAGTTCAGCATTCGCGCAGCAGACGTTGTGCTTCCCGCAGCAGCGTGTCGCGCTGATTTTCGATGCGTCCCTCCATGACCGCACTCAGCAACGCATGGAGCACCCGCCCCACCGCAGGTCCGGCGGGCAGACCGGCCTCCATCAGGTCCGAACCGTTGACCGCCAGCTGGCGGATGGTGAAGCAGCCGTTTTTGGAAAGTTCCGTCATCCGGTTTTCGAATATCGTGACATCTTCCCGGCGGCAAGCCACCTCCGGCGTCAGCGCATGGGCATCCAGATCGGCATATTTGAGTGCGCACAGGCGGCGCAGAGAAACCGCTCCGTACCGGTTGAGACATTTGAGGATGGCCGCATCCCCTTCGGGCAGCGGCGCGTCGTGGATGGCAATGAGCCCCACCGCCCCTTCCAACAGGTAGCTGGGTGCCTTGAGCCGACGCAGAATCGCACGTGCCACCGCCGCCCCACGCTGGTTATGTCCCTTGAAGTGAGCCGCACCATCCGGGCCCACGCTGCGGCAAAGGGGTTTGGCAATATCGTGCAAAAAGGTGGCCCAGCGCAGCACCCGGGCTCCGCGGGTATCCTGACCTCGCAGATCCAGTGCCGTGACGGCGGCCGCTGTATGCTGCCACACGTCAAAACAATGCCAGCGACCCGGCTGCGTACAGCCGATACAAGGGCCTACTTCCGGCACGGCGCCCGCCAGAATTTCGCCATATTGTGCTAAGGTTTTCCCCGCATACTGTGCCATCAGAAGGCCGTCCAGTTCGGTATAAATACGCTCTGCACTGACCGCCTGCAGGCTGTCACGGGCTTCCCGTGCTGCCGCTTCCGTTGCGGGATCAAGGGCGAAATCCAGCCGGGCAGCAAAGCGCAGCGCCCGCAGAATACGCAGGGCGTCCTCGGCAAAGCGGGCTTCCGGATCTCCCACGCAGCGGATGATCCCCGCTGCAAGGTCTTTTCTGCCGCCGCAAAGATCGATCACGCCCTCACCGGGAGCATAGGCCATGGCGTTGATGGTAAAATCCCGCCGGGCCAGATCCTCGGCCAGTTCGCTGACAAACTGCACCTTATCGGGGTGGCGGTGATCCCGGTACGTACCATCCAGACGGTAGGTCGTGATCTCATAAGGGGACCCGTGCAGTACGACCCCCACAGTGCCGTGCTTTTCCCCCGTCAGGATCAACTGCTGATCGGCAAACAGCGCCCGCAGCTGATCCGGGCGGGCCGATGTGCAGATATCCCAGTCCCCGGGGCGGCGTCCCAGCAGGCTGTCCCGCACACAACCGCCCACCACATAAGCGCTGTAGCCGGCATCGTGCAGCGTCTGCAGCAACCACATGGCATCCCGCGGCAGGTGTATGATTTCCCGCTTCATCCTCGCCCCCCTTTTCTCCGGCCGGTCCGGCTCATGCTTCGCGGTGCCACTCCTGTTTCAGGTCCACCACACAGGCAAGGCTTCCCTCCTCGCCCTGCAGCGACGCCACCTTGGCTTCGGCCTTCTCGGCATCGGTCATCCAGGTCAGAATGAAAAAGTTCTCGGCAGGGACCTCATAATAGACCCACATGCCATCGGCACGCAGCAGATCCGGCAGATGGTCCAGTTCTCCTTCCAGCAGGCCCTGGCCTTCCTCACCGTAGATCATCTCGGGCCCTACCTGCAGCGAATCGATCACATTGATGCTGCTGTTGATATAAGTATCCCGGTCTACATGCTTGTCACTGTGTTCCCATGCACTGGCAAAAGCCTTGACCAGCAGTTCCCGTACTTCCAGCTTATCGTCTCCCAATTGATACATCGTTCTGTTCCCTCTTTGTTTTGAAATGCAACACCAGTATAGCACAAAACAGGCGTATATGGTATGATTATTTGAAAAAAAGCCTTGACCTTCCAGCGGGTGCAGGGTATAGTCTGAGGGAAAAGGAGGGATCCCGATGAACATCAAACAGGCATCCGAGGCTTCCGGCGTCTCCAGCCGGAACATCCGCTACTATGAACAAGCCGGGCTTATCTGCCCGGCCCGCGACCCCAGCAACGAATACCGGATCTATACCGAAGAGCTGGTCCGTACCCTCAAACTGATTCGTATCCTGCGCATGTTGGACATGCCGGTGGAAGAAATCCGTGCGGTACTTCAAGGATCGCTTCCGCTGGCCAGGGCAGCGGAAAAACAGGCGGAGCGCCTCGCCCAACAGGCCCGGGAGCTGGAGACTGCCCGGAAATTCTGCAAGGAACTGCAGCAGCATCAGGAAAGTGCCGCCTCCCTCGACACAGACGCCTGCCTTCGGCGCATGCAGGAAACCTCTGTCTCCCACTGGTGCTGGGACTGGGTCAACGACTACCGTGCTATCTGCAGGGCCGAACATCGACGCGTCTTTACCTTTACTCCGGACACTCCTGTGACCACCCCCGCAGAATTTACCGACGCATTGTTCGGCTACGCGCGGGCACAGGGTCTGAATCTCGTAGTCACCCGGGAAGGCATGTACCCTCATTTCACCATCGACGGCATAGAATACCGCGCCGTGCGCTACTATGCCTCTGTCCGCGGCATTCCCACCGCACGGGTCCGCTGTGTATGCTGCGACCCGGAGTTTGCCGAAGCAGATGTTTCCTCCTGGCGCCTGCGCCTGATGAAAGGGCTGCACTATGCTGCACCGGCGCTGTTCATGCTGGGCATCGCCCTGCTTTTTCTGGGCCCCCGCGGCCTGCTGAGCGAATGGTGGGGCATCGCCATCCTGGTAAGCCTCACAGCAGCCGGCATCAGCGCAGCCTGGTACAACGCCCACTTCTATTACAACGATAAAGACAATCAGCCGCACAAAAAATGAACAGGAGCCTGCGTACCGTACATGTCGGCATGCAGGCTCCTCGTTTTTTCTATCATCCCAACAGCAGGGT
The DNA here is from genome assembly GCF_025152575.1 of Subdoligranulum variabile. NCBI lineage: Bacteria > Bacillati > Bacillota > Clostridia > Eubacteriales > Oscillospiraceae > Subdoligranulum > Subdoligranulum variabile. The sequence continues at coordinate 2,830,522 of NZ_CP102293.1, read as the reverse complement.
GCGCAGCTCCTCTACTGTGCCGGCCAGGGCCACAGCACCGGCTTCGGTGAGTTCTTCGGCGCTGCCATACCCGTAAACCGCCCCGATGCAGGGCAGCCCGTTGCGAAGCGCCCCTTTCACATCGTGTTCCCGATCCCCCACCATAACGGTCCGCTGCCGGTCCGCAATGTGTGCCGTTTCCAGTGCGTAGGCAATGACATCCCCTTTGTCCGTGCGGGTCTCATCGATAGTCGCCCCGCAGATGGCATCAAAGCAGTCCACCAGAGCAAAATGTTCCATGATACGCTTGGCGAACACTTCCGGCTTGCTGGTGGCCATCACCACCGTTTTTCCGGCGCGTTTCAGATCCCGGAGCAGTTCCGGGATTCCCGGATAGACTTCATTTTCAAAGATGCCCTTATCCGGATAATATTCCCGGAACGCTGCCACCGCCCGGTCCACATCTGCCTCGTTCAAGTGCAGATAGTCCCGGAAGGAGGATGGCAGCGGCGGGCCGAGAAAACGACGCAGTGTGGCTTCCCCCGGCACATCCAGCCCCATTTTCCCGCAGGCATACCGCACCGAGTTGAGGATGCCGGGCGCCGAGTCGGTCAACGTACCGTCCAGATCAAACAAAATAGTCTTGTATTGCTGCATAATAGCACCCGCTCAGTTGAACTTGAAGAGCTTCTGCGCAATGCGGTAGCCTGCAATGCTCAGTTTACAGCCCAGCCACCCCGGCAGATTGCAGGCCTGCGCCACCGAATGACGGCAGCGGCGGTAGAGGCGCTCGTCGTGGGCTTTCAGGTCATCCCACAGCTTCTGCCGCTTGGCCAGCGCTTCTTCGCTGCCATCCAGGGCCAGAAAGATGCTGGAGATAGCCATCATCATGGAGAAGTAGTTGAGCATATAGGCGCGCAGCTTCTCCTGCTCCGGCGGCAGGGCAAAGACGTCCACCGCCTCCATCATCAGCCGGGTCACCCGCAGCTGCTGGTCCACGCGCTTGATCATGTTCTTCTCATTGACGCTCTGATCGTCGCGGCCGATGAAGTAGCGGTACAGGTCCAGATTGAGATAGTAGATCGTCTTGACCTGAGGCAGCGGCTGGTAGACAAACAGATTGTCCACGTAGAAGGTATGTTTGGGCAGCACCATGCCGCTGGCGCGCAGCACTTCGGTGCGATAGATGACACTGTGCATCAGGATATTCTTGTCCGGCGGGAACTTACCGATCTCATCCCAGTGAAAGACACGGTTTTCCGGCAGGATCCCGGTATAATCCACCACGTTGCGGGTGTTGTCGGCCACATGCTCATAGACATAGTTGGCCATAAGAAGATCCAGCGGCGTCTCCGCGTCCGCATACCGGCGCAGCACCTCCATCACCTTGGCCAGTGCCTCGGTGTCCAGCCAGTCATCGGAATCCACCACCTTGAAAAACAATCCCGTGGCGTTCCGGATGCCCTGGTTGACGCCCTCCCCGTGGCCGCCGTTTTCCTGATGGATGACCCGTACAATATTGGGATATTTTTCGGCATAGCCATCGGCCACCTTGCCGGTGTCATCGGTGGAGCCGTCATCCACGAGGATGATCTCGGCTTCCTCCCCCGCCGGAAGCAGTGTCTCGATACAGCGGTCCATATACGCGGCCGAGTTATAGCACGGCACAGTAAAAGTAATCAGTTTCATGCGGATACTCCTTTTGACAGACCGGCTCAGGTGTGCCGGTTTCCTACAGTAACAGTAATAGAATACCCTGTTTTGCAGAAAAATACAAGCAAAAAATGCCCCGTGCCGATGCACAGGCGGCATCGGCACGGGGCATGCTTGCGTGGGAATGAATGGGTTTTCAGAACAGATCGGTACGGTTGTAGGTGTGTACACCCGACGGGATCACGTCATTGTACATCTCCTCCGGCAAACCATACGGACGATCCGGATCCAGGAAACCGTGCATCCATTCAGCCAGGGTATGCAGCTTCAACATGCAACCCCATCTCCTTTCTGTTTTCTGTCTTTATTATATGCGAAAAGTCCGTCTTTTGCAAGCTGCATTTTGTACAAACTTACAAAAGTTATTTGTATATATTCCACCATTTCGGCAGATTGTACATATACGCATTGCGTTTGTACGCCTCACGCGGACAATTCCTCCCATGCTTCCTGCATGGTGTCTGCCGAGAAGAGAAACTCCCCGCACTCCGAATAGACTTCAATGTGGCCGCCGACATATTTGAACTGCTGGGTCATGGTTGGATACCGCCTTTCTGTTTCGATGCTTTCAGTATACAGCATCAGCGGTACCAAAATCAGGACTTCAGGATTCTGCAGCAGCTCTTTGTATACAATAAAAAGGACTTCCAGTCACTTTGCCGGCCACGCGCAGCACAGCCACCACCCAGCCGCACAACAAGAACCAGTAGAAACAGTACCTCGGGCAGATCAGTCCAGCCAGATTGCCCCACTCAGCGCTGTAGTCCCAGACCGCAATGTGCAGCCAATTGCGACATACCAGGCCGATGACCACTTCCAGAAGGCTGGCTCCTGCTGCGCCTGCACCGGCAGCCACCGGCAGTGCAATCCGCCGGGAGGCGAGACTTTGCAGAAAGCACAGGCAGAGTCCTCCCGCCAGGAACATGGTCCAGTGGGTACTCCCACGCCAGGCCAGTTCTATGCTCAGATATCCCCCACCGCCCAACACAAACAGACACATCCGTTCCAACATAAAAAAACCTCCCGCGCTTTACCGGTGTATTGCCACTAGTATGCGCGGGAGATGTGCTTTGTAACCTGATTGTAACGAATTATTTGGAGAGTTTTTTGAGCAGCGCACTGCGGGTATCCCACAGCTTCTGGCTCAGGTCCACATAGTAGCGGTGGGGGTTTTCAAAACGCTTGACCTCATCCCACAGGGTGTTCACCTGGGCCTTGCAGAATTTCTTGATGTCATCCAGACTCGGACTTTCATAGACGCGCTTGCCGTTTTCATAGATGGGGGTGGACAGGCACCGCGCCGTGCAGTGGACGTAGGTGCACTCTTTCCAGGTCTCGATGGGATCGAACAGCGTAATGCCGTGCTGGGTCTCCACCTTTTCATCCGCCATAGTAATGAGGTCGGCCATGGCCTTGCCGTCCTCGTCATAGATGCGCCACACCTTTTTCAGGCAGGGAATCGTCACCTTTTCCGCCGACTCCGACAGCTTCATCTTGGGCGTGTAGCTGCCGTCCTCCTCCTTGACGGCGGCCAGCTTGTACACACCGCCGAAGACGGGATCGCTTTTGGCGGTGATCATGTTCTCGCCAATGCCAAAGCTGTCCACCCGGGCGCCCTGCAGGATCAGATCACGGACCAGATACTCATCCAGGCTGTTGGAAGCGCAGATGGTGCAGTCGGGGTACCCGGCTTCATCCAGCATCTTGCGCGCCTTCTTGGAGAGGTAGGCAATATCGCCGGAATCGATGCGGATTCCTTTGGGGCGCTTGCCCATCGGCTTGAGCACCTCATCAAAGACTCTGATCGCATCCGGCACGCCGTGGCGCAGCACATTGTAAGTATCCACCAGCAGTACGCAGGCGTCAGGGTACATCTCGGCATATTTTTTGAATGCCTCGTATTCGCTGGGGAACATCTGCACCCAGCTGTGTGCCATCGTGCCGGAGGCCGGAATTCCGAAATCCCGGGCCGCCATCACGCAGGAGGTGGAACCACAGCCGCCGATGTAAGAGGCGCGGGCGCCGTAATAGGCGGCGTCGTAGCCCTGGGCCCGGCGGGCGCCGAACTCCATCACCGGCCGCCCCGCAGCCGCGCGGACGATCCGGTTGGCCTTGGTGGCAATCAGGCACTGATGGTTGAAGGTCACCAGCAGCAGCGTCTCCAGCAGCTGGCACTCGATGGCCGGGCCTTCCACCGTGACGATAGGTTCCTGGGGGAAGATCGGCATACCTTCCTCAATGGCCCAGATGTTGCAATGAAGCTGGAAGTTGGCAAGATAGCTCAGGAACCGCTCATCAAAGACACCGGTAGAACGCAGATACGCTACGTCCTCGTCGGTGAATTTCAGGTTGTCCACCGCCTCAATGAACTGTTGCAGGCCTGCCATGATCGCATAGCCGCCGCCGTCCGGCACCCGACGGAAAAACATGTCAAACACCGCGATCTTGTCTTCGTACCCCTCGTCCAGATAGCCGGCGGACATGGTCAGCTCATAGAAATCCGTCATCGTCGTCAAATTGCGTTTTACATCCAGCATGGTCATTTCCTCCTGATGGATTTTTCCGGCATTATTTATCTTCGCTTTCCCGGCTCCAGACGCCCAGAATGGACAATACCCATACAAACGCATACACGGCAATGACCGCCATCGTCAGCATGATGACCACTTTAAAATAGGTGCTGGAGAAAAATTCTCCCACACGGGAAATCGTATACAACATCTGATTGCGCTCCACATCACTGCCCGCAATCAAATCCACCGTACCGATGCTCTCTCCCTCGATGGTCAGTGTCACGGTCCCCACCACATCCCCCTGCTTGAGAGGAGCCGTCAGATGATCCGGCAGATTGAATACCTGCTCAGTCAACGCAGCGCCACCTTCCCGGGGCAGCAGCGTCATCATGTCATCGGCCGGATAGAGCATAACGGTATCGGTCTGGGTGGAATAGACAATGCGGCTTTCCGTAATGGGCTGAGTGGTGTCCAGCGCCGGTGCAATGGTGTAGGTCGCATAGACCCAGTCCATCAGCGTACCGGTCTCGAGAAGGGCCGGACGCCCGCCTTCCTCATCGGTGGCATTGGGCACATTGAGCAGCACGCTGATGTAATTTTCACCATCCTGGCTGTGCCATCCGGCAAAATTCTGCCACTCTCCCAGGCTGCCGGTCTTGCCGCCCTTGGTATAGGCACGGTAATAACTGGTATTGGAGATCATCTTGTTTGTGTTCTGGATGATATAGGTGCCGGGCGTGGTATACCGGTCATTGGTACCCATATCATAGCTGGCCGTACCCATCACGGTTCCCACAATGTCGTAGGCTGTCAACGCGCGCAGAATCAGGTAGGCATCCTTGGCCGTGGTAACGTTGCGTTCATCCAGACCGCAGGGATCTGCAAAGGTGGTTCCCGTACAGCCAATGGCTGCCGCTTCATTGTTCATCATGGCCACAAAGTTATCGATACTGCCGCCGCCCATATAGTCCGCCACAATATAAGCGGCCTCATTGGCGCTGGGCAGCAGCATGGCGTAGAGCAGATTGCGCAGCGTCTGGGTTTCCCCTTTGCGGATATCCGCCGTGGAGGCATTGGTCGTCTTTTCCCAGATCAGATCATAGATATAGCTGGGGGCCGTGACTGTGATGGTGTCCAGCTGATCCTGGTACTGCTCCAGCATCAGCAGGCAGGTCATCATCTTGGTCAGGCTGGCTGCTTGGAGCTGCGTGTCGCTGTTCTTGTCATACACCACGATGTTGGTGTCCAAGTTGACGACATAGCCCGCCGGGGCTGTAAGTTCCGGTGCGTCGGCAGACAGAGCGCTGCTCTCTCCCTCCGCTGCCACTGGCAGTACCAGCACAAAGGCCAGTACAACGGTGCAAAACAATGCCCAGAATCGTTTCATAAGCATGTGGTTCCTCTGTTCAGGGTTGGTTCTATGGTTATCCTTTAGTATAGCAAACTTTTCCCGGAAATAAAAGGGATTTACGGATTTAATTCATGGCACCGGCCGTGGCGAACAGCCGTTCCACCTCGTCGGAAAGCGCACGATGTCCCGGATCCGTCAAGTTGGGATCGGCGGCCAGCAGCGCTTTGGCCTCGTCCTGTGCCACCCGCAGCGTGCGGGTATCCTGCACCAGGTCCGCCACCCGCAAGGTCGGCAGACCATGCTGTGCCTGACCAAAGAAATCGCCGGGGCCGCGGGTCTCCAGGTCATATTTGGCCACCGCAAAACCGTCCGATGTATGACAGAGAAACCGCAGACGTTCCCGCACGGAATCGTTTTCATTGTCGGAGATCAGGATGCAACAGGAATCTGCTGCTCCCCGTCCTACGCGACCGCGAAGCTGGTGCAGCGCTGAAAGACCGAATCGCTCGGCATTTTCGATGACCATAGCTGTAGCATTGGGCACATCCACACCGACCTCGATCACGGTAGTGGAGACCAGCACGTCCAGCTCCCCGGCCTTGAACTGCTGCATGACCTCGTCCTTTTCTTTGGGCTTCATTTTGCCATGCAGCAACCCGATGCGCCGGTGGGGCAGCATGGCGCAGGCAACCTCGGTATAGTATTTGTTGACGGCCTGCATGCCGGTATCCAGCTCATTTTCCTCAATGGCCGGGCAGACGATGTACACCTGGTGTCCCGCCTCGATCTGCTTATCCAGAAAGCCGTACATATCCCGCCGCTTTTTGCCATTGATGAACCAGGTCTTGATGGGCTTGCGCCCGGGCGGCAGCTCGTCCAGTACCGAGATATCCAGATCACCGTACATTAGTAGTCCCAGCGTACGCGGAATGGGCGTAGCACTCATCACCAGCAGATGAGGACTCTGCGCCTTGCCCGCCAGCAACCCGCGCTGCCGTACACCGAACCGGTGCTGCTCGTCCACGATGGCGAGTCCCAGATTTTTGAAAACCACCGAATCGGTAAGTACCGCGTGGGTGCCCACCACCAGCCCTGCACGGCCATCGGCAATGGCCGACAAGGCGATCCGCTTTTCGCTGGCCTTCATGCCCCCTACCAGCAGTGTCACATTGATGCCGAAAGGCTCCAGCCGGTCCGCCAGCGTGGCCGCATGCTGCCTGGCCAGGATTTCCGTGGGCGCCAGCATGGCGCTCTGCCAGCCGTTCTGGGCGGCAAACCAGATCGCCGCCGCCGCCACCAATGTCTTGCCGCTGCCCACATCTCCCTGCAGCAATCGGTTCATCGGCACATCAGCGCAGAGATCGTGAAGAATTTCTTCTGTGGCGCGGCGCTGGGCACCCGTGGGCTGATAGGGCAAACTCCCCCAGAACGGGTCCAGCTTCATGGGGCGCATGGGTGCACTGGTCTGCCGGCGTCCATGGCTGCGCAGCAAAAAGATGCCGATCTGCAGAAGGTACAGTTCCTCAAAAATCAGGCGACGGCGTCCTGCCGCAAGATCTGCCTGATTGCGCGGTGCATGCACGGCACGAACCGCCTGTGCCTTGGTGGGCATCCGATAGCGAATCAGCAATTCCGGCGGCAACGGATCCTGGAGTTCCTCCACATAGGCCAGTGCCGCCTGGGCGCAGCTTGCCTGCCGCGAGGCCGGAAGTCCTTCTGTGCCGTGGTAGACCGGCACAAAGGGGCTGGCCGCCACCTGGGCTTCGGTACGAACCAGCGGATGCAGCAGTTCCCGATGGGTCAGTGTACCGCCCACACGTCCCTCAAAATAATAGGTCTGGCCGACAATCAGTTTATCCGCCGCATAGGAAGCGTTGAACCAGGACAAAGCCAGCACGCCGGAATCGTCGGCCGCCAATGCCCGGCTGAGCACACGCCCCCCCTTGATGCGCCGGGCCGGTTCTTTCTGCAGAACCGTGGCCTTTACGCAGCAATCCACGTCATAGGGCGCGGAAGCCACTGTATAGGGCTGGGTATAATCGATATATTTGCGCGGATAGCAAAGCAGAAGGTCCCGGATGGTATGAACACCCAGCTTTTCAAACTTTTTGGCGAAGGCAGGACCCACGCCCTTGAGATATTGGATGGAGCTGTCGATGGTTGCCACAGGGGACCTCCTTTCTGTTTCGGATGGGCGGCGAGCCGCCATAAAGGAAAAAGGCGAACTCGGAACTTCCCCAAATTCGCCTTTTGTCGTTTTCGCTTGCCGATTACTCTACCGAGATCATGTAGTAGTACACCGGCTGGCCGCCGCTGATGTGGCTGACCTCAATATTCCCGCCGCACTTGGCGCGGACCAGTTCAGTGGTGTGCTCGGCGTCCTCGTCACTCACATCGCAGCCGGAAATCACCGTGATGAACTGGGTATCCTTCTTGCGCATGGAGCGAGCCAGACGATAGGTAACCTTGACGATGTCGGTGCCGGTGGCCACGATCTTGCCATTCTCCAGCGCCATGATCTCGCCCTTCTTGATGGGCTTGCCGTCAAACTCACTGTCGCGGGCTGCATAGGTCACCAGACCAGTGCTCACACGGTCTGCCGCCTGCATCATGTTGACAGCATTCTCGTCGGGCTTGACCTCGGGATCAAAGTTCAGCATCGCCGTCATGCCCTGGGGCACAGTGCGGGTGGGAAGCACGATGACCTTGCGATCCGCCAGCTTCTGCGCCTGCTCGGACGCCATGATGATATTCTTGTTATTGGGCAGGACGAGGACCGTCTTGGCGGGCACACTCTGGATGGCCGCCAGGATATCCTCGGTGGAGGGGTTCATGGTCTGGCCACCGCTGACAACGGCATCCACACCCAGATCGGTGAAGACGTTCTTCAGGCCCTCACCGGCGGCAACGGCCACGAAGCCATATTCGCGCTCGGGATCCACCGCCGCGTAGGTGAACTCGCTTTCCTTGTTTTCCTCAGCCTGCGCCTGCTTCTCCAGACCCTTGCCCTGTTTCTGGCGGGCCAGGAACTGCTCATGCATGTTCTCGATCTTGAAGTCGGTCAGATAGCCGTACTTGATTGCCTCGGACAGCATCATGCCGGGATCGGAGGTATGCACATGGCAATTGGCCACATCGTCATCTTCGATGACCACCACAGAATCACCGTTGGATTCCAGGAAGGCCCGCAGACGGGTCACGCTGGCATCGGCATTTTTATGCAGCAGGAACTGGGTGCAATAGCCGTTCTTGATATCCTCTACCTTCATCAGGTCGTCGGCAAAGACACCTTTGCCGGCCGCCTCGCTGGACACTTTGGGCTTGGCCGCCACTTCAGCACCGGCGATGATCTCGCCGCCGTCAAAGACCTGCTTCATGCCCTCGAACACCAGCATGATACCCTGGCCACCGGCGTCCACCACGCCCGCTTTCTTCAGAACAGGCAGCAGATTCGGCGTATCGTTCAGGGCTTCCTGCGCCGCTTCCAGCGTGGCGTCCCACATGGCGGGAATTTCCATATCGGTGCACTGCTGAGCTTTTTCGGCCGCCAGGCGGGTGACGGTCAGGATGGTGCCCTCCGTGGGCTTCATGACCGCCTTGTAGGCAGCCTCAACGCCCATCTGCAGCGCCATTGCCAGGTCGGCGGCACTGGCCTCAGTCTTGTCCTTCAGGGCCTTGGAGAAACCGCGGAACAAAAGGCTCGTAATTACACCGGAGTTGCCGCGGGCGCCGCGCAGCATGGCGGAAGCCGCCGTCTTGCTTGCCTCGGCCACGGTGCAGCTGTCGGGCAGGGCCTCCAGCTCACGGGTAGCGGCACCGACCGTCATACTCATATTGGTGCCGGTATCACCGTCCGGGACAGGAAAAACGTTCAGCTCATCCACCCGGGTGCGCTGATTTGCAATGTTGTTGGCGCCGGAAAGAATGGCGTCACGCAGGATCTGACCAGTAATCATCGTATGTTACACCTCATGTCTTAATCTGCCAGAATATCGTCCACATACACATCAATGCGCGCGACCTTCAGGCCGGTGGCATGCTCCACCTCGTCCTTGACGCGATGGGTGATGCTTTGCGTGATGGTAGAGATATTGAGCCCATACCCCACTTTAATATGCAGCGCGATGACCAGACGCCCGCCCTCCTGCGTGACGGTGACGCCCTTCGGCGGCAGACTGCCGGTGCGCAGCGCGTTGCGCACGACACTTTCGGCAGGGGCTTGCCCCATAGCCGCAATGCCGTAGCACTGCTTGGCCGCCTGCTCCACCAGGCCGGAGAAATAGTCGTTGGTCAAAGAGATATGTCCGTAAGGATTCACCTTGGTGATCATCTGCGATCCTCCTTTGTTGGGCTTAATTAGGTTTATTATACACCACTTTTTACCGTTTGAACAGTCTTTTTTCAAGAAAAATCCGAGCAGTTGTTTTTTAACAAACCATTCACAAAGTTTACAGGCTGAACGTATATACTGGTTATAGAAACAACACTACCACCAAAAGGAGTGCATTTACGCATGAATCTTTTGTTCTTTTTGACCCCCAAGCAGGACGTATTATATATCTACGAGGATTTCACCCTGCGCCAGACGCTGGAGAAATGGGCCAACCAGCGTTTCGCCACCATTCCCGTTCTGAAACGCAACGGCGAGTATGTGGGCACCATCACCGAGGGAGATATCCTGTGGGGCATGAAGAACCTGCACGGGCTGGATCTGGAAGCCAGCGAGGATGTTCCCATTGCCAGCTTTCCCCGCCGCCGAGATTACAAGGCCGTTACCGTTACCACCGATATGCCCACCTTGCTGCGGGCAGCCATCGATCAGAACTTCGTTCCGGTGGTGGATGACCGCAACGTCTTCATCGGCATGGTACGCCGCACCGTTCTGTTAAAGGATATGTACGGCAAGTTTGCCGGGATCCCTGGTGAAAAACGTCCCCGCAGTACCGCTCCGCGGCAGCACACCTGATCCTTTTGTCATTCTCTTTCCCGTTTTCCCCAGCAGCGCGATGCCGCAAGGCATCGCGTCTTTTTTTGCAAAACAAAAACACCGCATGGCGGTAAAACCATGCGGTGTAAAATGACAGTCTGGAAAACTGAATTACTTCAGCTCGACCTTGGCGCCGACTTCTTCCAGCTTCTTCTGCATCTCCTCGGCGTCGGCCTTGGAAGCCTGCTCCTTCAGCTTGGCATCGGGGGTCTCGACGAGCTTCTTGGCCTCCATCAGGGAAGCACCGGTCAGCTCCTTGACGGTCTTGATGACCTGCATCTTGTTGGCGCCGACGTCCTTCAGGATGACGTCGAACTCGGTCTTCTCTTCCTCAGCGGGAGCGGCAGCAGCGCCGGCGGCAGCGGGAGCAGCAGCGGCAACAGCGGAAACGCCGAACTCCTCGCAGATGGTGTCAACGAGCTCTTTGAGCTCCAGAACAGTCATAGTCTTGACAGACTCGACAATGGCAGTGATCTTCTCAGAAGCCATGGTAGTTACCTCCATTTAAAATTGAGTTTGTTAGGCGGCGCACAGGTTTAACGAGCACTGCGCCGAGGTGCTCACGCAGCTTGATTTACAATCAAGCTGCGGGTTCCTCCTGCTTGTCGGCAACAGCCTGCAGGGCCACAGCCAGACCGCCGATGATCCCGTTGAGGGAACCGGCCAGCATGGAAAGCAGACCCTCGCGGTTGGGCATGGTGGACAGAGCCTTGACACCGGCAGCGTCCATAACCTGACCATCGCAGAAGCCGCCCTTGACGACGAAGCGCTTGGACTTGTCGGCATCGGCGAACTTGCACAGGATGCGGGCCGCAGCAGCCGGGTCCTCGGGGGACAGGGCAACGGCGGTGTCACCCTTGAAGTACTCGGTCAGACCCTCGTACTGGGTGCCCTTGACGGCGAGACGCAGCATGGTGTTCTTGACGACCATGTAGTGCACGCCGGCCTCACGCAGTTCCTTACGCAGCTTGGTGTCATCGGCCACGCTGATGCCGTTGTATGCGACAACCACACCGGCCAGAGAAGAAGCGATCTCCTCGTTCAGGGCCTTGACAAGAGCCTTCTTGGATTCCAGAATCTTTGCACTGGGCATTTGAATTTCACCTCGTTCCACTTACAGTTTGGTAACGGTAAGCGGCTTTTCGTGTAACAAAAAAGCCCCTTTCCCGTCGCCGGGAAAAGGGCTTGAAAGCACAGCAATCAAACGCACGTTTCTCGGCAGGTTGGGTTACCCCATTATGCCTCGCGGCACCTGCTGTCTTAAAAACAGCTTAGATAGTATAGCACGCAAACGTGCGTTTGTCAAGTACTTTTTGAATTCAGCAAACGCTGGGATCAGACACCGTACTTGTTGGTGGCAACGCGGACGCCAGGGCCCATGGTGGTGGCGACGGTCGCGCTCTTGAAGTACTGGCCCTTGGCCGCGGCGGGCTTCGCCTTGGCGATGGCATCCAGAACGGTGTCCAGGTTGGTCATGAGCTTCTCGGCGCCGAAAGAGGCCTTGCCGATGGGCACATGGATGATGTTCTGCTTGTCGAGACGGTACTCGATCTTACCGGCCTTGGCATCGGTAACAGCCTTGCCGACATCGGGGGTCACAGTACCGGCCTTGGGGTTGGGCATCAGACCACGGGGGCCAAGGATTTTACCCAGACGGCCAACGCGGCCCATCATGTCAGGGGTGGTAACCAGAACGTCGAAGTCCAGGTAACCGCCCTGGATCTTGGCGATCAGATCGTCGTCGCCGACCTCCTGCGCACCGGCAGCCTCAGCAGCCTTGGCAGCGTCGCCCTTGGCGATGGCGATGACGCGGACGTTCTTGCCGGTACCGTTGGGCAGAACAACGGCGCCGCGGACCTGCTGGTCAGCGTGACGGCTGTCAACGCCCAGACGGACATGCAGCTCGACGGTCTCGTCGAACTTCGCGGTCGCGGTCTTGCAGCAGAGCTCCAGGGCCTCGGCCGGATCATAAGTCTTGCTGCTCTCGATCAGTTTGGCAGCATCGGTATATTTCTTGCCGTGTTTCATTGCTTATTCCCCTCCTGTTCAACCCTCAACGGTAACGCCCATGCTGCGGGCGGTGCCCTTGATCATGCTGACGGCAGCCTCCAGAGAGGCGGCGTTCAGGTCGGGCATCTTGGTCTTGGCGATCTCCTCGGCCTGGGCCAGGGTGATGGAACCGACCTTGTTCTTGTTCGGCACGCCGGAGGCGGTGTCGATGCCGGCAGCCTTCTTGATCAGAACGGGCGCCGGGGGGGTCTTGGTAATGAAGCTGAAGGAGCGGTCAGCGTACACGGTGATGACGACGGGGATGATCATACCCATCTGGTTCTTGGTACGCTCGTTGAACTCCTTGGTGAACGCCATGATGTTGACGCCCTTCTGGCCCAGGGCAGGACCAACGGGGGGAGCCGGAGTCGCTTTGCCGGCGGGAATTTGCAGCTTGATGTAGCCAGTGATTTTCTGTGCCATGATACTTGCACCTCCAAATTTTGTGGTGAGTTGCGGCCCGCGGTGCAGGCCTCCCACGGGTATGCGACCACCGCATACCCTATAAAAACCGTACCCCGGGAACAGGCCCGTTCGCGGTTCTTACCGGAAATTGCTTGCGTTCCGAGAATTTTCTCAGAACAGTTTGACCTGATGGAGCTCCAGCTCAGCAGGCAGCTCGCGGCCAAACATCGTGATTTTCACGCGCACCTTGCGCGCAGGAATGTCGATCTCCTCCACGGTGCCGACGGAACCTTCCATCGGGCCAGCGGTGATTTCGACCGTGTCGCCGACTTTGTAGTCGACCTGCAGTTCGGCCGTGGTCTCGACGCCCATCTTGGCAACCTCCGCCTCGGTCAGCGGCTCCGGTTTGGACTCCGGGCCGACGAAACCGGTGCAGCCGCGCGTGTTGCGCACGATGTACCAGGTGTTGTCGTTCATGACCATCTTGACAAAGACATAACCGGGGTAAAGCTTGCGCTGGACTTCCTTTTCGCCGGTTTTGTTACCGGTCTTGTCCAGCACTTCCTCGATCACAGTCTCGGTCGGGACCTTCACGTCGCAGATCAGGTCCTGCAGGCGGCGGTTTTCCACCATCGTCATCAGGTCCTGTGCGACCTTGTTCTCATAGCCGGAATAGGTATGCACCACATACCAGTTTGCCTGTTCAGCCATTGGTCATTGCCTCCGCTCAAGCGCTCAGGCGCCGACCACTAGGTGGATCGCGCCGCCGAAGATAAGGTCCAGCACAATCAGGACGATCGCCGCGATCAGCACGACCGCGATGACCGTGATGGTGTTGGTCTTGACATCCTTTTTGCTGGGCCAAACGACCTTTTTCAGCTCGCTCTTGGTATCCTTGAAATACTTTGCGATGCCTTTGAAAAAGTTCTTGACCTTACCAAAAACCGAAGTCTTTTTCTTTTTGTCGCTCTGAGCCTGGGCTGCGGTGTTCGAAGATTTCTTATCCGCCATCTCTAAGCTCCTATCCTCACTTGGTTTCGCGGTGAAGGGTATGCTTTTTGCAGAAACGGCAATACTTCTTCATCTCAAGACGATCGGGAGAATTCTTCTTGTTCTTCTCCTTGTTGTAGTTGCGCTGCTTGCACTCGGTGCAAGCCAGGGTGATCTTGACAGTCATTGTTCGGCACCTCCATTATCGGTTAATAAGCCTCCCTCGCGCTTACGGGCTGCCCCCGAAAAAGGGCATAAAAAATAAACCCGCAAAAGAGGTGCTATCATAATAGCACAACCGCGGGGTTAAGTCAAGGCATACCGCCGTATTTTTTACAGGTTTTCTTGGCGGCACAGCGTTCCTTATCCCTCCCGAAGGGGGATATCGATCTCCTGCTGCAACGTAAAGCTGTAGATCGTCAGCTTGGTGACCGGCACACCCAGGCGCAAGGCAAAGGCATGACGATAGAGCTGCAGCTGGGCGGCATATTCCTTTTTATAGAATTCAGGCTCCCTGCTGGCGTCGGTCTTGTAGTCACAGATCTCGGCATGGTCGTCAAAGACCAGCACCAGGTCGGCGATGCCCTGTACCAGCACTTCGGCATCGCTCTGCCCCGCTTCCGGCGCAACCTGGGAAGCCGGAAGGGCGGTGATGAAGGGTTCCTCCCGCAGCACTCGGCGGGCTGCACGGATTCTTCTCCAGACGCCGCTCTCAAAGAAGGGACGCACCCGCTCCAGATCCAGTTTCTCCGCCAAATCGGCATCCAGCAACCGGAGATCTTTCTGACGCTGCACTTCCGCCTGCAGATCGGGCGCCGGACCATCGAAAGGCACACTCTGCAGAAAGGCATGGATGGCGGTGCCTCGCTCGGCGCCGGTCATCCCGCTTTTTTGCAGGAAAGCCGGACGCTCCAGCGCCACGGGGCGTGCTCCATGTGTCACTGCGCTGACACTGACCTTGGCCGGAATTTTCTGGAGTTTCTCCCGTGGGTTGTGCCAGGCAAAGGTTTCTTCCAGCGCGCGGCGCAGCGATACATCGGGCTGTACTTCTAAACAAGGCGGCTGTTCCGGCATCGCCTCCGGTGCCGGCAGCAGACGAACCGTCAGCGGCACCTTGGTGGGCAGATGATGGGGCAACAGCGGCGTATGAGCCCACAAAGCATCACTTTCGGGGTGCAGCAAAACCGCAGTCAGCAGCCACCCTGCCCAACTGCTCATTCCCTGCATGGCTTCGGGACCGGTGGCTTCGGCGGCCGCACAGAGTGCCGGCGTTTTGAGGGCGCTGTCGGTCTTTTTCAGGGGAATCGTCACGATGAGGGCGTCCTGGGCACGGGTCAGCGCCACATACAAAACACGCATTTCCTCACTGAGCGTCTCGGTGCGGATGGCCTGGGCCAGCGCTGCGTAAGGCAGGGTCTTGTAGCGCTTGGCAGACTTTCCCGCCCGCAGCATGACCCCCACCCCCAGCCGGCTGTGGGTCAGTACCGGGCGGATGGCATCACTCTGGTTGAACTGGTGAGCTGTGTTGGCCACAAAGACCACCGGGAACTCCAGTCCCTTGGAGCGATGGACCGTCATGATGCTGACACACCCCGGACGGGTCTGACCGCCGCCGCTCTGATTCAGGCCACCATTGGCCGCTGCGGAATCCATGGCACGCACCAGCGCCGAAAGGCCCGCGCGGCCGGCCCCACCCGCCCAGGTCACAAAGGTGAGAAGATCTTCCCGGCAGCGGGCACCATCGGGGAGCGCTCCCACCGCTGCCAGATATCCGGTGCGTGCCAGCAGTTCTTCCAGCAGGCGGTCCACCGGCAAAGTCCGGGCCAGACGGCGGTACTCCGCCAGAGACTCGGTGAAAGCTGCAAACCGGGGCTGGCCGCCATACAGCACCGCGCCGTACAGACTTCCCTGGGGGCAGGCCCGGCGCAGGGATACCAGATCGTCCGGCGTATAGGGGAACATGGGACTGAGCAGCACCGCTGCCAGCGGAATGTCCTGCGCCGGGTTGTCGATGACCCGCAGCAGGGCTGCGAAGGGGCGGATATGGGGCGCATCCAACAGGTCTGCCGCCGTATCGGCAAAGACCGGGATCTCGGCCGCCCGAAGTGCCTCCTCGTAGATGGAAAAATCTGCACGGCCGCGCAGCAGGATGCAGAAATCATCATACCGGCAGGGACGTGTTCCCGTCTTGTCCCGCACGGCAAACCCTTCCTGCATCATCCCGGCAATGCGTTGGGCAATGCCCGCAGCATCCCCCGCCGCGTCGGCACCGTCCAAAACGTCCACTTCGCAGAGTCCCGGATAAGACACATCGGGTTTGCCCACCACCAGACGCTGTCCGTCTCCGTAGGTCACGCCGCCCAGCCCCTCCGAGAAGAAGACCGAAAACAGATAGTTGATTCCTTCGATGACCTGCGGAGCACTGCGGAAGTTGGCATCCAGCGCCAGGGTCGCCGGTTGGGGCGCCGGCTGCGGATAGGGCTGCCAACACTGCTGCTTGCCCAGGAACACCGCCGGGTCGGCCTGCCGGAACCGGTAGATGCTCTGTTTAATGTCGCCCACAAAGAACAGATTATCGGCCTCCGGGGACGCCAGCGCGAAATAGATGGCATCCTGCAGGGCGTTGGTATCCTGGTATTCATCCACCAGTACGGCGGAATACCGCTCACTGACGGTATGGCAAAGCGGCGTGCGGCTGCCGTCCGGAGCAATCAGCAAATCCAGGGTCAGGTGCTCAAAATCCGCATAGTCCAGCAGTTTTTCCTCACACTTGGCCGCGAAACAGGCATCGGCAAAACGTTGGGTAATCCGCACCAGTGCCGCCACCAGCGGGGCCGCACGACGGCGGTCCTCCTGATACTCTTCCGCCGTGCAGAGCAGGAAGTCCGTGCGCAGGGCCGCAATCTGCTTTTTGGCACGGTCACGCAGTTCGCTGGCCGCAAAGGCCACCGGATTGGAATCTTTGCCGCCTTTGATGCGTCCCGCTTTTCGCCAGCTGCCGCCCAGTTCCTCCAGTGCCGCCACCGCGGCATCCCAGTCCCCCTGCTGCAGTTTCTGGCAGAGCCATTCCACGCGGGAAACATCATCCTGCAGCACCGCCGTGTAAGCGGCATCAGCCGCCTCGTCACGGGCCGCCGTACGGGCACCGGCTTCCAGCAGGGCCTGGGCGCCGCGCGCCCGGTCCAGTGCAATGCGCAGCAGGTCCTTTCCCCAGGGAGTAGTCTGGGGTGGTTCCCCGTTCTGCCACTGGTCGGCAAAGGACTGCAGCGCCTGCATGGGGTGAGGCAGCGACCGGCTGAAATGATACAGTTCCAGCACCGCATTGCCTGCCGTCTGGTCGGTGCGGCCCCGGTCGTAGAGGTCGGCAAAGGCACGGAAATCCGGATCTTCATAGGCTTCTTCCAGCAGGTCTGCCAGGACTTCCTGTTCGATGCGGGCCAGATCTGCCTCCTCGGCCGTCTCAAAGTCCGGCGGTACATCCAGCGCCGCGAAATGCTGCTGCACGAAATGCAGGCAGAAGGCATCCACCGTGCCGATGGAAGCCCGCTGCAGCAGGAGCTGCTGGCGGCGCAGACGCACATTCCCAGGATGAGCCCGCACCTCATCCGCCAGGCGGGTGGCAATATCCGCCCGGAGTTTGGCCGCCGCCGCATTGGTGAAGGTCATGATCAACAGACTGTCTGCCTCCACCGGATGCTGCGGATCGGTGATCATCCCTACCACACGTTCCACCAGGACCCGGGTCTTGCCGGAACCGGCCGCCGCCGATACCAGCAGACTGCCGCCCCGTGCGCCGATGGCCGCCGCCTGGGCAGGGGTAAATTGAATTTTAGGGGTATCCGGCATAGTGTTCTCCTTTATTCTTCTGCAAACGGATCGGCAGCTGCCTCCACCTTGCGCTCATTTTCCCCGTCCCGGTGTGCACAGGCAATACGGAAATCGCAATAAGTGCAGGGGCTTCGCCCGCCGTTGCACAGCGGCTGGGCATCGATCTTGCCCGCATAAAGGTTCCTGGACATCTGCTTCAGCAAACCGTCCAGATGATCCCGGATGCGGGCCAGTTTCTTTTCATCGGCCAGACGGCTTTTGCCGTTGGTGACTTTTCCGGTTTTGGCGCTGAAATTCAGCGGCACAAAATTGCCGGTGCAGCGGCGGTCCATGGCCTGATAGACACTCTCATCATCCAGCAGGAGGCCGTTGAGCGGATAATTGTTTTCCGCCTCCGCTGCATCCTGCCCGGCCTCGGAACGAGGGATACTCTCGGGAGCCGGATCCGCCAGGAGGTATTCCACCCCCGCTGCCGTCGCGCCCGGGAATTTATTTCCGGCGTTGCGTTCCAGCGTAAAAAGATACAAAAGCATCTGGCAGTCCAGCCCGCAATAGACTTCCTTGAGTTGAAAATCCTTGCCGCCGGTCTTGTAATCCACCACCCGCAGATAGGTGCGTTCCCCCAGCGGCATGGCATCCACCCGGTCCACGGTGCCCACAATCCGCACCGTGTGACCGGCTCCGTCCTTCAGCTCCACCGGATCGATCCGCGGAGCCTCGGGATCCTCCCCGGGGCGGTCATCAATGCGAAGTTCAAAGGCCACCGGCTGGAAACCGGACTGCTGCAGGTCCCGCTGGATAAACCCCAGCAATCCCACCAGATTGCGGCGGATTCGCTCGATCAGGTACTGCATCCGCACCGTGATCCCCGGCAGATTGGCCTGGGTATATTCCGCCACCAGTTCCTCCACCAGCGCCTGCAGTTCCTCCGCAGTCAGGTCCTTGAAGGCCGCTCCCTGACGACGCAGGGCGTTTTCCAACACCCAGTGGGTCAGCGTACCGCTGATGTTGGGCGCAAGTTCCGCTTTCTGACGGGGCGCAGCCCGCAGCACGAACTGCATAAAGTAGCCAAAAGGACAAGTCTGGTACTTTTCAAACCGCGTCGGGCTGACACGCAGACCAGGCCCCAACAGCTTCTCCAGTGCCCCGGTATCCCGGACGGCAGGTTCCGCCTTCTCCCGGGCACGGCGTACCGCTTCATACCCCGGGGCGCTCTGGGGTGTTCCTTCCGCATCCTCCAATGCGGCGCGCAGGGCTTCGCCCTCTCCTTCCCGGCCGGGCTGCTGACTGATGACACCAAGTATGTCCAACGCCGCTGCCGGAGAAGCGCCCAATTCCGCAGTGGACGGCCCGGCGAAGGGAACTTGCAGCAACCGCCGCACCGGAGCCAGTGCCGAACTTGCAGGGGTATCGTCCTCGGCATGGGCGGCGCCTGGCCAGCTTAGCCACAGGAATGACCGCGCCGCCGTCATCGCTTTATAAAAACAGACCCCTTCACGCAGCACCTTATTTTCGAAGCAGTCCGGCAGTTCTGCTCCCTGCCGGATCATCGCATCCCGGTCGGCATGGGTCAGAAGCCCCTGATCGCCGGGTGTCTTGGGGAATTCTCCCTCCAGCAAACCGACGACAAACACCGCATCGGTTTCAGGCAGACGCATGCGGCCCGCCGTTGTCAGAATCACGCTGTCCAGGCTCTGCGGGATATGTCCCATATCGGTGGTACGCAGCAGCAGCGTAAAGAGTTCGGCATAATCGGCCGGCGGCAGTTCCTCCTCCCCCAGCAACTGTGCCAGCTGGTTGAGCAGTCCCATGACCACATTCCACTCCCGCAGAACCTCGTCCGCTTCCGGCATGCGTCCCTGCCCCCGCAATGTTTCTGCCAGGGCGTTGAGCGTATCCTCCGCACCAAGGGACTGCAAGAACAGATACACCTGTTTGGTCAGTGCCGCCGCTCCCGCATTTTTCACGCGGGGCAGGAATTTCTGGATGCGCTCCATCAAAAACACACGGGCTGCCTCGGCCTCTTCCCGGGTCCGGACATCTTCGGCGCGTTCCACATCCGCATACCCCGCTGCACTGCGGGTGAAAGGGGCACGCCAGTCCGCGGCCTTGAGGGACCAGGTGTATGCGTAGTTTTCCAGCGCGGTCTGCTGTCGCTCGGGCAGATTCACCAGCCCGGTCTTGAGCAGCCGCAGCACCGTCCGGCTGGAAACGCCGCTCCTTGCCAGGTCCAGCACGGCATGCACCGCACGGGCAGGCGCCGTATTTTCCGGCGTGGTCGCCTCGTCACAAAAAAGAGGAATGTTCTGCAGGCGGAATTCGTACCGCAACGGCCCCAGATACTGCGCCGCGTCACGGCAGATGACCGCCATGCGATGATAGGGCATCCCGGCACGGGCACGGGCCGCGATTTCAGCCGCCACCGCCTTGGCCTCGGCCTGCCGGCTGGCCGCCCCATAGCAGACAATGGCTGGCTGGTCCGGATCCACCGTCCGGTCCGGCGTGTAGGTAGGATCGGCAAGCAGCAGATTCAGTTCCGCCAGCACCGGGGTGTCCGCATGGCGGGGGTCATCGGTCAGGGTCTCGGTATGTACCGGAACACCGGCGTCGGCGGCCATACGGCGCAGGCTGCCTGCCACCGCTTTGGCACCGCTGAACAATCCCATACCGCCCTCGTGATCCTCCGGTCCGTCGCAGCAAAGGCAGACCGTCACATCGGCAACCGGCAGCATAGCAGCCAGCAAGGCCCGTTTCGGGGCATTGAAGGTGTCGAACTCGTCAATGAAGACCGCACGGCCGGCAAAAAAGGCTGCGTCCAGATACTGCGCTGCCAGCTGCTGCCGGTCACCGGGGTCCATGGCCGTCTGGGCCAGCAGTCCCTCATAAGCGCCGTAGATCAGGGAAAGTTCCTGCAGCTTGTCCCGGTCGGCTCCCGGGGCACAGGCATACGCTGCCAGAGCCTGCGGCGTGACACCGGCGCTCTTCAGTTCCTCGATGGTCTGGGCCGCTTTTTCGCAGAAAGCCGCCGACCGCCGCTGCCGGTTATAGTACACCACCTGGTCCAGCAGCGAGTCCACCGCCCGGCGCACCAACAGCGCCCGTCCCGCCTCATCCAGCGTCTGCACCGCCGCCCCGCCATAACGGCGCAGCAGTGTCTCGGCCAGAGAAGTAAAGGAGTAACTCTCCACATAGGCTGACAGAGTATCCCCCAGCGTACGGTACAACTGCCCCTCGGTGGAGGAAGTGAACTGTTCCGGCACAATCAGCAGGCTGCGTTCGCCGTGTTCGGCGCGGGTACGCAGCTCCGCCAGCATACGGCGGGATTTGCCGCTGCCCGAAGGTCCCAGAAGTAGATGCAGCATAAAAAGTCCTTTCCCGTTGCAGAAAAAAGAGGGAATGTGGGAGCCTGCCGGGCTTCCCCCTTCCCTCTTGGCATTGATTTTACAGGCCCCGCAGGGCATCCAGCAGAGCAAAGCGCACTTCATAGGAACCAAACACCAGCGCATTTTCTGCCCCGGTGGGGTATTCTGCTGTTGCCCCCGACACACAGAGGGCCGGGTAAAGCACACAAAACCAATTGTGCCCCTGCGCCGCTCCCAGCTCCACCCGCAGCGCGGTATAGGTACCGCCGGGCAGGGCAAACTCGCCGTAGTCCCGGGCATCAAAGTCGTAATTTTCCAGACGGACAGCCGCCGTCTGTCCACTGTGCTCCTGCAGCAGCGCCTGGTTGGCGGCTGCCTGCAGGGCGGGCAGCGATCGCCGCAGCGCCTGCTGGGCCTCGGCAGGTGTCCCGGCTTCGGTAACCGTTCCGGGCAGCGCCGCCAGAACGGCGTCCCGCACCTTAAGTTTCAGAAGCTGATCCTCGATGGTATCACTGTTGGCCAGCACATGCAGCCGGATGGTATCCGCCCGCACCCGGGCAGCCACCGTTTCCCGCCACCCCATAGCCAGCGTAAGTACAATCGTCAGCAAAAATCCCAGGCCAACGCCCAGTTCCAATACCTGTCGTCTGCGGTTCATACCCACTCACTCCCTTCGCAGGGAGTATGGGCGGGCCAGGCATTCCGCAAACACAAGGGCGGTTATTTTTTCAGGGGGCGCCGTACCGTGACCCGCGGACCGCCGCGGGTGGGCCGGCAGAGATAGCACTGTTTGTAGCCGGGTTTGAGCGCCGCAAGGGCTGCGCGCGCCTTATCCTCGTCGTCAAAGACGCCGAACACCGCGGCCCCGCTGCCGGTCATTTGAGCTGTCAGCGCTCCGTGTTCCCGCAGGACCGCGCAGATAGCCGGTGTTTCTTCGGCGCCGGAGCAATGTTCCAGGGCATTGCCGGCCGCTGCACAGACTGCCGCGAGATCCCCGGACCGCACCGCCTGTTCCTGCGCTTCGCAGTCGGGATGGACCGGGCTGCCCATGGTGTCATACCGGGCGAAAGCTTCCGGAGTGGATACGCCCACGCTGGGCATCGCCACCACAAACCAGCATTCCGGGCAGGGCGGCAGTGCCTTCATGAGATCGCCGACGCCGCGTACCCGGCAGGTACCGCCCAGCAGCGCAAAGGGCACATCTGCCCCGATTCCCGCGCCGATGGCACAGAGTTCGCTTATGGAGAGATGCGCGTCGTACAGGTCATTGAGTCCCACCAGCACACCGGCTGCATCGGCGCTGCCGCCTGCCATGCCAGCCCGCACCGGCACCCGCTTGTAGATGGTCATGTCCACCCCCGCCAACAGGCCGGTGTAATGGAAAAAGGCCAATGCCGCTTTGATGGCGGTATTCTTATCGTTGACCGGCACAAAGCTGCCGGGCAGTGTCAGATTCAGCCCCTCACTGCGGCGCAGGGTGATTTTTTCGTACAGGTCGATGGTCTGCATGACCATGTCCAGATCATGATAGCCATTGGGCATGGTGCCCACCACGTCCAGCGAAAGGTTCAGCTTGGCCGGGGCCAGCACCGTAACGGATTTTTTGAGCATAGAGATCCCGTTCCTGTCTTGTGTGATGCCTTATTCGGTCTTGAGCCAGCCGTGTTCCTTCAGGAAAGCCCGAATGCGGTACATGGCCGTTTCCAGATGGTCCACGCTGTAGGCGTAGCTGATACGGGCATAGCCCTCACCGGAAGCGCCAAAGGCATCTCCCGGAATGATCGCCACTTCCTTCTCCCGCAGCAGCTGCTCGCAGAAGGCCTCGCTGCTCAGGCCGCTGATCTGAATGGACGGAAAGACATAGAACGCCCCGCGGGGTTCAAAGCAGGTCAGCCCCATCTCATTGAGAGCCTTGACCACATAACGGCGGCGGCGGTTGTACTCATCCCGCATCATCTCGATCTGGTCGTCGCACTGGCGCAGCGCCGTGATAGCCGCATACTGGCTGGTGGTGGGAGCACTCATGATGCAGCTTTGGTGGATCTTGGTCATGATCTGAATGATGGGTTCCGGCCCCACCGCATACCCCAGGCGCCAACCGGTCATGGCGTAGGATTTGGAGAAGCCATTGACCACAATGGTCCGTTCGGCCATACCGGGGATCGCGGCGAAGGAAACATGCCGGTCCAGACCGTAAGTAAGCTCGGAATAAATCTCATCCGACAGCACCATGACGTTGGTCCCCCGCAGGACCTCCGCGATCGCCTCCAGATCCTCGCCCCCTATAACCGCTCCCGTAGGGTTGTTGGGATACGGGAAGATGACCAACTTGGTGCGCGGCGTGATGGCGGCTTTGAGCTGCTCGGCCGTCAGACGGAAGCCGTCCTCGGCGCGGGTGGCAATATGCACCGGCACACCCCCGGTCAGCTGGGTGATGGGTTCATAGCAAACAAAGCAGGGTTCCGGGATGATCACCTCGTCCCCGGGTTTGACCAGGGCGCGGATGGCCAGGTCGATGGCTTCGCTGCCGCCGACGGTGACCAGCACCTGCGGCACATCATATTTCAGATCAAAACGGCGTTCCAGATACCGGCAGATCTCGGCGCGCAGCTCCTTGAGGCCGGCGTTGGCCGTATACTTGGTGCGCCCCTGTTCCAGGCTGCGGATACCGGCATCCCGCACACTCCAGGGTGTCTTGAAGTCCGGCTCGCCCACCCCCAAAGAGATGCAGTGCGGCATATCACTGGCCAGGTCAAAGAACTTGCGGATGCCGGAGGGACGCATCGCCTGGGCGGCAGGAGCAAGCAGTTCGTTATAGTTCATCACAGCATCGTCCACTCTCTTTCGTCGGTCTCCTCGGCCTGGTACAGGCGGCCGCCCCGCTTATAGGCACGCAGCACAAAGCTGGTCGCCGTAGAGATCACATCGTCCAGCGGCGACAGGCGCTTGGCGACAAAGAGGGCGATTTCCTGGAAGCTGCGGCCCTTGATGATGACCTGCAGATCGTAGCTGCCGCTCATCAGCAGCACGGTATCCACCTCATCAAAACCGGCAATGATGGTGCCGATGTCATCAAAACCGCGGGACTTGTGCGGCGTGACCCGCAGTTCGATGACCGCTTCCACCAGATTGACGCCGGCCTGCTCCCAGTCCACCAGCGTCTCATATCCACGGATATACCCCTTGGCAGCAGCCTCATCCATCATGGCGGCCACTTCCTCCGGCGTCTTGTCCAGCATCGCCGCGATATCCTCAATGGGCATACGGGCATTCTTTTCCAAAATCCGCAGCAATTCTTCCATATTGATACACCTCTTTGCAGTATATATGGTTTGATTATAGCATAGACCGCCTGAGAATGCACCTGTTTTTTGCACAAAAAACGCCCCCGCAGCCTTGTGCGGGGGTGTTCGGTTCTGCAAAAATCAGCCTACGGCTTCGTCGCTCTCCGCCGTATCACTGTCAGCTTCCGGTGCGGAATCCGCGGATTCAGATTCCGTGCCGTCCGTCGATTCCTCGGAATTTTCTGTGGATTCGGCAGGCTCGGTACTCTCGGCCGGTTCAGTTTCCTCTGCAGCGGAAGCATCCTCTTCCGCTGTGCTGCTGGCCGCGTCCGTCATGGAAGAATTCAGCTGGCTCTCCACCATGGACTGCGTATCCTGGGTCACAGCCGCGGTGGGCGAAGGCTCCGGCGTGGCTTCCACCTTCATTTCGCTCTCCTGCAGGGCGGCCAGATACCAGTCGCGGTTTTCTCCGCGGGTAAAGACGTAGTCCATATACTTGACAGGATCGGTGGGCGCCGTCAGGGCCAGTTCGCCGCTGGCACTGTTGCTGGTGGTGGGGATGTACCCCACCGTGACGTACATCTTGCCGCCGGAGGTCGTAATTTTTTCCACTTCCGGCGTGTACTGCGCCACCGAACTGGTGACAGGCACCAGATAGCACTGCTTTTCCTCGTTGTACTGATAGACGAACTCGTCGGTGCTGAAGCTGCCGTCGGTGATCTGGTAATCAGGCCCCAACAGATTGGAGATGTAGGTGTCGATCTCCAGCTTGGGGATCATCGCCGAACCGGTATCGGGATCGCGCTCATACTGGTCCAGACTCTCTCCGTTTTTCTGGATCTCATAGACGGTGCCCCAGATCGCGGCCTGCTTGAAGACACCGGGATCGACGGCATTCACATCATCAAAAGGAAGGGGATCCAGCATGACCATGCCGTACAGCAGGTCCGCGTAGGAAGCCCGGCGGCCGGAATCATCCAGTGCGCTGCGCAGCGCACTGACGACCCAGCCCAACACGGTAAACAATCCGATGAGTGCCAGCAGCAGCGAGACCGCGCCCAGAATCTGCCGGGCCAGACGGCGGCTGTTGCGGATTTGCTCTTCTCTGTAATTTGCCATTGTGGATTATGAAGCTCCTAAAAGATCTGCGGGCCTGCAGCCCGGAAGGTTCTGTACAGGGCAGATGAATTACTTGTTTTTGTACATCTGCTCGTAGTACTTCTGATATTCACCGCTGGTGACATGGCTCATCCACTCGGGATGCGCCAGATACCAGTCGATGGTCAGCACGATCCCCTTTTCAAAGGGAGTTTCGGGATACCAGCCCAGATCTTCCTTGATCTTGGTGGGATCAATGCCGTAGCGGCGGTCATGGCCCAGACGGTCGGCCACATGGGTGATCAGTTCTTCGCTGATACCTTCATCCTTCAGGCGGTCATGCAGCTGGGCAATGACGGTCTTGACGATGAAGATGTTGGGACGTTCATTGTGGCCGCCCACATTATAGACCTCGCCGTCCTTGCCGCCATTGGCCACCATATCAATGGCCTTGCAGTGATCCATGACATACAGCCAGTCTCGGATCTGCATGCCGTCACCGTAGACCGGCAGCTTCTTGTGCTGCTTGGCGTTGTTGATGAGCAGGGGGATGAGCTTCTCCGGGAACTGATAAGGGCCGTAGTTGTTGGAGCAGCGGGTGATGTTCATCGGCATGCCGTAGGTATCGTGGAATGCCTTGACAAACATATCGGCGCTGGCCTTGCTGGCGGAATACGGGCTATGGGGGCACAGCGGCGTGGTCTCCATGAAATAGCCCTCGGCGCCCAGCGCGCCGTACACCTCATCGGTGGATACCTGCAGATACTTCTTGCCGGCTTTCCAGGTTTTGGCCTCGGCGTCGTACCAGGCATCCTTGCAGCACTGCAGCAGGTTGACGGTGCCCAGCACATTGCTCTCCACAAAAATTTCAGGGTTCTTGATGCTGCGGTCCACATGGCTCTCCGCCGCAAAGTTGATGACGTAGTCGGGATCGTACTTGGCAATCAGATCGGTGACCAGCGCCTTGTCGCAGATATCCCCCTGCACAAAGATATGGCGGGCGTCATCCTCGATGTCCTGCAGATTTTCCAGGTTGCCGGCATAGGTCAGCTTGTCCAGGTTGATCAGACGAATGTCCTCATACTTGTCCAGCATGTAGTGGACAAAGTTGGAACCGATAAAACCGGCGCAGCCGGTGACGAGATAAGTTTTCATAACGTGATCATTCTCCGTTCCAGTTTGCAAAAAAGTCCTTGAGAGCGTCCTTCCAGTCGCGCATCTCGTCGCCGACGGTGCAGCGCAGCATGCGGTTGTCCAGGGCACTCCATTCGGGACGGTTGGCGCTCTCGGGATGGGCAGCGGCGTATTCGGCACTGGTGCAGGGAATCACCTTGCAGGGAAGGCCTGCTCCCTTCATAATCTCTGCGGCAAAGTCTGCCCAGCTGCAGATGCCGTTGCCAGTGCAGTGGTAGATGCCGTAATCATGGCTGACCGCCAGCTTGAGGATATGGTACGCCAGGTCCACCGCATTGGTGGGATTGCCCAGCTGGTCGTTGACCACGGTGATCTTCTCGTGGGTTTTGCCCAGATTGACCATCGTCTTGACAAAGTTCTTGCCGTAATAGCTGTAGAGCCACGCCGTGCGCACAATGATATGGCGGCGGCAGAACCGCTCCACGTACTGTTCGCCCAGCAGCTTGGTCTGACCGTAGGCCGAAATGGGCGCCGGCAGTGCACACTCATCCAGCGCCACACCGCCGTTGGGCGCGCCCGAAAACACATAGTCGGTGGAAATATGGATCAGGCGGGCATTGACCTTGTCACAGGCCAGCGCCAGATTGCGCGGGCCGATGGCGTTGACTGTAAAGGCTGCATCTCGGGAAGTCTCGCAGCCGTTCACATTGGTGAAGGCCGCGCAGTTGATGACGGTATCCGGCTGGTGCCGGCGAATGTAGCTGATCGTTGCTTCCCGATCGGTGATATCCAGTTCATCCACATCCACGGGAATGACCGTGGCCTTGCGCAGACGCTCCGGCAGAGGGCCCAGCACACAGCCTTCCTCTGCCAGCTGATGCTGCAGTTCGGTGCCCAGCTGACCGCGGCACCCGGTAATCAAAATTTTCATTGCAAATCCTCTCAATACAGCAGCTTGTCGTCGGCAACGTTCTTCAAATGCTTGCCGTAGGGCGACTTGCCGTACCGTGCGGCGCTTTCCAGCAGTTTTTCCTTGCTGATCCAGCCGTACTTGTAGGCGATCTCCTCCGGAGCAGAAATCTTGATGCCCTGGCGCTGTTCCACCGTCTGTACAAACGTAGCGGCTTCCACCAGGGAATCCATCGTGCCGGTATCCAGCCATGCGTAGCCTCGGCCCAGCAGCTGTACGTCCAGCTTGCCCTCATCCAGGTACATCGCATTCAGCGTGGTGATCTCCAGCTCTCCGCGGGCGCTGGGCTTGACCTGCTTGGCCATCTTCACAACGTCCTTGTTGTAGAAATACAGACCTGTGACCGCATAGTTGCTCTTGGGATGTTCCGGCTTTTCCTCGATGGAGGTTGCGCGCCCTTCCTTGTCAAAGGAAACCACACCGAAACGCTCAGGGTCATTGACATAGTACCCGAATACCGTGCTGCGACCTGCTTCCGCATTGGCCGCGGCCGCCTTCAGGCGCTTTGAGAAACCGGCGCCATAGAAGATATTGTCCCCCAGGACCATCGCACAGCAGTCACCGTTGATGAATTCCTCCCCCAGCAGGAATGCCTGGGCCAGACCGTCAGGGCTCGGCTGGACCTTGTACTGCAGATGCAGGCCGTACTGACTGCCGTCGCCCAGCAGCGCCTCAAAGCGCGGGGTGTCGGTGGGGGTGGAGATGATCAAAATATCCTGAATGCCCGCCAGCATCAGCGTTGACAGCGGATAGTAAATCATCGGCTTATCATACACAGGCAGCAGCTGTTTGGAGGTGACCATCGTCAACGGGTAGAGTCTTGTGCCGGCACCACCGGCAAGGATAATCCCTTTCATCGTTACAACTCCTTATGCTGAATTTGACAGTGCGCGCCGCCCATCCCACGGGGGCTTCCCATTGGGGCATAATCTCACACAATATTGAAGTTATTATACCGCATTTGTCTGCATGGCGCAAGGGGCAAATCCCGCCCGCGCCTCCGGATAGCCGGCCGGAATTTGTTTCCAGTTTGTTACCATTTGTTTACGAACGCTTGACGTCTGCGACATCATATGATACAATATACGCAGTGTAATTGACGATGGCCGTGTACGCCGTCTTGTAATATTGAATTTTCAAGCCTATATTAAGGAGGCGTTTTCGCGTTGAAACGCTTTTTATGCGCGGCCTTTTTTATTGCGCTGGTCGCCTTGCTGGCCGCCTGCGGCGTGCTGAACAATGAACGTTCCGCCGCACAGGCCACTGCAACCCCCACCAGTTCCACTTCGCGCACACAACAGCAGAGCGATACCGTCAAGGTCAATGAAACCGTTGCCAAGGTGGATGTCGTTACCGCCCAGAGCAGCCAGACGCCTTCTTCTACGGCCACCCCTGCTGCCGACACACCGGCCACCGGTGATTTTCCGGTTCTGTATCTGGCCGGAATCGTCGGCCTGATCCTGATCTGTTCCGCAGGCCTGCTGATGCTGCGAAAGATATGATGACAACGCCCTGCGGGGCGTTTTTTTATTTCCCGAAAAAAGATGCAGAGAGGAGTCGGTTCCCTTGTTCAAGCGTTACCGCAGGCTGCGCGGCGACACAGCCTACTACCCTTTCGCCGCCCGTACCGGTCTGCGCGCCCGCCAGCGGCGTCATGCCCGGTGGCTGCGCCTGGGCGGAGCCGTCGCACTGCTTCTGGCCGCCGCGCTGCTGCTGCGGCAGACGCTTTTCCATGGCGGCCAGCCGGAGCCTCCTACCTTGGTGGCCGTCAGCTCCACCACAGCCACCGCGGAGACCGGCCGTGTCACGGTGGCGCCATTGGCAGCCACCCGCGATGCCCTGGCCAGGACGGAGGCCGCCGATGCACACACCACACCCGAAACCGCCCCTACTCCCGCCCCCGAACAGGCTGCCCAGGTCCTGCCTCCGTACCGTGCGCTGTATGAGCAGAACGCCGACCTGGTGGGCTGGCTTCGCATGGACGGAACTGGCATTGATCTGCCGGTCGTCCAGACTCCCGGCGACAACGAGCACTATCTGCGCCGCGGGTTCGATGGATTATATGCCACCGGCGGCACTCTTTTTCTCGACGAACAATGTTCCATTGATCCTGACAATCCCACGGCCAACTGGCTGATCTACGGACACAACATGGCGGATGGTTCCATGTTCGGGGAACTGACGCGTTACCGCGACGAGGCATTCTGGCGGGCGCACCCCACCTTTACCTTTGATACGCTGTATGAGACCGGTACCTGGCAGGTGGTGGCCGCGCTGGACACCACGCTGGGTGCCGATGCCCTCCCCTATTATACCTTCTTTGACGCCGACACCAAGCTGGAATGGCAGCAGCGGGTGGATGCCATCCTGGATCTGGCCCTGTACGATACCGGTACCACCCCCGAATACGGCCAGCAGCTGCTGACTCTTTCCACCTGCGGCAACACGACCCCCGCCACCGACACCCGCTTTGCCCTGCTGGCCGTCCGTATCGGGGATTGAAACCGCGTCCGGGCAGTTTGGTCTTGCATTTTCGGCGGGAATCCGCTATGATGTTGCAAGACAATACTATGAGAGGAGCCTGTGAAGTATGGCAGAATTCACCTATGAAATTACCGAGCGCATCGCTGTGCTCTCCACCAATGCACGCGGCTGGGAGCGCCAGCTGAACATGATCAGCTGGAACGGCAATGCACCGAAGTATGATATCCGCGACTGGTCCCCGGACGGCAGCCGCATGGCCAAAGGCATCAGCCTGACCGCCGAGGAACTCAAGACGCTGCGGGACATTCTCAACGACATGGAACTGTGAGGTCGTTATGGAAGACTACCACGCTCAATTTGTGGAGATCTATAACAAGAACATCACCCGTCCCGGTGCCGACCGGCTGCTGAACTGGCTGGAAACCACAGATTTCTTCACCGCACCGGCTTCTACCCGTTTTCACGGTGCCTGCGAATACGGTCTTGTCATGCACAGCATCAACGTCTACCAGGCGATGATGCAGCATTTCTTCACCGAAGGGGAGAGTGCGGAAAGCTACGCTATCTGCGGCTTGCTGCACGATCTGTGCAAGGCGAACTTTTACAAGGTCAGCACCCGCAACGTGAAGAATGATGCCACTGGACAGTGGGAGAAGGTCCCTTACTATCAGGTAGCCGACCAGCTGCCCTATGGCCACGGTGAGAAGAGCGTTTATCTGATCGAACACTTCATGCGGCTGAAAACTGCCGAAGCAGTGGCCATCCGCTGGCATATGGGCGGCTTTGACGACGCGGTGCGCGGCGGCAGCTTTGCCGTAAGCGACGCCTACAACAGCTATCCGCTGGCTGTCAAACTGCACATTGCCGATCTGACCGCCACTTACCTGATGGAGCAGGGCACCAGCAGCGTGGAAAACGGACATCCAAAAAACAAATAGAAATCCTATAAAAACAGCCTGCCGGGAAACCGGCAGGCTGTTTTGGGTTTATTGAGGCAGAGTTATCGTCCACTGGGCCAGTATCGCTTCCTCCTCCGCATTTTTGTCCAGCACCTGGGCGCAAAGTTCGGTAACGCCTTCCGGTACGGCATCAAAGTAATCGGTATGCACCGTACAAGACTGCACATCATCCTCATGCACGTTTCCTGAGGCCGGCTGCAGTTTGGTCCATGTTCCTCCCTGCACCGCAAACAATCGCAAGGCCGGCGTTGCGTCCCCCGGCAGCGCTCCGGTGACGGCATATTCTGTCCGTGTCTCACCGGGGGTAGCTTTCACACTGAACAGCCTCACCCCATTTTGTTCACCGCCCTCAATCTGACCTGTGCGGGTAAGGGAGGCGTCTGCCGAAACCGTAAAAGAAAGCGTGTAAGACCCCTGCAGCGGCGTCTTTACTTCTGAACCGACGACGCCATCCCCTGTTTTCACCCCCACCAGGTGGGATAGGGTCAGCGATGCCTGCATATCCTGGGTATCGCCGGTATAGTTCTGCAGATTATAGTCCATCTCACAGACAAAGGTTCTGGCATCCTGTTTTCGGAAACAAGGCAGGAGATCGTTGGTCACGGGCTCTCCATTCAAGGTAACGCCGCCGTACAACGTGTTAGCCTCCGCCTCGGTGGTATCTTCCCACAGAAGGGGCGGATCGATGGTCACGGTCTCAAAACCCGCCAGACTGTCATCTTCGGCAGTCAGCACAAGCCCCACCCGCAGATACAGTTCGTCGCAGTATACCTGACTCAGCGTCACCGCATAAGGCAGCCCCAAGGTATCCTGCTGCGCATCGCTTTCCGGGGCATCCTGCTCCGAGGATTCCGCCTGCAGCTGCACCGACTGGGCATATTCCGTCAGCTGTTCACTCTGCAGCGGGGCCTTTGTCAGATGGTTGATATAGGCAAACACATCTCCCAGCACGGGCAAATCCTGCGCCAATGCCGGATTGAAACCATTAAGCCCCACCAGCAATACCGCGCATGCTACGCCGCTGACCAGTACCTTGCCCCAGACGGGCCATTTCCGCCTGCAGTACCTGCGCCCGGAGTGTGCGGACTTTTCCCGGATACGGTGCAGTACCGCCATGCTCAATGCATCCATCTCCGATTTCGTCAGCGGTTCGTCATCACTTGCAAGATTGTTCAGACAATTCATCAGATCACGATCGTCATACATGGGTGATACCTCCTTCGCGCAGTTGTCGGCGCAGCCGTTCCCGGCCACGGGAAAGCCGTGTATTCACATTGGTCACACTCAATCCCAGGGCAGCTGCGATCTCCCGGCTGGATTGCAGCAGATAGTATTTGCGCAGAAAAATTTCTCGGTCCGGCGGGTCCATGGCCGCCACCAGCCGTCCCACTGCTTCGGTGGCGTCCCCCGTCCTGCCCTCCGTCAGATCCGCCAGGGTGCGGACCATCTCCTCGGTCAGGGGAATCTCTGTGCGGCGGCTCAATCTACGATAGCGGTTTATGCCGGTGTTCCGTGCCGTCACAATCAGCCAGGCCCGCACCGGAATTTGCTTCTCCTGCAGGTGCTGGGCATTGCGCCACAGCGCCACAAAGACATCCGCCATGCATTCTTCCACATCGTCCTCCCTGCCGGGCAGAATCCGTCGCAGGATGCCGCGGACCAGCGCAGCATAGTCCCGCATAGCCCAGCGTAAACCGGTTTCCGGATCACGCAGGATGGCCTGCGTCAGCATGGGTGTGCCGGTAGTTTCCATTGCCTCTCCTCCTTTGTGGTTTTCGTTTCACCCTGATAAACAAACCGCGGCGGGGATTTCTTACGTCCTGCGTGCCCTTTCACAAAAAAACAGCCGCCCCGGTCAAAAGCCGGGACGGCTGTACAAAGCTGTCATTTTTTGTTTTGATCGTCGATCTTATCGATCTCATTCTGCAGCAACTGGGAAACCGGATTGCGTGCATTGCGCAGCCGCCGGCTGCCCGCCGGTTTGGGCGATGCCGGAGCGGCGTTCCGATGACTCCGCAGCGGCTGCGCCGTCGCTTTGACGCGGAACTGTGGTGCAGACGGCTTGGAGGGAGCGGGTTGCTCCTGGGCAGGCTGCGGTTCCGTCCACTCCGGCGTTCCCTGAGCAAAATCCCGCATTTCGGTGCCCAGTTCTTTGAGTTCTGCCTCGGTGTCATCCAGCGCCTGGTAAATTGCCTGGGTCAGGCCATCCAGATCCAGCGTGGCCGCGCTCAGGCGCTGGTCCACGCTGGCCAGACGGTCACGGACCAGCATCACTCCAGCCGCAATACCGCGGGCATTTTCCGCCATACGGCTCTTCTGGGTGTCAGCCTGCTGCTTGAGTTCTTTCTCGGCACTCTCGGCATAGAGCTTGGCATCCGACAGGATTTTGCGGGCTTCCAGACGTGCTTCCCGCACCGCATCGGGTGTCGGTGCGGTTCCTGTCTGCCGCGACGCTGCCAGCTGCTTCTGCAAATCTTCCACCTGCTGCTGGAGGTCATGACACTTGAGCTGCCAGACATTGGCGTTTTTCTGGCTTTCTTTCTGGCCGGACTGGTATGTATCCAGCTGTTTCTGCAGATTCTCCAGCTGTTCTTCCCCCTCGCGGCGCTTGTTTTCCGCCGCCTCGGCCCGCTGGTTGGCCGCAGCCGCTTCTGCCTGCAGAGCCTTGATGCGAGCATCCGCATCCTGTCGCTCGCTGCGCAGCGTGTCCAGTTCCGACTGTACCCGGCGCAGCTTCTGCTCGTATTCCATCTCATGCTGCTGGGCTTCGTCTGCCAATGCGTTCATGTACGCCAGCACATCATTTTTATCAAATCCGAACAAACTGGAACGGAATCCCTGTTCCTGAATGTTCTTGGTATCAGAAGGCATGGCGTTTTACATCCTCTCGCAGCAAAATGTGCAGAAATCAGGAGCGCTTGTTCAGAATGCTGAGCAGATCATCGAAGTAATCGCCGTCATCCTCTTCTTCAGCCGGGGCCGGGCTGCTGCCCACCTGGGTATCCACACCGGTATTGAAAGACTGGGTGAAGATGGGGTTGGGCATGACGGGGCTGATGTCCGGAGCTGCCGTCTGCGCCTTTTCGGCGGGCTGAGCAGCCTCCACGGGCTGGGTCGCTGCAGCGCGCTTGGCGTCCACATGGGCCTGGATCGGCTCGTCGACCTCCGGCGTGCTCTCAAAGCCGGTGGCCACCACGGTGATGCTCATCTCATCGCTCAGGCGCTCATCGAAGGCAGTACCCCAGATGATGTTGGCATCGGGATGGGCAGACTGGGTAATCATGGAAGCAGCGGTCTCCACATCGTCCAGACCGATATCGGGGCTGGAGGTAATGTTGATGATGACGCCGCGTGCACCGGCAATGCTGGTCTCCAGCAGCGGGCTGGAGATGGCCGCCTTGGCCGCATTCTCTGCCTTGCCAGCGCCCTTGGCCACGCCGACGCCCATGTGGGCAAAACCGGCGTCCTTCATGATGGAGCGCACATCGGCGAAGTCCAGGTTGATGAAGGCCGGAATATTGATCAGGCTGGAGATGCTCTCGACGCCCTGACGCAACACATTGTCGGCCGCCTCAAAAGCGTTCATCAGCGTGATGCGCTCCTGGCTGATCAGCTTCAGGCGCTCATTGGGAATGACAATCAGAGAGTCCACATGCATCATCAGGGAGGCAATGCCCTGCTCAGCCAGGCTCATCTTGCGCTTGCCTTCAAAGGCAAAGGGCTTGGTGACAATGCCGACGGTCAGGATACCCAGGTCATGGGCAGTCTCCGCCACAACAGGGGCAGCACCAGTGCCGGTACCGCCGCCCATGCCGGCAGTGATGAAGACCATCTGGGCACCCTTCAGGGCGTTGGAAATCTCGTCCTTGCTTTCCTCGGCAGCGCGCTGACCAACCTCCGGGTCGGCGCCGGCACCGCGGCCCTTGGTGAGCTTGGCGCCCAGCTGGACCTTCTGCGTGGCCTTGGAATTGAGCAAGGCCTGCTGATCGGTGTTCATCGCAACGAACTCGACCCCGGACAGGCCGGACTCCACCATGCGGTTCACAGCGTTGCCGCCGCCGCCACCTACGCCGATGACCTTGATATTGGTCACATTTTGCATTTCTTCGTCGAGAACGAATGCCATGAGTGTATCCCCCTAAAATGTAAAAGTGTCAGCGGACCTTCAGGTCATCCCACCAAAATGGGCACACTGGTCCGTGAATTTTTTGCATATAACCGATTATTAGAATAACAAATTTTCGCCCCGATTTCAATACCTGTGGGGAAAATTCGTAAAAATTGCCTGTTTCAGCACATAATCCACCAACCGTAGGGGGCGGTCCGGCAGATTATTTTGGCGCAAACGTAGAATTTCACCCGGTCGTTCTTTCCCGTTCCGGTATTTTTCCCCGCTGCACGCTGCAGTGCGCGCCGAGGCTGTTCAGTTCTGCCGGCAGATCGGCATACCCGCGGCGGATATGCCCCGGATCACAGAGTTCCGTGACCCCCTGCGCGGCCAGAGCTGCAATCAGCAGGGCCGCCCCGCCCCGCAGGTCCGGTGCCTGCACCCGGGCACCGTGCAGATCAGCCCCGCCTGCGATCCACAGACGGCGCCCCTCCGCACGGCAGCAGGCGCCCATAGCGGCAAACCCTGCCGCACAGGCGAACCGGTTGGCAAACAGGTGGTCATAAATTTCACTGGGGCTGTCGGCTGTGAGCAACACTGCCGCCGCCAGCGGAGCGGTGTCCGTGGCAAAAGCAGGCCATCCGTTGGCATACAGATGCTGTCCGCCGTGCAGTTTCCGGGCAGGATCCCGCGCGACCTCAACGCCGCTTTCCCCCGGCCGGACTTCCACGCCGCAGTCCTGCAGGAAGGTCAGAAAAGCATGATAGTACCGGGGCGCACATCCCGCCACCGTGACCTGTCCTCCGGCTGCTGCAGCCGCAGCCGCATAGGTAGCTGCCGCAATACGGTCCGGCAGCGGTGTATAGCGTACGCCCCCCAGTGCCCGGCGGCCCTGAATCACAAGAACAGGCGTTCCCTCCCCGGTGATCTGGGCGCCGCAGGCACGCAGGAACCCCACAAGATCACAGACCTCCGGTTCGCAGGCCGCTCCCCGCAGCACCGTTGTGCCCATGGCGCAGCAGGCTGCCATCAACAAGGTCATGGTTGCGCCAACGCTGGGCAGCCGCAGCGTGAAATCTGTTCCCTGGAGCGGGCCGAACCTCCGCAGCGTCACTGCCTCCCCCTCCAGTTCCACCTTTGCCCCCATCGCCGCAAGACCGGCCAGATGGATATCCACCGGACGAGGTCCCAACCGGCATCCTCCGGGCAGCGGCAGACGCACCATTCCTGTGCGGCATAACAGTGGGGCCAGATAAAATACCGAGCTGCGCATGGCACCTGCCAGATGGGGCGGGATCTCGCCGCACAGATCCCGAACGTCTGCAGGCAGCGTACACAGATCCGGACCGTGGCGTACCGCTTTGGCGCCCACCGCCTGGAGCAGTGCAAGGCTGGTGTCCACGTCGGACAGTTCCGGAGCATTTTGCAGGCAGCACGGCCCCGCACACAAAAGAGTGGCCGCCAGCAGTGGCAGCACGCTGTTTTTAGCGGCGGCCGGCCGGATGGTTCCCTGCAGGGTATGCCCGCCGGTGATCGTGATTGTCTGCATGATGGCCCCCCAATCCAGATGCGGCACAGCGCAAAAAGGCACGGCACCGCCCCTCGGGACGCGGTGCCTCCGCTGGTATGCCGATATTTCCTCACTAACTTATATATGAAAGCCGGTGCTTGATATGCCATTCTCACAGAAGCATGGGCTGGATCTGCACCCCCCGAAGAGCACTTTCCAGGGTATCCGGCAGCTGGGTAAAATCGCTTTTCAGGCTGTTTGGTTTTTTGTAGCTGTCATCCTGCCCGAAAGGCACAAAATAATAGTGTTTGCGCTGCAGCAGCGCCGCCAGTGCCGGGGCACTGCCCGACAAACCATCGTTGGTGGACGGTGCCACCACAACCGGACATCCGCCGCGCAAAAGACTTTTGGCCGCCAGCGTCACCGGTGTCGAACTGATTCCCGCCGCCAGCAAGGCCATGGTGGTGCCGGTAGCAGGCGCGATGATCAGCGCCCGGGCACGGTGTTCAGGCCCCAGCGGTTCCACGGCCTGCAGGGTGGTGAGCGGTGTGCGGCCGGTCAGTTCCCGCAGGGATTCCCGCAGGGCCTGTGCTGTGCCGAAACGGGTATCCTGTGAAGCAGCACTGGCGCTGAGAATGGGCAGCACATCCCACCCCCGCTCCCGCAGCGCCTGGATCTGCGGCAATACCACCGAAAAACTGCAAAAGCTGCCACACAGCGCAAAGGCCACGGTGCGGGCGCTTTCTTCATGGTTCGTCATGCAAGCTCCCCCTTTCCTCCAATAAGGCCAGCACCGTCTGGGCTATCAGAGTGCCTGCCGTGCGCGGGGCACACTTGCCGGGCAGCGCCAGCGCGTGTTCCGCACGGATTCCCAGTTCGCTTGCCGCCGTAAAGTCCGTGCCGCCAGGACGGCTGGCCAGGTCAATGATCAACGCCTCGGGCGGCAGCTTTTGCAGCAGTTCCCGGGGCAGCACCATCGCCGGGATGGTGTTGATGACGGTGTCAAAAGCTGGCAGAAGCGTCGGCAATGCGCCGAGCGGCGCGGCATGATGACCGGCACACCGTGCATTGGCACGCTGTTCAGCATTGCGGGCCACGACCGTTACATGTCCGCCCAGCAGCTCCAGCCGCCTGGCAACAGCCCTGCCCACCCGTCCGTATCCCAGCACCAGGAAATCGCTTTCCCATATCGTACGCTGCCGCAGTTGCAGCAGCATCGCAAGGCAGCCTTCCGCCGTGGGCACCGCGTTCAGGCATTCCAGTTCCGGGCGCCGGAAGTAGTCGACCATAGGCAGACTGGCTTCCCGTATCGCCCGTTCCACCGGTGCACCCGGGCGTCCTGCCAGCAGCAAGGTGCCCGGGCGTACCGTCTGGAGTGTGCGCGCCACTTCGTCGCTGACCCGGTCCTGAGACATGGGCAGCAGCACATAATCTGCCTGAGCGGCAGCCTCCGGGCCGACCACCCGGTATCCCGCCGTCCGCAGTGCCTGTGCCGCCGCCCGCTGGCGGGCATCACCGCCCACCACACAAAAAGTTTTCGGCATTGCGTCCTCCCCTCCTTTGGGCCATACTATGGCTGACGGGGCCCGGGTGTTCCTCACGCATCGGGGACAGGCATACAAAAAGTGCCCTGTCCCAAGGGGACAGGGCACCAACGTGCAGAATCAATAATATTTGAGGGCATCACACTGACCACGCCAGACCTGCAAAGGATCCACCGGCACTGTGCCAATGCGGACCTCTGCCACGGTGGTCTTGTTGCAGGTGGCAAGCGTCTGCCCC
This sequence comes from Subdoligranulum variabile, assembly GCF_025152575.1. Classification (NCBI taxonomy): domain Bacteria; kingdom Bacillati; phylum Bacillota; class Clostridia; order Eubacteriales; family Oscillospiraceae; genus Subdoligranulum; species Subdoligranulum variabile. Next base: position 2,792,016 of record NZ_CP102293.1, on the reverse strand, counting down.
TGTTTGAGCTCCTCGCCGGACTTGACGCTGATCTTCTGCAGATTGTAGAAGATGCTCTTGACGCCGGCACCATGGTCAATGACCAGCGTATAGCCGAAGTCACCGCCCAGATCCTTGGCCAGCAGAACCTTGCCGCTGGCCGGCGCGATCAACAATTCACCGGACGTGGTATCCAGCACCAGATTGGTCAAAGTACGGCCGCCGGACCCGTTGTTGGAATTGCGCTGGCTGTAATTGCGTCCTACATACTCGGTGGTTCCGAACGCCAGCTTGACGTCCAGCGTATTGAGGAACGGCTGGACAAACCCGCCGTTGGACCAGGCAATGGCCGTATCGCTCTGGGTCAGAAGCTTCTGCAATTCGGCCGGAATGTCATACTGCCCGATGTAGGGCGAAATACGCTGGGAATTGTTGTAATAATCCTTGTACTCCCAGCTGACGGCCTTGACCTTAAGTTCCAGTGTTTCGGTATAGCCACCCGCCGTGACCACGATGGTCTGGGTACCTGCCGGTTCATCCCAGGGGACAGGAAGATAGCAGACCCATCCGGAGCTCGCCTTGAAAAAGCCTGCATTTTCCAGCTCGGTCTGCAGGGTAGGCTGTGAACCATCCAGCGTGTCGCCGACGCGAACCGCCACCGCGCTGCCCTGATTGGCCGCCGTGCTGGAGAGCCGGACCGAGGGGCGCACCCCCACAGTAAAATGGAAGTACCAGGTTTCGCTGCCTGTCACCGAGGTATCCCCGGGCACCGAACTGGCGTCACTGTGCACCACCAGCTTGGCCGTGTAGGTACCGTTGCTGGTGAACTGGAAGGAGGAGAAGGTATCGGTATCCCCTTCAAAAATCACATTCTCTTCCGCGTCGGTCACCGTAAGCTCGGTACGGTAATCCGAGGGAGAAATCACAAAGTCTGGGGAGACCTGATCGATGGTCTCGCTCAGATCCACCGGTGTGCTGCTGTAGGTATCGGCATAGGTCCGTTTGAACAAGTTGCCGATGACCGGGACCTTCCACTTGTAGGCGGTGGGTTCCAGCGTCTGGCCGGCAAAAGTCACGGTAATCTGCGGCAGCATATCCGGCGTGGCACTGCGATACAGCCAGGCCACCCCGCAGCCGGCAATGACCAGCACGAAGAACACCACCAGCAGGAACCACTTTGCCATGCCGGACAACCCAGTGCGCAGATGATCCTGCAGGGTAACGGCGGCTTCCTCCTCTTCGTCGTCCGCCTCGGGCTGGATCTCTGCGGCTTCTTCCGCAGCCTCCTCTTCACTGACGCGGGACATGATCTGTTCTACCGACAGCTGTACCGTGCGCGTCAGATCCGAAAGCCGCTGCTCATCTTCCTCGGGAAGTTCTTCTTTAGCAGAAGAATCCTCTTCGGTTTCCGCCAAAGCGGGTTCTTCCGGGGTTTCCTCTGCGGTCTTTTCTTCGGTTTTCTCATCCGTCTCCGGTGTTGGTGCCGTTTTTTCCGACGGTTCCGGAATTGCCGGTTCCTCGGATTTTTCCGGGGATTCAGTCGTTTCCACTTCCGCAGGCGGAGTCGGGCCGGGATTTTCCGGCGCACTCTCTTCCTTGGCGGAAGTCTGCTCTGTTTGCGAAGGTTCCAGGGACTGCGGCCCCTCTGTTTCACCCTCCGGCACCGCCGCTTCCGGTTCCGCGGCAGCCTCTTCATCCGCCGATTCTTCGGCCTTTTGTGCCGGCGTGTCCTCGGCTTCCTGTACGGTTTCCACGGGCTGCGCAGGCTCAGCCAGTTCCGGGGATTCCGGCTCGGCAGCCACTGCGTCCTGCGCCGGGGTGTCTTCTGCCGCCGGTTCAATCTCTTCGCCAGCGGGTTTTGCCTCTTCCGTCACCACATCCGGCTGTGATGCAGCCGGTTCAGGCGGCTGTTCTGCCGTTTCTTCCAAAACGTTTTCCGGCTCCTTCTTTTCCTGTTCCGGCGTTGCCTTCACCGCAGGATGCGCCCCGGCCGCAGAGTTCTTCTTTCTGCGGCGACGCTTTTTGTCCGTTTTCTGCCCAGGCGTGGTCCTGTTCTTCTCTTCTTGCATGGTCTATGCCACTCTCCTGTTCCCCTCGTTGCGCACACCCTGAAAACGCTGTGCAGTCTTCAGGGATTTTCTATGCAAAGGCAGAGCCGCTTATTCCGACTCGCGGTATTGCAAGCCGCTGCTGCCCAGAATCGCTTTATCGGGATCGACAGATTTGTTGCCGATCCGCAGTTCGTAAATCAGGTCATGCTCCTCCCCGGCTGTTCCCACGGCATCACCGGTACTGACCGTCTGGCCTTGCTCCGCCGTGACGGTCTGCAGCCCATACAGATAGCTCTTGACCCCACAGCCGTGGTCGATGACCACCGTGCCGCCCGTCAGCGTCAGTGTGCCGGCAAAGACGACCTTTCCGTTCTGGGGCGCCGTGATGGTCTCTCCCGGAGAAGCCGCATAAGTCAGACCGGTCGCCTGTCCGCTGCGCTGTCCGTCCACCATCTGTACTACGCCATAGGATAACGTGACCTCGGCGGCGCTGGGGCGCTGGAAAGCCCCCGACCAGAGCTTTTCGCTTTCCCCCGTGGTGTACAGCGGCCAGATGGCATTGCGGAATTCCTCGGCCCCACCGGAGTCTTCCTCCGCCGGAACCGCCGCATTGCCGTACTCCGTCTTGCTGACCGACAGGGTCACTTCCTGGGTGAGGCTGCCGCAGGTCAGCGTCATGACATGATCGCCGCTCTCGGCATTGTAGGTTACGGGGATGTAACCCATATATCCGCTGGCCGTTTTACGGAACCAGACCGTTCCCAGGTCAGTTTCCAGGGAAGGCTCCCCGTCCAGAATGCCGGACAGCATGATGGCCACCACACTGCCCTGGGCTGCCCGTTCACTGCTCAGCGTCACAGTAGGCGTGAGCTGCATCGTGTAAGCGGCATGATAGGCATACCACCCCTGGGCGTCAGCGGGCGGCTCATTTTCCTGGTGATAGGCAGTCACGACCAGGTCATAGTCGCCGTTCTGTGTGTAGGTATAGGTATTGCAGTCTTCCACACCGCCGGACCAGCTGGTACCGTCCGGTGCGGTGATCGTGATCTCCGCCCGCGTCACCCAGGCAGGCAGCACAAGCTGGGGCACCGTATCGGTAAAGGTGCCCAGTTTCTGCACGGTCAGATTGGTAAGACTTTGATAGGTCTTGTTGACCGAGTCGCCCAGTACAGGCACAACCCAGTCCCAGCCATTGGGTTCCAGTGACGTCTCACCGAAGGTGACCGGTTCCTGCGGCAGCGCATCCTCCCCGGTACGGCTGTATAAAAAGGCTGCCGTACCGCCCAGAATCAGCGCGACCATGACAATGACCATGACCAGCCAAAGCAGCAATTTGCGCATAACGTCTCCTTGCCAAGCCGTCCCGCATACCGGGGAACACGCACCGGACTCCGGGCGGCTTGCGGCGGGACCGCAAAGCGAGCCATCGCCTTGCGGTGACTAAAAAGCCGGGCGCGGTCAGGTTTGCGCCCGGCGGCTTATTGTATTTTCAGTGGGGCAAAAGCGGCGGATCACAGACCCGCTTCGTCCGCATCCCCGGTAGCTTCGGGTTCCGTGGCAACCGGCTCTTCCTGAATCTTTTCGTAGACGGGACCGTCATCATATTCGTCGTCGTCCTCGTCCTCATATTCATCGTTGAAGAGCAGACGTTCGTACTCGTCCAGCTCCTTCTCACGGCGGTAAAGATACAGCGCAGCAGCGGTCAGCGCACCGGCTGCAGCAAACAAAAACGCCAGCACGGCGCCAAAAGTCGACTTCTTCATCATGGGGCATTCTCCTTTCCGGAATCGGGGCTGCGCAGCCGCAGCCGTACGGTTGTGAACGTCCCGCTGTACGGGCACACACGCCCCGCATCGGGTCCTCTTTATTATACCCGACCCCACACCGGAATACAACACCGCATATGTAAAAATTTGGCGGATCGGGTTTCTATTTTTTCATGTAAGCCGCATAGGCATTGGGCACTGCATAAACCTGTTCCAGCTCTTCCGGCGCTGCCCAAACCCAGCCTTCCGGCAGCGCACAGGCAGGCGCCGCGGCATGCCAGCCACCCAGGTTCCAGATCTTATGGGTAAAGACATGGCGGGCAGCAGGCAGCGCATCACCCCAAGTGACCTGTACACCAATTTTACTCAGTTCTTCTGCCAGTTCTGCCTGGGACATGACAGTTTCCCAGGCTGCCGGCTGCCACAGTCCAGCCAGCAATCCCCTGGCCGGGCGGCGTTGCAGAAGAAGCCCCGCCGGGCTTTCCACCAGCGCCACTGTAACAGCCACCGGTGTTTTTACCTTGGGTGCCGGTTTGACCGGCAGGTCCGCCTGCCGCCCCGCCGCGTATCCCAGACAGAGTGCGGCCAACGGGCAGGCCTCGCAGCGCGGCATGCCCGGCACACAGACCAGCGCCCCCAGTTCCATCAGGGCCTCATTGTAGGGGCCGGGCGTTTCCTTGGGCATCTGCTCCAGCACCCGACCGGTGAACAGCCGCTTGGTGGCGGGCTGCATGATGTCGGCATCGTCATTGTACAGGCGGGCAAAGACCCGCAGCACATTGCCGTCCACCGCAGGTGCCGGGATGCCGAAGGCAATGCTGGCAATGGCACCGGCGGTATAGTCGCCAATGCCCGGCAGTGACCGCAGGGCATCGTAGTCAGACGGCAGGTCCCCGCCGTACTGCTCGCAGACGATACGGGCTGCTTTCTGCATATTGTTGACGCGGTTATAATAACCAAGTCCCTGCCACAGCTTGCGCAGGGCGTCCGGCTCGCAGGACGCCAGCGCCGCCGGATCAGGCAGGGCTGCAATAAAACGGTTGTAGTAGGGAATTGCCGCGGCCACACGGGTCTGCTGGAGCATGATCTCGCTGACCCAGATATGATAGGCAGAAGGCTCCTGCCGGAAAGGCAGGAGCCTTTTGTTTGCCTGAAACCATTGCAGCAGCGGCGGCGCAATGGGCCGCAGCATTTAGAAACCTCCACAGGTGCGCGGGAACGGGATGACGTCCCGGATGTTGGGGATGCCGGTCACATACATCAGCAGGCGCTCGAAGCCCAGGCCGTAGCCCGCATGCTTGACGCTGCCGAAACGGCGCAGATCGAGGTACCAGTCATAGTCCTCCCGGCGCAGTCCCAGCTCGTCCAGACGGGCCAGCAGCACATCCAGGCGCTCTTCACGCTGGGAACCGCCGATCAGCTCGCCGATGCCGGGCACCAGCATGTCGGCAGCGGCAACGGTCTTGCCGTCCTCGTTCTGGCGCATATAGAAAGCCTTGATCTCCTTGGGATAGTCGGTGACAAAGACCGGCTTCTTGAAGATCTGCTCGGTGAGATAACGCTCGTGCTCGGTCTGCAGATCCATGCCCCAGGACACCTTGTACTGGAAATTGGCATCGTTCTGCTTGAGCAGCTCGATGGCGTCGGTGTAGCTGACGCGGGCAAAATCAGAGTTGGCGACCAGCTCCAGACGCTCGATCAGGCCCTTGTCAAAGAACTGGTTGAAGAAGGCCAGTTCGTCGGGGCAGTTGTCCAGCAGATAGCGAATGACATACTTGGTCATTGCCTCGGCGGTGTCCATATAGGTGTTCAGGTCAGCAAAGGCCATCTCCGGCTCGATCATCCAGAACTCGGCCGCATGGCGGGTATCATAGCTCTTCTCAGCACGGAAGGTCGGTCCGAAGGTATAGACATTGCCCAGGGCCATAGCCATGGCTTCCGCTTCCAGCTGACCGGACACCGTCAGGTTCACCGGGCGCTTGAAGAAATCCTTGGTATAGTCCACGGCACCGTCCTCGGTGCGGGGAATGTCGTTGAGGTCCATGGTCGTGACCTGGAACATCTCGCCGGCGCCCTCACAGTCGGAGCCGGTGAAGATGGGGGTATGCACGTAGGTAAAGCCCCGCTCATGGAAGAACTGATGGATGGCAAAGGCAGCCTGACCGCGCACACGGAAAGCCGCGTTGAAGGTGTTGGTGCGCGGACGCAGGTGGGTCATGGTACGCAGATAGTCCATGCCCATCTTCTTCTTCTGCAGCGGATACTCGGGACCGCAGGGCCCCAGCACCGTGATAGCATCGGCGTTGATCTCAAAGGGCTGCTTGGCATTGGGGGTCAGCACCAGCGTGCCGGTGACCTCAAAGCTGGTATACAGACCGCACTTGGCGATCTCGGCGTAATTGGCCAGTTTATCGGCCTGGAATACGATCTGGACAGGCTTGTAGCAGCTGCCGTCGGACAGCGAGATAAAGCCGATATTCTTGGAATCGCGCACCGTTTTGGCCCAGCCGCAGACGGTGACTTTGGTGCCGTCGGCGGGGGTGGCCTTGTACAGCGATACGAGTTCGGTTCTCTGCATGGGTGGTCCACTCCTCTTTATTAAAAACAATGATTGTTTTTATTATAGCGGGTCGGGACCGAATTGTACAGTATTTTTTTGACAGGCTTTCCTCATTCCACATGGCCGCCCAGCAGCACGGCCAGCGCCTCGGCTGCATACTGTCCGCCGCGGATTGCCTCCGCCACTGTGTTGGCATGACCGCCGATCTCGATGAGCAGGCTGCCGGTGGTCAGGTCCTGATTGTAGTACCGGTAGGCGCACATGACCGGCCGGGTCAGCCCCGGCGTGCGGCTTTCCATGGCATCTTCCCAGGCCGCCGCGAAGCGCAGATTGAGCCGCCAGTTGGGCAGGCGGATACTGGAACCGTTATCACACCCGGCAATGATCATGACCTGGGCGGTGTCTTCCCCGTCCACGGTGCACAGCGGTTTGACCCGCGTGCCGTCGGCATCCTCGATGGCATCCCGGTGGACGTCCAGCACCACCTTGATGGAAGGGTATTTTTCCAGATACGCCTGGGTGGTGGCGTAGCTGCGGTCATAGCTTTCGGTGTAGCTGGGAGAATCGTGGAGTGTGGTGTCATGCAGCGTGTTGATGCCCGCCGCATTGAGAACTTCCGCCATCTTCTCCCCCACCGCGCACATATTGAGTTCGTTGTTCTGGGTGCGGGCGGTAAAGTCAGGATCGTAGACAAGATCCGGCCAGGTCTGGTAGGTCTCGGTGGCGTGGGTGTGCAGGATCAGCACCTGGGGTTCCTCGCTGTCCACCTCCACGGCAAAGGGCAGCGACGGCGTCGTGACGGCTGCCCGCAGATCGGCGTCGCTGTACTGGGTAAGGTTATGGATGCTGCCGGCTCCCAGGGTAATATACCCGGTCCCGCTGCCCTGCCCGTACTGTTCCGCCCGGATGGAGCCGGGGTTTTCGATTTGCGGCGCAGCGCTGGGCAGCGGTGTGACGGTGGGTTCCGGGGACGGGGACGGAGAAACAACCGTGCTTTCTGGTTGTGAGTCCGGGGAAGGCTGCGGAGTAGCCTCGGGGCTGACCGCAGAAGGCTGCGGAGTGGCGGGGCGCGGCTTTTCCACCGGCACCGGCCAGCTCAGCGATACCGTCGCCGCCGGGTCCTGGCAAAGCATCGCCCCGCGCAGCAGCCAGGCCCGCCCCGGCAGACGGGCCACCGCCGCCAGTGTCAGAGCCGTTCCGCCCACCAGTACCGCCGTACAGAGCAGAACCGCCAGGCAGCGGCGCAGCAAAGCCATAGACTCCACCTCCATTCCCTCCCACTTTATGTGGTTTTTGTGCCTTTCATGAATATTTTTTTGAAAAAGGACTTGCAAGGGCTGAAAAAATGTGGTAGGATAACTTGTACTGTTATGGGGAACCAAGGAGGTGGAACGAATGCCTAACATCAAATCTCAGAAGGACCGCGTTGTCCAGGCCAAGAAAGAGGCCATGCACAACAAGGCCATCAAGTCCAACCTGAAAACAGTGATCAAAAAGGCAGACGCTGCCATCGACAGCAATGCTGCTGACAAAGACGCCGTCATGAAAGCCGCCGTCTCTGCCATTGACTCTGCCAAGAGCAAGGGTGTCATCCATAAGAACACCGCTGCCCGCAAGGTCAGCCGCATGGCTAAGCGCGCCAACAAGGCTGCTGCTCAGTAATTGATCGCATGAACAATGCCCGCCGGGGAAACCCGACGGGCATTTTCATTTGCCTTAATTCTGATCCCGGCTTTTGCCCACCAGCGCCGCCAGCAAGGCAAACAAAAGGCTGGCCGCGATACCGCCGGAAGCTGCCGTCAGGCCGCCGGTAAAAACGCCGGGCAGCCCGCACTGGTCCACCGCCTGCCGGACCCCCTGGGCCAGCAGATGGCCGAACCCCAGCAGCGGCACACTGGCCCCGGCCCCGGCCAGGTCCGCCAGAGGCTTGTACAGTCCCACTGCGCTGAGGATTACCCCACCGACCACGTACCCCGTCAGGATCCGCGCCGGACTCAGACTGGTATAGTCGATGAGCAGTTGCCCCACGACGCAGATGGCGCCGCCAATTACAAAGGCCCAAAAATAATTCATACCGTTTCCTCCCCTGCCAGTTCCACACAATGGGCAATGCCGGGAATGCTCTCCCCCTGCAGAAAGGTGGTCTGACTCATCAGAGCCCCGGTTGCCACAAACAGCACCCGGTGGTATTGCCCGCTCTGCAGTCCCGGCAAAATATGGCTGCAGAGTACCGCCGCGCTGCAGCCGGCTCCGCTGCCGCCCGCCTGTACATTCTGGGCGGGCACATCATATAAAAGGCAGCCGCAGTCCTTGTGATTGGGCAGCGGGATGCCCTCCCGTTCCATCTGCTCCTTCAGAAGCGCACTGCCCACTTCGCCCAGATCCCCGGTAAACACCGCATCAAAATCCGTCGGTGCGGCACCGGTGGCCGCAAAATAGCGAAGCAGCGTGGAGGCTGCCGCCGGCATCATGGCGGCCCCCATATTATTGATGTCGTGCACCGCATAGTCCTGCACACGGCCGAACGTCACCGACAGAACCGGCACGCCGCGCTGTCCGGGCCCCCGGAGCAGACAGGCTCCCGCGGCAGTGGCTGTCCACTGGGCGGTAGGCGTGCGTTTGGCGCCGTAATCCAGCGGTGTACGGAACTGACGCTCCGCTGCACAGAAATGGCTGCTGGTCAGCGCCATCACCTGATGCACAATACCTCCGGCAGCCAGGGAAGCCGCCAGGCATAGCGTTTCGGCCATGGTGGAGCAGGCGCCATAAACACCGGCAAAGGGAATCTCCAACGCCCGCATCGTGTAGTTGCTGGCCGTACACTGGGCCTGCAAATCCCCTGCCAGAGCCAGGTCCACCTCCTTGCGGCTGATACCTGCCTTGCGCAGACAGAGTTCGGCGGCCTTCTGCTGCAAAAAGCTCTCCGCCTGCTCCCAGTTGGCACACGATTGGTCAGGGAAAGAGGCATCCTGGGTCAGAAAATCAAACCCCGGCGCCAGCGGACCCTCACTTTCTTTTTTGCCGCCCGCTGCCGCCCACGCTGCAATGACCGGCGGCTTTTCAAAAAGTACGGTATCTTTTCTGCGGATGGCCATGGTTCACCCGACCTTTCCCAGCAGCCAGTAGAGCACGCCCCACACCGCCGATGCCGCGGTGCCGTAGGCGATGACCGGCCCCGCAATCCCGAAAATTTTGGCGCCCACACCGGTGACCCAGCCTTCCGCCTTGAATTCAATGGCCGGGCTCACCACCGAATTGGCAAAACCCGTGATGGGCACGAGTGTCCCTGCACCTGCTTTGGTCGCCAGTTTCTGATACCAGCCCAGTGTCGTGCAGACCGCTGACAGAAAGATCAAGGCGATGCTTGTCAGCGTGCCGGCGAGAGACGCGTCGTACCAGATCAGGAAAAACTGGCGTAGCGCTTCCCCCAGCAGGCAGATCCCGCCGCCAACAAAAAATGCCCACAGGCAATCCCGGATCGCAGGCGAAGGCGGCGACGCACGGGATACCATGTCGGCATACTCTTTTGGATTCAGTTTCATCGTTACTACGCCCCCTTGAGGGGTAGTATACCCTCAGGGACCGAAAAATATCACGTTGCCGCGATAATAGGGTTCCGGGACCATCATGCGGTAAAGATCCTTGAGTTCCTGCCCCACCACTTCGTCAGCCGCGTGACCGCCGCAGGGCAGCGTCAGGATGCGGTAGCGCACGCCGAACACCCGGCTTTCGATCCGGGTGGCACAGGCCCCCGCCCGCAGATAAAACGCAATGCGGCGCTCTGCCACTGCCCGGTCGGGCGCTTCGTCGGGGTGCTCACACTCCAGGATCAGATCATCGAGGCGATCTTTGTAATAAGCGGCCAGGGTGTGCAGGGCCCGGGTCCCGATGCCCCCGCCCCGCAGGTCGCTGCGAACGGCGAAATAGTCCAGCAGGGCGCTGCGCCGCCCCGGGAGCAGCACCTGCCAGGCGTAGGCCTGCAGATGACCGTTCTCATCTTCCAGAGCCAGGGGTTCGTAGATTCCCGCCTGCATCATCTCACGCACGGCGGTAAAGGGTTTGAGTTCCGCAGCAGGAAAGTCCTGCACCATGCGGGTCTCGTAGATTTTTTGCGCCGCAGCGCAGTCCAGCAAACGGATTTGCATGGGGATTTCTCCTTTCTACATTGAATTGTGAGGGGGTTTCCTGTATAATACAGATAATTTGAAACGGAGGACTTTTCGTATGGAATGGACCGATATCAGCATCACCGTCGCCAAACGCGACGCCGACACCGCCGAAGCCATCGCCACGATGGTTGCCAACGGCGGCATCTATATTGAGGATTACAGCGACCTGGAACAGCAATCCTGGGAGATCGCCCATGTGGACCTCATCGAGCAGGAACTGCTGGACAAGCCCCGGGACATCGTCATCGTGCACATGTATCTGGCACCCGACGAAAACCCGGCGGAGATCCTGCCCCTGTTCGAGGAGCGCCTGAAAAACAGCGGCATTGAATACCAGCTGAACACCACCGGTGTGGAGCAGGAAGACTGGCAGAACGCCTGGAAAAAATACTACCACCCCATGGATATCGGCAATCGCCTGGCCATTGTCCCCGGCTGGGAGAAGTATGACACCGACCGCATCGCCATCACCATGGATCCCGGCATGGCCTTCGGCACCGGGACCCACGAGACCACCAGTCTGTGCCTGGAAACGCTGGACGCCATCGTAAAAGGCGGCGAGCGGGTACTGGATATCGGCACCGGTTCCGGCATTCTGGCCATCGCAGCCTTGAAACTGGGGGCCAAAGTGGCCGAGGGTGTGGACATTGATCCCATGTGCGTGCGCACCGCCGGGGAAAACGCCGAGCGTAACGGTGTAGCGGACCGCTTCACCGTGCTGGTGGGGGACCTTTCGGACAAGGCGAGCGGTCAGTACAACATCATCACCGCCAACATCGTGGCGTCGGCCATTCTGTCGCTGGCACCTCACGTACCGGCTTTGATGGCACCGGGCGCCCGGTTCATCGCCAGCGGTATCATCGACGAGCGCAAGCAGGAAGTGCTGGACGGTCTGGCGGCCGCCGGGCTGACGCCGGTGGAAGTCAAGGAAAAGCGCGGCTGGGTCTGCATCATCTGCGAAAAGAAAGAGGCATAAGATGCCGCACCGCTATTTTACCAGAGAACTGGCCGATGGGCAAGCCGCCCTCACCGGCAGCGACGCCCATCATCTGGCCAACGTCATGCGCGCCCGCGCGGGGGAGGAAGTGGTCCTCTGCGGACCGGACGGACTGGAATACACCGGCACCGTCACCGCCATCCAGCCTGGGCGGGTGGAATTTTCTGTCAGCGAGGGTGCCCCCAGCAAGGCAGAACCCGACATGGCAGTCACCCTGTTTGTGGGATACCCCAAGCAGGGCAAGCTGGACGAGATCATCCGTCACAGCGTCGAGTTGGGCGTGCATGAGATCATCCCCTTCTTCAGCCGTTACTGTGTGGCCGCCCCCAAGAAGGAAGATGCCAAGAACGAGCGGTACAACCGGATTGCCGCCGAAGCTGCCAAACAGGCCGGACGGGCACAGATTCCCCATGTAGCTATGCCGCTGGAGAACTTTGACGCCGTCTGCCGCGCCCTGTCCGCCTACGACAAATCGCTCTTTTTCTACGAGGGAGGAGGTTCCCCCTTGCGGGAACTGCTGACCCCCGGCTGTGCGCAGCGGCTGGCCCTGGTCACCGGCAGCGAAGGCGGCTTTTCCACCGAGGAGGCCGCGGCCGCCGCAGAAGCCGGTGCCATGACCGTGGGTCTGGGGCCGCGCATTCTGCGCTGCGAGACCGCGCCGCTGGCCGCACTGACCGCCGCCATGCTGTTGACCGGCAACCTGGAGTAACCCATACTATGGCAGTCAGCTTTCCTGCGTGTCTGCCTTTTCCCGCCGCAAAGATAAGCCCTCTGTCCAAAAGACAGAGGGCTTTTGCTGTTTTCAGTTGTCACCGCGGCCATGGGCATGCTGGAAGGCTTCCCGGTATTCCTCCGGGATATCTTCCGCCGTCTGGCCATCATGGATGGAGGTCGTACCGGCGGCCTCGGAGGTCTGGTAGAACCAGAGCTTATAGTCCAGCAGATCCAGCGTCTTCTGCAGCTGGGCCATCTGCTGCTGCACAGCCCGGCGCCGGTTCACAAACAGCTGCAGCCGCTCCGGGATGGTGGAATCCCCTTCCCAGCACAGATCGATGTACCGCCGGATCTCCTTGATGGAAAGCCCCGACTGCTTGAGGCATTCGATGATGCTCAGCCATTCGTAGTCCTTCTCCTTGAAGACCCGGATGCCGCCGTCCGAACGTTCCACATAGGGCAGCAGCCCTTCCTTGTCATAATAGCGCAGCGTCGAAGGGGCCACCCCCAGACGTTTCGCCATCTGTCCTACCGTATATTGCATGATGGTTTTCCTTATCAGAACAGTTTGTCCGTGGGATACAAGCCGTCGGCGCTCATCTTCTGCAGCGCCGCCACAAGGTCGGGCTTATCCTCGCGGTAGGTGATGCCGTACCACTTGTCGGCACTGGTCAGCACATGGACATCCGCTTCTTTCCGCTGCAGGGAAGCCGTCACCACGGAGGGCAGGTAGTACTCGCACTTCAGCGGATTCACCGGCAGATTCTCTTTCAGGAAGGCGGCAAAACCGGCCTTTGCCTCGGCAATGTACCCCGGCGTAAAGCCCCACAGGTTCATGGAGACCACTGTGTCGGCGGGCAGGTCGGTCCAGGTGGTGCCGCCGTCCTCGGTAAAATGGATACCGCCGTCATAGGGTTCGATACAGGTGCGCTCGGTCACACTGACCAGATTGCTGTTTGCATCCGTAACGCAGACGCCGCGGCTGACACTGCCGTTGGCGCTAACCGTATTGCCCAGCAGGAACCCGACCATTGACCAGGCATACCGGTCGCCGTCCGCATGGGTGCTGAGGTAGTCGTAGATCAGCCGGAAGCCCTGGGGACCATAGTAATCGTCGGCGTTGATGACCGCAAACGGGGCGTCGCCGATGGCTTCCTCTGCCACCAGAATGGCGTGAGCCGTGCCCCAGGGTTTGACGCGTCCCTCCGGCACAGGGAAGCCTTCCGGCAGCTTGTCCAGCTGCTGGTAGGCATAGCGGACTTCCAGCCCGGCGCGCTGGGCCCGCGCTCCCACAGCCTCCTTGAAAGCGTCTTCGATTTCGTGCTTGATGATAAACACAACCGTCTCAAAACCCGCGCGGCGGGCGTCGTAGAGGCTGTAGTCGATGATGGCTTCCCCGGAGGGGCCCACCGGATCAATCTGCTTCAGACCGCCGTACCGGCTGCCCATGCCGGCGGCCATGACCACCAGAATCGGTTTTTTTGCCATAAAGAATCTCCTTCCCCCACCCGGGCACAGCAAGGCAACCGGATGGTTTCCACTGTCTCCATGATACACGCTCTCCGCCTTTCTTGCAAGTCCTGCACCGCCAAGGGAACAAAATCCCGAAAATGTTACGCAATTCCTGGTAGCAATCCCCGGTGGAGAATGGTATAATGGGTATAAATATCCATTTTACCTGCAAGGAGGGGTGCCGCCATGCCGAGATCCAAGCCTGTGCGCGCGCTGGTCCTGGCCGGCGGCGGCGCCAAGGGCAGTTACCAGGTAGGCGTCTGGCGCGCCCTGCAGGAGCTGGACTGGCATCCCGCCATCATTACCGGCGCCAGTGTAGGAACGCTCAACGGCTGTATGTTCACCCTGGGCAAGGCCCGCGAGGTGGAAGAGCTGTGGCGATCCCTGGAGATTCACGATGTTCTGGACGTTCCCGCCACCCTCAACCCCGAAGAGCTGAACGCCTTTTTTCAGGATGTGATCCGCAGCGGCGGCCTGAACGTGGAACCCCTGGCCGAGCGCATCGACGTCCTCATCGACGAAGATGCCGTACGCCGGGCACCGATTCACTTTGGTCTGGTCATGACCGAGATGTCCACCATGCGCAGCCTGCAGTGTCCCATTGAAGCCATCCCCCAGGGACGGCTGAAGGATTACCTGCTGGCCTCCAGTGCCTGCTTTCCGGCGCTGCGCCCCCGTGAAATCGACGGTGTGAAATACATCGACGGCGGCTGGCGGGACAACATGCCCCTGCAGCTGGCCGCCTCCATGGGCGCCACCGAACTGTTGGGAGTGGACATCGACGGCATCGGCATCGTACGGCAGAACAACACCGGACTGCCCACCCGCATCGTGCGCAGTCACTGGAATCTGGGCCCCACCCTGGACTTTGATCCCGCACGGGCGGCGCGTAACATGGCACTGGGATACTTTGACACCCTGCGTCTGTTTGGCCGCATGGGCGGTACCGCGTATGCCATCCAACCGGATCCCGACGCGTTTCTTTCCCGTTTTGCAGAAGGCTATCAACGGCTGCTGGCCGAAGTCAACGCCCGCGCCCCCGGTATGGACCGGGTGGAAAAGAGCGCCCGGCAGCGCACCGGTTATCCGGCCCCCTTCGCCCCCAATCCCAGTGCCCCCACCCGTGGAGCACTGGCCCCGTTGGAACTGGCCTGTGAACGGCTGCATGTGCCGGAGGACCTGGCCTACACCCCTAAACTTCTGGCGGCCGCTTTTCTGGGCAGCTTTGACAAGGACCCGGCTGATCGCTTTCCCGCGCTGCTGAGCGGCAAGGACGGCAGTCTTGTGGCGGAACGCGCTCTAGCCACCGCTGTGCCGGAAGAATTTGTGACAGCCTTGGTCAGCCGGGTTCTGACCGGCATGTCCCCGCTGTAACCGTCAAAGGAGGCTTGTATGTATACATTTACCGGTGTATCCGCATCCGCCGGGATCGCGATCGGCCCGGTAGAGCAGATCGATCACGGCACCGCCGGGCTGCACCGCATTGTGTGTGACCCGTTCCGGGAGCGCGCCCTGTACGATGTAGCGGTGGTGCTCGCCAAGGATGAGCTGCGCCGCCTGAGCCAGCGCGCCAAAGGACCGGACGCTGACATTCTCCTGTTCCAGATCGCGCTGCTGGAGGATGAATCCTTCACCAACGAAATCGGTGATTACATAGCGGCCGGCGCCGGTGGCGCCGCCGCCGTAGAGCGTGCCGAGCAGATTTTTGCCGGGCGCCTGAACAATGTGGATGATGAATACATCCGGGAGCGCAGCGTGGACGTCTGCGATGTATGCCGCCGTGTGGTGGATATTCTGGACGGCCGCCCCCGCCGCCGGCTGCACCTGAAGCGGCCAAGCATTTTGGTTGCGGACCGCTTTTTCCCCAGCGATCTGTTCAGTCTGGACCGGCGGATGATCCTGGGACTGGCGAGTAATCAGGACAGTTCGGTGAGCCACGCAGCCATCATGGCCCGCAGCATGGGCATTCCCGCCGTGATCCAGCTGGGCGACGGCGTGGCGGCACTGGCCGCCGGACACCGGGCGATCCTGGATGCCTCCGACGGAGACACCGGCACCCTTATCATCGAACCGGACGGAACTCATATGGCTCAGGCCGACTGCAAAGTGGCCGAGAATCGGCTGCACGGGCGCACACCCGACCCGGTGGCAGCCCTCCCCTGCCTGACCAGGGACGGCACAGCCTTCCGCCTGTTGACCGCCACCAATGCCACCTCCGACCCCGGGGAACTGCTGCCCCAGGGTTCAGCGGGCATCGGCCTGCTGCGCACCGAATCCGTCATCATGGATGATCTTTCGGAAGACGCGCAGTTTGCCCGTATCCGGGAAAAACTCCAGTATTCCGACGGTGCCATGGTGGCCGTACGTACCTGCGACACCCACGCAGATGACGACTCTCCCTGGACCGCCGAGATTGCCAAACGCCTGCAGGGGCACCGCCTTTTCTGGCCCCAGATCAAAGCCCTGCTGCGGGCAGCACCTTACGGAGACCTGCGGCTACTCTTCCCCATGATTGCCGGCGTGGAGGACTGGGACGCCTGCATGAATGAAGTGGAGACCTGCCGTCAGGAGTTGTACAAAGACGCCCCCGACGCAGCGATGCCGCCTTTCGGCTGCATTGTGGATACGCCTTCGGCGGCGCTGCTGGCCGGGGAGCTCATTGAACACGGCGCCCAGATGCTGGCGATCGACATTGAGGATCTGACCCGCTACACACTGGGCCTTATACAGGATTCCACCGCTGCCGTCGCCAAGGTGGATAACCCTGCCGTGCGGCGCCTGGTCAAGGAGGTCCTGCAACAGGCCGAGGCCCGCGGCGTGGAAGTGTATCTGTGCGGCATCACCGTCGAGAGCATCGCCCGCATTCCGGTTTATCTCCATTTAGGAATACGGACCTTCAGCGTGGAACCAGCGGCCATTCTGCCGCTGAAAAAGCTGCTGATGCAGGAAGACCTTCGCCAGGATCAGAACTGAATTCCGTGGATAACAATAAATCCCACCTGCTTTGCGGCAGGTGGGATTTTGCTTCATTGACTCTGTGCGGAATCCGAGGCTGCGCTGTCTGCACCGCTCTGGCTTTCGCCGTCACCGGTGGTTGCCACCAGCGTATCATCCCGCTCTCCGGCAATGAAAACACTGACGATGGTCTTTCCGGCGTCAAACTTGGTTCCGGCCAGCACATCGGTCTTGGCCACACAGCCTTCCGCCATGGTGCCGTCGTTTTCCACGATCTGCATCTTGTACTGGATGCCCCGCTCATCCAGCTGCTTGCTGGCATTGGACTGGGTGAAACCGATGATATCCGGCATTTCCACCAGGTTCGGGCCTTTGCTGACCACGATCTGGATGATCTCCCCCTCCTCGGTCTTGAGGGTTCCCGCCACCGGATCCTGGCTGATGACAATTCCCGCCGCAATCTCGGAACTGTTTTCTTCGGTCATGACGATGCGGTATCCCGTATACAGGTCATTGTCCTTGATCTCGCTGGCATAGCGCTTTCCCACCAGGTCCGGGATGGTTTCCGTCGCCTGGGAGGACGCCTCCCCGCTCTGTGCGCTGTCACTGGCTGTCTGAGTCGGCACCGGTGTCTCCGCACGGTTGTTTCCGCTGGTATCCAGCAGGCTCCAGACCAACAAAATCGCCAGCACAACGATCACAACCAGCGAGACCGCCATAATTTTGCGGGTACTGATCTGATTATCCCCCCGCTCAAACATGGCATTGGCCACATTGGGGTCGGTGAGAGCGCTCATCAGTTCCGGCACCGTCTGCATCCGGCGTGCGGGATCCAGACGCAAGGCGCAGGCCAGCACCTGGGAAAACCAGGTCGGCACACCGGCTTCCAGGCTGTGTGCCGACTCCAGGCTGTCCCGCACCTTGCGTTGGGGCGCCGAAACCGGGGTCTGGCCCGTCACCAGTTTGTAGCAGACTGCCGCCAGGGCATAGACGTCTGTATAGCGGCCACTGAACTCCGCCGCCGAATATTGTTCCGGCGCCGCATATCCCGGATACAGCTGACTCTTCAGTTCGCTGCCGCCGGTGCGCAGAGCCAACGTTCCATAGCCGGTCAGCCGGGCTGTACCATCAATGGGCAGCAGAATATTGTCCGGGCAGATGCCGCGATGGATCAGCCCTGCTTTGTGCAGTTGGGTGACGCCCTCCATGATGGGCTGCAGCAGCGTCCGGGCTTCGGCAGGCGTCAGCGTGCGGCTGCGCAGACTCAGATAATGCGTCAGCGTCATGCCTTTCTCGCTTTCCTCCACGGCATAGACGGTATTGTTTTCTTCCATGACATCCAGGATCGTGCTCAGTCCGGTGGCCGGTGTCAGATTGTGGAGGTCATCGTACAGATCCTTGAAATCCATCCGGCTGGTTTTGAACAGCACCTCCTTGCCCTCCTTGGGCATCAGGGCTCCGTCGGCGCTGCGTCCGTTGCAGAGCGTCACCGGGAAGTATTCTTTGATCAGGACGAACCTTTTTTCCTCATTGAGCACGCCCCGGTAAGAAAGTCCGTCGCCGTCGGCGCTGAGATAGCTGCCCACCGTGTAGCGTCCCGCCAGCTGGGTGCCCAGCGGCAGCGCTCCTTCGGGATTCTGGTTTTCCAGCGATCGGCCGCAATGGGGACAGTCCCCGTGGTACCCGCCCGCAAGAGGCTGCAGGCAATGCGGGCAAAGAAGTTCCGCCATAGAAGTTCCTTTCGTTAAAACAAGAAAAGAGAGCTGGGTTTGGCCCTTCGCTCTCTCCTTTTCCTCTTATCGGTCGAGGTCTTCCTCATTCTCCAGCGAATGCCAGGCGTTCTGCACGTCGTCGTCATCGTCCAGCGCATCCAGCAGCTTGCCCATCTGGGTCAGCTGGTCGGGATCGGTCAGCGTGGTGGTGGTGGCGGGCACCTGCGCCACATCGGCGGAGATGAAAGTATATCCCTTGTTCTGCAGCGCATCGCAGACCGCAGTGAAGTTTTCCGGCGTGGTGGTGACCTGGGCGGCTTCCTCCCCGGCGTCAAAATCCTCTGCACCGGCATCCAGGGCATCCATCATCAGTTCATCGGGATCCTTGTCCTCCAGATCCACAACGATAACGCCCTTCTGGGTGAACATGAAGCTGACGCAGCCCATCTGGCCCAGGTTACCGCCGAACTTATCAAAGTAGTGGCGCATGTTGGCCGCCGTACGGTTGCGGTTATCGGTCAGGGTCTCCACCATGACTGCCACACCGCCGGGACCGTAGCCCTCGTAGGTCATGGCTTCGTAATCCGCCTTGTCGCCGCCTTCGGCGCGTTTGATGATGCGCTGGATGTTATCGTTGGGCACACTGTTGGCCTTGGCCTTGGTGATCAGGGCCGCCAGCTTGGAGTTGGAGGCAGGGTTGGAACCGCCTTCCTTGACAGCAACAGCGATCTCGCGGCCGATCTTGGTGAACACCTTGGCGCGGGCGCCGTCGGTCTTTTCCTTCTTACGCTTGATATTGTTCCATTTGCTATGTCCGGACATAAATATGGGTCCCCCTCGTTTGTATTCATTCAGGCTTTTGACTTTGAGCCGATAATTACCAGTTAAGTATTATAGCACAACCAGACGTCCTTTTCAAGTACCGGCTCCGCCGCTTCTGTCAGGAATTTGGGCAGTTTTACGGCTGTCCATACAAAAAAAGCCCCGCCTGTCGGCGGGACCCGAATACCGTTTAATATTTGGCCGGGTTGGCGGAGAGGTACTTCTTGACCATCAGCGCCACCTTGAAGACGATGGCATCGTCAAAGTTGCGCAGATCCAGACCGGTCAGCTTGCGGATCTTCTCCAGACGATAGACCAGCGTGTTGCGGTGCACGAACAGCCCACGGCTCGTTTCGGAAACGTTGAGGTTGTTTTCAAAGAAGCGCTGGATGGTGAACAGTGTCTCGGCATCCAACGAATCAATGCTCTCCTGTTTGAAGACTTCCCGCAGGAATGCCTCACACAGCGTGGTGGGCAGCTGATAGATCAGACGGGCGATCCCCAGGTGATCGTAGCTGATGACCTGGCGCTCGGTATCAAACACCTTGCCCACTTCCATCGCGATCTGGGCTTCCTTGAAGCTGGAGGCCAGATCCTTGATGTTGTTGATGGGCGTACCGATACCCACCACAGCCTTGATGTAATGGTCCCCCTGGAGCGTATCCACGATGGAGGTGGCCAGTTTTTCCATATCCCGGGTGTTGTTGTCAGGCTTGATCTCCTTGACCAGGACGGTATCGCTCTCGCTGATGTTGAAGACGAAATCCTTCTGCTTGTCCGGGAAGAGGCCGCTGACCACATCATAGGCCGAGATATCGTTGCCGGAGGTCACACGGATGAGCAGCACCACCCGCTGTGCATCCGAGATGAAATGCAGCTCCCGCGCCTTGGCATAGATATCGCCGGGCAGGATGTTGTCCAGCACCACATTCTTGATGAAGTTGGTTTTGTCAAACTTCTCATCATGGTACTGCTTGATGCACTGCAGGCTGATGGACAGCATCGCCGCAAACTGTGCCGCCGTGGGGTCGGTGCCCTCCACAAAAGCCGCATAGTCATTGTGCTTGGCATTGGAGAACTGGTGGTAGGAATATCCGTCCCGCACAAAGGCGTCCCCGGCCGTCTGCCGCACGGCGGCCACTCCGTCGCGCACTTCGCCGATCTGCCCCAGTTCGGAGCAGGAGATTACCGTACCGGTTTCATCCACGACGCCGACCACGCGGTCAACGGCCTCTTTCATCTGGTACACCACGTTCTGGAATACCCTGTTCGCCATAGTCTGTAACTCCCCTTTGGTTCATTTGGGCGATTTGGCAAAATGCCTTTTGGTAAACTGCCCGAAAACAGAAAGCTCTTGATGTATATTTTACACAATCCTGTTGACTTTTGCAACATATTTTAACGAAAAAAGCAAGATTTTCTTGTACAATTTTCGTTCATCTGCAAAAAACACCCCGCTGAAGCGGAATTCAGCGGGGTAAAAGCTCCGTCATTTTGACGACGTATCCTTTTGGGAAGCGTCCATTGCCCCGGTGCCGCCCTCGACGACACCGCGGCGCTGGAACACATAGGTGAAGCTGCGGAAGAAGATGCTGCAGTCCATGCCGAAGGTCAGGTGGGCCGCATACTCACCATCGTACTTTGCTTTCACATCGATGGGCAGTTCATCGCGGCCATTGACCTGCGCCAGCCCGGTCAGACCGGGGCGGATATCGTTGGCGTGGACCTTATCCCGCGCCTCAATCAAGTCATACTGGTTGTACAAAGCCGGGCGAGGCCCGATGATGCTCATCTGCCCTACCAGAATGTTGTAGATCTGGGGCAGCTCATCCAGACTGGTCTTGCGCAGAAACGCACCGCTTCTGGTAATGTAGCTGTCGGGGTTCTTGAGCAGATGTGTCGGCACATCATGGGGGGTGTCCCCGCGCATGGTGCGGAATTTCAGGATATTGAAGTGGGTCTTGCCCTGCCCTACCCGGCGCTGCTTGAAAAAGACCGGTCCCGGGGAATCACATTTGATCCAGATGGCAATGATGGCCATAGGAATTGCCAGCACAATGACCGCCGCCAGCGAGAGCAAAAAATCCAGCAGGCGTTTGATATAGCGTTGATACACGGCGTCAGCCCTCCTTCGCCGGGTTTTCGGATTGCCGTTCCTTCATCTGTTTCTCGATTTCTTCTTTGGAGAAAAGGCCGGTGTTGCCATTCATCGCCACCACCGTGTGGTCGGCACGGACACGGCGGTTGGGATGGTAACTCGGCACCATATGCTGCAGGCACTCCACCACCGCGTCGTCGTTGTGATGGGCCGCCACCAGCAGCGCCTGCAGGCCATTGTAGAAATCAGCCAGATCGATCTGCATGGGCGGGGCGATGAAGATCTTGTTGTGCGCCGTTTTGCGCATCTTGTCCTGCTCGGTGTCCATGAGCAGTTCCTCGTAGAGCTTCTCACCAGGTCGCAGACCGGTGATCTTGATCTGCATGTTGACCCCCGGCTCATAGCCATAGAAACGGATCAGACGATTGGCCAGATCCATGATCTTCACAGGTTTTCCCATATCCAGCACATAGATGCTGCCGCCTTTGGCCAGACCGCCGGCCTGCAGCACCAGCTGGGCCGCCTCGGTGATGGTCATGAAATACCGGACAATGTCGGGATGGGTGATGGTGACAGGGCCGCCGCGCTTGATCTGTTCCTCAAACAGCGGGATGACACTGCCATGACTGCCCAGCACGTTGCCGAAGCGGACCGCCATGCACTTCATATCGGTACCGCCGTCAAAGGACTGGATCAGCATCTCACACAGCCGTTTGGTACAGCCCATGACGTTGGTGGGGTTGACCGCCTTGTCGGTGGACAGCTGCACAAAACGCTCCACGCCGTGTTCCGCCGCAGAGGTGAGCAGATTCTTGGTGCCGAAAACGTTGTTTTTGACCGCTTCCGCCGGGCTGATTTCCATCAGCGGCACATGCTTGTGGGCTGCGGCATGGAAGACGACCGACGGATGGTAGGTGTCGAATACCTCATCCAAACGTTCCTTGTCCCGGATAGAGCCGATCAGCGTGATGACCGGCGCATCGGCACCGTACTTGTTGCGCAGTTCGGTCTCCAGCTCATAGGCGCAGTTTTCGTAAATGTCAAAAATGAGCAGCCGCCGGGGCTGGTAGCGCATGATCTGCCGGCAGAGTTCACTGCCGATGGAACCGCCGCCGCCCGTGACCAGCACGACCTTATCGTGCAGGTACTCCGAGATCTGGGCATTGTTGAGCTGGATCTCGTCTCGGGAGAGGAAGTCCGCCGTGTTCAGTTCCCGGAAGCCGGCCGCCACCGGGTTGCCGTTCTCGTCCACCGCCTGGGGATCGGACAGCATCCGAACCCGGCAATGGGTGGAGTTGCAGAGGTTGATGATTTCGCTCAGGCGATCGCCTTTGACTGTCGTGATGGCGATGACGATTTCCATGATGTGGTATTTCCGTACCAGTTCCGGAATATCCGAAATGGTGCCCCGTACCGGAACGCCCTGCACGCGCAGCCCCTTCTTGGTCAGATCATCGTCCACCATGCAGATGGGATCCCCGAAACTCTGGTTCTTGTTTTTGCAGAGGTTGACGGCCCAGGCGCCGGCATTGCCCGCGCCGACAATGAGCAGCGGCGTGGGGTTTTCCTGTTTGTGGGAGCGGGCACCACGCACGGTCTTGATCAGCCGCCACAAAAAGCGTACACCGGCAATGGCCGCCGTATTGAAGACCGCGCCGAAGATCAGTACTGCGCCGCTGATGGGGCGGCTGCGGTAAAACAGATCGAAGAGCATGATCAGGCCGGTGGCCAACCCGGAAAGACAGGTCAGCCTGGCCAGGTCCCGCATGCCGGCGTACTCCCACATGATCTCGTACAAGCCGCCGAACCAGAACACGATCATGTAGATGGGCAGCACATAGTACAGCATGGGTGCCATCGCCCGCAAGACCTCGGCGCGCTGGTAGGCCTCACCGCTGTCGAACCGGAGCATGACGGCCAGCCAGTAACAGAAAACGATCAGTCCGCAGTCCAGCAGCATCAGGGCGATACGCCGGGGCAGACCTTTGATGATTTGTTTGGAATCCTGTAGCATGAGTCTGTTTGTTCCTTTTATCTTCCATCGATCCGAAGATCGGAAATTGCTCTATATGGCAGTATTATAACACAAATCTGCCCCGTTTGTCTTGCGGCAAACGAGGCAAACGGGGCGAAAACTACCCAAAAATAGACAACAAATTTTGGCAAATAAAGCGACGGATCTTATTCGACCGTCACGCTCTTGGCCAGATTGCGGGGTTTATCCACATCCAGCCCCTTGGCGCAGCTGACATAATAGGCCAGCAGCTGCAGCGGAATGACGGCCAGGCTCGTGGCAAAATGCGGATCGGTCTTGGGAACATAAACCGTGAATCCGGCTGTGTCCTCAATGCTGTAATTGCCGTAGGTGGTCAGACCCATGAGGAACGCACCGCGGCTCTTGACCTCCACCATGTTGGAGACGCTCTTCTCGAAGAGATCCGGCTGGGTCAGGATTCCCACCACCAGCGTACCGTTCTCCACCAGAGAGATGGGGCCATGCTTCATTTCGCCCGCGGCAAAAGCCTCCGAGTGGATGTAGCTGATCTCCTTGAATTTCAGACTGCCTTCCAGCGCCGTGGCATAGTCCAGTCCGCGTCCGATGAAGAAAGCGTCCTTCGCATTGGCATACTTGCTGGCAAACCACTGGATTCGCTCCTTGTCTGCCAGAATCTTTTCAATCTTGTCGGGCAGCGCCTCCATCTCGGCGACCAGGTTCTCATACTGGCCGTCCACCAGTGTGCCGCGCACCCGGGCAAACTCTGTGGCCAGCAGATAGCAGGCCGCCAGCTGGGTGCTGTACGCCTTGGTGGTAGCCACCGAAATTTCCGGTCCTGCCCAGGTGTACATCGTGGCATCCGCCTCCCGGGCAATGCTGGAGCCCACCACGTTCACAATGCCGATGGTCCGGACGCCCCGTTCCTTGCACAGACGCAGGGCAGCCAGCGTGTCGGCAGTCTCGCCGCTCTGGCTGATCACCAGCGCCAGGGAATCCTTCTCCAGCACCGGATTGCGGTAGCGGAACTCGCTGGCCACATCCACTTCCACCGGCAGACGGGCCAGACTCTCGAAGACGTAACGGGCCGCCATGCCCACATGGTAGGCGGAACCGCAGCCGATGATATAGACGCGGCGCACCGTGCGGATGGCCTCCTCATCCAGGGCCAGCTCCGACAGATCGATCTTGCCGTCCTTCAAACGGGGGGAGATGGTATCCCGCACGGCGGCCGGCTGCTCGTGGATCTCCTTCATCATGAAATGCTCATAGCCGCCCTTTTCGGCCGCCTCAGCATCCCACTCAATGGTGGTAGTCTCATGGCTGACAGGTTCTTTGTCGATATTGAAGAACTCGATGGAGTCCGGCGTCAGGCGCGCAATCTCCAGATTGTCGATGTAGTAGACGGTGCGGGTGTACTTGAGCAGCGCCGGCACATCGGAAGCGATGATGGAGCCGTTCTCGCACTGACCGACAATCAGTGGGCTGTCCTTGCGCACAGCATACAGTGTGCCGGGCTGATCCGCGAAAAGGATGCCCAGCGCATAAGAGCCGCGCACATGCAGCATCATGCGGGAGATGGCATCCAGTGCATCACCGGCCGATTCCCCGGTGTAGTAGTAGTCCAGCAGCTGGGCCACCACCTCGGTATCCGTCTGGGAGACAAAGGTATATCCACGGTTGACCAGGCGTTCCTTGATCTCCAGGTAGTTTTCGATGATGCCGTTGTGCACCACGGCGATCTTCTGGTCCCGGGAATAATGCGGATGGGCGTTGACCACCGAAGGCTCCCCATGGGTAGCCCAGCGCGTGTGACCGATCCCGCAGCTTCCCGGCACAGCGTTACCGCCGTCGGTCATTTCATGCAGGACCTTCAGGCGCCCCTTGGCCTTGACCACTTCGATCTTGCCGGCAGCATTCTGCACCGCCAGTCCGGCCGAATCATAGCCGCGATATTCCAGTTTGGCAAGTCCGTCCAGCAAAATCGGCGCGGCCTGCGCCGCCCCCGTAAAGCCTACGATTCCACACATTGGCGTACTCCTCCCTGTTGCAGGTGTGATAACTATGTATTTAGAATTCTTGTGTTTTCCTTTATAGAAACAGGTATACTGATTACCAGTATATTCGATTGGGCCGAAAATGTCTACCCGTTTGTACAAAAAAGCGGGCGGCCGTCAAGGGCAACGACCGCCCGCCTTGCGCATTCTCCCTTTCCGGTTTCTTACACCATAAGAACCTTTCCGAGTCCTTGCGCAGCTCTCAGCATACCACATTTTGGAAGAGTCAGCAAGCCAAAAGCAGCACGCCGCTTCCTTTTGCCGCCTTTACAAAATAAAATGAGGTATTGGCATTGAAAACTTAATTTTATTTGTCATCTACCCGGCGTGCCACGACCACATACCGGCCATTGTCACTGGAATACTCGCAGGTGGATAGGGTCAGCAGCTGCTCGCCGTAGCTCGGACGGATTCCGGTGTCCACATCGCTGCGGGAAATGACCTCCTCCACATACTCGTTGTATTGCGCTTCGTCCAGATCCACGTACTGATTGTAGGCAAAACTCGTATCGTTCACCACGTCAATGGCGAAGGCGGCGAATACTTCGTAGGTTCCATCCCCGTACACCGTATCAAATTGGATCCGGGGATGTTCAGTGTAGTAATCCGCCTTTTTGTAGCCGGTCAGGCAGCCGAAGATCGTGCCGGTCTTCATGTTGTGCCCATAGACGATGAGGTTTTCACTCTGGTCGTTGGCCCCCAGCGTCGTCTTTTCATCGAGATAAGGCACCCCGTAGACGCTGTATTCCTTATTGAAATCATGCCGCAGGTAGAAATCCTTATTGTCCGGGGCAAACATCACCGGGAAATCCAGATTGGTTCCCTCGATGGAGATCCAGCCGATGAAATCGCCGTTCTGGTCCCGCAGGGCAGCAAACTTGGCGCTGTTGCTCTCCTCCCCCGTGGCCGCGGCATCCGTATCGATCATGGACTGCAGATTGGCAAACTCATTCTCGGTCTGGCGGTCATCGTAATACCGCTTGGCCAAAATGCCACCACTGACCAGAAAGACCGCCAGGCAGATGAACATCAACACGTTGTAAATCACATTGGATCTGCTGTGCTTTCCGCCGCCTGCGGAGCCGCTCTGCTTACGGCGGCGCGGCGGTTCTGCCTGGGGGGTATGCTCTTCCGGCCGGGGCGGTTCCGGCGTCGGCTCGGGCACCTGGATGGGAGGCAGATGCCGTGTTTTATAGGGATCATCGTCCCGACGAATTTTTGCCATACTTGTCTTCACCTCGTCAAAGTCGTTTTTACTATACGCCTTTGGGACGGAAATTGCAAGCAAAACCGCCGTGCTCCTTCACGGAACACGGCGGTTTTTACGGCCGGATCACTCGCGGATCTCGATGCCGAGTTTGAATTTCAGGTTGCCCAGGATCTTCTTGATGAAGCGGTCGATCTCCTCGGGCGTAAAGGCTTTTTCGCCGGGCTGGAAGTAGAGGCTGAATGCCATACTCTTCCTGCCCGCGCCCAGCTTCTCGCCGCGGTAGATATCAAACAGTTCCACCTTGGTCAGCTGCTTGCAGGCACGCTGCATTTCGGCCATCAAAGCACCGCACTCGGTTTCCTCCGGGGCCACCAGTGCCAGGTCGCGCTGGACCGGCGCCAGTTCAGGAATCGGCGTGTAGTGCAGCGCCTTGGGCACCAGATCGTAGAACTTGGGCCAGTCGATCTCGCCCAGGTAGATGTTCTGGTTGCTGCGGCTGTCCTTGGGCAGCTTGAGTTCGGCGGTCACATCATTGGCCAGCTTGCCGAAGACGCCGATACGCTCCCCTTTGCAGAGGATGTACGCGGCAATGCCGGGATGCAGCCAGGCCACGTCGGCGGCGCGCTCCACCGTCAGGTCGGTGCCGAAGGCAGCGCCCAGCGCCTCCACAGCCCCCTTGACGGCAAAGAAGTCTTCACCGTCGCCCCAGGCTGCGAAGCCCAGGTGCAGACGTTCCTCCGGCAGTTCGGTGACGGGCTGCTGTTTGGGGATATAGATGTTGGACAGTTCGAACAGACGACCGTCGTTGTTGCCCTTCTTCAGGTTCTCCACCACCACATTGAGCAGAGACGGTGCCAGCAGAGAACGCATGATCGTCAGGTTGGAGGAGATGGGATTCAGAATGCGGATGACGTTGCGCTCCGGCGCGTCGGGAGCGATGTGCAGCATGTCCAGGTCGGCATCGGCGTAGAAAGCCAGCGTCTCGGCCTCATAGAAGCCCTGGGCGCACATGGCACGCTTGGCCTTGGCACGGGCCTTCTGAACGGTGGTCAGGCCGCCGGTGGTCACCTGCGCTGCTTTCAGGAAGGTGGGCTTGATGTGTTCGTACCCGTACTCACGGATGACTTCCTCCGCCAGATCCGGCTCACCGATCTCGATGTCCTCACGCCAGCGGGGCGCAGTGACCTCCATGGTATCGCCGTCAGCCTGCAGCTCCACCTCGAACTGCAGGCGGCGCAGAATATCCAGCACCGCGTCGGTGGGCACCGTGATGCCGAGAATGGCGTTGATGCCGCTGATGGTGGCGGTGAATTTCTTACCCTCCCGGGGCGCACCTGCCGAGCAGTCGAAGTGGGTAGCAGTCACTTCACCACAGCCCAGCTCCTGAATCAAATGCAGGGCGCGGGCCATGCCCAGCTCGGTGGTGTACTCCGAAATGCCTTTCTCGTAATGGCTGGAGGCATCGGTGTTCTGGCCGAGACCGCGGGCCGTCTTGCGGATGTTGTCCCGGGCAAACTTGGCAGACTCAAAGAGCAGCTGGGTGGTGGTATCCTTGATTTCGCTGTTCAGACCGCCCATGACGCCAGCCAGCGCCACCGGCTTGCTGCCGTCGCAGATGACCAGGTTGTTGGGGGTCAGTTTGAATTCCTTGCCGTCCAGCGTGGTGATCTCCTCGCCGTCTTTGGCGCGGCGGACAATGATCTGGCAGCTTTCCAGCGTGTCCATATCAAAAGCGTGCATGGGCTGACCGATTTCCAGCATGACATAGTTGGTGATGTCCACCACGTTGGAAATGCTGCGCAGACCGCACAGGGCCAGCTGGCGGCGCATCCAGCGGGGCGAGGGGCCCGGCGTGATGTTGTGCACGTAGTGGCCGATGTACCGCGGGCAGAGATCCGGTGCCTCCACCGTGATGGACAGACGGGGATCGGTGGTGTCGGACTCGGTATAATCGATGGCCGGCATCTTCAGGGGCTTGCCCAGCACGGCCGCCACTTCACGGGCGATGCCGAGAACGCTCTGGCAGTCGGGACGGTTGGAGGTAACGGCAATATCGAAGATATAGTCGTCAAGGCCAACGACCTGCTGGATGGGTGTGCCGGGGACGGTGTCCTTGGGCAGATCCAGAAGGCCGTAGACTTCGGCTCCGGGATACAGGTCCTCGTTGAGGCCCAGTTCCTCACCGCTGCAGAGCATGCCGTTGGACTCAACGCCCATCAGCGGTTTGGCCTTGATCTTCACGCCGCCGGGCAGCGTGGAGCCGTCCAGTGCCGCAGGGGTGTGCATGCCCTCATAGACATTGGGGGCACCGGTGGAGATCTGGATATCGTGGCCGTATTCACCGCAATCCACCTTGCAGATGTGCAGATGGGTTCCCTCCTGCGGGACACACTCGCTCACAACGCCAACGACGACCTTGTCGATGTCTGCGGACAGGTCGATGAGCTCTTCCACCTCAAAACCACAGTCAAAGAGCTTCTTTTCCAGTTCTTCGGCGGTGACGTCAATTTCTACATACTGTTTCAGCCAGCTGAATGGTACTTTCATTCCAGACTTCCCCCTCTCAATCTTCGAACTGCTTCAGGAAACGCAGATCGTTTTCAAACATCAGGCCGATGTTGTTGATGCCGTACTTGAGCATGGCAATACGCTCAATGCCGATGCCGAAAGCAAAGCCGGAATAGACCTTCGGATCGATGCCGCAGTTCTCCAGCACGCTGTGATGCACCACGCCGGCGCCCAGGACCTCGATCCAGCCGGTGTGCTTGCACAGCGAGCAGCCCTTGCCGCCGCACTCAAAGCAGGAAACATCCACCTCCACGCTGGGTTCGGTGAAGGGGAAGTAGGACGGACGCAGCCGGGTCTTGACCTCGGGTCCGAACAGCGCCTGGACAAACTTGTCCAGCATGCCCTGCAAGTCGCACAGGGTGATGCCCTTATCCACGACCAGACCTTCCATCTGATGGAACATGGGACTGTGGGTGGCGTCGGAATCCGAACGGAACACACGGCCGGGCACCAGCACCTTGATGGGCGGCTTTTCCATATCCATGACACGGATCTGGCCGCCGCTGGTCTGGGTACGCAGCACGATGTCGTCGGCCACATAGAAGGTATCCTGCATGTCGCGGGCCGGATGGTTCTTCGGCACGTTCAGGCGGGTGAAATTGTGGTCATCGTCCTCGATTTCAGGGCCCTCGTAGATTTCAAAGCCCATGCCGGAGAAAACATCCACGATCTCGTTCTTGACGAGGGTGATGGGATGCAGATTGCCGGTGGTGCGGGTCTTGGCCGGCAGCGTGATGTCCACCGTTTCCGCCGCATTGCGGGCGGCCAATGCTGCCTTCTCCACCTGGGCAGACAGCGCCTGGTACTGCCCCTCTGCCCAGTTCTTGAACTCGTTGATGGTCTTGCCCATGGCAGGACGGTCTTC
This sequence comes from Subdoligranulum variabile, assembly GCF_025152575.1. NCBI lineage: Bacteria > Bacillati > Bacillota > Clostridia > Eubacteriales > Oscillospiraceae > Subdoligranulum > Subdoligranulum variabile. The sequence continues at coordinate 2,761,988 of NZ_CP102293.1, read as the reverse complement.
CTTGGGCACGTCGCGCAGCGCCTTGGTGAGACCGGCCACCGCACCATTCTTGCTCAGAAACTTCTGCCAGAACTCCGACAGTTCCGCCTCATTGGCGACGGCCGCGCCCGCCTGCTCGATGGCGGCGCGCAATTCCTTGATTTTTTCTTCCATAGTGCACCTCTGCTCTGTACGGGGCGGGGCATACAAAAAAGGCCTCGTCCCTGGATTTGCTCAGGGACGAAGCCTTGACGTTCCAAAACTCCGCGGTACCACCCGTGTTCCGCATCCTGGGATGCGGCACTCTTTGTCTGCCGGTAACGGTGCAGGACCGTTGCGCACTACTGGACTGCCCTGGGGCAGCTGTTCCCGCGCACCACTCGGGAGCGAACTTCGGTGCGGGTGCTTCGCAGGCGGCTTACAGCCGATGACCGCCCTCTCTGGTCCCAAGACCCCGCACGTACTTTCTCCGTCAGCGTGTTTTTTCAATACGAATATTAGTATAGCCAGCCCGCCGGAATTTGTCAAGGCTGGCACGACGCAAAAAGGAGGGCCCGCAGGCCCTCCCTTTCCGGCAGATCAGTCGTTGCGGCGACCGACCATGCGCAGGATATACAGGAAAATGTTGATGAAATCCAGATACAGATTCAGCGCACCGATGATGGAAGCCTTGTGCAGCATCGCCGCATCCCCGCCGAAGTAGGCGTAATGATGCTTGAGCATCTGGGTATCATAGGCAGTCAGCCCCATGAAGATCAGAAGACCGATGGCGCAGAGTACCAGGTCCATCAGGCCGAAGCGCACGCCGAACAGGCTGAACAGGCTGCCTACCAGGGAGCAGACCAGCATGGCGATCAGACCGGCAAACAGCTTCGGCCCCCAGCCGGTGAGATCACGCCGGGTGGTCGCACCGTAGACGGCCATGACCCCGAAATAGACGGCGCCCACCAGGAAGGCCAGCACCAGGCTGCCCACATCGTACACCAGGAAGATGGTGGAAAGATTGACGCCGTTGAGCACGGCATAGCCGAAGAACAGACCGGTAGCGGTACCGGGCTGGATATGGGTAATCCGGGCCGAGAGCACGAACACCATCACCAGTTCGGCAATAGCGGTAAGGAAGATCAGGCCGGTGGAGGCAAACAGCCAGACCAGACCGCTGGTCACGGTACCGATGCCGACGGCAAAGGTCACCAGCAAACCGGCGAACATCCAGCCGAAAGTTTTGGTCATATACTGACTTAGCGTGCCAAACGGGCTTTCCGCATAAGAAATGTCATTGTAATTTTGGTACATGGTTGATTCCCCTTTCTTAATACGGTATTATAGCCATAAAAGATGTGAAAACCATCACAAATTTATGAAGGACCTGTTAACAGTATCCTATAGAAAAGGAAAAAAGTCAAGAATGGATTCTTTTGGTATCTATCTGCACATTCCCTACTGCAAATCCAAGTGCCGCTACTGCGATTTCTACTCGGCACCGGGCGCCCTCGGCGTCCCCCAGCCCTATGTGGATGCCCTGCTGCGGGAGTTAGAGAAAAACCGCCGCCGTCCCGACACCCTTTATTTCGGCGGCGGTACACCGGCCCTGCTCTCCCCTGCCCAGGTTTCCATCCTAATCCAGGCTGTCAATCCGCTGCCGGGTTCCGAAATCACCCTGGAAGCCAACCCGGATGCCGTAACGCCGCAGTCCCTGCAGGGTTTCCGGGCCGCCGGGGTGACCCGTATCAGTTTCGGCGTTCAGAGCGCCGATGATGTCCAACTGAAGCGTCTGGGGCGCACCCACACCGCGGCCGGAGCCGCCGAAGCGCTGCAATGGGCACGGCAGGCCGGTTTTCCCGAGATCTGCGGCGACATCATGCTGGCCCTCCCCAACTATTCCAACGCCGAATTCGATGCCACGCTGGACCTTTTGCAGCAAGGCGGCTGTACCCACATTTCCGCCTACCTCCTGAAGATTGAACCCGGCACCGCCTTTGCGAAATTCCCTCCCGACGGTCTGCCCGGCCCTGACGAGGCCGCCGACTTTTATCTATATGCGGTAAAACGGCTGGCCGAAGCCGGTTACCAGCAATACGAGATCAGCAACTTCTCCCGGCCCGGCCATGAGGGGCGGCACAATCTTCTGTACTGGAACTGCCGGGATTACCGGGGCGTGGGACCGGCAGCCCACAGTTGCATCCAGAATGTGCGCCGTTATTGGCCCGACGATGTGCAGTCTTTCCTAGACGGCCGTGCCGTGGAACAGGAAGAAGGACAATGCGATGCCGAAGACTTTCTGCTCATGCAGCTGCGGCTGAACCGCGGGCTGGATCTGGACGAGTATGCCCAATGGGGCGGACATTTCACCAAAGCCCAGATGGCATTTCTGCGCCATTGCGTGGCCAGCGGCTATGCCTTGTTTGACGGCAGCCGCCTGCGGCTTACCCCCTCCGGCATGATCGTACAGAACGCCATCCTGGAAGCCCTTATATAACAAAACGGAGGCACCCACCATCAGGGTGTCTCCGTTTTGTTGGTTTTATTCCTCAAAGTGCCGCACCGGCCAGCCCAGCATTTCGGCGGCCGCCGCATCATGGGTGACAAGGATCACCGGCCGCGCTCCCGCCAGACGCACCGTGACAGCCGCCGCCTGAACCACCAGTTCGGCGTCCATCCCGGTGAAAGGTTCGTCCATCAGCAAGGTCTTCGCGTCCTTGCAGAGCAGCGCCCGCAGCAGGGCAGCCCGGCGTTTCTGTCCGCCGGACAGCCGGCAGGCCGGCAGCTTCAGGTCGCTTTCAGCGAACCCCAGCGTTCGCAGCTCCGTCTCGGCTTCCCGCAGCGTCAGACCATGGCCCGTCAGGACAAGATTGTCCCCTGCCGTCAGCTGCGGGCAAAGCCGGTCTTCCTGAAACACCGCCGCCGGTGTTTCCGCTCCCGTAACAGTCCCGGAATCCAAGCGTTCCAATCCCAGCAGGATGCGCAGTAGTGTAGTTTTGCCACAACCGGAAGGTCCCATGAGCACCATCGGGCGGTTCACCGTCCAGCTGAAGTGATCGAGGACGGTCTTTTCTCCGAAACGCTTACAGAGGTCGTCCATGATGATGCTCATGCCGTCACCTCCCCGCAAAGCCGCACTTTGGCCGCACGCAGCAGCCGGGCCGCCACCGCCGACAACAACGCCGACAGCAGCACGATCACCAGTGTCCAGGCAAAAACGTCAGGCGTGGAGAGGGTGATCTTGGCGCGATACAGTGCGTCCCCCACCGAATGATCCGGCAAACCGATGACCTCGGCCGAAACACCGCTTTTCCAGCACATCCCCATGGCCGCGATGCAGCTTTCACTGAAAGACGGGAAGATTCCCGGCAGCCAGATATAGCGCAGCCGCGCCATCCAGGGCAATCGGTAGACCCGTGCCATTTCCAGAAGCTGGGGGTCTGTATCGGCTATTCCCGCCAACACACCGGCGTAGACCACCGGCAGCACATGGGTGAAGCTGACAATTACCGAAAGATTGCTGCCGCTGACCCACAACAGCGCCAGAATGACAAAGCTTGCCACCGGCATAGCGCGGATGAGCTGCATCACAGGATCCACAAAGACCCGCACGGCATGCCATCGGGCGCCTGCCGCTCCCAGCACCAGACCGCCCACCACAGCCAGCACAAAACCGGCCACAATGCGCAACGCACTGAAAGCAATACGGTGCCAGAAAGCGGATGTCGGGAGCAAAAGCCCCAGCGCCCGCAGCGTCTGCAGCGGGGTAGCCAGGAACAGTCCACCGTGGCCCAGTGTCACCGCGGCGATCTGCCAAACGATGACCCAGGCTACAATAGCGATCAGACATTCCCGGTACTTAGACGCCATAGTAGAAATCGTCGGCCGGCATAGCGCCGCCCACACTGGTGGGATCGGCGTCGTAAAGGACCTGGAAGTAGTTGACCAGATCGGTCTTCATCTGTTCGCCGCGCTCAAAGACAATGTTGCACTCCGGCAGTGCCTTCTGGGCCAGTGCCGCCTTGGCCACGATGCCATAGCTTTCACAGAGGGCTGCCGTGCCTTCCAGATCGGTGTTGGCCGCCTCCACACTGGCCGCATAACCGTTCAGGAACTCCTCGAATGCATCGGGATCGGCTTCCACCGCATCCTTGCGGACCACCAGCACACCGGTGACCAGCTGGGAACCGGCAACCTTCTGCCATTCCTCATTCATATCCAACGCCACACGCAGGCCCTCGACCTGAGACAGCGCGCTGGTCACGAAAGGCTGAGGCAGCATGGCAATGGTTGCCTCCCCGGCCTGGACCTTGCTCAATGCTTCGGTGGATTCGCTGCAGTACTCGATGGTGACGTCGTTGTCCGGATCAATACCGTTCTCGCTCAGCACATAGCGCAGCACGTACTCCGGCGTGGTGCCCTTGCCGGTGGTCACAATGGTCTGGCCCTTGAGGTCAGCCACCGACTGGATGGTATCACCGTTTTCCACAATGTAGAGAACACCCAGCGTGTTGACGCAGGCCACTTCCACCTGACCGCTGGTCTTCTGGTAGAGGGTCGCCGCCAGATTGGCCGGGATAGCCGCCGCATCCAGATCCCCTTTGACCAGCAGCGGCACGATCTCGTCTGCCGCGCCGTACATCGTAAAGGTGTAGTTGGCACCGTCATCGCTCTCCATCAGGTTGACAAGGCCCATGGTGGTGGGGCCTTTCAGGCCGGCCACACGCAGCCCCTCCGCTGCGGTTTCCGGGCTGGCGGTCGCTTCCGCCACCGCAGAGGATGCCGGTGCAGACTCCGCCGTAGCAGCCTCAGAAGAAGCCGTGGACGAAGCCGCCCCGCAGCCCGCCAGGGAAACACACAGGGCCGCCGCCGTAACGGTCGCCCAGATACGCTTGAAATTCATAATGCCATTCCTCCTTATTGCATTTGCGGCCTCACTATACTATAATGTTAAAAAATTGTCTGTTGCCTTGGCAACAGTCTCTTGTGAGGTTGTGTATGGACTATACCCCTTATTATGAGGTGCTGCGCCGCACCAGTTTACTGCAGGGCATGCCAGACCGGGACCTGGAAACACTGATGACCTGTTTTGCCCCCCACATGCGCCGGTATGATCGCGGCGAGCTGCTGCTGATGGCCGGATATCCGACCCGGGAAGTGGGCATCGTGCTGGAGGGCGAAATCGTGGCGGCCAAGCCCATGCCCGACGGCACGGCAGTAGTCATGGCCCGCATGGGGCCGGGCGGCGTTTTTGCCGATGTACTGGCCGGCGGGCAGAGCAAGAGTCCCGTCAACGTAACGGCAGCGGCCCCCTGCCTGGTTCTGTACCTCCCCTGCGAGGCCCTGCTGCGCCCCTGCGGTGCGCTGCATCCGGCTCATCTGCAGCTGCTGCACAATTGGCTCCAGACCATCAGCAGCAAATACTTTGCGTTGGACCGCCGCCTGGAACTGCTGTGCTGCAAGAGTCTGCGCGGACGCATCTGCCTGTGGCTGCTGGAGCAGCGGGAGGAAGCCGGTGCAGACACCTTTGACACGCCGCTGACCCGGGCGGAGCTGGCCTCCTATCTGAACTGCGACCGCAGCGCCCTGTGCAGGGAACTGGGCCGTATGCAGGAGGAGGGACTGATCGAGCTGTTCCGGCGCAGCTTCAAATTGTTGGCGCCTAACCGGCTGCGTTCCATGGTGCAATGATTGAAGTTCCAGACCGTTCTATGTTATAATGGATGCGTTTACATTACATTCCTGAATCGTTTTCATTTGCTACGCAGGTGGATGCTCCCGTACCACAGGGAAGACCACTTGCCAGAGCGTCCGCGACGACTCTTCCGACCGAGGTATGATTGCTATGGAAAACCGTCAAACACCTGTTCTCTATATCGTGATTCCCTGCTACAACGAGCAGGAAGTGCTCCCCCTCACGGCACCGCAGTTTCTGAAAAAAATCACCGACCTGGCGGCTGCCGGCAAGATCAGTTCCGACAGCCGGGTGCTCTTCGTGAACGACGGTTCCAAGGACCGCACCTGGGCCATCATCCATGAGCTAGCCGCCTCCGACCCGCACTATGTAGGGATCTGCCAGAGCCGCAACCGAGGCCACCAGAATGCCGTGCTGGCCGGTCTGATGGAAGCCAAGGACCGCTGTGACATCACGATTTCCATCGATTGTGATGGGCAGGACGACATCAACGCCATGGATGGGATGGTGGATGCCTACCGCGACGGCTGTGACGTCGTCTACGGCGTACGCAGCAAACGCGATACCGATACTTTCTTCAAGCGTTTCACCGCGGAAAGTTTCTACAAACTGCTCAACGCGATGGGCGCCGAGGTGGTTTTCAATCACGCGGACTACCGCCTGATGAGCGCCCGTGTGCTGCAGGAATTTGCCCGGTTCAAAGAGGTCAATCTGTTTCTGCGCGGCATGGTGCCGCTGGTCGGCTTCAAATCCACCTGCGTGACCTACGAACGTCACGAGCGCCTCGCCGGAGAAAGCCATTATCCCCTGTCCAAGATGCTTTCCCTGGCCTTTGACGGCATCACAAGTCTGTCCATCAAGCCCATCCGTTTCATCACCGGCTTCGGGGTGCTGGTAGCTCTGATCAGCTTTATCGGCGTGCTGTGGGCTGTGGTGGAGGCGGCTCTCGGCATGACGGTGTCCGGCTGGGCCAGCATGACCAGCATTATCTGCTTTGTGTCCGGTGTACAGCTGATCTGCCTGGGTGTCATCGGCGAATACATCGGCAAAATCTATATGGAAACCAAGCGCCGTCCGCGTTACATCATCAGTGAGACGACCCCCAATTTTACACGCAGCAAGGAGGAAGATGCATGAGCCGTCAGGTCTGGAAGGGTTCCACCCTGCTCAACCCCGAACCGCCGGTGCTGGTAAGCTGCGGCAGCCCCGATAAGCCGAATCTGATCACGGTGGGCTGGTGCGGCACCATCTGCACCCAGCCGCCCATGCTGTCCATCAGTGTGCGTCCCGAGCGCTACAGCCATCACCTGATCAAGGAGAGCGGCGAGTTCGTCGTCAACTTGCCCACCGAATCGCTGGTGCGCGCCGTGGACTGGTGCGGTGTCAAAAGCGGGCGGGATGTGGATAAATTTGCCGCCATGAAACTGACCCCCGTGCCCGCCGCCAAAGTGGGTACCGTGCTGGTGGAAGAAAGTCCGGTCAATCTGGAATGCAAAGTCACCCAGGTGATCTCCTTGGGCAGCCATGATCTTTTCCTGGCCGAATGTGTGGCCGTGGACGTGGACGAATCCCTGCTGAATGAGGACGGCAAGCTCTGTCTGAACAAGGCACGGCTGATCGTCTACTCCCACGGGGATTACCTGGCCCTGGGCCGCCGCCTGGGTACCTTCGGCTACAGCGTGCGCAAACGCAAACCCCGCCGGTAATCTTTTTAACAGCAATGAAGATGAACCGAACCAGTAAAATCAGACAATAGACAAAACGCCCCCTGATGTAGGAAAATGGAAGTACTACATCAGGGGGTATTTTAATGACCAGGAACTATGAAAAAGTGAAGGCACTTCTTCCAGACGTCCAGCAACTGCAGGCGGAAGGGAAAACGAGGAAGAGATCGCAAAGTGAGAGAGCAGTAAAAGATTTGCTCTGCCGCGCACGACACAAGCAGGAAAAGGTCCTTCCTAAACAGCGGGGAAGAAAGCCAGCCAAGACATTGGCGGAGTACAAATACGAGAACAAAAGGCTAAAGATGGAGAACGAACTGTTGCGGGATTTTCTGCAATCTGTCGAAAGGAAGTGAGGCCCAAACTCAAATACCAGGTGATATACCGGCACCGAGCAGAATATTCCGTGTCCGTCATGTGCAGATTTTTTGGTGTATCCCGCAGCGGCTATTATGATTTTGTTCGCCGTGCAGACAGGCCCAACAGCAAATGGGGCACGGACATTTCCTACATTCACACCAAGCAAGGTGTACTGTACCTGTCCATGATCCGCGATCTCTACGATAATTGCATTGTAGCTTACAAAACCGGAACGGAACAAACAGTAAATCTGCTTCTGGATACCATGCATCTTGCTATGAAGCAAGTAAAAAAGAAGGTCGCTGAAGCGCTGCAACTCCACAGCGACCAGGGTGCTCAATACGCCTCGCAAGCATATTTTGAGCCGACTCCAACATACGGCATTACGCCGTCTATGTCAAGACGAGGAAACCCATATGACAATGCGATGGCAGAAAATTTCTTCTCTATTCTCAAAACAGAATGTATCTACCGATACAAACCAGCTACCTTTTCAGAGGCCAACGAGATGATTGACCGCTATATTCAATTCTATAACCATGAACGTATCCAGCTAAAAACTGGAGAGGCGCCGCTGGCGCGACGCCTCTCTTACTAAAACTTCCGTTCCCTTACATCCCCAGGCGTTTTTTGTGATGTCCGCACAATTTGGGGCAGTTCACAAGTCTGCGGGGCGGCTTTTCTTATTTCAGGATACCGGGAACAGCACTTTCTGGCTGTCCAGGTCAAACAGGTTTTCCCGGTTAATGACGCGGGTCGCGGTATCCACGTGTTTTTCCACTTCACTGCGCTGACCGCTGAGCAGTTTGTAGGCGCTCTGCACCCCAAAATACCCCATCTCGTAGGTGTTCTGAATGACCAGCGCATCCACCACGCCGGTCTGTAGCGCGTCGATTGTGACCAGATTGGAATCAAAGGCCACCATCCACAGGGCATTCTGCAGATGCAGCTCCTCCACCGCCTGAGCCGCCCCCACGCTGGTGGGTTCGTTAAAGGCCAGAAGCGCATTGATCTCCGGGTGGTCCTGCAACATCTTCCGGGTATCCTCCTGAGCGCTGGAAGCCTCCGCCAGCGTGTGGATCGTGGCCACAATTTCGGCCCGTCCGCTCTCGGCAAAGGTGTCCACCGCGCCGCGCTCCCGGTCCTGTCCATTGGCACTGTTCACATCGTAATTGACGATGCCCACTTTCAGGGTGCCTTCGGTCCCCTGCAGCGCTGCCTCAGCCGCCATCTGCCCCGCGCTGTAGTTGTCGGTGCCAATATAGGTTGCCACATCCTCCGTATTCACCGCCGAGTCGATGACAACGATCTTGACTCCTTTATCTGCAGCTTCCTCGATGGCCGGGGCATTGGCATCAAAATCAATGGCCGAAAATACCAACGCCTGGGCCCCGTTCTCCACGGCTTCGGCGATCATCCGGTTCTGGGTCTCGTAGTCTTCCTCGGTCTCGGGACCATCGATGGTCAGGTCCATATTGTATTCGGTGGCTGCCGCTTCCGCCCCCACAAAAACCGCTTTCCAGAAATCCGTGTTGGTGGATTTGGCCACCAGCGCCACCTTGTAACGGTTTTCCTCCGGCACCTGAGCCGCAGAGGAGGCGCATCCCGCCAGCAGACAGAGCGCTGCCAGCAGCGCCGGCAGGCGCTTACTGTGTTTTATCATAATCGCCCTCCCGGTCCTCCGGCACGCGCGGCATCCGGATGGTCACCGTCGTTCCCTCGTCGGGAACGCTTTCGATGGACATGCCGTACTGCGGGCCAAAATAGATCCGCAGCCGGTCATTCACATTCTTGATGCCGATGCCGGTGCGGTCACTGGGTTCATTCTTCAGAAGTTCCGCCACCTGTTCCCGGGACATGCCTATACCGTCATCGGTCACCTTGAACAGGATGTCATCCCCGTCGGAGCAGACCTCGATCTCAATATGTCCCGGGTCCACCAGGAGGTCCAGTCCGTGGGTGATGGAATTTTCGATGATCGGCTGCAGCGTGATCTTGTTGCACAGGCAGTGCAGACAGCTTTCATCTACCGTAAAATGATAGGTGAACTGGTTTTTATACCGGAATTTCTGGATCAGCAGATAGGATTCTGCATGCTGCAATTCCTTTTCAATGGGGATCAGCTCATGTCCACGGCTGATGCTGATGCGGAACAGCCGCGCCAGGGCGTGGACCATCTTTACTGCATCGGCATTCTTTCCGCGTTCGCACATCCAGGCAATGGAGTCCAGCGTATTGTACAGGAAGTGCGGGTTGATCTGCGCCTGCAGGGCCTTGAGCTCGGTTTTGCGCAGGTCGATTTCTTCCTCCCGCACGGTGGTCATCAGCTTCTGGATGCGCACGACCATATGGCCGAAGGAATCCGAAAGTTCCTGTACCTCCCGGGTGCCGGCCACCGGCGTATAGGTGAAACCGTCGGCATTCTGCTCAAACTCTTCCATGGCGGTTTCCAGCTGCTGCAGCGGGCGGCTGAGCAGATGGGAGATGACCCATCCGGCCAGCAGCGCCGCCGCCAGAATCAGCACCGAGGACGCCAGCGTGATGCGGACCATCTGCCAGAAGCTCTGGTTCACCGTCTCGTCGATATAACTGACGCCCACCACCCGCCAGTTGCTGTCCGGTACATCCTGCAGGCTGTAGATGACGGTATCCTCCACATAGGTACCGTCCGCGAGGTTGGCCAGCCGGGCCACTTCCTCGCTCTTGATCCCGGCGTACAGCAGCTGCTGCTGGGGATGATAGACCATGTTGCCATGCTCATCCATCAGGTAGCAATACCCGTGCTGGCCGATGCCGACGCCGTTGATGCTGGATCCCAGCCCCGAAAAACGCACATCCACCGCCACCCAGCTGGCACTGCCGCCCCCCGGCATGGGGCGTACCACTGTGACCACCCAGGGATAGTACCCTTCAAAGATGGATTCCACATGGGGCGAACTGATATAACCCTCGTCATACCATTGGGCCATGCTCAGGTCAAAGGAAAGATTTTCAAAAATTTTCCCACGAGGCTTGTGCCCCAACGCCCAACAATCCTGCAATGTACCGGCGGCGTCGTAGGTCGTCACGGCCACCACCTCACTGCGGGCGTTCAACCATGCATTGAGGTAGGCGTCCCGGCTCTCCTCCGGAGCATTCATCTCCTCCATGACGTCGTTGACCGTCTCTTCCAGGTTCTCCACATAGTTGCTGACGGTTCCCACAACCTGGCTTACCGCCTGGGCACTGCTGGTACGGGCGCTCTGCACCACCGAGGCACGGTAACTCTGCAGGAAGGTTCCCACGCACAGCAGCAGCGTGACCGCCGCCACCGCCGTGATCAGAACAACGATCAGCGGCGCCGTGCGGGGCGGCCGGCAGGACCGCTTCATGAGACAGCCCCTTCCCTGGCTGCCTGGGCCGCGCGCTGACGCCGCAGTGCCCCCGGCGAAGTTCCGCTGTACTTTTTAAAGCAATAACTGAAATAATGCTGGTCGGAGTAGCCGCAGCGACGGGCAATTTCCTGCACCTGCAGGTTGGTGGTCAGAAGCAGCTGCTGAGCAGCCTCCATCCTCCGACGCACCAGAATATTGATAAAGGTCTCCCCCGCTGTCTTCTTGATGCAGGCGCTCAGATGGTTGGGGCTTACATCCAGCATAGCGCTCAGAGACGCCAGCGAAAGGTCTTCATCCATGTAATGCTGTTCGATGATCTCCAGCGCGCGCTCGCACAGCCCCCCGCCCTTGCGGGTATCCGCCGTAAAGCTGACGCCGCCTTCGCTCTCCTCGGCAGCATGCAGCGCTTCCAGCGCCTGCCGGTAGGCCCCGTTGAGCTGGGTGAACTGGGCCACCGGGCGTCCTACGCCCACCAGCACCCGCTCTCCCAGCGCACGCTCGGTCAACTGGCAGATCTCATCGGCCAGAATATGCAGATACTCATCAAAATCCGAGGGATTGCCGAGGAGCACCGCCACCGCCCGTCCACTGGACAGAAAGACAAAATGGCGCAGATATTTGTTGGCCAGCTGCTCCACCAGGCGCACAAAGCCCGGCTCACAGGGCTTGCCGTCCGACATCATCGCCGTCAGGACCACCAGCAGGGCGCGGTCATCCACACCGCGCAGCAGGCCGCAGGCCGCCGCATTTTCCCGCAGAGAATTTTCCAGTCCCTCCGGGGCTGCGTCGTAATGTTCCAGCACCAGCGGGATCAGGAACGCCGCCCGGTCCCCCTGGTTGTTGTCCCGACGACGCAGGCTGGCATAGCGCTGGTCGATCTTTTCGTGAATGACCTTCAGTTCCGCAGCCAGACCGTCCATCGTCAGCGGCTTGAGCATGTAACTGATGATGTTGTACTGAATGGCCTGCTTGGCATACTCAAAATCATCATAGCCGCTCAAGAACGCAATGTGCATGGCGGGACGGATCTCACGCACCTGGCGGGCCAGTTCAATGCCTGAGATAAAAGGCATCCGGATATCGGTCAACAGCAGGTCCGGCTCCAACCGCTCCACCAGTTCCAGGGCATCCAGACCATTGCTGGCATTGCCCACCAAATGGAAGCCCAGGGCCTCCCAGGGGGTCATGGTACAGACCGCTTCCCGCAGCTCGTCTTCGTCGTCCGCCACGACCACCGTATAAATATTTTTATCAGCCATACGATTTTCTCCTTCGTTTGCTGCCTTTTATTATAGTGGTTACGACTCCATTATGCAAGGCAAAAGGCCCTCCCGGATAGCTCCGGAAGGACCTTTTGGTGAACCGGTCACAGCCAGAACTGGACCAGGCGACTCACATTTTGATACAGCGACGGATTCTGCCCGATCAGCCCGGGCTCCGCCGTAAAATACACGCAGAAATTGTAGGCGGCTCCCACCAGTACCGCCAGCGGCAGCGCCCTGCGATAGCAGGTTTGCAGCATCCTCATCCCGGGCTGCCCTGCATGGTCCTGCAGGACCTGCTCTGCCAGCAGCCAGGCCATAGCTCCCGCCAGGAGCAGCGGTCCGAGCCAGTCGCTCTGATACCGGTAGAGCACGCCGGCCATCTCGCAGTCCAGGACAGCCAACAGCAGTACGAGTGTCAGGACAACGTACAGTATGCCCCGCAGATCGCGGTGTTTCTGCAGACGCTTCGGAACCATGGGCAGAACCGCCAGCGCCCACAGAAACGGCAGGCAGACGAGTGCCCCGCCGTAGAACAGCTCGGTAATGGTCAACCCCATATAGTTGGTGCTCATTTTCGTAGCGCTGAGGTACGGGAACACCGTGCTGAATCCCGGCACCCCAAACAAGAAGGTCACCACCGCCGGGGCAATGCGTCCCACACTGAACCCGCGGCGGGTCATGTCGTTGCTTGTCAGATTGTAGGTTGCCCCAAAGTCAAAGGGCGAACCAAAGCGCGCGGCATTGTACCACAGGAGCACCGCCGCCACTGCCATGACCGGCAGCAGGAAAGCCACTAACTCTCCCGCTCCGGCGCGACTGCGCAGGCGCTTTCCCGTTCCATACCGCTGCCAGAAAATCGGCAGCGCCAGCACGGCAAAGACCTCCATCTGCGGTCGGCATCCGGCCACCAGTGCCATGCACAGACTGCCCACTGCAAGGTGCGCGATCAGACGGCCCCGTTTTCCCACCGGGGTATTGGCAGCGGTCAGCCATTGCCAGAGTCCCAGCATGACGAAAGCGGCTCCGCAGAGGATCGCATATTCATAGACCGAAGGCCGCAACAGCAGATACCAAATCTGGCTGCCGGACGCCGCGCCGGTGGCAGCCAGCAGATAGGCCGCCGCACTTGCCCGCGGGAACCAGCGTCGCAGGGTCTGCTTGACGCAACCGAAAGCCGCCAGGATCATAAGCCAGGACATAAGGATCATGGGCAGACTGGGCGGCAGGTCCCCCACACCGGTCAGCGCCTCAAAGGGCAGCTGGAACAGAAGGCAGGGCACCAGACCAAAGTATACGTAGTAGCGTCCCCCATAGTAGGCCACATCCCACAGCGCGTCGGGCGCTGCATCCTGCCGGGCGGCGGTGTCGTAGGGGTTTTCCAGGGTGGCCATTCCTTCCGGCGGATCCTTTTCCAGATCCAGACGCCCGTTCAGAAGACTGTGTGCCAGCGAGCCGTATTGGGCAGCCGTGTCGTTGACCCAGTCATTGATGTGTTTGGTGAAGGTAATGCGGCTCTCTCCGTCCCAGTCTGCCGTGTTGTAAAACGAGGTGGCCACGCCGGCGTTGAATCGATCGGCAAAGGGAGCCAAAAACGCCAGCACCGCCAGCACCGCCATAACCAGCAGCACCGCCGGGCGGTAACGGCGGGTGTGTTCCAGATAGGCATCCCGCCACAGGACACTGGCCGGGCGCAGCGCAAAGGCCGCTCCCAGCAGCGCAAACAGCACCGCGAACCGCACCAGGGAAAAATCCAGAGGACGCGGCACATTGGCATACACCGTCTGCAGCGTATAGCTGAGGGGATACTGGCGGTACTCCCCCGCATAGGCATAGCCGGTCAGCGTCAGGGTGGACGCCTTGCCCGAGAGATCCAAGCTGCAGGTCTGACTGCGCACCGCGTTGGCGGCAATCTGCCAGGGCCAGCTCTGACGGGAGACCGAACTGGCTTCGTCGGCAGCGGCCACCGTCATGGTAAACAGCGGATTCTGCACCTCGGGGTGGGGACCGTCGTACTGATAGGAAAGACCCGAAAGCTGGAGGTTGTACAGTTCCTGATCCAGCCCCACAAACGTCAGGGTGTTGTGTTCGTCGTTCAGCGTCAACGGTGCGTCCGAATCGGCCTCCTCCGTCAGGTAGGGGCGCAGGTCCACCGGTGTGTAGCTGTGGGTAGCCCAGAAGTTGAGGTTGCAGACAAACAGTTCCAGTCCCAGCGCCGAGACCAGCAGCAGGCCCAGCGCCGCTGCGGTACGCCCTTTGGGCAGGTGATGGCGCAGCCGGAATCCTGCTGTGACGGCGCAAGCCCACAAAGCCATCCCGGCGATGCCCAACAGGCGGAATCCGTCAAAATCCACCGCAAGCCCCGGTTTGGAATAAATGCACCCCGCCCAGACCCAAACCGCCAGGACAAGCCCCGGACCGCTCAGGACGTCGGCCCGGTGCAGAGGGCGATGTTCCAGCCGAGCCGGAAGCCAGGCAAACAATACCGCGATCAGCAGTGTCAGAAGAATCGTAAGAATGAGCATAGAACGCTCCCCTGTGTGTTGTTTTTGCAGATGGTCATATTCTGACCGCCATTCCGATTATACTCCATTGCGCAGGGCGTTGTACAGCTTTTCCGCCTTGGCGTGGCTGATGCCCTTGACCTCCTCCAGGTCCGAAATGCTGGCCGCCTTCACCGCCGCCACCGTCTTGAAATGCGCCAACAAAGCCGCACTGGTCTTTTCCCCCACGCCGGGCAGGGCGGTCAGCGTGGCCGCATAGGAGCGCTTTTTCATGGCGCGTTTTCGGTAGTCATTGGCGTAACGGTGGGTCTCGTCCTGGATGTTCGTGACAAACGTAAAAATATTGCGGTTCCGGTTGATGGCAATTTCTCCGCCTGCATCGTCCACAATGGCACGGGTGCGGTGATGATCGTCCTTGACCATGCCGAAGGTGGGCACATGCTCCAGCGCCGTGCCTTTCAGCGCCTGTTTGACGGCGCCCACCTGCCCCCGTCCGCCGTCGATGAGCAGCAGGTCCGGCAGCGTGGCGAACTGGTTCTGGGGGCCATCCGGTTTTTCACCCCGGCGGGCCGCTTCATACTCTGCCGCCCGGCGGGAAAGCGTCTCTGCCAGCGAAGCATAGTCGTCGGTTCCTGCCACCGTCTTCATCTTGAAGCGGCGATACCCGGAGCGGTGGGGTTTGCCATCCTTGAAGACCACCATACCGCATACGCTGGAGCCGTCCCCCCAGTTGGAGATATCATAACTTTCAATGACCCGGGGCGGCGCCTTCAGTCCCAGCATCTGGGCGGCTTCCTCCAGCAGTTTTTCCTCCCGGGTGTAGCGGCCGCTTTCCCGGCCCAGACGCTCCACTGCGTTGGTATACGCCATGGTCACCAGCTTGGCCACATCCCCCCGCTGGGGTACATAGAGTTCCACCTTGCTGCCGCGAGTCTGGTTCAGCGCCTCGTTCAACGCCTCGGCGTCGGCGGGCAGTTTGTCCACTGCAATGATTTTGGGGATGGTCTCCCCATCCAGATAATACTGGGGCAGGAATTCCTCCCGCACCTGTTCGATATCGGTGGTATCGTGAAAGACAAATTCCCGTTTGTCGGTCAGGCGACCATCCCGATAGCGCAGTACCGCCGCACACACCGCCCGGGTCGTGCCCGCCAACGCGATGACATCCATCTCGGTGTCCCCATCCATAACCACCTTCTGACCGGCCGCCACCCGTTCAATGGCCTGGATCTGATCCCGCAGCAAGGCGGCCGTTTCAAAATCCAGCCGCTCCGAAGCTGCCTCCATCTTTTCGCGCAGCTGTTTGACGATGTCCTTTTTGCCGTAGCGGATCATCCGCAAGGCTCCCTGCACCGCTTCATTGTAGGCTTCGCAGCTGATCTTGCCGCTGCACACCGCCATACATTTACCGATATGGGCATTCAGGCAGGGACGCCCTTTGCCGAAATCCCGGGGGAATTCCCGGTTACAGCGCGGCAGCAAAAAGCAATCCTGGGCCATCTCCACCATTTCCCGCACCGCAAAGGAGGAGGTAAAGGGGCCGATATAGTCGGCACCATCATCGTCCTTCTGCAGCGCTGCCGAGATCCGCGGCCAGGGGCCCTTTGTCACCTTGACATAGCTGTAGCCCTTGTCATCCTTGAGCAGAATGTTGTATTTCGGCGTATGGGCCTTGATCTGGCTGGCCTCCAGTACCAGGGCCTCAAACTCGCTCTGGCAGACGATCACATCGAAGGTAAAGGCATGGGCGATCATCTGGGTCACCTTGGCATCATGGGGCACCCCTTCCCGGAAATATTGGGATACCCGGGTCTTGAGGCGCTTGGCCTTGCCGATATAGATGATGGTGTCGCTTTTGTCCCGGATGATATACACACCGGGCAGCAGCGGCAGCATACAGGCTTTGCGGTAGAGTTCAGCTTTTGTCATGAGTCACCTTTACAAAACAGCAGAAAATAAAAAAGCGGCGGGTCGCCCCGCCGTTACAGTTGTGAGAAGAATTACTCGGCAAAGCCGGAGCTGACCAGCTTGACCAGACCGTCGACCGCAGCCTGCTCGTCGGCGCCATCGGCAATGATGCGAATGGTCGTGCCGCCCACGATGCCCAGGCTCAGAACACCGAGCAGGCTCTTGGCGTTGACGCGGCGCTCCTCTTTCTCGACCCAGATGGAAGACTTGTACTCGTTCGCCTTCTGGATGAAGAAGGTAGCCGGACGGGCGTGCAGACCAACCTGATTCTCAACGGTAACTTCTTTCACGTACATAGTTATTCTCTCCTACTTTTGAAAATAATATGCCCCTGCGTTTCTACCGTGGGCGCTTGTCGTCAGGCGGTCTTCGCGCATGATACGCCGCCTTGATTGTTTCTATTTTATCCTATTTCGTCGATTTTGTACAGTAGGATTTTGCAAATTTGGCAGGATTCTGTAATTCCGCCAAATCTCAGCTTTTTCCTTTGTGCATATTTACCAGTTTATTTTCAACATCATTGTAGATTGACAACAAAACCTTGTTTTATTGTGCCTCATATCGTAATTTTAATTCCTGGCAATACACGGCAGCTGTGGGATCATCGGCCGGGTCATACACCGCCTCCACCCCTGCCGGACGCCAGCCCATACGGCGGTACAGCGCCAGCGCCCGGGTGTTGGTATCCAACACCGTCAGCGTGGGATGCTCGTATTCGGCCAGCTTTTTGCGGGCAAAATCCAGCATTTTGCTTCCGATGCCCCGACCGCGGGCTTCCGACGTCACAAACAGATGGCTGATCTGCCCGGTTTTATGGCAGACCCCCACCATGCCGTCCGCCTCATTTTTGGTGGAGTGCAGATAAAACGCCCAGCCATTCTGTCGTTCGCTTTGCAATTCCTCCCGGCAGTGTTCCGGCGTCAGGGTATCAAGATACAGCGGCGTGCATACGTCCTTGCAGACATCATGGCGTCCCTCGGCGAAAAGCCGGGCCGCCACATCCCACTGTTCCTCGGTCTTGACCAGCCGCATGTTTTCGCCGCGCTTCCACTTGGGCAGTTCTGTCAGCGGATGGGTATCACACCAGTGCTCATAGAGATCCGGCCGGCGCAAACGGGTGCGGGTACGGCTCTGCTGTCCCCGCCAGGCATCAATCTTCTGGTGATCCCCGGTCAGCAGTACCGATGGGACAGCTCGTCCTTCCCAGACTTCCGGGCGGGTGTACTGCGGATATTCCAGCAGGCCATCCCAGTAGCTCTCCTCCTGGTATCCCTTTTCTTCCGCCAGCACCCCGGGCTGCAGCCGCAGCACACTGTCGGCCACCACCAGACTGGCCAGTTCCCCTCCGGTGAGCACATAATCCCCGATGGAGATTTCTTCATCGCCGAAGGCTTCAATCACCCGCTCGTCAATGCCTTCATAGTGGCCGCAGACCAGTGTCACCGCCTCATACTGCGCCAAGCGCTTGGCCGCCTCCTCGTTATAGGGATGGCCCGCCGCCGTCAGAAACACCACATGGGGCTTGGCCCGGCCCTGTTCCGCACACTGGCGCTGCACCTCCCGCAGGCAATCAGCGATAGGCTGGGCATACAGCACCATGCCGCAGCCGCCCCCGTAAGGGTAATCGTCGGTCTGCTTCTGCTTGTTGGTGGTGTAGTCCCGGATCTGGTGGCAGTGCGCCTCGAACAGATTCTTGGCACGCGCCCGCCCCAGAATACTGGCCGACAGGAAACTGTCACACAGTTCAGGGAACAGCGTCACAATATCAATGCGCATGGCTTACTCCTTGTCGCCGTTGACGGCCTCATTGAACATACCGTCGATGGGCGTCACCGTGATGGTGCGGGCTTCCAGGTCGATCTCCCGCACAAATTCCGGTACCGCCGGCAGCATATGGGTGCCGCCCTCCCCATCGGTCACGGTATAAATGTCCTGGGCGGCGGGATGATCCACCGCCGTCAGGGTACCGTACACCCGGCCGTTTTCGGCATCCACCACACGACAGCCCAGCAAATCATCAATGAAATAGCGGCCTTTGGGCAGCCGGGCATCCCCTTTGGCAAAATAGTAGGTGCGCCCCACCTGGGCCCGGGCGGCATCCATGTCGGCGACCCCCTCCAGGCGCAGCAAAATCACATTGCCCTGGGCGCGAACGCCCAGCACCCGGACTTCTCCGGTGCCGTCCGCTTTGGCAAACAGCCGCTTGAATTTGGAAAGAAACGCCGCGCCGTCACACAACGGCAGCGCCTTCATTTCGCCCCGCACTCCATGAGTGGAGACGATCTTGCAGGCGGGAAGATAGTTCTGCATAGTTAATTCGACCTTCCGTTCGTTTGGGTAAAAAGGCGGCCTCACCGCCCGATATACAAAAAAGCACTCTGCCAAAACGGCAAAGTGCTTTTGGCTTTTAGTCGATCTCGACGATGACTTTTTCGCCCTGACGGACCGCGGCGGCACGCATGACGACGCGAATCGCTTTGGCAATGCGTCCCTGCTTGCCGATGACACGGCCCATGTCGGCCTCGGCCACTTTGAGGTGATAGACGACGGTGCCGTCCTCCCGTGCGGGATCAACGGTCACCTGCACGGCCTCCTTGTCCTCGACAAGGCCGCGGGCAACGGCTACTAAGAGTTCCTGCATGCGGCGTTCCCTCCCTCAGAAAAAGTGAACAGCAGATTACAGAACGGCAGCCTTCTTCAGCAGCTCACGGACGGTGTCGGTGGGCTGGGCGCCGTTGGCGAGCCACTGCTTGGCCTTGTCGGCATCGATGCTGACAACGCTGGGCTCCTTGGTCGGATCGTAGTAGCCGATCTCCTCGATGAAGCGGCCATCACGGGCAAAACGGCTGTCGGCAACAACCACACGGTAGAAGGGAGCCTTCTTGGCGCCCATACGGCGCAGACGAATCTTAACCATTGTAAATTCCTCCAAATACTTGTTTACGGCCCTTGTGGGGCGAATTTTATATTGTACATCCCGTGGGCCGTATAGCCGTGCGGGTCATACCAAAACAATCAGCGGCCGAAGCCTTTGAAGCCGCCCATACCGCCCAGATTTCCCAGGCTGCGCATGAATCCCTTGGGATTGCGGCGGACCTTCTTCATCATTTTCTGCATCATTTCATATTGACGCAGCAGTTTGTTTACTGCCTCCACCGTCTGGCCGGAACCGGCCGCGATGCGGCGTTTACGCTTGGGATTGATGATCTCAGGCTTGGCCCGTTCCGCCGGGGTCATGGAATAGATGATGGCCTCGATGCGGGGCAGCATCTTGTCGTCCAGCGCGTCGGCGTCGATCTGGTTGCCGCCGGGCATCATCGCCAGCAGCGCCGAGGCGCCGCCCATCTTCTTTACCTGCTGGAACTGCGCCAGCAGATCGTTCATATCAAATTTGTTTTCCATCATCCGCCGGGCGGCGGCTTCCGCTTCCTTGTCGTTCTGGACGCTCTGGGCTTTCTCGATGAGGGAAAGCACATCGCCCATGCCGAGGATACGGCTGGCCATCCGGGAGGGATAGAAGGGTTCCAGATCCTCCAGCTTTTCGCCGGTGCCCTGAAAGTAGATCGGCTTACCCGTAACCGCCAGCACCGAGAGGGCTGCACCACCGCGGGTATCGCCGTCGGTCTTGGTCAGTACCACACCGGTGATGCCGATCTTTTCGTTAAAGGTCTTGGCCACGTTCACGGCTTCCTGGCCGGCCATGGCATCCACCACCAGCAGCGTCTCGTCCACCTCGACGGCTTCCTTGATGCGCACCAGCTCATCCATCAGCGCATCGTCGATCTGCAGACGGCCGGCAGTATCGAGGATCACAATATCGTTGCCGTGATCCCGGGCGTGGGCCATCGCCTGCTGGGCAATATGTTCCGGTTTTTCGGTGCCCATGGTAAAGACGGGAACACCGGCCTGTTCACCCACAATCTGCAACTGCTGGATGGCTGCCGGGCGATACACGTCACAGGCAACCAGCAGCGGGCGGCGGCCCTGACTGCGATAATACTTGCCCAGTTTGGCGGCGTGGGTGGTTTTACCATTGCCCTGCAGACCACACATCATCAGGACCGTCTGCCCCTTGTTCTTGATGTGCAGATACTGCGGTTCGTCGCCGCCCATGAGCTTGGTCAGCTCTTCGTTGACGATCTTGACCACCTGCTGGGCGGGGGTCAGACTCTCCATGACCTCCTGACCCATGGCACGCTCCGAGACCTGCGCACAGAAATCCTTGGCAACCTTGTAGTTGACGTCGGCTTCCAACAGCGCCATACGGACTTCCCGCATGGCCGCCTTGATGTCCGCTTCATTGAGCTTGCCCTTGCCGCGCAGCTTTTTGAATACGCCGTTCAGGCGCTCTGTCAATGATTCAAAGGCCATCGGTATCCTCCTGCGTATCCAATCGGTCCAAAATCCGAAGCATTTCGTCGGTGTCGGTGCGGATCTGCGGGACCGGATTGAAGAGTCCCGAGTTGCAGCACCGGATCTCCATGACCAGCTGGCGCAGCCGCGTCAGGTCCTGCTGCGTCGCCGTGTGGTGCCGCGCATTCCCCAGTTTGGCTTCCAGTTCGTCCAGAGCGGCCTCGCCATGCTTGATGGCGTCCCGCACCCCCTGCCGGGTAATGCCGAAATTTTCGGCGATCTCGGCCAGGGAAAGATCCTCGTCATAATACTCTGTCAGGATCAGGCGCTGCTTCTCGGTCAGGACCGGGCCGTAAAAGTCCAGCAGGACCGAGTAGGCCAGATTTTTCTGCGGTTTGCCCGCCATAATCTGCGCCCCTTCCTGTATCTGACATGTTGTGTAAAGTTTTTTTCTTTACATCCAGCCTATGAATTATAACAGGGAGCAACGGGAAAGTCAAGGGGATTTCCCTACTTTTTTACACATTCCGGCGTAAAATCAGCCGCTTGCCCCTCCGCCATGCTACAAAAATGAGAGGAGGTTTCCGGTTTTTCCGTGCAAAACCGGTCGGAGTGTGTTATAATATGGAATACTCTGCCCTGCGCGAAAGGAGGTGTCTGCCGTGGGAATTCTCAAAAGCTACTATCAGGAAGTCTACCGTTCTCCCGTTGTGCGCCTGGACGGTTATTCCGGCCGCCACAATCTGAGTTCCAGTATTCTGGCGTATCTGGATTTCGGCGGCGCAACAGGCACCTCCAAGGACGGTCTTGCCGAAACGATGCTGGCCCTTGCCACCGAAAGGGGTGCGCTGAAGCCCGGCATGCCGGTGGTGGAAGCCAGTTCGGGCAGTTTCGGTGCGGCGCTGGCGGTAAGCTGCGCTACCACAGGCCATCCCTGCATCCTGGTCGTGCCCAGCAGCCTGCCTATCGCACGCCGTAAGCGGCTGCAGGATCTGGGAGCCAGGATTGTTGTCAGCAGCAGCGCCGGCCGCCGGGCAATGGACCGTATTGCGGAAGAGACGGCCCAGCGTTATGGCGGGTATTTTACCCATTACTTTGCCAACGATGATAATCCCGAATACCACCGCCGGGTGACCGGGCCGCAGATTCTCAAGGCCGCCGGCGATGCCGTGGATGCCATCGTCATCGGCGTAGGCAGCGGCGGCACTGTCACCGGTGTGGGCGAATACATCAAAGCGTGGAACAGCATGATCCGCATTGTGGCGGTGGAACCCACCGAGTGTGCGGCCATTTCAGGGGGCTTCATCGGCCAGCACGGCATTGCAGGCATTGGCCCCGGATTCGTGCCGGAGAATTACAACCCCTATGTGGTGGACACCGTGTTGACGGTAACCACCGCCGACGCGGAGCGCGCCGCGCAGGAAGTCCTCTTCTTTGACGGGGTGCCTGCCTGCGCCAGCGCTGGCGCCACCCTGGCTGCGGCGGTCCAGCTGATCGGAACCGGAAAAGCCAAACGACCGCTCTGCGTCTTTGCCGGGCGAAAAATGTACGAATAGTTCCCTGCCATCCGCCTTGTACGGATGGCTTTTTCGTTTCTTGCCGCTTCCCTCCAGCGTATTTGGGCGGTTCGGACATATCCGCACCTTTTTTCACATAGGATTTGACAGAAATTCCATGTGAGGGGGTAAGGGTATGAAAGGTGACCCGGAGGAGCGGGCTGTGGCCGTAGGGCGGTACATCGTGCGCAGCGGCGCCACCGTGCGCGCGGCAGCCGCGGTGTTCGGGGTGAGCAAAAGCACGATCTGGAAAGATCAGAGCAGGCTGCGCCACACCCATCCCGGCTTATGGGCCGAGGTGCAGACCGTAGTGCAGCGTAACAAGGCCGAACGACATCTGCGGGGCGGCGAGGCTACCCGCAGGAAATATTTACACAAAGAATCTTGCGCCACCGTACGGCGCACAGTATAATAAATGTAAAAAATACAAAGGAAAGGGACGCTATGAAACGAACGGATTATATCAGCTGGGATGAATACTTTATGGGCATTGCCCTGCTTTCCGCCATGCGCTCCAAGGATAACAACAGCCAGGTGGGCGCCTGCATCGTCAGCCCCGAAAATAAAATCCTGTCGCTGGGCTACAACGGTATGCCCATCGGCTGCAACGACGACGATATGCCCTGGGAGCGGGAAGGCGACGACCTGAACACCAAATACATGTACGTCTGCCACTCGGAACTGAATGCAATTCTCAACAGCCCACACAACGATCTGACCGGTGCGCGGATGTACGTGACGCTGTTCCCCTGCAACGAATGTGCCAAGGCGATCATTCAAAGCGGCATCAAGGAACTGATCTACCTGTCGGACAAATACCACGACACGCACGCCAGCATCGCCAGCCGTCGCATGTTCAATATGACCGGCGTCAAATATCGTGCCTACCAGCCCACCGGCCGGGAGATTCATCTGGAAGTGTAAAAGAGAGGGTACGGAATGAATACCATCATCATCGGGATTGCCGGCGGCACCGGCAGCGGCAAGACCACTCTGACTGAACGGCTTCGTGACCATTTTGGTGCCGACGAGGTCAGCGTCATCAACCACGACAGCTACTACAAGCGCCACGATGAGCTGCCTTACGAAGAACGCTGCAAACTGAACTACGACCATCCCGACAGCTTCGACACCCCACTGATGGTTGCTCATCTGCGGGAGTTGCGGGCCGGACATCCGGTACAGGTTCCTGTGTACGACTACACCATTCACAACCGCAGCAACGAGACGGTGCTCGTCAAGCCGGCCCCGGTCATCATCGTGGAGGGCATCCTGATCTTTGACTCTCCCGAACTCTGTGATCTGATGGATATGAAGGTCTTTGTGGACACCGATGCCGATGTGCGGATTCTGCGCCGTATCGTGCGGGACGTGAAGGAGCGAGGCCGTACGCTGGACAGCGTAGTGACTCAGTACCTGACCACCGTCAAACCGATGCACGAACAGTTCGTAGAGCCCAGCAAGCGCAAAGCGGACCTGATCGTCCCCGAAGGCGGCCACAACCTTGTGGCGCTGGAGCTGCTCATCAAATGGGTGGCGGATCATTTAAAGGAGCAATGATATCATGTCTGTTATAAAGCAGCGATACAATTCATTGGATTTTATTCGGGCACTTGCTGCCTTCTGCGTTGTTGTCAATCATAGTATTGGATTTTTATTTTCTCAGACCGATCTATCAAAAGCTGGATGGTATACAAGATGTTTTATGTATACATTCTTCACATTTGGTAGATTAGGCGTTCCATTTTTCATGTTATTAACGGGCTACCTACTTTTTTCAAGAGCTTATACTTATGACCAAACCATTCATTTTTACAAGAAAAATCTCCTTCCATTGATCATCACTTGGGAAATATGGCTCCTGCTATATAATATTTTTTTGTCCTATTATAATCAATCTCCTTTTAGCTTTTCGACCTATATTCGCAATGCACTTTTCCTTCAATCGCTAAGTCTTGGGCATGGCTGGTACATACCCATGATCATTGGAACATATATTTTTCTTCCGATTGTATCGACTGCGCTGCACTCCCTCCCCAAAAAATTGATTATTTCTGTATGTGCGGTTTTGTTTTTGTATGAATTTCTTGTTCCTAGCAGCAATTGGCTGTTACCCTTTCTCAATCAACCAACTATCGTCACCCAACTAGATTTGAGTTTTGGTGGTGGACAATACGGTTTATATTTCATCCTCGGATATATATTTGCAAAAATGTCTCCTTCCACATGCAAAAAATTCCAACATCGGATTTTCTCTTTTATCATTTTCGTTTTATTTTTCCTTACAGTTATTATCGAAATGATCTGTGTAGAAGGTGTTTGGTATAATTTTTTCTCCCTTCCCATAATGAGTAGTTTACTTTTCATTCGTCTAAAAGGGATCCATTTAGGAAATCTCCTTAGTTTTATCCAGTCTCTTTCTCTTTGTTCTTTCGGTATATATCTTTTACACTATCCCTTACTCATGATATTTTATCGGCACCTCGGGACTGATTGTAATCCATTCATTTGGAGTATCTCTCTAGCGCTTATCACCTATTGTATCGCCTTTTTGCTAGTATACGCTATAAGTAAATTTTTTCATTGTGGTCAGATCCTCTTTTTAAAAAAATACTAATGTGATTGCAAACAGTAAGAATTTTCTAGTGGAGAATTTCACATACATTATCTTTCATTTAACAACAGTTGTTTCTTTGTGAGGGTAAAAGTATTTTCTCGGCTAACACCACAACAATCACATTTTACAAGAGCCGCAGTATGGAAAGCAAATGGTTTCTATGCTGCGGCTCTTACTCCGTTTGTGCAATGACCACTGCATACTGTCCCCGTTCCAGATAGCATTCTGCAAAACGGTCCCGGCTCACCGTTTCCACTTCCAGCATGGGGTCCGCCAGATAGCAGGTTTCGTCATCGTAGCCTGTCAGCACCAGACAATGAGAGTTGCTGTAGGGCCAGCTGCCGTTGGGCAGCTGAAAGGTGTAGTTGTACAGCGGATCACTGAAAGCGCGGGTCGTCCAGACCAGCACCGGCGTACCGTTGGCCACCCACTGGTAAAGTTCCTCCACAGGCGCCCCGCTGATGTCCAGCGCCGTGTAGCTGCTGCCCACGTCCTCCAGATAGTCGTTGACCGCCGTAACCACCGCCCCCGGCAGACAGTAAAAGGCCAGTTCATCCTCCGGATTGCCCATAAACTCCACGTTCGGGTCGGCATCCCAGTACGGCACATACCGGGGCAGATACTCCTCGGCCAGGGTCACTTTATCCACATCGAATCCCAAATAGTTCAGTACGATGGCCGCCGAGGTAATCTCACAGCCGTTGGGCAGTTCGGGATTCTGATCAATATTTTCCACCTCCAGCTGCGCCTCAAACGGCAGCCAGACCGCGGTTTCAGCCGTTCCCTGCAACATCGCCAGCACCGGCCAGACGTCCTCCGGCACATCCCCCTCAGGCAGCATGGACCCTATCTGACTGCGGGAAGCGGCTACCGCAGTCTCCCCCGTCGCCTGATTTTCCGCCGGGATGACCGCCGTGGCTCCGCACGCCGAGAGTGCCGCGAGCAGCATTAGAACCGGACCCAGTCGTTCCGGAAATTTGTTGTCCACAATTTTCACACTCGATCTTTTCTCACTTACACAGGTTCTTTTTATTTTAAGATAAAACAATTCTGTGAAAAACGCAAGAAAAAAACCGGCGGGTTTCCCCGCCGGTTTTGAAACATTTGTGAAATTTTCCTCCGTGCCTTCGCTTACCAGAGGTTGACGACCTCATTGTACAGGCCCTCGTAGCTCTTCGCCGAGTTGGCCCAGCTGAAATCGCACTCCATGGCACGGCGGACCAGAATCGGCCAGCCATCCTTCTGCCAGTAGCCTTCCTTGGCACGCCAGCAGGCTTCGTACAGTTCATGGGCGTTGTAGTTGGCAAAGGTGAAACCGTTGCCGAAACCGTCGCCGGAGTCGTGAATGGAGTCCCGCAGCCCGCCGGTTTCCCGGACGATGGGAATCGTGCCGTACCGGCAGGAAACCATCTGCGCCAGACCACAGGGTTCAGAGCGGGACGGCATCAGGAACATATCTGCACCCGCGTAGATACGCTGGGCCAGCTGCGCATTGAAGCCGATGTAGACGCCCACACGTCCCGGATTCCGTGCGCAGAGTTCGTTGAAGAAATTCTCGTATTGCGCTTCACCGGAGCCCAGCACCACCAGCTCGATGCCCTGCTGCAGCAAACCTTCGGCGATGGCGCGGACCAGGTCGACACCCTTGTGACCCACCAGGCGCGTGACCATGGCCATGACGGGGCTGCCGTCCTTGTGCAGATGCATCTCATCCTGGAGCGCCGCCTTGCAGACTGCTTTGCCGTCCTCAAAGGTGTTGACATCGTAATTCTTGGCAATATCGGGATCGGTCGCGGGATTGAAGACATCCACATCGATGCCGTTCAGAATGCCGCAGGTCTTGTACTGCTTCTGACGCAGCAGACCATCCAATCCATGGCTGAACCAGGGATCCAGAATCTCTTGGGCATAGGTCGGACTGACAGTGGTGACCTTGTCGGCGGTCTCGATGGCGCCCTTCATGAAGTTGGCACAGCCGTCATATTCCACCACATGGGCATCCCGTGCGCCGATGCCGCAGGTATCCTCGAGAATATCCAGGCCATACTTGCCCTGGTAGGCGATGTTGTGGATGGTGAATACCGTCTTGATGCGGTTGAACTTATCCAGATGGCGATAGTACAGGTTCAGGTACACCGGAGTCAGCGCCGTCTGCCAGTCATTGCAGTTGATGATGTCCGGCTCGAAATCGGTGTAAAAGAGCATCTCCAGAATGGCGCGGGAGAAGAAGGCGAAACGTTCGCCGTCGTCATAGAACCCGTACAGGCCGCTGCGCTTGAAATAGTACTCATTGTCGATGAAGTAGAATACAACACCGTCGCGCTCCGCCTTGAACAGGCCGCAGTACTGACTGCGCCAGCCCACCGGCACGCTGAAATTGGTGACATAGGTCAGGGTATCCTTGAATTTCAGATCGCCGTACAGCGGCATGACGACCCGACAGTCGATCCCGTCCTTGACCAGTGCCTTGGGCAGTGCGCCCGCCACATCGGCCAGACCGCCGGACTTGGCATACGGGGCAGCCTCACTGGCCGCGTACAAAATTTTCATAAGCACCTCCATACAGATGGTGAGTGATTCAAAAAAACAGGAGGACGGGCAGGCCGTACGGTCTCCCCGTCCCCCTCATCTAAGCTGTCTCCGGGGAGAAGGAGAGCAGCCTCTATGAGCTCATTATACGCTGTGGTTCTTGGCAATGAAGACCGGGAAGGTATCCGTACCGGTCAGCTTCTTGCCTTCGGTGATATGAACATTCTTATCGGTGACCACGTGCTCCACCACGCAGTTCGGCTCCACCACGGTATCCTGCATCAGCACGCAGTTCTTGACCACGGCGCCTTTCTTGACCTGGCAGCCACGGAACAGAACGCAGTTCTCCACCGTGCCTTCGATAACGCAGCCGTCGGCCAGCAGGCTGTTCTTGACAGCACTGCCTTCCAGGTAACGGGTGGGGTTATCGTCACGAATCTTGGTGTAGATGGGAGCACCACCGAACAGTGCCTCCATGCTGCCGGGCTCCAGCAGACGCATGTTCTCGTCGAAGTAGCTCTTCATATCGGAGATACGCGCTGCGTAACCCTTGAATTCAAATGCATGTACATTCAGCAGCTTGAGGTTGCGTGCCAGAATATCGCGCTCAAAGTAAACCAGGCCGCGCACGGCTGCATCGTGAATCAGATGGATCAGGCTCTCACGCTCGATGACGTACATATTCATCGACAGATTCTGCTCACCAAGACGGTAATCGTTGGAGAGGATCTCGGTCACACGACCGGTATCGTCGATGCGGATGGTGTAGTTATCGCTGCGGGCCCCCTCGGGAATCGGTGCACGATTGTAGACCATCGTGACATCGGCGCCGCTGGCCACATGCTCGTCAATCAGCTTGCCGAAGTCAAAGTTGACAGCGATATAGGAGTCGGAGAGGATGACGTAGCGCTCCTTCTGGGCTTCCAGCCAGGAAAGGATGCTTTCGATGGCATCCACGCGGCCGGAATACATCTTGACGCTGCGCTCCGCAAAGGGAGGCACAATGTTCAGGCCGCCGCGCTTGCGGGTCAGGTCCCATTCACGGCCGGAGCCGAGGTGGTCCATCAAAGAGTGGTAGTTCTTACGGACGATGACCGAAACGTTGTCGATGCCGGCATTGGCCATGCTGGACAGCGTAAAGTCGATCAGACGATAACGGCCGCCGAACGGGATGGACGCCATAGAGCGCTCCGCCACCAGTTCGGGAACAAGATTATCATAGGTGTTGGCGAAAATGACGCCGAGAGCGTTGACGTTGCTGTTTACCATTGTTCCTCACCATCCTTTACATCGCTGGAAACCATTGCTTTGGGGCCGACCGTTGCACCTTTGCCGATCACGACGCCGGAGCCAACAGTGGCGACATCACCGGGTTCGGCGATGTTCAGGCCGCCTTCGGGCATAGCGCCCACCGTAGCGCCCTCTTCGATCGTGACGTTCTCCGCCACAATGCAGTGCTTGACGCTGGCGCCCGCCTTGATGATGGTGCCGCCCATGACCACGGCTGCCTCCACCGTGGCGCCCTTTTCCACGACAACGCCGGGGAACAGGATGGAGTTATTGACCGTACCGTCCACACGGCAGCCTTCCGAGATCATCGAGTTTACGATGGTCGCGTCATTGCCGATGCGCTGGCAGGGTTTGCCGGAGTTACGGGAGTAAATCTTCCAGTTTTCGTCAAACAGGTTGATGCCGGAATGGCTGGGATCGAGGACCTCCATGTTGGCCTGCCACAGGCTGGAGATGGTACCCACATCCTTCCAGTAACCGCTGAAGTGATAGGCGTACATACGGCGGCCGTCACGCAGCAGGTTGGGGATGACGTTCTTGCCGAAGTCATTCTCGGAGTTGGGATCGGCTTCGTCCTCGGTGAGGTACTTCTTCAGGATATCCCAGTTGAAGATGTAGATGCCCATGGAAGCCAGATTGGACTTCGGGTTCTTCGGCTTTTCCTGGAATTCGCTGATCTTGTCGTCCTCATCGGTGACCATCAGACCGAAGCGGGATGCTTCGCTCCAGGGCACTTCCATGACGGCGACGGAGAACTCGGCATCCTTCTCCTTGTGGAAACGCAGGAAGTCGGAGTAGTCCTGTTTGCAGATCTGGTCACCGGACAGGATGATGACATATTTGGGATCATACCGGTCGATGAAAGAAATATTCTGATAGATCGCGTTGGCCGTGCCTTTATACCAGTCGGAGCCGGAAGCCTGCTGGTAGGGCGGCAGCACATGGACACCGCCATGCAGACGGTCAAGGTCCCACGGCTGGCCATTGCCGATGTACTCGTTGAGGACCAGCGGCTGATACTGGGTCAAGATGCCGACGGTGTCGATGTCGGAGTTGACGCAGTTGGACAGCGGGAAGTCGATGATACGATACTTTCCGCCGAACGGAACTGCAGGCTTGGCGAGCTTTTGGGTCAGCGCATACAGGCGCGATCCCTGGCCGCCGGCCAGGATCATTGCGATCATTTCTTTTGCCATAAGATTTCTCCCCTTAAATTTCTGGCTTACGCCATTTCTACTAGACTATGGGTATACGATCTATCCATCACGCAGGAACAGCTTAGGCCTGCGGTTTGGCTTTGGTAGTGCGGGTGCGCTTGGCTGCCGGCGCCTTCTTGGCTTTGGCAGATGTCTTGGATTCCGTGTCCGTCTCTTCCTTCTTGGCGCGGGGCTTGCGGGCCGCCGGGACCTGGAAGTACATCGTGGACAGCGGCGGCAGCGTCAGCGATACGTGCTGCTCGAAGCCATGCATTTCGCCCTTCTTGCTGCGCACCGTACCGTTGGTCACACCGGAACCGCCGTACTTGGGATCATCCGAGTTGAGGATCTCCTTGTAGCTGCCGGGATTGGGCACGCCCATCTCGTAGTTCTGACGCAGCACCGGGTTGAAGTTGCAGACGATCATGATCATCTTGCCCTCGGCATCCCGGCGCAGGAAAGCGATGACGCTCTGCTGGTTGTCGTCCGGCACGATCCACTGGAACCCTTCCCAGCTGTAATCCACCTGCCACATGGCGGGGGTCTCACGATAGAAATGGTTCAGATCCTTGACGTAGTTCTGCAGCTGACGATGCTTGTCATAACCGAGCAGCATCCAGTCCAGCTGCTTCTTCTCATCCCATTCGATGAACTGGCCGAATTCCTGCCCCATGAAGAGCAGCTTCTTGCCGGGATGGGCCATCATGTAGCCGTAGAAGGTGCGCAGATTGGCGAACTTTTCTTCATAATCGCCGGGCATCTTGTTGATGAGGCTGCACTTGCCGTGCACCACTTCATCGTGGCTGATGGGCAGCACGAAATTCTCACTGAAAGCGTAGAAGAAGCTGAAAGTCACCTTGCCGTGATTGCCGGCACGGAACAGCGGGTCGGTCTTCATGTAGCTGAGCATGTCATTCATCCAGCCCATGTTCCACTTGAAGTTGAAGCCCAGACCGCCATCCGCCGCAGGCTTGGTCACCAGCGGCCAGGCCGTGGATTCCTCGGCGATCATCATCTTGTGAGGATAGCGTGTCAGAACCGCGGTGTTCAGTTTCTGCAGGAAGGCAATGGCTTCAAGATTTTCCTTGCCGCCCTTGGAGTTCTGCTCCCACTCGCCGTCACGACGGTTGTAATCAAGATACAGCATGCTGGCCACGGCATCCACACGCAGACCATCCACATGGTATTTCTCGATCCAGAACATGGCACTGGAAACCAGGAAGCTGGCCACTTCGTTCATGCCATAGTTGAAGACCATGGTGCCCCATTCCTTGTGCTCGCCGCGGCGGGGGTTGGGATCCTCGTAGCAGGGGGCGCCGTCAAACATGTACAGACCATAGGCATCCTTCGGGAAGTGGGCCGGTACCCAGTCCAGGATCACGCCGATCCCCGCCTGATGCAGCTTATCCACAAAGGCCATGAAATCCTTGGGGGTGCCGTAACGGCTGGTGGGCGCAAAATAACCCGTGACCTGATAGCCCCAGCTCCCATCAAAGGGATACTCTGTGATGGGCAGCAGTTCCACATGGGTGTAGCCCATCTCTTTTATGTAGGGCACCAGCTGATCGGCCAGCTCGGAATAATTGTACGGCACGCCGTTGTCGGGGTCTTTCATCTTCCAGCTGCCGGCCTGCAGCTCATAAATAGACATCGGGCTGTTGATGACATCCCGCTTTTCCTCCGCCTTGTTCCAGGCGTCATCCCCCCAGGGATAGCCCTCAATATCATAGACCTTGCTGCCGTTGGAAGGCCGGGTCTCGGTATGGAAGGCATAGGGATCAGCCTTATAGATCAGCTCGTCCGATGCGGTGGTAATGCAGTATTTGTAAACGTCGTATTCCTTGATGCCCGGAATGAACAGTTCCCAGATGCCGTCGGCGACCTTCTGCATGGGATGGTCCCCCGGCGCCCAGTTGTTGAAATCTCCTACGACCGCGACCGCGTTGGCATGCGGCGCCCAGACACGGAACACCGCGCCGGCCTGGCCGTCCTGCTCACACAGATGCGCACCAAAATACCGGTACGCTTCCTGATTGTTGCCCTGCCGGAACAGATAGATGGGCAAGTCAGAACTCTTGGGCGTCTGTTTGCCTTGCTTCAACGTAATCTCCCCTTTTGGGCTGCGTTTACACACAGTCCGTGTATTTAGCTATTACTATATTACCCGTTTCAGGCATGAATTTCAAGGTTTTTCTGTAATAATCCGCTAAAATTTTCCGGCTTGTCATTTGTGATTTGTGCAAATTCGACACAATGCTCGTTGTAATGTTGTATCGTTATACAAAAAAGCCCTACGCAAGGTACTTTTTACACCTTGCGCAGGGTTGTTTAACAATTATGCCCCGTAAATGTAATAGGGGTTTTGTCCGCTGTACAGGCTGCGGCGGTTCCATACCGTGTGCGTGGCGAGGTACTCCGCCCAGGCACGATAGCCGGAAGGTGTGAAATGCACACCGTCGGAAGTCTGGTAATCATCGATCTGGCTGCCGTCCGCCGGGTTGGTCAGCACCTCCCGGATGTTGACAAAATAGCAGCCCTTGCGCAGCGCCAGATTGGCCAAAAGGTCATTGACGGTGGCAATGCGGGCGTTGTCCAGTCCGGGCTTGGACTGCACAACGGTCTCCTGTACGCCGGGAATGGCCTGGATATAGTAGATCACCCCGGGGTTGAGCTGCTCCCGCAGCATATCGATAAGCCGCTCATAGTAAGCCAGAAAGCTCTCCTCGTTGCCCTGGGTCACCAGATTGTTGGTTCCCACAAGAATATAGACATAATCCGGCTGGGAAGCCACGATGGTCTCCATGGGCGTTTCCTCGGTTTTGGTCACAGCGTTCTTCATCGTGGTATTGTTGACGAAACTGTTGACGCCGGCGCCGGTATAAGTCGCATAGTGAGCGTTGGGGTAACCGGTGGTATAGATCCCCAGGCCCGAGGCGATGCTGTCCCCCACAAAGGTAACAGTATCGAAATACCGGTTGGTGACGGTGCCCAGCATGGGGACGCCGATCATGCGGTGATCGGTGTTAAGATATTCCGTATCGATGGTCTGTGCCACCGCCGTGGAGGTATTCCACGCAGCGGTATCCACCGCCTGCACGATACGTTCCGGAGATTTGCCGGTAACCGGTGTGGGCTGCGGCGTTGCCGTCGCTTCCGGAGTTGCCGTCACTGCGGCCGTCGGTTCCGCCGATACTTCCGGCGCCGAACCGTTGCCGTCTTCTTTCTGATACCAGAACCAGCCGGCCGCCGCGCACAGCAGTGCCAGAATGATCAGCAAAATCAGCACCAGACGGCGCTTGCGGCGCCGCCGGGCGAACTCATTGCGATAGGTATAAAAATCAGCCATTGAAAGCTCCTGACTTTTGTTGCATTGTGATGCTCCTATTATAACGCGTTTACCGGGCAGGGGCAAGGGGCCCGCCAATCTTTTACAAACCCGCCGGGACAGGGCGCAAATCTTTCACTTGACGGGCCCGTCCCCGCCCCCTATAATAAAATCAAAATGACTTTTATATAAAGGAGGCACTGCTTTATGGCGTGGATGATCGTATCCGACAGTTCCTGCGAGATCCGGGAACTGCAGCATCCGGCCCCCGGGGTACAGTTTGCCTTGGTACCTTTTAAAATCCGGATCGGTGAACGGGAATACGTAGACCTTCCCACCCTGAATGTGCCGCAGATGCTGCAGGCCATGACCGATTACAACGGCGCCAGCACCAGCGCCTGTCCCAGCCCTGAAGAATGGGCGGAGTGTTTTTTACAGGCAGATCAAATCATCGCACTGACCATCAGCAGCAACCTTTCGGGCAGCTACAATGCAGCGCTCTCGGCACGGGAGATGATCCTGGAGGAACACCCTGAGAAACAGATCTTTATCCTGGATACTCTGAGTTGTGCCGGTGCGCTGGGCGATGCCGCCGAGCTGGCCAACAAACTCATCGGAGAAGGGCTTGGTTTTGAGGACGTTTGCTTTGCGCTGAAAAAATTCGCCGCCACCACCCACATCCTGTTCGCCCTGGCCAGCTTTGACAATCTTGCCAAAAACGGCCGTGTCAACCGGGTGGTGGGCTTTATTGCCGGGCGGCTGAACATGCGGGTGCTGGGACGCCGTACCAATGACGGCAAGATCGACTTTTTCTTCAAAACCCGCGGCGAGACACGTGTGCTGGCCAAAATTCTGGAACAGATGGATGACGACAAATACGACGGCGTGCATCCGGTTCTGATCAGCCAATGCAACAACATGAACGCCGCCAAACTTCTGGAGCACGGCATCCATTCCAAGTGGCCGGAGGCATCGGTCCGCATTCTGCCCTGCTCCGGTCTGTGCAGCTTCTATGCTCAGGATCAGGGGCTTATCATCACCTATTGATCATTGCAGCAAACAAAAAGTCCCGGATGGTCCGGGACTTTTTTCTTATGCCTGTTCGCGTTCCTTCTTGCGTTTCATTCGCTCCGCCAGGGCTGCGCGCTGCTTGTTCCAGCGTGCATCGGCCTCCGGCGTGGCGGGGTCTGTGCAGCGTGCAAAACTCCAGTGCAGTCCATCCCGGCGGCTCAGTTTGAACCGCACATACCAGGGACCGCAATACGGGCAGATGCTGCGGGTGTAATAACCTGTATTGCCACGCTTGAGCCATATCTCATCGTGGGTCAGCGGTGCACCGCACTCCGGGCACTGGGCCTGGTTGACTTCCGGTGCATTGCGGTAATCGTCATGGTCCAGCCGGTCCGGAAAAATCCGAACATCCCGCGCCGCGGTGTCATCGCCCAGCAGCGCTTCCCGCAGCATCTCCTCATCGGTGGGATAGGTCGCCAGCCCTTCGTTCAGCGGCAGCTTGCGGCAGATCTTCGCAGTGTACAGCGCATCATCCAGCGCATTGTGGAACGGCTCCTCCTTGGGAATGCCCAGCCGGTCCACCACACTTTCCAGCGTCATCCCCTCCCCTTCTTTGCGCGGATAGGTCTGCAAAAAAATTCGCTGCAGATCATACCAGCGCTCAGGCCAGCGTTCATCCAGCCCGTTCAGGAAGAGATTCTGCTTGAGCACCGGCACATCGTCCAGTCCCCACTCCGCCAGTTCGGCATCGGGTCCGGCCCAGTCCAGAAATTTCTGCAGGCCTTCCTTCATGGGCATTCCGGCATCCAGGTCTCCCTGGCTGAGGCCGGTCACCTTGGCAATATGATGCTGCAATTTCCGGAAGATCCGCGGCCGCAGGTTCACTTCAAAGGTATCCAGCACGTCGCCCCACTCGTTGATACGCGCAGCACCGATCTGAATGATCTCTCCGCGCAGCGTCAGTTCGGTCCCATGATACAGGAAAGTCTTGGGCTGGTACCCGATATTCCATTCCAGGTCAAAAACGATCAGATTCACAAATCAGGTCTCCTCGCTCAAAATATACTGTTCCACAGCCAGACCGACACCATCATGGTCGTTGTCGGCCGTCTGGCAGTCCGCAGCCGCCTTGACCGGCGCCTGGGCATTACCCATTGCCACGCCCAGCCCTGCAAAACGGATCATGGGCAGATCATTCCACCCGTCGCCGCAGGCCATCAGGTTTTCCGCCGTGAGCCCTTTGCTGCGCAGCAACAAATCCAGCGAGGCGGCTTTTTCCACATTCAGCGGCATCGTCTCGATGAAGAAAGGCTGGGAACGGTAGATGGAAAGCTTGCCGGCAAACTCCTGCTGCATCAGTTCCTCCACATGGGGCATGTCCGCCGGATCGCCGGTCAGCAACAGCTTATGAATAGGATAGCGCACCTCCGCCGGGAGATCCGGCACTTCCCGTACCGGGATCTTGTTGATCCGTGCCTCCTCCTGCACATAGGGGCTGTCTGCATGTTCCGTCACCACACCGCCGGCATCATAGGTCAGCGGCACCACGTTCCAATAGCGGCTGAAGGTGCACACTGGCTCGATGAGATCCGGCGGAAACGCATGCTGTACCAGCGTCTTGCCGGTCTTGCAGTCGATGATTTTGCCGCCATTGTAGCTCAGAATGCAGCCGCCGAATTTCTCCAGTTCCAGTTCCCGTGCCAACGGCTGGATGCCCACCGTCGGACGGCCGCTGGCCAACACAATGCAGACGCCACGCCGTGCCGCCTCCTGCAATGCAGCTTTCGTCCGCGGCGTGATGATTTTTTCGCTGTTGGTCAGTGTGCCGTCCAGATCCAGCGCCAATACCTTATATTTCATACTTCCGTCCCCTTGGTCCAGTTTATGCCTATTGTACTCTAAAACCGACCATTGTGCAAGCTGCAATCCCCGATCTGACAGCTTCGCTTGACAAGGACTCTCCGGCATGATAAGATACTAGCAATGTGTAAGGGAGTAGTCGGCACAGTAGCGGAGCAGCTGCGGTGCAGTTCTGTCAACAGAATGGGCCTTATGGCTCTGGCTTAACTTGAAATGGCGAGACTTACCTGTTCCGTATCCGCGGGACAGGTGGGTCTTTTTTATTTTTCAAAAACGGAGGCTTTTACCTATGACACTGTTCGACCTGATCCTGATTGCCATCAGCCTTTCGATGGACGCCTTTGCCGTCTCCATCTGCAAAGGGCTGTCAGTCCGCAGGGTAAATTTCCGCCATGCCCTGACCTGCGGACTGTGGTTCGGCGGTTTCCAGGCCCTGATGCCCGCACTGGGGTATTTTCTCGGCGACCGCTTTTCCTCGCTGCTGACCCGCTTCGGTCCCTGGATTGCCTTCCTGCTGCTGACCATCATCGGCACCAATATGTTCAAGGAAAGTTTCGGCCAGGAGGAGTCCCTGGATGATGACTATTCGGCCAAAGCCATGCTGCCCTTGGCCATCGCCACCAGCATTGATGCCTTCGCGGTGGGCGTGAGCTTTGCTGCCATGCAGGTACAGATTCTTCCCGCTGTAGCGCTCATCGGCTGCACCACCTGCCTTCTTTCTGCTCTGGGCGTTAAAGTAGGCGCCCTCTTTGGTGACAAATACCGTGCTCCCGCCGAACGCGTCGGCGGCATTGTGCTGATCTTAATCGGCTTGAAAACGCTGTTCAGTGGCTTGGGCATTTTGTAATATATACCGTAAAAAGGACGGAGCGTCTGCCCCGTCCTTTTCTTTTGCCGTCTGCAGCTCCGGCCCCATCTGGCAAGCCCTTGAAAGCGCTTTTCCTGCCTGTCAAACCGCAAAACCGGTCAGCAGTCCTATAGCGATACAGAGGATGCCTGCTATTTTTGCGCCCAGTACAGCGTTTTTCTCATAATCACTGTTCTTCCATCTCTCAGGGCAAACCGGATGCAAAAGACAGAGCCCTCCATACAGTATCCAGGCATGGTTGACCAGAACGCCAGCATGAAGCACAAAGGCCATCCCGTTGGCAACAGCGATCAACACAACGCCCACCAAGACGAGTCTGTCAAACGTCAGTTTTTTCATGGCACGGTCACCTTGTTTCTGTAATTTTCTGTCGCTTAGTTTTCCGCATTGTACCATACTTCCCACAATCCCGCAAGATCATTGATCCCCCTGTGCGGTTTTCACACTAAGCCGCATTTTTCTCGATGATTCGGAGGTAAACGAATCATCGGTTTACTTTCTGAAAACTCCGTGCTATGCTTTTAACACAAAGAAGGGGGCATTTCTATGGATGCAAAAGCATTTGGCTCTTTTTTGGCTGAGACCCGCAAAGCCAAAGGCCTGACCCAGAGTGCATTGGCAGAGCAATTGCACGTGACCGACAAGGCAGTCAGCCGCTGGGAACGAGGATTGGGCTTTCCCGATATCAACACGCTGGAGCCCCTTGCAGCGGCCCTGGGGCTGACGCTGGCTCAGCTGATGCATGCAGATCCCGGCGACGGGGAGGACGCTGGTCAGTCCCTGGAAGATTTTTTTGCCTTACTCGTTCCAGGGCGTATTCAGTGGATATCCGTTGCCAACGCCATTTTCTGGCTGACCATCGGACTAGCTCTTTGGATTCAGCTGGTCCTGCCCTTTCAGGTCGCCGTGCAATGGCATCCGGAAGAAAACGGTATCCTTACGCCAAGCCTGACCATGCCCAAACCGGTTGTCTGCCTTATATGCATCGCGCTCAGTGCTTTGGTAACGCAGATCTGTAAAGCAGCAGAGCATGGTTTCTTTATGCATTCATTTTTTATCTGGGGAAGGGCTTTTCATTCCCGCCTTTTTTCCTGGTTGGAACTTGCCCTTCATCTGTGGTATACCTGGATGTCCCTGTGCCCTCCATTCGTGGAAGCAATGATTCTTTTGTTTAATTAAATAAGAAAGGCGGCAGGACAGATCTGCCGCCTTTCTGTGTTTTCAAATTAAGACAGATGTTTGCCGCTGAACACAGGAAACACGTCAAACTCGCCGTAGCTTTCAATCTTTTTCAGCGTCATCAACGTCTCCATATCGGCATCTGCAATGACGAAATCCACCGATGCATTACTCCGCATATGGGCTGGGTTGGCGGTCTTGGGCAATGCCACCGTTCCCAACTGAACCGCATACCGGATGCACAATTGAGCCGGTGAGACGCCGTACTTTTCTGCCATTTTCGTAACCGCCGGATTTTCCAGGGCTTTTCCGTGGGCAATGGGAGAGTATGCCTCCACAAGAATATTTTTTTGCCGGCAGTACTTCAGCAGGTCAAGGTCTGTGTTGGTAATATGCAGCAGGATCTGATTAACCATCGGTGCCACACGGCAATCCGACAACAGATGATCCAGATCATCCTGCAGGAAATTGGATACACCGATAGCCCGCAGCTTGCCCGCCTGGTAAGCATCCTCCAGGGCACGCCAGACTTCCTTATTTTCATGGAAATAGCGTTTTTCCTCCCGGAACTCTGCCCAGGGCTGAGGGCTGTGGATGATCATCAGATCCAGATAATCCAGCCCCATTTTGCTCAGGGTCTCCTCGATGGAGCGCGCAGCGCTCTCATAGGTTTTGGCTTCTGCGGCAACCTTGCTGGTAACAAAAATCTGATCACGCGGCATACCGCGGGTCCGCACGCCCTCGCCTACGCCTCGCTCGTTGCCATATGCCTGAGCCGTATCTATCAGGCGGTACCCCTGGGCAATCGCCGCGCGCACGGCCTCGGCAGCCTCCTGATCTTCGATAAACCAGGTTCCCAATCCCAGTTTGGGAATAGCAACACCATTGGGAAGGCGGTATGTTTCTTGTATAATCATCTTTTTCTCCCTTACGCTCACAGGCCGGCATACTGCTCATCCGTGACGGGTTCGCACCATTCATTGCTGCAGCCATCCCCAGGCACCTCAATGGCAATATGGCTGAACCAACTGTCCGCCTTGGCTCCATGCCAATGTTTGACCTCCGGCGGAATCGTAATGACCGTTCCCGGGACCAGACTGACTGCCGGCTTTCCCTCTTCCTGATACCATCCTTCGCCTGCCGTGCAGACCAGAATCTGACCGCCACCTTTGGTCGCATGATGAATATGCCAGTTGTTGCGGCATCCAGGTTCAAATGTCACATTGGCCAGAAATACGCCACACTGTGGATCTGTCAACGGATTCAGGAAAGAATGACCAATAAAATATTGCGCGTAGACGTCATTGGGGGCACCAGCACCGAATACATTTTGTGCTTCAAATTGACCTTTGTCTGTTATTTTCATTTCAGATACCTCCCGTTTGAGAATTCAAAAGATCAGAAACAAAAACCTGACAATAGCATTCCGATGGTCAGCTTGATGCGGTACAATTTGTTTCTGTATCATTATCATACAAGTTAAACCGCACTTTAAGTCAAGAGTTTTTTATAAAAAAAGACGCTGCCCTGTGGCGCAACGCCTTGATCATAATAAAAAAATACCTGCTCAAAATGAGCAGGTATTTTCTGGTGACCCGTGCGGGAATCGAACCCACGTTAACGGCGTGAGAGGCCGCTGTCTTAACCGCTTGACCAACGGGCCATATAAAAGAGAAGCCGGCATCTACCTATTTTCACAGGCCGTCTCCAGCCAACTATCTTCGGCACAAGTGAGCTTAACTTCTGTGTTCGGAATGGGAACAGGTGGAACCTCACCGTCATCGACACCGGCCATGCAATGACCTTTGTCATGCTTCTCTTTTGTTGAGGATGTACCCTCAAAACTGAATATCGAACCGCTTTGCAAACAGAGTATCTGATCAAGATGGGGTCAAGCCCTCGACCTATTAGTACACGCTTGCTGAATGGATCACTCCACTTACACATTGTGCCTATCAACCTTGTAGTCTTCAAGGGGTCTTACCTGATTGACTCAGTGGGATATCTTATCTTAAGGCCGGCTTCACGCTTAGATGCTTT
The DNA here is from genome assembly GCF_025152575.1 of Subdoligranulum variabile. NCBI lineage: Bacteria > Bacillati > Bacillota > Clostridia > Eubacteriales > Oscillospiraceae > Subdoligranulum > Subdoligranulum variabile. Next base: position 2,721,319 of record NZ_CP102293.1, on the reverse strand, counting down.
CAGCGTTTATCCGATCCGAACATAGCTGCCCAGCTGTGCCACTGGCGTGACAACTGGTGCACCAGAGGTTCGTCCATCCCGGTCCTCTCGTACTAGGGACAGCGCCTTTCAAATATCCTGCGCCCACGACAGATAGGGACCGAACTGTCTCACGACGTTCTGAACCCAGCTCGCGTACCGCTTTAATTGGCGAACAGCCAAACCCTTGGGACCGAATTCAGCCCCAGGATGCGATGAGCCGACATCGAGGTGCCAAACCTCCCCGTCGATGTGGACTCTTGGGGGAGATCAGCCTGTTATCCCCAGGGTAACTTTTATCCGTTGAGCGATGGCATTTCCACTCACATACCACCGGATCACTAACTCCGACTTTCGTCTCTGCTCGACCCGTCAGTCTCGCAGTCAGGCTCGTTTATGCGTTTGCACTCTTTCATCTGGTTTCCGTCCAGATCGAACGAACCTTTGAACGCCTCCGCTACATTTTAGGAGGCGACCGCCCCAGTCAAACTGCCCACCTGACAATGTCCCCCGCCCTGATTCAAGGGCGCAGGTTAGAATTCCAATGTCGCAAGGATGGTATCCCAACGTCCGCTCCACAAAGGCCAAAGCCTCTGCTTCCTAGCGTCCCATCTATCCTGTGCATGCAACACCGAAACCCAATATCAGGCTACAGTAAAGCTCCATGGGGTCTTTCCGTCTTGTCGCGGGAAACCGGCATCTTCACCGGTACTACAATTTCGCCGGGCGGGCTGTTGAGACAGTGCCCAGATCATTACGCCTTTCATGCGGGTCAGAACTTACCTGACAAGGAATTTCGCTACCTTAGGACCGTTATAGTTACGGCCGCCGTTCACTGGGGCTTCAATTCAATGCTTGCACATCTCCTTTTAACCTTCCAGCACCGGGCAGGCGTCAGCTCGTATACGTCATCTTTCGATTTAGCACAAACCTGTGTTTTTGGTAAACAGTTGCCTGGGCCTATTCTCTGCGGCTCACTCTCGTGAGCACCCCTTATTCCGAAGTTACGGGGTCAACTTGCCGAGTTCCTTAACAACCCTTCTCCCGTTGGCCTTAGAATCTTCTTCCTACCTACCTGTGTCGGTTTGCGGTACGGGCACCTTAGATATACACGCAGCTTTTCTCGCCTCTCATTCAGCCAGACTTCGGTACTAAATTTCCCTCGATCACTACCGGAACCAACACCCGGCTCTGACCTTCAAAAAGTGTCCCTGCGCTTAAATCTTTCGGTGGGGACGGAATCTCTACCGTCTGTGCATCGGCTACGCCTTTCGGCCTCACCTTAGCTCCCGCCTAACTTGGAGCGGACGAACCTTCCTCCAAAAACCTGAGGTTTCCGGCCATGCAGATTCTCACTGCATTCGCGCTACTCATTCCGGCATTCTCACTTCTGTAAACTCCACAGCCGCTTACGCTACTGTTTCTCCGCTTACACAACGCTCCCCTACCCCGCATCTTACGATGCAGCCTAAGCTTCGGTTTGTATCTTAGCCCCGTTAAATTTTCCGCGCAAAGACGCTCGACCAGTGAGCTATTACGCACTCTTTAAATGAGTGGCTGCTTCTGAGCCAACATCCTGGTTGTCTGTGTATTTTCACATCGTTTTCCACTTAGATACAATTTGGGACCTTAGCTGTAGATCTGGGCTGTTTCCCTTTTGACAATGAGATTTATCTCACACTGTCTGACTCCCATGCATCGATACTCCGGCATTCTTAGTTTGATAGGCTTCGCTACCCTCTCGGGCGCTAGGCCATTCAGTGCTTTACCTCCGGGTATCTAACATGAGGCTAGCCCTAAAGCTATTTCGGGGAGAACCAGCTATCTCCGAGTTCGATTGGAATTTCTCCGCTACCCACAATTCATCCGCCGCCTTTTCAACGGAGGTCGGTTCGGCCCTCCATGAAATTTTACTTTCACTTCAGCCTGATCATGGGTAGGTCACCCGGTTTCGGGCCCATTGCACGTTACTGAACGCCCTATTCAGACTCGCTCTCGCTACGCCTCCGCACCTGAAGTGCTTAAGCTCGCAACGTACAATCGCTCGCCGGACCGTTCTACAAAAAGTACCATATCACACGTTGATGTGCTCTATGTGCTTGTAGGCACAAGGTTTCAGGTTCTTTTTCACTCCCCTCCCGGGGTCCTTTTCACCTTTCCTTCACAGTACTATACGCTATCGGTCACTGGGTAGTATTTAGGGTTGGAGGGTGGTCCCCCCATCTTCCGACCAGGTTTCACGTGTCTGGCCGTACTCTGGAACTCGCGCAGCCCTCGCCGTTTTCGCCTACGTGTCTCTCACACTCTCCGGATGGCTTTCCCACACCATTCGGCTAACAGCTTGGGTCCTAAAAGCGGTCCGTACCCCGGAAGGATTTCTCCTTCCGGTTTGCCCTCTTCCGCGTTCGCTCGCCACTACTAACGGAATCTCGGTTGATGTCTCTTCCTCGCCCTACTTAGATGTTTCAGTTCAGGCGGTTCCCCTCCTGCACCTATGGATTCAGTGCAGGATACTGAAGTATGAGCTTCAGTGAGTTTCCTCATTCAGAAATCCCTGGATCAAAGGATGTTTGCTCCTCCCCAAGGCTTATCGCAGCTTACCACGTCTTTCATCGGCTCCCAGTGCCAAGGCATTCTCCTTGCGCCCTTTGTAGCTTGACCGTTGTTTATCTCTCGATAAACATATCTCTTTTCAGATTCTCCATTTGCCAACGAGATTTTACCGCTTGGTGAAATTATAGATTTTATTAAAAAATCAGGAATTTTACTAGCTTAAAATCTCATTTCGCAGTTCTATATTCAGTTTTCAAGGTACTTCCTTGCATAAGGATTTGGGTTACCCAGCACACTGGATAACCAGTGGTGGGCTGAAATGGACTCGAACCATCGACCTCTCGGTTATCAGCCGAGTGCTCTAACCAGCTGAGCTATCAGCCCAAATGGTGGAGATAAAGGGATTCGAACCCTTGACCCCCTGCTTGCAAAGCAGGTGCTCTCCCAACTGAGCTATACCCCCGCGCCTTTACAGCGTTTCGGGTTTCGCTGTCCCTTATGCTTTGAGGTTCGCTTTGCAGCGGCCCTCAAAATTGAACAATACTGAAACTTGTTTCCCTGTCCATTCACTCAAAGACCAGCTTTGACTGAATGTCTGACTCCCTAGAAAGGAGGTGATCCAGCCGCACCTTCCGATACGGCTACCTTGTTACGACTTCACCCCAATCACCAGTTTTACCTTCGGCGGCGTCCTCCTTGCGGTTAGACTACCGACTTCGGGTCCCCCCGGCTCTCATGGTGTGACGGGCGGTGTGTACAAGGCCCGGGAACGTATTCACCGCGGCATGCTGATCCGCGATTACTAGCAATTCCGACTTCATGCAGGCGAGTTGCAGCCTGCAATCTGAACTGAGACGTTGTTTTTGAGTTTTGCTCCACCTCGCGGTCTTGCTTCTCTTTGTTAAACGCCATTGTAGTACGTGTGTAGCCCAGGTCATAAAGGGCATGATGATTTGACGTCATCCCCACCTTCCTCCGTTTTGTCAACGGCAGTCTCGCCAGAGTCCTCTTGCGTAGTAACTGGCAATAAGGGTTGCGCTCGTTGCGGGACTTAACCCAACATCTCACGACACGAGCTGACGACAACCATGCACCACCTGTCTCGATGTCCCGAAGGACTTCATGCATCTCTGCACTATGCATCGGATGTCAAGACCTGGTAAGGTTCTTCGCGTTGCTTCGAATTAAACCACATACTCCACTGCTTGTGCGGGCCCCCGTCAATTCCTTTGAGTTTCAACCTTGCGGTCGTACTCCCCAGGTGGATTACTTATTGTGTTAACTGCGGCACTGAAGGGGTCAATCCTCCAACACCTAGTAATCATCGTTTACGGCATGGACTACCAGGGTATCTAATCCTGTTTGCTACCCATGCTTTCGAGCCTCAGCGTCAGTTGGTGCCCAGTAGGTCGCCTTCGCCACTGGTGTTCCTCCCGATATCTACGCATTCCACCGCTACACCGGGAATTCCACCTACCTCTGCACTACTCAAGGCCAGCAGTTTTGAAAGCAATTTATGGGTTGAGCCCATAGATTTCACTTCCAACTTGCCGGTCCGCCTGCGCTCCCTTTACACCCAGTAATTCCGGACAACGCTTGCACCCTACGTTTTACCGCGGCTGCTGGCACGTAGTTAGCCGGTGCTTTCTTGTTAGGTACCGTCAAGATTCGTCCCTAACGACAGGAGTTTACAATCCGAAAACCTTCTTCCTCCACGCGGCGTCGCTGCATCAGGGTTTCCCCCATTGTGCAATATCCCCCACTGCTGCCTCCCGTAGGAGTCTGGGCCGTGTCTCAGTCCCAATGTGGCCGTTCAACCTCTCAGTCCGGCTACCAATCGTCGCCTTGGTGGGCCGTTACCTCACCAACTAGCTAATTGGACGCGAGTCCATCCTGAAGCGAATAAATCCTTTTCCCTCAATCCGATGCCGGATCGTGGGCTTATGCGGTATTAGCAGTCGTTTCCAACTGTTGTCCCCCACTCCAGGGCAGGTTACTCACGCGTTACTCACCCGTTCGCCACTAAGTTAAACCAGTATCCATCCGAAAACTTCAACCGGAATAACTCCGTTCGACTTGCATGTGTTAGGCGCGCCGCCAGCGTTCGTCCTGAGCCAGGATCAAACTCTTTATAAAATGGTATTAAATCACTTTATAAGTGTTTAATCTTGTAAATCACTCAGACACAATCGCTTGCGTCCTGTTTGAATTACTTGTAATTTGGAATTGATTTACGTGGGTTTCCACCCACGATAAGGTTCCACAAGTTTCAGTTTTGTTCAATTTTCAAGGTCCCGCTCGCTGTTCGCATCTCGCGTGACAGCCTATTTATTATATCTCGTGAAGTTCATTTTGTCAAGAACTTTTTTGAGATTTTTTTGAAGTTTTTTCAGGAGCCGAAGCTTCCGAAAAGCCCTCAAAGGCTGTTGTTATGCGGTTTTTCAGCGGCCGTCCGTGTCGCTTCCGCGCCGGACAGCCTGACTATAATACCACCAGAGGTCTCGTTTGTCAACACCTTTTTCGATTTTTTTCGCAGATTTTTTCAAACCCTTGAGAGAAAGACGTTGTATCGTTTTTTCCTTCGATGGTAGGCGTATCATACCACACGCTGTACGATTCTGTCAATATAAAAGTCGCACTTTTGGTAAGAAGCACAATTTCCAAAGCAAAAAGCGTGCATTTTGACGAACGCACGCTTTCTTTTGTTGGATTATAACGCAGGCAAACTTTCCCCTAACAGTTCCGCCCGCATCCATTTGAGAACTTTGCGTTCCCGCCGGGATATCTGTACCTGGGTTGTCCCGAGAACCCTGGCTGTTTCGCTTTGGGTTCTCCCTCCAAAAAAGCGAAGTCGAATCATCTGGCGGTCCGTCGGGGACAGCTTTTCCATCACTTCCGCCAGGCCGATGCGATCCGACAGGCTCTCTTCCGGGGAGTCCACCGGAACGTCCCATTCTCTCTGCCCATCTTCCTCGTCGGTAGGGGTCAAGGAGATGGCCGGCAAGGATGCACGGATGGCCAATGCAATCTGCTCCGGCGTGGTCTGCAGGATTTCTGCCAGCTGGGTCACACCAGGTTCCTGACCGGTCTTTTTGAGACAGCGTTCCCGTTCGGCGTTAATTTTCAGGCTCAGCTCTTTGAGAGATCGGCTGACCTTGACCGTGCCGCCGTCCCGGAACAGCTTTTTGATCTCCCCAAGGATCACCGGCACCGCATAGGTGGAGAAACATACTCCGCGGCTTGTATCAAACCCATCGCAAGCTTTCACCAGCCCCAGACACCCCGCCGCATAGAGTTCCTCGTATTCAATGCCGCGGCCCTTGAAACGTCCGGCGCAGGCATGAACCAGCCCCAGATTCTTTTCAATAAATTCCGCGCGCGGCAGCAGCTCGATGCTTTGTGCAGGCATAGCGGTTCCCCCTTCACTATATATGTAAAGGTCAATCGCGGGGCGCCAGCCTCTTGGTCAGGGTAACGCGCGTCCCCTTGCCCGGGGTGGAGGAAGCCCGGACTTTGTCCATAAAGCTTTGCATTACTGCAAACCCCAACCCCGCTCGCTCCGATGGATCTCCGGTGGTAAACATCGGCTCCATTGCTTTTTGAACATCCTCAATCCCCACGCCACGGTCACTGATGGTGATGCGAACCAAGCCGCCTTCATACAGCCCTGCCGTCATCGTGACAGGACCAATGGAATCCGGATAGGCATGTACAATACAGTTGGTAACCGCCTCGGACACAGCCGTCTTCAAATCAGCCAGCTGTGGTACCGTGGGGTCCAGCTGCACCAAAAATGCAGCCAGCGCCGCCCGGGCAAATCCCTCATTGACAGAACGGCTGGCAAACGTAATCTTCACTTGATTGAGCATTTTCATGGCAGATTCTCCTCAGGCATAGGTAATACGGGCCAAATCCAACATACGTCGCACGGCAGGCGGTGGGTTCTGTACAGTCAGCCTTCCTCCCAGGGAAGCAATGTGCCGGTCCCGCCCCAGAATCAGCCCCACACCGGACGAGTCCATAAATGTAACGCCGGAAAAATCCAGCGTCAGCAACTCCGGCAACCGATCATCCACCTGGGCGTCAATTTCCCGCCGCAGCGACTGCGCGGCATGATGGTCGATTTCGCCGCTGAGATAGGCAGCCAACGTGCCGCTGCCCGGCACAAAACACACCTTCGCCATAAGGTTGTCCCCTTTTCATTACGGATTGTGCGGCCCGCACCAGCCGCAAAGGCTATACAAAAAAGCCTGTATCTTTACGATACAGGCTTACAGGCAAATATTTTGTTGGAAGAGGGCGGCTTCGGATTATTTTTCCGCTTCTTTGAGCAGCCAGGGACGCGCTTCCGCCGCCAGATACAGCGATCCGCAGACGACCACCCCCGCCAGGTTATGATCCTCCGCATAGCGCACCGCCGCGCGCAATGCCTCAGGTACGGTAGCGGCCGCTTCAGCATCCATGTGGAATCGTGCAGCCTTCTGCAGATCCTCCCCGCTGAGTGCCCGCGGGCAGTTCGGGGTGACGGTATACACTTTGGCAAAGCAAGGCGCCAGGATTTCCAGCATCTTCTGGTAGTCCTTGTCCGCCAGCATACCCAACACCCCCACCAGGTTTTCCTCGTACTTCGCTTTCTGCAGGGTTTCAGCCAGAGCACGGGTTCCGTCCGGATTATGGCAGCCATCCAGAAGCAGCAGCGGATGACGGCGCAGTACCTCGATGCGGGCCGGCATGCGGGCAGCCGCCAGCCCCTGCAGAATGGCATCATCAGAAATTTCGTAGCCGTACTCCCGCCAGAGCGCCAGCGCGATCTCTACCGCCATAGCCGCATGGTTGGCCTGGTGCGCACCGGGGAAGGCCAGTGAAGCCTGATACCCTCCGTAATCAATGCGGTTTTCCAGCGTCTTGCCGGGCAGCTGACGGATATCCTCCAGCTCCGGTGTAATGATGCTGGTATGTGCCTCCGCGGCGGCAGTCAGGATGGGGCCCATCGCCTCGGCCGGCTGGTCGGGATAACAAACTACCGCGCAGCCTTCCTTGATAATACCAGCTTTTTCTGCCGCAATTTTGTCCAGCGTGTCCCCCAGCAGTTCCATATGATCGTAGCCGATCTTGGTGATGGCCGCCACCAGCGTATGGGGCACCGCATTGGTAGCATCGTACCGGCCGCCCAGACCAGTTTCCAGAACCACCAGGTCGCACTTCTCCCGGGCAAACCACAAAAGAGCCAGCGCCGTGACTGCTTCAAACTGGACAGGTTCTTCCCCGCCCTCCTGCCGGATTGCTTCTATGGCACCCAGCACTTTCTGAGTCAGCGAGGCCAGGGTACGGGGAGGAATCATCTCTCCGTCGATCTGAAACCGCTCTCTGAAATCCACCACATAGGGGCTGATGGTAAGGCCGGTTTTATAACCAGCGGCCGTCAGGATTGCCGCGGTCATGGCCGCCAGACTGCCCTTGCCGTTGGTGCCGGCAATATGCACACACTGCAGGCTTTCTTCCGGATTGCCCAGATGTGCCAGCAGGTTCTTCATCCGCTCCAGCCCGGGTTTGCCGCTGCCCAACCGGGGCAGGGCATGCAGGGCTTCCATTGCTTGTTGTGTCGTCATTCCGAATGTTCCTCCTCATTTTCCCACGGTGCTTCAGAATTTATCTCGCCATGTCCGAGCTGCGCTTCGTGCGCGCGGTGGGCTGCACGCTGGGCCAGACGCTCATGTTCCTGTTCCTGCTGAGCACGGCGCAACTGCTCCCGCTCTTCCCGCAGAGCCCGGTTTTCCCGTTCAATACGGGCGAACGCCATCACGGCGCGCACAATCAGCAAAATAATCAGCGCTACCAGCAGGCCAGCCACAATGCCCATCATGTCGATCCAAACGTCGGTAACCATAGAGGTCCGGTTGGGAATAAACAGCTGAATGGTCTCATCCATCAAAGCGGTACTCATTCCAATCAGTAACGGCCAACTCATATGCCGTACAAAATGGGCCGTATAGACGCGCAGGCAAAGCATCAGCAAAAAGCCTTCCAGCGAAAACTCCAGAAAATGTGCCGTTTTTCGGATCACATGTTCCGAAACCGGGCCCAGATGCACCTTTCCCAGTGTCTCATTGACAGCTTGCATCACGGCCTGGCTGCGCGCAGAAGACTGGGCTCCGGTCTGCAGCGAGTTACGGAAAATATATGCAATGCAGGCCAGCAGCGCGATCGTAAAGATCACACGAAAAGCGATCAGCCACGGATTGTTTTTTTGTGTTTCCATAGTTCTCCTTTTATATACTTGGTACAGAATACGCCTCTGTAGAACGATATTATAGCACCCCCATACCGCCACGGCAAGCCAGTGCCAGGAAAAAAGCCCGCAGACACTACCGGCATGGGGCGATTTTTCACTTGACAACGGCCGGAAGGTGCGGTAGGATACCTAATATATAAATGCTATGAAAAAGAGTGCGCTTTGTTCCGCTTTTGCAGAGAGCCGGCGTCGGGTGCGAGTCCGGCAAAGCAGGCAAAGCAGCTGTCGCTTTTGAGCAGGTACGGTGAGCCTTTGGGGTAGCTGTACACGGGTTTGCCGCCGTTATCCGGGCAGGCGGGGTGTTTGCTCTGCCGCAAAGAGGCCTTCGTCGGAAGGCAACTTGGGTGGTACCGCGACTTGATTTTTTCAGGCCGTCCCATGATCGTTCATGGGGCGGCCGTTTTGTTTGTCAAAAAGGAGCCCCGCAACAAAGACCAGGAGGTTTTGTTTATGCCGAAAGAACTCGCCAAACAGTATGCGCCCCAGGGCGCCGAGGATCGCATCTACCAGAACTGGTGCGACAAAGGGTATTTCCATACCCAGATCGACCGCAGCAAAAAGCCGTTCACCATTGTGATGCCGCCGCCGAACGTCACCGGTCAGCTGCACATGGGCCATGCCATGGACGAAACCTGGCAGGACATCCTGACCCGCTATAAGCGGATGCAGGGCTACGCGGCCCTGTGGGTGCCGGGCACCGACCATGCATCCATCGCCACCGAGGCCAAGGTGGTCGCCAAGATGCGGGAAGAGGGCCTGACCAAGGAAATGGTCGGCCGCGACGGTTTCCTGGAACGGGCCTGGGCCTGGAAAAACACCTACGGCAACCGCATCGTCAGCCAGCTGAAAAAGCTGGGCTGTTCCTGCGACTGGCAGCGTGAGCGTTTCACCATGGATGAGGGCTGCTCCGATGCCGTCAAGGAAGTGTTTGTCCGGCTGTACAACAAGGGCCTGATCTATCGGGGCAACCGGATGGTCAACTGGTGCCCTCACTGCAACACTTCCATTTCCGACGCGGAGGTGGAGTACGAAGCCAAAGAGGGCAGCTTCTGGCACCTGCTCTATAAAGTAAAGGAAACCGGCGAGATGCTGGAACTGGCAACCACCCGTCCCGAGACCATGCTGGGTGATACCGCCGTGGCCATCAATGCCGACGACCCGCGCTACGCCCATCTGCACGGCTGCCATGTGATCCTGCCGCTGCTGGACCGGGAAATTCCCATCGTCTGCGATGAGCATGCCGACATGGAAAAGGGCACCGGTGTCGTGAAGATCACCCCCGCCCATGACCCCAACGACTTTGAGGTCGGCAAGCGCCACAACCTGCCGATGATCCGCGTGCTGACCTATGACGGCCACATGACCGGTGCTGCCGACAAGGCTGCCGTAGACGCCGAAAAAGCCGCCGGCCGTGCCGCCGCGGACGAGCCCGATGTGCTGGATTGCGGCAAGTACGCCGGTATGACTGCCATGGAAGCCCGCAAGGCGATCCTGGCCGATCTGGAAGCCTGTGGCGCCCTCAAGGAGACCGAGAGCCTGACCCATGACGTAGGCACCTGCTACCGCTGCCACTCGGTCATCGAGCCGATGGTTTCCAAGCAGTGGTTCGTCAAGATGGAACCCTTGGCCGGTCCCGCCATCGAGGCGGTGGAAAAGGGCGACATCAAGTTTGTGCCCGAACGCTTCACCAAGAACTATATCAACTGGATGAAGGGCGGCCGCGACTGGTGCATCAGCCGTCAGCTGTGGTGGGGTCACCAGATTCCCGCCTGGTACTGCGACGACTGCGGTGAGACGGTAGTGGCCAAGGAAGCGCCTTCCGTCTGTCCCAAGTGCGGCAGCACCCATCTGACCCAGGACCCCGATACGCTGGACACCTGGTTCAGCTCCGCCCTGTGGCCTTTCTCCACCCTGGGCTGGCCCGATGAAAATGCCCCCGATTACAACTACTTCTATCCCACCAATACGCTGGTCACCGGCTACGACATCATCGGTTTCTGGGTTTCCCGCATGATCTTCTCAGGTCTGGCCTACACCGGCAAGGCGCCCTTTGACACGGTACTGATCCACGGTATCGTCCGCGACAGCCAGGGCCGCAAGATGTCCAAGAGTCTGGGCAACGGCATCGATCCGCTGGAAGTCATCGACCAGTACGGTGCCGACGCCTTGCGCATGATGCTGATCGTCGGCTCCACCGCCGGCAATGATATGCGCTACAGCGACGAAAAGGTCACTGCCAGCCGCAACTTTGCCAACAAGCTGTGGAACGCCGCCCGCTTTGTGCTCATGAATCTGCCGGAAGATTTCCAGCCCGGCATGCCGGAGGAATCCCTGCTGGATATGAGCGACAAATGGGTACTCTCCGAGCTGGCAAAAGTCACCGCCGAGGCCACCGCAAACCTGGACAAATACGAGCTGGGTCTGGCCGCCGAAAAGGTGGAGAACTTCATCTGGGAAGTCTACTGCGACTGGTATATCGAGATCTGCAAGTCCCGCCTGAACAGCGACGACGCCGTCCAGGCCGATACCGCCCGCAAGGTGCTGGTCTATGTGCTGGACAAGGCGCTGAAGTTGCTGCATCCTTTCATGCCGTTCATCACCGAGGAAATCTATCAGGCTCTGCCCGGCAGCGGCGAGACCATCATGCTGGAGACCTGGCCCGGCAATCTGGAAATGCCGATCTGGGCGGACGAATGCGCCGACTTTGAGAAGCTGATGGACTACATCAAGGCCGTTCGCGCCATGCGCAGCGAGATGAATGTCCACCCGGCCAAGAAGACGACGATGGTCATTGAGACCGCCTCGCCTGCCGCTTTCGAGAAAGGCAGCGCCTATCTGGCCCGCTTTGCCTTTGCCACCGATGTGACGCTGACCGAAAAGTACGAGGGTTCCACCGAAGGCATGGTTACGGTGGCCACGCCCCATGCCCGCGGCTTCATCCCCATGATGGAACTGATCGACCGGGACAAGGAGCTGGCACGCCTGAACAAGGAGCTGGCCAAGGCCGAGAAGGAAATGGGCATGTTCCAGAATCAGCTGAACAACCCGAAGTTTGTGGAGAAAGCGCCGGCCAAACTGGTGGAGGATACCCGCGCCAAGCTGGCCGCCGCCCAGGAGAAGGCCGCCAAGATCCAGGATTCCATCAAGGCGCTGGGCTGACCCGCCGTTTTGCAAAGGAGCGATAGACTATGGAAGCAGGTATCACACGGGAACAGGCCTGGACCCTGCTGCGGGAATATAACCAGGAACCTTTTCATCTGCAGCATGCCCTGACGGTGGAAGCCGTCATGCGGTGGTTCGCCAACGAATTGGGCTATGGAGAGGATGCAGATTTCTGGGCGCTGTGTGGCCTTTTGCACGACGTGGATTTTGAGCGCTATCCCGAGCAGCACTGCACCAAAGCTGCCGAGATCCTGCCCGCTGCCGGCGCCAGTGAGGCGCTGACCCACGCGGTGTGCTGCCACGGGTATGGCCTGTGCAGCGACGTCAAGCCGGAACACGAGATGGAAAAGGTGCTGTTTGCCACCGATGAACTCACGGGTCTGATCGGCGCCGCCGCCAAGATGCGCCCCAGCAAGAGCTGCACCGATATGGAGCTGTCCAGCCTGAAAAAGAAGTTCAAGGACAAGAAGTTTGCCGCCGGCTGTTCCCGGGATGTGATCCGTCAGGGTGCCGAAATGCTGGGCTGGGAACTGGACACCCTGCTGGACAAGACTTTGCAGGCCATGCGCGCCAGTGAAGCGGAAATCCGCACAGCGATGGAAGCTCAGTAAAAAACATTTTTTTGCAATACAGCCCCCTGCGGCGATGCCCTCCCCCGGGCATCACCGCAGGGATTTTTTTGCCCTTTTCAATCAAAAAAGCCCCCGTACCTTTCGGCACGGGGGCTCACTCGTTCCAACACAAAATTCGCAGCAGGGATCAATCCGACGGTGGATTATTTGCCGGTCTTCTTGGAGACAGGCTTCTTGGCCGCGGGCTTCTTCGCAGCAGCCGGCTTCTTGGCGGCAGACTTCACAGCCTCGCTGGCAGCCTTGACGGCCTCCTCCACCACAGGTTTGGCGGCCTTGACAGCTTCCTTGACAACGGGGGTTGCGGCTTTGACTGCCTCATCGGCGGCCGGCTTCACCGTATCGGTCACTGCTTTGACGGTATCGTTGACGGCCTTGGCGGCCTTCTTGGCAGCGGGTTTGGTGCTGGCCTTCTTGACAGCCTTGACCACTTCCTCGGCGGCATCCGCAGCAGCATCGGCCACATTCTCTGCGGCGGCAGTCAGCTCTGCCTTGGCCTTGGCCGCACTGGCTTTGGCGCTGGCCTTCGGCTTGCGAGTCACTTCGCTGATGGTCCAGTACTGGGTGGTACCGTTCTCATCGCGCCAGATCTGCAGCGCAGCGCCGTTGTCAGTGTTCATGCCCACCACATCCAGCAGCTTGCCTGCCAGGTTGGACTTGATCTTGACCCGGCCGTCATTGGAAGGCTCCACAACCCACAGCTGGCTGGACGCCGGAGCGCCCTCCCACTGATGGACGCGGGTACCGTCGCTGACTCCACCGCAGTCCAGATCCAGCATCTTGCCGGTAAAACGGTTCTGGATGCGGTAGACGCCGTCGCCGGCGGCGACGAAGTTCCACTGCTGCCATTCGGCGTTCACATTGTCCCACAGCTGGATCTTGGCGCCGTTGTCGATGTTATAATCAGCAACCTCCACGACCTTGCCGTTGGCAGCGCTGATGGTATAAAACTTACCGTCGGTAAGTACGGTCTGGGCCACTTTCTTTTTAAGTGCCATATCGGAATTCCTCCTAATACGTTGGGCGGCCGCTTTTCTGTGTTTGCTCCCTCGGGCCGCATAGTGTTCCACAGCAAATTTGCGTGGCTACGTCCTCTATTATAACCACTTTTTTCCAATTCGTCAACTTTTTGGCGCTGTTGCGGCATTTTGCACAAAAAAGCCGGAATGGCACAAAGCCATCCCGGCAAATTTGATTGATTCCTGTGGATTTTTTACCGTTCTTTTACGAATTCTCAGCAAAATTACCGGTGTACAGACGGTAATAACGGCCCTTCTGGGCAATCAGTTCGTCGTGGGTACCGCGCTCGATGATGCGGCCCTGCTCCAGAACCATGATGCAGTCGGAGTTGCGGACCGTGGAAAGGCGGTGGGCAATGACGAAGGTGGTGCGGCCGTACATCAGGCCGTCCATGCCGTCCTGAACCAGTTTCTCGGTGCGGGTATCGATGGAGGAAGTCGCCTCGTCCAGGATCAGCACCGGCGGATCGGCCACAGCTGCACGGGCAATGGCCAACAGCTGACGCTGGCCCTGGCTCAGGTTGGTACCGTCACCGGTCAGCATGGTGTTGTAGCCGTCGGGCAGATGCTTGATGAATCCATCGGCATTGGCCAGACGGGCCGCCGCGATGCACTCTTCATCGGTGGCTGTCAGGCGACCGTAGCGGATGTTCTCCATAACGGTGCCGGTGAACAGATGGGTGTCCTGCAGCACAATGCCCAGGGAGGAGCGCAGAGCATCCTTCTCGATGGACTTGATGTCATGACCATCATAGAGAATCTGACCCTTCTGGATGTCGTAAAAACGGTTGATCAGGTTGGTGATCGTCGTCTTGCCGGCACCGGTGGAGCCGACAAACGCGATTTTCTGGCCCGGCCGGCCGTAAAGATTGATGTCATGCAGCACAATCTTGCCGGGATCGTAGCCGAAATCCACATCCTTGAAGACGATGTCGCCCTTCAGTTCGGTATAGGTGCTCTGGCCGTTGGCATCAGTCTTCTTCCAGGCCCAGGTGCCGGTGGGCTCGCTGGCCTCAGTCACGCTGTTGTCGGGCTGATACTTGGCGTACACCAGAGTGATATCCCCTTCGTTGACCTCCGGCTTCTCATCCAGCAGCGCGAAGATACGCTGACCGCCGGCCAGTGCCATAACCACCGAGTTCAGCTGCATGGAGATCTGGGTGATGGGCTGGTTGAAGTTGCGGGTCAGTACCAGGAAGCTGGCCAGCTTGCCCAGCGTCAGGCCGCCGAAACCGTTGATGGCCAGGGCACCGCCGATGATGGCGCAGAGCACATAGCTCAGGTTGCCCAGCTGGCCGTTCACAGGCATGGCCACCAGAGAGAAGGCGTTGGCCTTGTCGGCGCTGTGGAACAGTTCGTCGTTGAGTTCGTCGAACCGCTCGATAGCAGCTTCCTCATGGCAGAAGACCTTGACGACCTTCTGGCCGTTCATCATCTCTTCAATGTATCCGTTGACACGGCCCAGTTCCCGCTGCTGATCCACGAAGAACTTGCCGGAACGGCCGGTGAGGAACTTGGTGCAGAGCAGCATGACACCCACCATGAGCAGGGCCACCACCGTCAGGGCCGGGCTGAGCACCAGCATGGAGATCAGCACGCTGACCACCGTGATGCAGGTATTGACCAGCTGCGGCAGACTCTGGCTGATCATCTGGCGCAGGGTATCGGTATCGTTGGTGTAGATCGACATGATGTCGCCGTGGGCATGGGTGTCGAAATACTTGATGGGCAGCGTCTGCATGTGGGTGAACATCTCATCACGCAGATTCTTCAGCGTGCCCTGGGTGACGCGGGCCATCGTGCGGTTCTGCAGGAAGATGGCCAGAATGCCGATGGCGTAGAACACTGCCACGCGGGTGATGGCCCGGATCAGGCCGGAGAAGTCGTTGCTCTTCTCGGTCAGCATGGGCGTGATGTAACCGTCGATCAGGGTCTGCATGAACAAGGTACCTTGTACCTGGGCGAAGACGCTGATGAAGATGCAGCAGAGCACGGCAATAACCGGGAACTTATAGCGGTGCATGACATAGGCAAGAATGCGCTTGAGGATCTTGCCGGGGTTTTCCACCTTGGGACGCGGGCCGTGGTTGCGGCCGGGGCCCACCAATTTAGCCTGCTGTGCCATTACGCCTCGCCCCCTTTCTCGTCGAAGTCTCCGGAGCCTTTGGTCTGGTTGTTGTAGACTTCCTGATAGATCGCATTGGTCTTGAGCAGATTTTCCGGCGTATCGTAGCCGCTGATGCGGCCGTTGTCCAGTACCAGAACGTGATCGGCGTTCTCTACGCTGGAGATACGCTGGGCAATGATGAAGACGGTGGTGCCGGGAATCTTCTCGGCAAAGCTGTGGCGGATCTTGGCATCGGTAGCCGTATCCACCGCGGAGGTGGAGTCGTCCAGGATCAGGATCTTGGGCTTCTTCAGCAGCGCACGGGCAATGCACAGACGCTGCTTCTGGCCACCGGACACGTTGGTACCGCCCTGCTCGATGTAGGTTTCATACTTGTCGGGGAAACGCTCGATGAACTCGTCGGCGCAGGCCTGCTTGCAGGCTTCCTCGATCTCGGCATCGGTGGCGTGGGGATTGCCCCAGCGCAGGTTCTCGGCGATGGTACCGCTGAACAGTTCGTTCTTCTGCAGCACCATGGCCACGCTGTTTCGCAGGGTCTCGAGGTCGTACTTGCGCACGTCCACACCGCCGACCTCCACACTGCCTTCGGTCACGTCGTACAGACGGGGCAGCAGCTGCACCAGGCTGGACTTGGCAGAACCGGTACCGCCGATGACGCCCACCGTCTCACCGGACTTGATGTCCAGGTTGATATTTTCCAGCGCCTTTTCGCCATCCTTCTTGTAGGCAAAGCTGACGTTGTTGAACTTGACGGCACCGTCCTTGACTTCCGTCACAGGATTCTCACCGTTGGTCAGGTCGGACTTCTCATCCAGGACTTCGGCGACACGTTTGGCGGAAGCGGCGGACATGGTGATCATGACAAAGACCATGGAGAGCATCATCAAGCTCATGAGGATGTTCATGCAGTAGCTCAGCATGCTCATCAGGTCACCGGTGGTGAAGCTGGTGGCGCCGGACAGAACGATCAGACGGGCGCCCAGCCAGGAGATAATCAGGATGCAGCTGTAAACAGCCAGCGTCATGAGCGGGGCGTTCCAGGCCAGGATCAGTTCAGCACGCATGAGCAGCTGACGCACGTTCTCGCTGGCCTTGCGGAATTTTTCGCCCTCAAATTTTTCACGCACGTAAGCCTTGACCACGCGGATGGCGGAGACGTTCTCCTGCACGCTCTCGTTCAGGTCATCATACTTACGGAAGGCGCCGGTGAAGTAGTTGGTGGCATGCACCATAATGTACATCAGCGCGCAGCCCAGCAGCACCACAGCTACCAGGTAAACGCTGGCCAGCTGGGCATTGATGGTGAAGGACATGATCAGCGCCACGATCATGCTGGCAGGCGCACGGATTGCCATGCGCAGCAGCATCTGGTAGGCGTTCTGGATATTGGTCACGTCGGTGGTCATACGGGTGACCAGACCGGCTGTGGAGTATTTGTCAATATTAGCAAAGCTGAACGTCTGGATGTTGCGGAACATGCCGCGGCGCAGGTTGCGCGCAAAGCCCGTTGCCGCGTGGGAACCGAACATGGCCCCCAGGATGCCTACCAGCAGGCCGATGATTGCGGCCACTAGCATTTTGGCACCGACCGAATAGATGACATCCATGTTGCCGGCGGTAACACCGTCGTCCACGATGGTTGCCATCAGTTTGGGGATGATCATTTCCATGATCACTTCGCCGATCATACAGATCGGCGTCAGGATCGAGACCAGACGAAAGCCCTTGGTCTCACGTCCAAGTGTCTTGAACAAGATTGATTGCTCCTTTCTTCCTTTACATACTGCCCTTCCCTACCGGGAAAAGCGGGCTCGCGCCCGCGTCAGCCATTTTCTGCGGCCGTGCTTTCCGATGCCGGCCGTGTTTCGCCTGCCAGACTGTGCGCATTGGCCAGGATCTGTTCCAGCACCGCCCGGGCCACGGCCTGCCGCTCCGGCTCGACGCCGCGCTGCAGCTCCCGCTCGAAGTTGTCGATGCTCAGGCGGATGCGCTCATGGTAGGCAACGCCTTTGGCCGTGGCATTCAGCCTCTTGAGGCGGGCGTCACGCTCTACGGAACAACGGGTAATGAACCCGTCCTGCTCCATCGCCTGGAGGACCGCCGTCACACTGGAACGCCGGATCTGCATCCAGTGCTCCACATCCCGCTGGTAAACGTCCCGGTTTTCCTTATTGGCCCGGACGATTTCTCCCAGCAGCATACCGCGGACACCCGTCAGTTCGGGCGTCACCTCGGCCGCAATGCGCGCATCCATGGCGCGGCGGATCACGCGGAAGGTCTGGCCTACCAGCGCGCCGAAGTGTTCCTCGCCGCAGCAGCCGGACATACAGCCGGTCTGTTGTTTCTTCGTGTTCGTCACCTGCCCCCTCGTTTTTGTTAGCTTGCGAACAGTTCACTTCCTAACAGTTCGTTGGCGTACCTAACCAGTATAACACGGGTTTATCAATTGTCAATAGAAAAAAACATAAAAAAAGCGAGGCCTTTTTTTCCTTGTCGGCAGCAAGAAACCGGGACACCTTTTTATAAGGTATCCCGGTTTCAATAATGCAGATCATTCAGGGGCTTTCATGCTCTCCACCATGGAGATTTTCTTCAGAGTCCGCCCCATCACCAGATTGACCAGTGTACTGAACAAAAGCGTCAGCGCAATGGCATACACAAAGCTGAGCGGCTGGATGTCGCGGCCGAACATCACCGCATCCACCTCCACCGTCACTATGATGAACCGATGCAGGGCCATGCCGCCGAAGATACCGAAGAGTGTGCCGATCAATGTCAGCGCCATGCTTTCGCGGTTGACATAAGCGTACACCTCCCGATCATAGAACCCCAGCACTTTGATGGTGGCAATCTCCTTGATACGTTCGGCAATGTTGATGTTGGAAAGGTTATACAACACCACAAAGGCCAGGCAGGCTGCGCAGACAATGATCAGCACCACCACAGCATCGATGGAATTGAGCATATTCAGCACCTGGGCCACGCTATCCCGTGTGAAGGTCAGACTGGCCACATTGTCCATCTCCAGCAAAGCGGCGGAGACTGTATCATGCGCTTCTTCGCTGTCATCGGCCATCTTGCTGATGACTGCATTGTAGCTGACAGCCTCCCCGAAACCAGCCTCGTAGGTGGAGGCGCTCATATAAACATAGTTGCTCACATAGTGCTCACAGACACCGCTGACCACAAAGGTGCCGGTCTTTTCATCCCCGTTTTCCAGGGTGACGGTATCTCCGGCCTGGACACCCAGCAGTTTGGCCAGCTTCTCGGTCAGGACCACGCCCTCCTCACCCAACGGAGTGGGTGTGCGGCTGATGCGTTCATGGAGATCCAGGAAATCGGCAAACTGCCCCACATCCTGCGGCACCATCAGGTAGACGTCGGCCTCTCCGTCGGCCACCGGCTGGCGGGTGCTTTGAACAGCCACCGTCAGGGATTCGGTAAAGTTTTGAGGATCGTTCAGATAGGCATATACATCCCCCTGTTCAGTGGCCCCCTCCTTGGTGACCACCGTCATCAGGTCATAATGGGAGATATCACTGAACTGTTTGGTAATAATGGCATTGAGAGAATCCGAAATGCCGAAGCCCGACACCAGAAGCGACATACATCCCGCCACACCGATGACCGTCATCCAGAAACGCTTTTTATAGCGCAGCAGATTGCGGCAGGTGACCTTCCAGGTAAAGGGAAAACGCCGCCACAGCGGGGTGATGCGCTCCAGCAGAATGCGCTTGCCGGCCTTGGGGGCGCGGGGCAGCATAAGGGTGGCCGGCACTTCCCGCAGGGACGCCCGGCAGGCCAGGGCTGTGACCCCTACCGACAGCACGGTAAGGGTGCCGCCCGCAAAGATTGCCTGGAAAACCCGCCAGGGCGTATAGATGGCAGGCATGTAGTACATCATGGCATAGGCCGACCAGATAATGGCCGGGAAGGCCCGGAATCCTACGGCGAGGCCCACAGCGGTACCACAGGCTGCCGCCGCGAAAGCATACCACAGATATTTCTGCATGATCTCCCGGCGGGTATATCCCAGCGCCTTGAGCGTGCCGATCTGCAGGCGTTCCTCCTCCACCATGCGGGTCATGGTCGTGGAGACCACCAGCGCCGCTACCAGGAAGAAAAACACCGGGAAGATCGTGGTGATGGCGGTCAGCTTATCCACGTTGCCGGTAAAGGAAGCATAGCTCACATTGTTGCTGCGGTCCCAGACATACCATTCCGGCATCTCGATCTCGTCCAGTTCCTTCTGGCCGTCCTCGATCTCGGCCCGGGCATCGGCCAGCTCCTGCTCCGCCTCGGCTTTGGCATCCTCGTATTCGATCTCACCGTCGCGCAACTTCTGGGCGTTCTCCGCGATGGTCTGCCGGGCGTCATCCAATTCTGCCCGTGCGTCAGCCAGTTCCGCCTTGGCGTCGTTGATCTGGCGGCGGGCATCGTCCAGTTCCAGCTGTTTGTCGGTCAGGGTCGCCCAGCCTTCCTCCAGCTGCTTGCGACCGTCGGCCAGTTCTTTCTTGCCGGCTTCGTACTCCGCCACTCCGTCATTGTATTCTTTCCAGCCATCATCCAGCTGTTTTTTGGCCGCTTCCAACTGCGGGGCACTGGCTTCCAGCTGCTTACGGCCGTCAGCCAGCTTCTGTGCATTGGCCTCATAGGCATCCCAGCCGGCATCCAACTGACGGCGTCCGCTGACGACCCGGGCAAACCCGGTGACCGCCTCTCCCATCAGTGCCTGTTCCTGCTGCAGTCCATACAGACCAACGTTTACCAGCGCGGCAAAATTCTGGAGAAGATCCGATTTCTGGCTTTCTTCATCCTGCGCTGCCCACCACTGCTGTGCATCCGTCAGAACGGCCTGCATCCCGGCGCGGTCCGCCGTCACGATAGCGTTCAGCTGTCCCGCCAGTTCGGCCAGCTGCTCCTCGGTAAGTCCCGGCTCCGTGGGTACTGTCGGGTCCGACAGCGGCGCTTTCTGCTTGGAGGCACTTTCCGCGCGCTCCTCCTGCGGCTTTTCTCCGCCATTCGGTTCCCCATCGTTCGGAGTGGGTTCCGTCGGTTCTTCCGTTTCAGGCTCGGCATCCCCCTCTGCGGGAGCACCATCTGCAGGCTCCTGCTCCGCCCACGCCGATTCTTGCTGTGTTTCCGCTTCCGGCTGCTCTTCCGGCAAGGTTTCTGCCTCTTCGGGAATTTCATCCGCCGGGATGGTTTCTTCCTGCGGCAGCTCCGTTATTTCTGCTGCCTGGTCCTGCGGTTCCGCTGTTATTTCCGGCTTGGAATCTTCCGGCGCACCGCCTTCTTCTCCGGTCTGCGGCGGCATGGTGCTCATCATTTCCAGCATCTTTTGTGCACCGCTCTGGACTCCACGGGCAGCGGAAGTCAACCCGACCCCCTCGGCGGTGAGCCCATATGGCTGCAGATAAGCGTCCAGATCATCCAGCAGTTCGTCATAGCTCTGCGGGACCGGGTATTCATTTTCATTCAGCCAGCTGACAAAATCACCGATATCCTCCGCTTTCACTGTAACCGTCAGATCCGGGTCCTGCTTCTGGAGCATAGCGGTAATTTCCGCCGCCATGCTTTCCAGCCCCGCGGCATAGGTCTGTTCCTGTTTGTTCAGCTCGGCCTTGCCGTCGGCCAGCTGTTGCTCCCCTTCCTCGATATGAGCCAGGGCATCGTTGTATTCCTGCAGACCGGCCTCGTATTCCGCCTGCCCTTCTTCCAGCTTTTTGCGGGCATCTGCCAGCTTCGGCTCATTGGCTGCTAGCTCCGCTTCGCCCTCTTCTACCTTGGCCTGGTTGTCCAGCAATTCCTGCCGGCCTTCCTCCAGCTGTACGGCGCCGTCATTGACCTTGGCCTCGTTGTCGGCCAGTTCCTGCACACCGTCGGCATATTCCTGCTCGCCGTCCCGGTATTCCTGCTCGCCGTCCGCCAGTTCCCGGCGTCCGTCCGCCAGTTCCTGCGCGGCGTCGGCCAGCTCCTGCTGTGCGTCCGCCTCCGCATCATAGTATTCCGACCAGGCATCGTCGATCTCCGCCTGTGCATCGGAGCGGATTTCATCGTAGCGCGCCTGGCAGCGTGCGTCCTGAATGGCTTCCACGCGGGTCTGGACCGCCTCAACGGTGGCCTCGTATCCATCCTCCATGCTGTTTTGCTGCAGGGCACCTTCGGCGGTCACGTATATTTCGGTGTAAGTATCGTAGGCGAAATCTTCCGGCAGAAGGTACATCACCAATTCCACCGTACCGTTGCCCACACTGGCCGGTTCCCGCTCAAAACTGAAATAGTTGGTGTTATGTACAATGCCCACCACCGTGTACTCTGTGCAGGACAGCTTGGTATCCAAATCTTCGTTGTCCGC
Organism: Subdoligranulum variabile; assembly: GCF_025152575.1. NCBI lineage: Bacteria > Bacillati > Bacillota > Clostridia > Eubacteriales > Oscillospiraceae > Subdoligranulum > Subdoligranulum variabile. Next base: position 2,699,160 of record NZ_CP102293.1, on the reverse strand, counting down.
ACTGCTGACGGTCAGAGTGGAACCGATAGGATAGTCCCCGCCGGTGATGTTGGCACTGGCTTCCACCACGCATTCCCCGGATTTTTCCGGCAGGCGTCCTTCCGCGAGAACCAGCCGGTTAATGGCATCCTCTTCTTGCGGCGGCAGGCTGTGCAGCCGGGACACCACCACGTCACTCCCGGCTTCTACCAGCAGATCCGCCGAATAGGCCGGCTGCACCGTTTCGACGCCGTCCACCTGACGTAAGGCCTCCACATCGTCGTCGGTCAGTCCCATAGTGGAGACGATGCGCAGATCATAAAAGTTGCCATCGTCCAGATACTGCTCCATGGATTCCTTCATGTCCACGGGCGTTGCATTCAGGCCTGCCAAAAAACCAACGCCCAGGGCTACGATGGAAAAAATCGCCACAAAGCGGCTGCGTGCACTTTTAAAGGTACGCAGTATATTTTTTCGGTAGGTTCGCGTCATTTACCATTCGATCCTTTCCACGGGGGTGGGGTTGGGATTGATTTTTTCCTCGATCACGCGGCCACTGTTGATTCGGATGACCCGGTCAGCCATGGCGGCCAGCGCACTGTTGTGGGTGATGACGATGACCGTGCGGCCTTTCCGGCGGCAGGTGTCCTGCAGAAGCGCCAGCACCTGTTTGCCGGTCTTGTAATCCAACGCACCGGTGGGTTCATCACAGAGCAGAATCTTGGGATTTTTGGCCAGAGCCCGGGCAATGGAGACACGCTGCTGTTCCCCGCCGGAAAGCTGTGCCGGGAAGTTGTTGCGGCGATGGGCCAGCCCCACTTCCTCCAGCACGGTATCGGCATCCAGCGGATCACGGCAGATTTCCGCCGCCAGTTCCACATTTTCCCGCGCCGTGAGATTCTGCACAAGGTTATAGAACTGGAACACAAATCCCACATCATACCGGCGATAGGTCGTCAGACGCTTCTGATTGAAGCTGCTGACTTTTTCCCCGTCCAGCAGGATGGTCCCCTCATCACAGGTATCCATCCCGCCCAGCATATTGAGAACCGTGGTCTTGCCGGCCCCCGAAGGACCCAGAATGACGCAGAATTCTCCTTTTTCGATGGTGAAACTCACATGATCCGATGCGGCAATCCGCGTATCTCCCATCTGATAATATTTGCATACGTTGTCAAATACGACAAAGGGCTGATGCCCGGTTTGTGTGTTGGCCATGGTTTTCTCCCGTTTTTTATACACCTTGTTTAGGGTTATTATAGCAAAATTTTCATCAGAATTCCCGTACATTTTCTGAACATTGACAAAATCCGCAGAAATTTCACCTTTTTCCATCGTTTTTCTGAAGTCCCTTTTTCCTCCCTTTTCGAGTCATTTTTTAAACGAACCACGCAGCATTTTGTTCTTTTTGTCATCTTTTGAATATTCAAAAGTTTCGTTTTCGTCTATTTTTTACAAAATAAAGCAAGAAATGCCTTGACGTGCCCCGAATTCTTGTATACACTGGTGTAAGTTGCCTGTCTGTACCCTGAAGGCCCGGACCACCTTCTGCGGTCAGTATCCTGCAGCAAAACCGAAAGAAAGGACCAAGTATCGTGGAAAACAAAGAATTCCAACCCTATGTGCCTGCCGACAAGGTCATGCCCGAGTTTACGGTGGTATCCATCGTTCTGGGCGCCATTCTGGCCATTGTGTTCGGCGGTGCCAACGCCTATCTGGGCTTGCGCGTCGGCATGACGGTATCTGCCTCCATCCCTGCAGCCGTTATCTCGATGGGCATCATCCGCAAGATTTTGCACCGGGACTCCATTCTGGAAAACAACATGGTGCAGACCATCGGTTCCGCCGGTGAATCGGTAGCAGCCGGTGCCATCTTCACCCTGCCCGCCCTTTTCATGTGGGCCAAGGAGGGCCTCTGCGCCACCCCTTCTCTCATCGAGATCGGCCTCATCGCCCTGTGCGGCGGTGTGCTGGGCACCCTGATGATGATTCCCCTGCGCAGCGCTCTCATCGTCAAGGAGCATGGCACCCTGGCCTATCCGGAAGGCCAGGCCTGTGCCGAAGTCCTCATTGCCGGCGAAGAGGGCGGTGCCAAGGCCTCCACCGTCTTCTCCGGCCTGGGCATTGCCGCCGTATACAAGTTCGTCACAGACGGCCTAAAAATCTTCCCCAGTGAAATCACCTACGACATCTCCGCCTACAAAGGCGCCGGTGTGGGCATTGATGTCCTGCCTGCCCTGGCGGGTGTGGGCTACATATGCGGCGCCAAAGTGTCCTCTTACCTGTTTGCCGGCGGTGTGCTGGGCTGGCTGGTCATCATGCCGCTGATGGTTCTCTTCGGCGGTGAGTCTGTCCTTTTCCCTGTTACCGATATGACCATCAACGAACTGGTCGCCCAAAACGGTGTCTCGGCCCTGTGGAGCAACTACCTGCGTTACATCGGCGCCGGCGCCGTGGCCTGCGGCGGTGTGCTGAGCCTCATCAAATCCCTGCCCCTCATCGTCCGCACCTTCCGTGACTCGATGAAAGCCTACGGCAAGGGCCGTACCGCCAGCAGCCTGCGCACCGAGCAGGATATTCCCATGCCTTTTGTGCTCCTCGGCGTGCTGGTCATCGCTGTGGTGCTGTGGCTGTTCCCCGCCATCCCGCTGAACTTCTTCACCGCACTCATCGTCATCATCTTCGGCTTCTTCTTCGCCACCGTTTCCTCCCGCATGGTCGGCCTGATCGGTTCTTCCAACAACCCCGTTTCCGGCATGGTCATCGCCACCCTGCTCATCTCCACCATGCTGCTCAAATCCACCGGCTCTACCGGCATTGAGGGTATGACGGCAGCCATCGTTATTGGCGGCGTCATCTGCGTCATCGCAGCCATCGCCGGCGATACCTCCCAGGACCTCAAGACCGGCTTCCTGGTGGGCGCCACCCCCAAAAAGCAGCAGATGGGCGAGATCATCGGCGTGGTGGTTTCCTCCATTGCCATCGGCGGGATCCTGTACCTTCTGTCCATGGCCTGGGGCGGCTATGGTTCCAACGACCTGCCCGCCCCGCAGGCGATTCTCATGAAGATGATCGTCGAGGGCGTCATGGGCGGCAACCTGCCCTGGAACCTCGTCTTTGCCGGCGTCTTCATCGCCATCGTCATCGAGATCCTCGGCATTCCTGTTCTGCCTTTCTCCATTGGTCTGTATCTGCCCATCTATCTCTCGGTGCCCATGATGCTGGGCGGCGCCCTGCGCTGGGTCCTGGAAAAGCGCAAGTACGCTTCCGACAAGGAGAAAAACAACGTGGTCCAGTCCGGCGTTCTCTACTCCTCCGGCCTGATTGCCGGTGAAGGTATCGTCGGCATTCTGCTGGCAGTCTTTGCGGTCATCCCCATGGGCGCCAGCAACGTCGGTGAGTTCATCAATATCAGCGGCATCTTCAGCATCGGGCAGATTGGCGGTCTGATCGTCTTTGCCCTGCTGCTGGTTACCATCTATCTCTTTGCCACCAAAGACCAGAAGAAGTCCAAATAAACGCATTGCGTTCTTGCAGACAGGGCTGTATACTTGGGTATGCAGCCCTGTTTTGAGTAAAACAATCCGGGAGAATATCTATGGCCAAAAGCAAGCAGGAAAATTATCTGGATTTTGTCCCCGTACCCAACCCCAAAAACAGCTGGAGCGAGGACGACAAAGGCATTGTCACCATCGATATGGTACACCGCGGTTTCTATGCCTCCATCGCGCAGAAATTCTTTCATACGCCGCGGGTCAGCCACATTGCCCTGGACGAATACGGCAGTTTTCTGTGGAAAGAGATAGACGGCGTGCAGAGTGTAGGGGATCTGGCCCGCAAAATGAAAGCCCAGTTCGGTGACAAAGCGGAACCCTTGTACGACCGGCTGGTCAAGTATATGCAGATTCTGCACAACAATGAGTTCATTCTCTTTGTGGGGAAAGACAAGGTGAAGCCATGAGCATCCCGCAGATCATTCTGGGCATTCTGTTGTTCGCTGCCGCAACCATGGTACTTTATCTCTGGGGGCTGCGCCGCAGCATGACGCAGCAAAGGGATCTGGAGCGGATCCTACTGAGCAAATGTGCCGCACGGGTACTTCATCGGCTGAAGAAGCAGCAAACCATCACCCGCAAAGAGTTAGCCCGTGAGATCCAGGGTGTCCGGGCCGGACTGTTCTGGTCCCGCAATCGTCTGGAGGTTCAGGATGCCGCCGCTTTTGCAGACAAACTGACCCGCTATATGGTAGAGCAGCAGATGCTGCAAGAGGCCGGCGGCGGTCGCTACCGGCTCCGCAGCTAATTTTGTAGAAAAGGAGTGTCGTCTATGAAGATATTGGAGAATCTGGAACCCCAAAACGTATTCCGCTTTTTTGAAGAGATGTCCGCCATCCCCCGCGGCTCCGGCAACACCAAGGCGGTGAGCGACTGGTGTGCCGCCTTTGCACGCCAGCGCGGGCTGGAATATCACCAGGATGCCGACAACAATATAATCATCATCAAGGAAGCTACCCCTGGTTATGAACAGGCTGAGCCGGTGATTCTGCAGGGGCACCTGGACATGGTGTGTGAAAAAGAACCTGGCTGCCCCAAAGACATGGCCCAGGAGGGACTGGACCTTGAGGTGGAGGGAGACTATATCAGCGCCAAAGGAACCACGCTGGGCGGAGACGACGGCATTGCCGTGGCGATGGCGTTGGCCGTGCTGGATGCCGATGACCTTCCTCACCCTCGCCTGGAAGCCGTCTTTACGGTGGATGAGGAGATCGGTCTGCTGGGAGCTGGTTCACTGGATGTGAGCCCGCTGAAAGGCCGCCGCATGCTGAATATGGACTCCGAGGCTGAGGGGATTTTCACGGTCAGCTGTGCAGGCGGCAACAATACCATTTCCCTGCTGCCTCTGATACACACCGCCTTTGCTGGTGCGGCCCTTACTGTCACAGTGGGGGGACTGACCGGCGGTCATTCCGGTTCCGAGATCGACAAAGGCCGGGCCAATGCCAACATGCTGATGGGCCGCGTCCTGCAGGATCTGGCAGCCCAGACACCCCTGCGACTGGTAGAGGTGCATGGCGGGCTGAAGAGCAACGCCATCCCGGTAGAAAGCACCGCCACCGTGGTGGTCGCCGACGCACAGGCCGCCCGCAATGCCGTTGCCGCTATGGAGAAGACGCTGCGCAACGAATATCGTGTGACGGATCCCTCCCTTTTCCTGCAAGTGGAAAACGCTACGGTTGCCGACGATCCCATGGATGCCGCAACCACTGAGAAGGTGGTCTGCCTGCTGACCTGTCTGCCCAATGGCATCCAGGCTATGAGTCCTGACATTGCAGGGCTTGTGCAGACCTCGCTGAACCTGGGCATCCTGACCACAGAGACCGATACCCTGCGGGCCGTGTCCAGCCTGCGCAGTTCGGTGGACTCCCAGAAGGAGATGCTCAAACGCCGGCTTGCCTGCTTGCTGGCGCAGTTGGGAGGCCGGGTGGAATATGAGGGTGAATACACCGGTTGGCAGTACCAGGAGCACTCTCCGCTTCGTGAGTTGATGGTACAGGTCTATACTGAACAGTATGGTGAGGCCCCGCGGGTGGAAGCCATCCACGCCGGTCTGGAATGCGGCCTGTTCGCCGGTAAGATGCCGGGTTTGGACTGCGTATCCATTGGTCCCAACCTGTTGGAGATTCACACGCCCCGTGAGCGGATGAGCATCAGTTCTGTGCAGCGCGTGTGGAAGTTCCTGGTGGAGGTGCTCAAGCGCGCCCGCTGATTTTTGCCTATCGATAACAGAACACCGCCGGAAGCAAGGCTGCTTCCGGCGGTGTTTTTGTCGTTGTGTCATGGAGATTCTGTGGACTCCGGCTGCACTTCTGGTTCGATACCAAGATACGGCAAAGCTTTCGCCAATACCTCGGCGCAGACCGGTCCCGAAAGTGTACCGCCGCTGGTCGTCCAGCTGTGGGGTTCATCCAGACAAACCAATACCGCCAGCCGCGGCGCATCAATGGGCGCCACCGCCACAAAACTGCTGATGCGGGCTCCTTCGTTTTCGCTGTCCAGCTTCTGGCTGGTACCACTTTTCCCGCCCACAAAATAACCGTTTACCGCCGCATGCTTGCCGGTCCCCTCCGTAACGACCCCCTCCATCAGCTGGCACATGGTGGCACTGGTTTCCTCGCTTATGACCCGGCGCTTGACCGTTGGTTCTATTTCCTGCAGTACCGTACCGTCTGGGGCCTGGATCGTCTGCACTACATACGGCTGCATCAGATTGCCGCCGTTGACCACGGCACACACCGCCGTGAGCATCTGCAGGTAACTGACCTTGCTGCTCTGTCCGAAAGAACAACTGGCCAGCTCTACCGGGCCCGGCTGGTACAAGGGTTTGGACTATAAAATCATTCCCCTTTATCAGGCATACATCTCACTGGTTTTTGTACAATCTTCTCGACGAAGATCATTTTCAATTTGGCTTTATAAGCATGTTTAACAATGCTGACGTAATTACGCTTTTAATTTCAAAATTATATGGCAGATACGGTCCACATCTTCCAGCGCCAAGTCTGCATAAAGGGGAAGCGTCAACACCCTCTCCGATACATAACGAGCCACAGGTGTTTCATCCGCATTGTACTTATTATGGAAACAAGCAAAAGTATTGGTCAATGGATAAAAATACTTGCGTGCACAGACTCCCCGCTTTGCCAGTGCATCAAATACCTCATTGCGGCTGGCACCAAACACTTTTTCATCAAACACTACCGGGAAGTAAGCATAATTGTACTTCACATCCGGCTGCTCCACATTCAGCTGCAGACCCGCAACACCTTCCAAGTGTTCACGGTAACGTTCTACAACCTTTTTGCGCTTCGCAATTTCTTCGTCCACATGCCTCAAATTGCATAATCCCATGGCCGCGCAGAACTCATTCATCTTGGCATTTGCACCTACGGCATCCACTTCTTCGGGGCCATGAATACCAAAGTTTTTCAGTTCATACAGCCGTTTACCCAGTTCTTCATTGTGATAGCATACTGCGCCACCCTCGATAGTGTTGTACACCTTAGTTGCATGGAAGCTGAAGCAAGAGGCATCTCCAAAAGAGCCAATCCCACGCCCCTTATAGGTTTCACCAAAAGTATGGGCTGCATCATAAATCACTTTCAAACCATACTTTCGGGCAATACGTTCAATTTCCTCCATATTGCAGACGTTACCATAAACATGTACAGGCATGATGGCACAAGTACGGTCAGTAATCAATTTTTCTACTTTAGACGCATCCAATGTATAGGTCACCGGATCAATATCACAAAAAACCGGCTCCAAGCCATTGCGCACTATGGCGTGCGTAGTAGACGCGAAGGTAAATGGCGTTGTAATAACCTCCCCCTGCAGGTTCATGGCCTGAAGGGTCAGTTCCAGCGCCATATGGCCATTGGTTAACAATTCCACATAATCAACAGCCAAATATTCTTCAAGTTTACGTTGCAGTTCCTTATGCTTCGGTCCCATATTGGTCAGCCAGTGGCTTTCCCATATGGGGCGGATTTCTTCTATGTATTCCTCCAGACTAGGCATGGAGGAACGTGTAACTAGAATATTATCCATCATATACCTCAATCCCAATAATGCGTACGCTTCACCAAATCATGATATTCTTCGGCCAAAATGCCAACGACCACCAAGTCTCGATATGAGCCATTTTTGAAAATATATTCTCTGCGTACACCTTCTTCTACCCATCCACATTTTGTATACATCGTTTTTGAGGCAATATTATCTTTGAACCATGCGCCATCTAAGCGATGAAGTTGTAATTCATCAAATGCATAGCGCATAATGGCCATCACAGCATCCGTTCCAATTCCTTTTGAGCGCCGTTCCTTTTTTGCCAGTTTAATACCATGATCAGCACTTCTATTTTTCCAGTCGATGTTAGTCAACGTAGCAATTCCAACCGCCCCGTCTTCTGGCGTTTCAATCACAAAGCGGAAATTGGTATTGTCTGCATAATGATTTTCAAACCATTTCTCCTGAGCATAGCTGGAAAGGGGGAACGCCCAACCAATCACTAGCTTTTCAATTTCCGGATCATTAAACATTTCCCGGACCATCTCACAATCTTGTTTTTCCATTGCCCGGAGAGTAACTCTTTTCCCTTTGATATTCACTGTGTGCACTCCTCACTTTCTACAAGAGAAACTAATTTTTGAATAGAATTCACAATATACATCATATCTTTCTCCCCATATCGCTGGTCGATAGGGAGTGGCAATATATCCTCGGCATATTTATATTCTAGCATATCTTCCGAACACCATTCTTTTACAGAGGGCCATAGGGTTGGTATATAAATTTTTTCTTGCTGCAATTTTTTACGAATCAGTGCCCCGTTTTGAGTCATAAAAGGATACATGAACGTTCCTTCGTTCTCATTCAGACAAAGTTGATTTTTATGTCCGAGTTCCCTATGCAAAAAAGCAAAATTTTTCTTTCTAATCTTCTCTATACCGGAATAATCGATTCCTCGCAACAAATTTTGTGTCAACCGGGACATCTTCTTCAAAGGCTCATTATCAAAGAAATCGTTATTGGCCACGTATTCCGAATAAAACTCACTGGCCGAACGTTCGAATCTTCCTAAAAGGAAATGCATTCGTTCGTGGGACTCATCCCGCTCTAGTGGGCGCTCCAGTTGCGTATCAGTATACAAAAAAGCTCCATCCGCCACGCCGAAATACTTACGGCAGGTATATAAAGTGTCTACACCTTCAACCGGCATTTGAAAATAGCTCTGTGCGTTATCAACAATTATTCGGTCATACTGTACTTTCAAGCGGCTAATTTCCTCGTTAGACAGTTGGCCATAATAATTAACCAAGTATAGCCAAGCACCTTCTGACGACGATTCTGCAAACAGCGGCTCCAATTTTGGTCCAACATGGTAGAACTGATAATCAATCTTCAGTTTTTTGCATTCATTCACTACCGAATCGCAAAGAAAATAAGGTAGATACAGTTTTTGGATTTTCTTTGTCTCCCACAGATACGCCAGCGCGCTTCGTCCACAGTTCAAAGCCACTGCACTATCATGGAACATACTGCCGTTATAGTATTCAAACTCAATATATCCGCCAATTTCTCTCACATTGCACCTTCTTTTCTGCCCACCGCAATCGTTTGGTCATTTTTTCAGATTAACATACAGCCAGCGCTCCGTATGGCCTGTAATCTCGTCCAGCTGTTCCCGACTTTCAAACTGCAAAAACATATCTCCCAGGGACATATTGGCTCCCGTAAAGGGCTGCACATGGTCTCCCTCTTTTTTCGTCAGGCTAATCTGACGGAGATATTTTTTCTCCACTTCACGGTCCATCCGGATACTCTGCAAGATTCCTTCCATGCCTGGTTTGGCATGAACCACCAATTCACACCAGTGCCCCTGGCAAGGATGAGGCTGCAATTCCAGTAAAGGCATTCCCACAGCCTTTCGGACTTCGTTTTCGATCAGATCAACGCCATAGGCCATCTTCTGTAATTCAGCGATACGACATCCACCTCCCCTGGGGGAGACTTCCATAATATAGGGTTTATCATTGGCCCCCACACAGGTCTCGATGTTGTATATGCCTGTCCCGGTATGCAAAAGGTCCATTAACCGCTGGATTTCTCTTGTCAGATACTCCTGATGTTCTTCTTTCATGGACGACGGCCAAATAATTCTTGCCGGCGTATAGGGGTTTTCTGCTTCAGGGTCAAACAGCTGGTCTGAATAGGTAATAAACTGCAACTTTCCATCCACAGTAAAAGGATCGGTACTTGAATGATAACCTTCAAACGTAAGGAAATCTTCAATGATAAAGGCGCCGTTATGTGATTGTTCAACCGCCACATCAATCGCTGCAAGCAATTCCTCCGGTGTGTTTACCTTTGTGACGCCTTTGCTTCCCGCAGAATCTACCGGCTTAACAATAACCGGCCAGGTAAAGAAGTTCAAATCTTCTGCTGGCACATTTTTCTCAGTATAGCGTTTTGCGTGGGGCACATTGAATCCATGCTTGGTAAGAAATTCTCGGAAAAGCCCTTTGTCTTGCAAGATGCAAGCAGCCTCATAGGAGCACTGGAACGGGAGTCCCATTTTTTCTGCCACATATGCCGCAGTCACAACTCCAGGGTCGCAGGCGAAGGACATAACACCACTGATATTCTCTTTTTTAGCAGCCTCTAACACCTTATCTTTTTCAATAATACTGAGATCAATATATTTGTCTGAGTACTTATGAGCTGTATTATCCGGCAAGTAGTCACAGGTGATCACATAGAGCCCGAGCTTACGCGCCGTTTCAATCACTGGCAATAAGTATCCAGATCCTCCTAAAAGAAGTAATTTTTTCATAAAGGGCCTCCTCCCCCAATCTCACTCAACGTCAATTTTCAAGTCGCTATTTTAAAAAGAGCCAATACTCGTTTCTTCAAATACTCGTAAGATTCAAACCTAAACAGGGCGGATCCCACCCAATAAATAAAAGCTCCCAACGGAATTTGAATCAATAAAGTGACTCCAACTTTCAGATCTAAAAGAGATACTCCCCATACACAGACACCCATTATAACTGCCAGTAAGATAGATGGGAATATATCCCGTAGCTGGTCCAAGTAATTGTACTGTAATAGCTTTCTGTTTGGCCAAGAATTGATAATTTGTCCTGCTACACTTGAAATGATCATACTGTAAGCCATTGCCAAAACACTGATGCGCATCGCAATAAGCAACAAAAGCAGCCCAACAATTTTTTTCACAATCTCCAGTCGCAAGAAAATATCGCTACGGCCCATCGCTTTAATGGCATTTAGGTTTGCTGTATGTATTGGCCAAAACATATAAGTAAAACAGAATATTCTTATATATGGCACACATGGCAACCACTTTTCAGTCAGAACCAGTTTCACAATAGGTTCGGCACAAAATGCCAGTCCCATCATGAGAGGAGCCATAATATAAATGCTTGTTTTGATAGCACGACGTGTCATACTCCTGACACGCACTCGATCATCTTGAGCGCTAGACATCGTCGGCAGCAAAACGCTATCAATCGATGTATTTATATTTGTAATAACGGTCTTTGGGAGTTTATCTCCCTGATTATAGTAAGCCAGATCTGAAGATGAATATAGCTTTCCAATAATTAAGTTGCACAGATTATTGTACGTAGTATCTAAGAGCGACGATACCAGCAGTTTCCAACCAAATGATAACAGCCGTTGTAATCTTTTCCACGAAAACATCTTTTGGGGACGCCACTTAACCGTAACCCAAAGTATTATTGTGCCCACAATTACATTGGATAATTGTTGGACTACCAACGCCCAAACCCCAAAGCCAGCATAGGCCATCCCGACGCCAAATATGGCAGAAACAACCGTTCCGCCAAGTGTAGAAAAGAAGAATCGTTTAAATAGCATATTGCGGGAGACATAAGATTGCTGAATTCCCCGCACTCCAGACACTACAATGGTTAAGCTTAACACCCGCACCACAGGTACTAGTGTAATATCATTATAGAATAAAGCGATAGCTGGTGCAGCGGCAAAGATTGCGACATACAGAATGACGCATACCAATATATTAAAATAAAATACCGAAGAGAAATCCAAATCATTAGCGTTCTTTTTCTGAACAAGAGCTGTGCTCAAACCGCTGTCCACGAAAACCTGTAAAATTGTTGTAAAGACAGTTACTAGTGCAATTGTACCATAATTTTCTGGTGTCAAAAGGCGTGCTAAAAGGATCGACACAACAAATTGTACGCCCTGCGATCCACATCTTTCAGCAAAACGCCACAACAAATTGCTGATGGTTGATTTCATTATGTTCCCCTATATCTTATTTTTATGCCCTAACGATTGATGGCTTCTAAGAAATCGTTCCACTCTCGTATATACTGTTCATAAGTAAAAGTTTGGTCACATATATTTTCATTTTTTTCTTTATCTTTTGATGTAAAGTGAATAAATTGTTCATAAGTCAATTCAGGAATTTTTGCTGCATCAAATATAGTGTATCCTTTTGAACAGTAGCTTTCCCACATCGTCGTTTCGCGTCTAATATAAACCTTTTTACCTAAAGCAAGTAAAAAAAGAATATTTCCCATTCCTTGTTGCCGATTACAATTAATGATTCCAATATCCATTGTGGACAAAAACTTTACGTAGCTCAATGTATTCATGTATTGCACAATTGGGACCGCAGATATGCCATATTTTTCTTTTGAGATTCTAATAATTCTATTTCTATATTCGGAATCTCCATAGGAAAGCGGCATATAGATTGTAATTTCCTTATCCGAATACTTACTTAACCAGTTAAGCACTTCTTCGTGCCTATTAGATTTCGTTGCAGAGTTACCAATCATAATATTAATATTGTTTTTTTTTATTTTTTTCTGTCGCAGTTCACAAATTTCTTGCACTATTTCTTTCACATAGTCCGTAGGCATAGACACAACAAAATTCCTGTCAAATTTCCCGAATATCGCTTCATATTTCTTGTATTCTCCCTGAATCAAAAAAATATGCCCTGCACAACTATTGTACAGTCGTTTTCTCATAAACCTATGTAGATAATAACGAATATGAATCGGGGAGCGGAATTCAGAGTAACTATAAAAATCCGCTCCCCAAAATTGCAAATACGTCTTTTTTAATAACCTTCTGGGCAACTGCTTTAACAAATAAATGCTATTAAAAATTCCGGAGAAAATAATAGCATCACTTTCATCCATTAGTGCCAGCAATTCATTTGATATTGTTTTTTCAAAGCTTTTAACATAAAAAACATTGTTTTGATCTACTAGGTCGAGTTTTTGTTCCGCTTGAATTATAAAACAATGTTCATATCGAGCCATTTGTGTTTTCATAAAGTTAATATACCCTTTTGTAAATTTATCTCTATGGACCACATGTATGACTTTCATAAGCCACAAATTTCCTTTCTTCCTATCAACCGTTGTATCGCCTTATCCAAAATTCCAACACAGATGCACACATTCTACACTCAGTTTTGCCTTCACTGCCGTGGTTTTCTTTTGTTCAGAATCATTTTCACTATCTCATAATCTTTTCTTTTAGTTTATTTTTTATCATCTTTAACACCATCCCGCCTGCATAACGTAGACTTTCCACTTTAGTGTCATAATACCACTGCTCTAAGGTCGTATCGCAAAATTTGTTTTCCGCACGTTCTTTCGTATCATAAAGATAAATAGATTTTCCCGAAATTCCCAACAGTACGTTCATTTCTGCGGGTCTCAATTTATACCCATACTGCTCTAATATTTTATATCCAAGTTGCTGTGAAGACACAAGATATCGTTTTTGCGAATCTATCTTTCTGACACCATTAATATCAAAAATCACATCATCCTTCGAAATTTTCAATCTATCAATACCAATTTCACGCTCAAAAAACGCATCATAATAAACACCATCTTCCGCACCAAAACGGCAAAAATTGTATCGTTCTTTATGACCATAAAGCATAGGCACTTGATATACTGAGCTAGGGATCTTGCAATGTTGGCCTAGCTCCACAAAGTTGGTGGACAAAGAATCGTACGGGTAGACAAAATACTTATTTTCTAAAATACAGTATTCGATATGATATTTCAGCCACGACGTATTAGGCCATCTTCGGAGGTATTCAGGTATTTTATCAGAAGAAATAATATCTCCATCGTTGTTTTTATACCATTGCCGAAATTGACGCCATTGTTTTGTCATCCATATCTGGCCCCAGGATTGGGCATACTTTAGAAAATAATTATCAAAATTTCCTTTTTGTGCGAGAAAAGGGCGCTGACAATTCTCGCAAAACATATGATTATATAGAGAAATTCCTGCAATGGATTCATCGTCTTTATAAAATCCTACTGCCTGCTTCATATAATTATAGAAATCCGGAGAAACAAAAATGTCATCTTCGAATACTGCAATCGCACTATAATCTTCCGTATAATCGCCACATTGCAAAATGTGGTTTCTCAATCCCTGCCTTTCCGGGAAGGTTCGGATAATTTTTTCTCCGTATTCCCATACTACAGTATTTGCATACATTTCAACTATATTAGTCCCTGAATTATCAATGCTGATAATTAAGTCAACGGTATCCCCCATATAATCTACTTTTTGCAAGGAAGATATCAATCGTTTCAGACTATCACAACGGTTATATCCCACTACTACGATTGCAAATTCAGATTTTCTCGTCGTCATTTCCTATCTCCTCACCCAAATATACTATATTTTAAATATGTATAATAACGCTATACTTTATGACATCTAGGATTCTAAAATGTTTTCTGGAATCTTGAAATATAAATAAAAATTCTGAGTTTATAATATCCCTCTACTGAATCACAATATACCATACCAATTGGCGTAGTAATTGCGAGCTTTCGCCTTACGACTTATTATCAAATCAATTCTACTCTTCGAACAGTTCTGAAACACCATCGCTTCAACGATTTACTTGTCTTAAAATTTTGTTTCTTACAAACGAAAAGCCGATGAAATAGTAAAAACAACATCAGATAATATCTAAAGTATCAAACATAGCTTGCAGCTCGCGTCAAGTTAAGTTCGCAAAAAGGTTTCCCACAAGATACAAAGTTAAGCCTCCGACCGCAGCACCGTCTGAACAGTTTGCTTCTTGGAAACCTTTGAGGCTCCCCCAAAAAGTCCGGTGTGTGCATTGGGAACCACCAATCTCGGAGTGCGAAGTTTCTGCTCTTGCACTCCTCGGAAAAGCACAAGATACGATTTTTTTCAACTTTACCATCATGCGTTCTCTCTGCACATACTCATCCACACCACAGACCACAAGTACTACCATTCTTACAATTCTGCTTTTCCATCTTACGAGCGCATATCCCCTACACGAAGGCAACCTTAACCATCTGAATCAATGCCGCTTCACTGCGCTTGCGCTCAGTAACAAAGAACGGTATGTTACCACCATGTCGTACCTTCGGCATCATGAATACAGGGTACTCATCCGCATATTCAACCTGCGAGACCGGTAGCCGTCACACTTCTCAGATTCCTTCATTTCGAGAATCAGCTTTTCCCTACAAAGCTATCAACCATTTTTCCATTTATAATCTCTTGTATTTTCTCTCATCTGATTTTTCAACACGGTCTTTTAGTAGTTTTATATCCGAGAAATATAAAGCATGGTTTTGTATCCATTTTTCTTGTCGATTCCACCATTGCAATTGATTTAGAAAGTTTATTTCATCCTTGGTGAATCTGTACCGAATAATCTTCGCGGGGACTCCTCCGACAATTGCAAAATCAGGCACATCTTTCGTGACAACTGCGCCAGAAGCAACGATCGCGCCGTTTCCGATTTTAACTCCCTGCAGTATAATTACATCACTGCCTATCCAAACATCATTGCCAATCTCACAAAAATACCGTTTGTCATCATCCACATAGCGATACTCTTCAAAACGCTGTTCCTGTGTATATGAACAGATGCCCTCGGTTTTTATTGAGAAGAAACCTGGGATATGTAGAAACCCAGTTCTTTGCAGGATGTGTTCCCGCAACAAGTTTGACATTCCAAGAGATTGAACAGTATTTGCCAATTCTCGTTCTTGGCAAACTGCTGTTTTCTCTAATATAACTGCCATACCCGATCACTGAATTTGAAAGATTTGATCGTGCTGCAAGTAGATTTTTCCCTTCAAATTTCGCGTTGTCTACATGAGCAGTTATGGAAATTCTAACCTTTTTCTTTTTGTTGATTATAATTGCCTTTATCACATTGAAGAATCGCTGAAACATAACGCATCTCTCATCACATTAAAGTTGATTTGCAAAGTCACTTTTAGAATAACCTCTTTCACTCAAGTTATCCAACAGCATCAGCAAGCTATGGTCCTACTCCAAAGACTGAATTGCTCTCGCAATATTTTTCCATTGTTTGCCTCAACGTAGCTGTTCCTTCAATTTAAACTCAGATTGGACGAATCTTTTGCCCTTCAAATCCCATATATTCAGCACAAAATCTAGCCAACCAAATTTAGCAAATTAATTAGAAATTATTATACCTTAGTAGGGCAAAAAAGTCTAGGTTCTCATATGATTTTCGTTTTACGCCCCAAAATCTATTGTATTCCAACAATGATTAGTCACGGCCATTATGAAATCAATTTCGAAGGCATTTGTCCCTCCTTCCGGGAGGAATACTTTGTTGGCTGCAGCGAGTGTGGCCGCCTGATCTCCAACAGCGAAGCATGGTATGACGGGAACGACTACGAAACGCTGCCTTACTGTGAATCCTGTTACCGGGAGAAAGTAGGCAACGCCCTGCATCCCTACAGCTACAAGCCCTCCCCCGTATTCTATGGCGGTGGGCCGCTCTATCTGGGGGGGGGACCTGAAGTTGACGATACCGAGCAGAGCGCCTCCCATACCCGCACAGTCTTGAATGTAATCAACCGCCTGGAAGAGTACGCCTACATGAAAACCGGCGGTAGCCTGGATGATGGTCTAGAGCTGGTGACCAATCCCTGCACGCTGGAAGAACACCGCACCAAGGTCCCCTAGGCCGAAACGGTGGCCGCCTTCCGGGAGATGCACTATAACAGCCATAACGCCGGGACCTTCGGCCTGCATATCCATGTGAACCGGGACGCCCTGGGTGAACACAGCGCGACCCAGGATGGAACCATCTCCAAAATCCTCTATCTGTTCGAACGGTTCTGGCAGGAGATTTTACGATCCAGCCTCCGCACCGAAAGATTAGGCTGCCCGCCATGAGTATAAGATCAACGCCAAGGAAATTCTGGAGCCCCCTCAATATAACTCAGGGAACGGTTGCTATGCCTGCGTCAACCTGACACCCCCAACACCATCGAGTTCCGGGCTTTTCCGGGGTAAGCTCAAGTTCAACACCCTCATAACCCCACTACAGTTTGTGGATCGCATCTGCCGGGTGGCTCTTGCTTTATCCGAGAGTGAGGACAAGAATCTGAGCTGGCCCGAGTTCGTGCTCCGTCTGCCCCCCGGAATCAATCCAGTATCTGAAAGAACGCCGTCTGTACATCAACGAGCCGGTAACGGCAAAATGGGAGGTGTAATCACGTGCAGATTGTTTGGATTCAGTGACCCGTCTCGCAGCCTGCCCCACGCCAGGCCCGTCAGCGTCTTCGCTCCTTGTCGTTGAGCAGCATGGTACAAGGTACCGATGCACCGGTATTGCCTACAACATCCATGACCGGCTGCACATCTACAAACGCCCCAAACCCGCCAACAAGACACTGCTTCTGACATCTGCCTCCGTCCGTGTAGTCATGGGCCATGTACGGATGACTACACAAGGGAATGCCCAGTCCAATTATAACAATCATCCCTTTCCCGGCAATCTGGACGGACACCTTCCCGGCAACGGTCCCGACTTTGCCATTGCCCACGACGGCATTCTGAACAATGCTCTTCTGCTGCGCCATCAGCTGCATCTGCCCAAGACGCGGATCGAGACAGACATCTATGTTGCCGTGCAGATGCTTACATCCACCGGAACACTGGGCATACCAGTATTGACGGATATTGCCAAGCAGCTGAAAGGAACCTTCGCACTGACCATTCTGGACAAGCTGTACAGCCTCTACTTCGTGCGGGGCAACAATCCCGCCTGGTAAAATTTCCCCGTACGGGATTATTTGTCTATGCCAGCATCTCGGAGATCTTTCAGAATGCCATTTCCCGTCTGGGTTTTGAAGAGGAAGATGTGATGATCTTACAGGGATGCGGGTATTGTCCCTATGAAATAAAGGTATGGATTCCGACCTTATCATGATAAAGCTGACAGACAATGGAAGAAAACGCTCAACACTTGGAAGCATTATAAAATTTCTCCTGAAGTTCAGAAAATCCTGGGGGGGGGTAAGGACAGAAATATACCTTCAAAAGCCAATCTCATAGAAAGACAAACGATCACATAATAAATAGAGGAAACGAACAAAAAAGAAGGCCAGTTGAGCCTTTCCGCCTATGAGCGGTCGGTTCAATCAGCCTTTTTCCCCGGCTCCATGAAATTAAAGGTAACGGTAATATGCTTGTGGGCATCCACCTCCACACGGCGTACCAGCTGCTGCAGCTGTCCTTTTTCCAGATGATCGAATTGCAGAAACGTCCGGATCTTTTTTTCGATGGCATCCGTCTGGTCCAGATCGTTTTCCAAGTGTGCCAGTTGTTCCAGTTCCTTTTGACAGCGTTCCTCCTCCTTGCGCAGATTCTGAGAGATATAGGAAAACTCATCCTCACGCAAGATCCCGGCGGCTTTATCCTTGTAGGCACCCAACCGGGTTTTGCGTGCTGATTCCATCTGCTGTTCCAGCTTGCTGCGGCGGCTTTTCAGATCCTGCCGTCCCTGCTGCTTTTGCGCACGCTTGCGGGCCATCGCCTTGGAATCCACCTGATTCTGTGCCAATGCACGCAGCGCATCCACCACCGCCTGCACCACCACATCTTCCCGGATGCTGTGCGAGGTACAGTGATGTGCTGTGGGGTCGCGATAGTATCCATAGCAATTCAGATACCAGTACTTTCCCCTCTTTTTGGCATAGAGGGGGCTGCCGCAGTCGGCGCAGTAGGCAATGCCGGTGAGCAGATGGGGATGGTCGGTGGTTTCGTATGTACGGACCTTCTGCATCTGCTGCGCCAGGGCGAAGTCTTCCCGGCTGACCAGTGGCGTATGGGTGTTTTTCACCACGATCCAGTCCTCGGGATCGACCCGGCGGCGATTGTGCACCTTATAGTTGATCGTGCGGGTGAACTGCTGGGCCATATCGCCCTGATACACCGGATGGCTCAGGATTCGCCGGATGGTCTCCGCATTCCACAGCCCCGTAAAACGGCGGCTCTTGTCGGTCATCTGCTTTTGGGCTGCCGGCGAGGGAATCCCCTCCCGATTGAGGACCTTGGCAATCCGGGTACGGCTGGCTCCGCCCAGAAACAGCGCAAAGATGCGCCGCACCGTGGGAGCTGTCTCCTCATCGGGCAGAAGATGATATCTGTCATCGGGGTCGATGCGGTACCCATAGGGCGCCTGCCGCCCCAGGAATTTGCCCTGCCGCTTGAGGATGCCCAGAGAGGTCCTCACCTTGGCACTGGCATCGGCGGCATATAAATCGTTGAATACATTTTTGAATACGGCCATCTGCTGGACACTGTCGGTGTTGCTGGCAGAGTCGTATTGATCGTTTACGGCGATGAACCGGATTCCCAAACGCGGGAAGATTTCTTCCAGATATCGCCCGGTCTCGGCATAGTTGCGCCCCAGACGGGAAAGGTCTTCTTGTGTCAAGTAGGGACTAAAAAAATTTTGAGAATTTACAAGCCGTTCATAGGTGGACAACCACCCGTGAACGGCTTGCGTTTTCTCTATGCTCTTGTGCCGTTCTTTGTGCGACGCTTCTTATACGCCGCCGCAAATGCCTCCATCATCGGAGTGACCGGAAGCTCGTTGTCAGGCTTGGACAGATATTCGAACCGAATGCCGTTCTCCCGAAACTTTCGCTCAAACCTCATGAAAGAGGAAGTGTCCCGGCTGATTCGCGAGGTGTCGCGGGTGAGGATCGTACCGATGTCCTGACGCTTGGCTTCGTTCAGCAGGAAGTTCATGATACCTTCCGTATGGACGCCGGAGATGCCGTCTGCCGCCACAGCAGCAGCCACCTCATAGCCTTTGTCCTTCGCATAGCGTTCCAGCTCTTCCCGCTGGTCTGCTGCCGCAAGCTGATCCGCACAGGCAACGCGGGTATAAAGAAATACTTTCATTTGGCTTCTCCTTCTGATGTAGTGAGGAAGTCCTTGAACTTCCAGACGATTTCTATGTTGTCAAGATCGTAAATGTAGACCGCAGAAATGAATGCGTGGGTCAGCTCATAGGTCAGAGCTTTGCAGTCGGCGTACTGTTCGCAGACCGCATCCAGCTTTTCATCTGAACAGGCGGTCTCGGAGTCAAGCTCCTTCATCCGTTCGTGACTGCGCTGGATTACTCCATCGTTTTCAGCAATCTTCACATCCGCTGCCGCCTTCTGCTGAATGTACGCCTCCTTCGTGATGCTTCCGGCTGCATACTTCTCGTAGAGCCTCAGCTTGGACGCCTTGTGCTGCTCGTTCTGCTTTTGCAGAGTGCGGATTTTATCAGCACATTCCTTGATGGCAGATTTCCGCAGATCACCGACTTCGCGGTTCTGTATTGCTTCCTTCTGTGCCAAAGCAAGAAACTGAGTAAGGGCATGGAAGACAACCTTCTCAATATCCATTTCCGGAAAGCTCCTGCCAACCGGACAGTCTGTGTTTCCGTTGTTGACCGAGTGAATGCACTGGAAGTATCGAATGCCAGCCTTGTTCTTTCGGCGTGTCATAGCACGTTTACAGTTACCGCAGCGGACGAGTCCCTTGAGCGGATAGTCATGCTGCTTGCGCGTGGGATTCCGTCCTCCGCCTCGAATGACCTTCTGAGCAAGCTCAAAGTCTTCCTTGCTGATAATCGCTTCATGCGTACCTTCTACGATAATCGGCTCATTGACAACACGTTTTTTTGAGCCGACACCGCAGGACTTCATTTTGCGGCTGACCAGTGTTCCGGTGTAAACAAGGTTTTTGAGGATGTTATAGACCATCACGGTTTCCCAACTGATTTTCTCGCTCATGTTACTGAACTTCTTCTTGTCGGGATGCTTGCTCTTGAAGTATTGCCCCGGCGTCGGGATGCCGTCATCATTCAGGCTGCGGGCGATCTGAGAGGTGTTGCTGCCTTCCAGCGCCTCGCGGAAAATACGACGGATCACATCAGCCGCCTCCGGGTCTACGGCAAGTTTGTTCCGAATGGTGGGATGCAGGACGTAGCCGTATGGGGCGTAGCCACCGACATACTTGCCCTGCTTCATCATCTGGATTTTTGCCGATGTGGTCTTTACGGAAAGGTCTTTGCTGTATGCGGCGTAGATGATGCTGCGCATAACCACTTCCAGACCGCCCGTTGTGCCTTTGTAATCGTCACTGTCATAGCCGTCGTTGATGGAAATAAAGCGGACGCCCATGAATGGAAAAGTGCATTCCAGATAGTTTCCCGTTTCAATGTAGTCACGAGAAAAGCGGGAAAAGTCTTTGACGCAGATCAGGTTAATCTCGCCGCGCTTGACCTTCTCCATCATCTGCGTGAACTGAGGACGGTGAAAGTTCGTGCCGGTATAACCGTCATCCGCAAACTCAGACCGCTGACAGTGAGACAACTCCAAATGATTGTCGAGAAAGCGATTGATGAGCATACGCTGGTTGCCGATGCTGTCACTTTCCGCCTTGCTGCCATAGCCGGTATCTTCATCAGCCATTGAGAGGCGGATGTAGATGCCAATGTTGTATTCCTTGCTCATTTACATCGCCTCCTGTACTTCCTTGATACTCTGAACGGTCAGAGCGTAAATATCGCCGTATTTCATGACCAGCTCGATTGAGCCGTCCTCATAGACTTTCACAAGCTCTACGGACTCGTCAATCAGCTCCTGAGAGAGCATCGTTGCACCGCTGACGGATTTCATCAGCGTGAGCCACTTGTTATCCTCGGACATTGCCTCGGCAAACTTTACCTTCCGCTGAACCGCTTCATCCAACCGCCGGGAAAGGTCGGCATACTGCTCATCGTAGGCTTTCTTGGCAAAGGCGTATTCCTCTTCATCGAGAATGCCTTCCGTGAAGTCCTCATAGAGACGGGTACGCTTCTTGGAAATACCGCTGAGTTTCAGATTCAGGCTTGTAATGAGCGCATTCTGCTGATCGCGGATGCTGCGTTCGCCTTCGCTGTTTCTCAGCTTGGCAAACAGCTTATCGTAATTGAGAGCCGCCTTGACTTGAAGCTGGATCGCCGCAAGCACATCGGCTTCGAGTTTGTCCTGCCGCGTATAGTGCGGCGTACAGAGATTGCCGCGCTTGACGGATGAGCTGCACTCATAGAAGGCGTACCATGCGCCGTCCTTGCGCTTGTCAACGCGCTTGCGATGGAAATAGAGCTTCCTGCCGCAGTCTGCGCAGACGATTTTGTCTTCAAAGAGATTGATCAGTGTAGCACGGATTTTCTCCGTGCGCTCCATCTTCTCAATCCTTGTCCTTGCAGCAGCGTCGCGCAGCTCTTGTACCTTTTGGAAGTCCTCACGGGAAATAATCGCCTCGTGAGTATTGGGAAAAACAATCCATTCCTCGCGGTCGATATGCTGATTCTTGACGCCCTTGTAGATGGCGTTCAGCGTCCGTCCGAGAACGGTATCTCCGACGTAATGGGGATTATCCAGAATGGTAGTGAGTGAAGACTTGTTCCAAATCTTCTTTGCCGTAGCATTGCCTGTGCGGACGCCGACCTGATACTTCTGAAACTCCGGATTGGGCGCGTTCATTGCATCAAGCCGGTCTGCAATCGCAGGAAGGGACAATCCTTCAATTTTCCATTGGAAAATCTTCTGGACAATCGGTGCGGTTTCTTCATCGAAAACCATATTGCTGTGTTCTTCATCCCAGCGATAACCATACGGGAGATTGCGCTTCTTGAACTCTCCACTTTCCATCTGTGCTTTGAGCGCAGTAGAAACCTTGCGGGAGATGTCCTTCGAGTAAAGGGTGTTGATCATGTTTTGCAGAGGGATGATGAGGCTTTCGCCGGAGCCGTCCGTATCAAAGTTGTCGTAGTTCTCTTTGATAGCGATAAACCGAAGCCCGATCTGCGGAAAAACCCGTTCCAGATAGGTTCCAGCCTCGATGTAGTCACGCCCGAACCGGCTGAGATCACGAACTACAAGGCACTTGATCCTGCCGGTGCGGATGTCGTTCATCAGCCGGTTGAACTCCGGTCTATCAAAAACCGTTCCTGTTCGTCCGTTGTCCACATAGGTATCTATCAGATTCAGGTAGGGACGCTCTGCAATGTAGGACTTGCAAATCTCAATCTGATTTGCGATGACATCCACCTTTTCGGACTTGCCGCTGTTTTCAACGGAAAGACGGGCATAGATGGCTGTTGAGAAGACCTCGGAAGAAACAGGTTCGATAACCGGCTCTTCGACTGCAATTTGTTTTCTGCTTTTTCTTGCCATTTGCTCATCCCTCCTTTATACGGCAATATCCAGTTCGTCGGCATAGCCGAGAATGTATTCAAGCGTCTGCTGGTATTCGTCCCTATATTTGAAGACGATTTCGATTGCATGGTTTTCGTGAATCAGGATGCGGTCAACCAACGACATCAGCACACGGCGGTTCAGCTCTTCGACGTTTTCATACTGCTTGAAAAGCGTCACCCAGTTTCGTTCAGTCGTACCGGTTGTCACCGTCTGCTTCATTTCTTTTTTAACCCGCAGAAGCGCGTCCTGCTTGCCCTCAATGATTTTGGTGTAGCTGTTGCGGAACTCGAAGTATTCCGATTTATCAATGACGCCGCCGATGAAGTTTTCGTAAAGCCCCAGCTTGAGCTTTTGGTACCGTTCAATCTCTTCCTCGATTTTGGTGATCTGAGCTTCGTAATTGAAAGCCTTACGGCTCTGAGACGGAAGCCGTTCTATCATCGCAAGCGCGTGTTCCAGATTGATGACAAGCTCGATCTGATCATGGATGGCACGGAAGACCTTTTCCTCAACCTCTTTTGCGGCGATGCTGTGCGGGCTGCACGTCCGGCTGTGCTTATTGGTGGAGCAGACGTAGTAGATATACTTTTTCGTCTTCGACGGGACAGTCTTGCGGATCATTGGCTGCTGGCAGTCTCCGCAGAACAGGAAACCGGAAAACAGGTGTGCTTCATCCTGATCGGGTGAGCAGCGCATATCCCGCTGCATCATGACCTTGACTGCCATGAAGTCCTCGTAGGACACAAGAGCTTCATGCGCGTTTTCAACCTTGACCCACTCGGATTCATCCTTGCTTTTCACGACGCGGACTTTGTAGTTGGGAGTGCCTCGCTTGCCCTGAGCCAGAACGCCGATATAAACCTCGTTGGTGAGAATACGCTGGACGGCTTTGTATGTCCATTTTGCGGTATCGCCGGTTTTGAAGACGGTATCGAACTTTACGCCGACGGAATGCTTGTATTCCATTGGGGACAGGACGCCCATCTGGTTCAGACGCTTTGCAATACGTCCGATGGAGAAGCCGTCCTTGTACATGGAAAAGATCATCTGCACATATTCGCTGACCGCTTCATCCACGATGAGCTGATTTTTGTTCTCCGGCGATTTCATGTAGCCGTAAGGCGCGAACGAGCCGACGAACTCACCGCTCTTCTGCTTGACTTCCAGACTGCTTCGGATTTTCATGGAGATGTCCTTGCAGTAAGAATCGTTAATCAGGTTTTTGAACGGGATAACAAAGGAGTCGGACTGCGGATCACCGGTCAGACTGTCATACGCATCATTGATTGCAATGAAGCGAATGCCGAGCTGCGGGAAAATCTTTTCAATGTAGCGCCCGCCGTCGATGTAGTTTCTTGAGAAGCGGCTGAGATCCTTGACCACAATGCAGTCAAGCGCACCCTTGCGGATTGCCTCTTCCAGCTTTTTGAACTGAGGACGATTGAAGGAAACGCCGCTGTAACCGTCATCCACAAACGGCTCACAGACCAGCTCCAAATCCTCATGCCTTGCGATGTAGTCCTCGCAGATGGCTCTCTGGCTGGCGATGGAGTTGCTTTCTACTTTGTCTCCATCCTCACGGGACAGACGGCAGTAGATCGCCGTGCGGTAAACCTTGTCTGGCATAAAAATAACCTCCGTTTTTCTGTTTGGTGTGGTACATCAAATCAGAAAGACGAAGGCTTGCTTCAACTCTTATGAAGAGGAACACGAAAACGCCACATGACCATCAAGGCAAGCGGCTTAATCCGTATTCTTCTTTTTTGACCGATTAAATTATACCACAGGCTCAATCGCTTGTCCATAGAACCGGGCGAAAAGATTCAGACTGTTCATAAATCAAAGACCTCTCAGATAGTGTTCCAGACAATCTTCCATTGTCGTATCCGTCTCGGTGAAGCTGATCTTCACCACAGTTTTTCCGTCCAGATAACAATAGGGATTTCTGATCTGCTTAATGAACTCCCTCAGCCTGTCCTCTCGCGGTGCCGCAGGATCAAGCCGGATGCTGCTTCTCTGAACGAGTGTGCTTCGGTCAACCGTTTTCGGGCTGACATTTTTCATTGCTTCAATGCCCATCATATTCTAAGCACCTCCTGTTTCGTGAAAATATTCAGGACAAAAGGATATGGCAGAGCATCTTGTGAAGATACCCTGCCACATAGTTTTCATCCTGAAACTATATAGTAAGTTTCTTTTGGGTTTGTTTCATTGTCCGGCATATTTGCAGCACGCGCCCCTGCCAGAAGAACTTTGCAGTTCCGGGAATGCTGCGGACTACCAATGGTCAATCGGTATCATGGGACTCTCACCCCTCCGAGGAACGCTCCGAGCCGCCCATTCAAAGAAAAGACGGAAGTATCATTATACCCGGCATCTGCATCGTCGCAAGCAGCCGCACCACACGACTGTTATAGCTCTCCGGAGGTCGCTCACTCCCTTTCGGGAGGTCTTGGCGTCGGAAGCTGTGTTGCTTCGCAGAAGCGGAAAGATCCGCAGCACTGAACTATTCAGTTTTCAAGGAGCAGTGAAGTGGTCTGATTGACCCTTTCACTTTACAACGGACATCTTTTTGCCGTTTGTTGAGTACCGCTCAAAAAATTCTTTGAAATTTTTTCTGCACCGCTGCTTTGAGGTCAAATGCAGCTCTGATGCCGATGCCTTTCCTTCGGGCAAACTCTCGAAGAGTCAGTCCTTCACGGGTCATCGCAAGATACAATTCGCGCTGCTTCTCGGTCAGAATGGAAAGAAGCTCCTTCTCTTTGAGGGCGGTGATCAGTTCCTCCATGCAGTCGCGGGAGTCTGCCAGCCATGCAGCGGACTTCACATCGTCCTCCGGCATAGCGTCAAGGGACAGCACGGTATCAGAAATTTTCTCTGCGCCGTCCTCATTCTCAGAGGTGTTGTCAGAGCCATACGAGCGTCTGATCCGCTTTTCCTCCGCGCGAAGGATTCTCATAACCTTGCGGTCAACCTCGGAAACTTCGCCGGTTCGTTTCACGCGAACCATGCACTTGCCGTCCTCCGTAGTCCAGAGGTCGTAATCGAACGCGATAGGGGTTTTAGGGATTTTCATTGTTCATCCTTTCCGCTGCGCGGGAGCAGCGGGAAGGGTGAAGACAGAAAAAGAGCCGCATGACGGTGAGGTTTGAATCCCATGCCGATAAAACAGAGTAATTACACTCTGTCTCATGCGGCATTAGGATGACTTCACCTATCAGGCGGCTCCACAGCTCAGCTATGACATATATTTTATTTTAGAACAGAGGCTTGTCCTCTGGTTCTTACTTGGTACGCGGTCGCAGTCTTCTCATATTCAGCACATCAAAGACTGTGATCCGCCCGCAT
Organism: Subdoligranulum variabile; assembly: GCF_025152575.1. NCBI lineage: Bacteria > Bacillati > Bacillota > Clostridia > Eubacteriales > Oscillospiraceae > Subdoligranulum > Subdoligranulum variabile. The sequence goes on along the minus strand of NZ_CP102293.1, from coordinate 2,672,654 downwards.
TTCTTGCACTTTGATTCTACATGACCTCTCGTGTCTTCGTAGACAGCAATGGCATTATGCTGACAATAGGGACATTTCAGGTATCGGGGCTTCTGCTGGGAAATGGCAACTCTTGCCCTGCGGATTTTTTCGATCAGCTCCGGCGTCGGTTCCTGAACCCGAATGGATGCTCTCTTCATTACCACACCTCCAATGGGTCAACATACTCACTGAATGGACGATCTACCATGTAGCCGAGCTGACGAAGGCGGATAGACGCCGTTGTCTTGGAGACACCGAACAACCGGCAGAAAAGGCGCAGCGTTAAGTGATCACCATACGAATACCTCCCCTCGTAATTGATCAGCGACGTTTCTGCAAACCGACGCATTGCCAGGTCAACCTCTTTTTGAGGAAGCAGGATCGCCGCGCCCAAGACATTTGCTTGCCACTCGTTCCAGTCCTCGCGGGTTTTCAGCTCTCGCGGCGTATAGGCTGTCCGTGCGGAATATTTCATTTCGCAGGACGCCTTTACCTCTTCCGATTCCAGTTGGAAGAGAATCTGATGGGCGCACTCGTGGGCAAGGGTAAATCTGCGCTTGGCGCAGAGCCGCTGCACGTTTCCGGATCGAATGAAGCTCTCGTCCAAGATGACCTGATTACGCTTCAAAGCCAGTGTGCGCGTAATACCAAGTTCCGTGATCTTGTACTCAGTGTCGGCATAGGCAGTGACACCGCAGATGCTTCCGTCCGGCGAGAGACGGGCGAATGATACGCGAAGACCGAGATAGTTCTTTGCAAACTGATCAATGGGTGTTGGCAAAGCTGATCGGTCGGGCTTGTCAGCCTCATCCCCGAAAAAGAACCGGTTGAAGTCCTTCGTTGTTGAGGCTGCAATTTCTTCAAGTTGGCGCTGGGATAAAATCATGAGCAGTTGTCCTCCTTTGCTTCGACGAACCACTTGTCTCCTTCGTGGAAAAGAAATGACTCCTTTCCGCGAATCTGAACTGTGTAACGGATGCCTCCGCCCCCAACCTTTTTGGATGTGGCGCGGCATTTGTATAGAATCTGGTCGATTTGAAAGATTACACCGTTGTCCCACCAGATAAGGCGAGGAAGGATTGCCCCCTCCTTGTCCACATCCAGCGTAACCGGGACGTATGCTTTTCTGTACTGTGTAGCCATTTCCGTTTTTCTCACTCCTGTTCCCTCATACCGGTGTATGCCGGTACGGATGATCTTCGGCAGCATAAATGCCTGTCCATTTGAACTGCTCAAAAGATGTAACTTTTTCGTGTACAACTACTCATGCCCCTTGACAGGATGAGCAATTCAAGATATACTATGAGTAGTTGGATTGCTCAGTCATTATTATACGCACTTCAAGTGCCTTTGTCAATAGACTTGCGCAATTTGATGTCGCAAACTTTTTGTGAACAGGAGTGATTACCAAAATGACGTTTGGAGAGAAATTCAAGGCTGAACGGGAGAAGCGGAAGCTGACCCAGCAGGAAGTAGCCGATGCACTGGGGATCAACAGGCGTATGATTACCCGGTACGAGAACGGCATTTCCTTTCCCCGTACCAAGGACGCTTACAGAAAAATCGCGGAATACTTCAAGGTGGATGTGAACTATCTGCTGACCGAGGACGAAGAGTTTGTGGTTCAGGCATCCGAGCAGTACGGCTCCCGTGGCATGAAACAGGCAAAGGACCTAATTGAAGGGATGTCCGGCTTGTTTGCGGGCGGTACGCTGTCTGAGCAGGACAAGGATGCGGTGATGAAGGCGTTGCAGGATATATATTGGGAATCCAAAGCCCGGAATGTTGAGAAATACACGCCGAAGAAATACAAGAAGACCGGTACGGACGCAGAGGAATAACTGTCTGCGTCTCGGTTTCTTGACGGATTTACTTTGACTGTTTTCAACATGAAAGGGGTGAAGGTCCCGTGATAATTCGCTCCGAGGAAATATACAAAAAGGCGAACAGTATTGTCAAAAGCTGTGGAACAAGAGATACCTTGAAGATTGCCCGTGAGCTGGGCATTCATCTCCATTTTCTTGACAATCTGAACGATCTGCTCGGAATGTACACCTACCGCCATAAAGAGCGGCATATTCTTCTGAACTCCAACATGGAGTTTCTGATCATGCAAATGGTTTGCGGTCACGAGATCGGGCATGATACCTTTCACCGTGATCTTGCCAAAGGAAACGAACCGCTCCCGGAGTTCGTGCTGTTCGATATGCGCACAAAACACGAATATGAGGCGAATGCGTTTGCCTCACACCTGATCATTGACGATGATGAGCTGATTGACCTGATGAAGCAGGACTACGATGTGGTGCAGCTCTCGGCTGCAATGGGAACAAACATCAACCTGATGCTGATCAAGCTCAACGAACTGAACCGCATGGGCTGGCAGCTCAACTTGCCTTATGTACCGCACTCTGACTTCCTGAAAAATGTCAGACCGGAGGGGTGAATGAGGATGAAGGATAGTAATTAGATGAACAACGACGACTATAAAGAAGCCCTTTTCTATGCCGCTTCCATCTTTAACGAACGCTTGGGGGCAGAGTTCAGTGAGGACAACCTTGTACTGCGCTGCTTTCAGACGGAAAACCAGCAGGAAGTCTTTGAGCAGTTCTGCAAGCAGTATTTCCCTGACCGGCTGGAAGACCGCTATACAGAGGACGGCTATTTTGACTTTCACGCCTCTGCCTTCATCGGCAAAGAAGACGGCGTTGACGGAATCCTGCTGCGGACAGACATAGCGCGTCATCCGGCAGTGTTAAAACACATTCTTCTGCATGAGCTGGCGCATATCTTCTGCATCCGCAACGAGCTTGACGGAGATAACTTCTATGAGCAATACTGTATGGACGATACCATCAGCCGCGAAGAGGACGGAACCATTAACGCCGGTTATGCGGTCTGGCGGGAACTGATTGCGGAGCTGATTGCATTTGAACTGGATGACAACTGTGATATGGTTCCGCTCCGACGCAAGAAAGACCTACTCAGCTATTACGAAGGAGAACTCCTGACCGGCAACGGGAAAATGGGCATCAGCATGATTCTCTGCGAGGCGATGACCAGTGCTGAGGGCGAAGCGTCCATGACATGGGACGCTGCCAAAAGCAAGTTTGCACGGTTCAAGCCCTTTGATGATCCACTGTACAGGGACTTGCTGGAACTGGTCTTCACACACATTAGAGAATGCTTTATCGAGATTGACCGCGACTTTATTTATGAAATTGGAGTTTTGTATCTAAGCATTGCCGCACAAGCGATGATTGCGTCCCTAAAGAACAGATTTCAGGAAGAATAGACAGACCGATAGAGAGAAAGGACGGGCAATGATATGAAATATAAGCTGTTTCGCTCCCCCGGTGATCTGGACAAGGCGGTCCGGAAGCACGAACTGGTTGCCGTGGAGACCGGCAAAAGCATTGATGATGTGGCAGACGCGCTTATCCGTGATGTTCGGGATGATCTTGCGGAAATGCCGGAGTATGCGCACTGTGAAACCGCTGCGTATGCACCGGAACCAATTCAGGAGCATCGCCGCGTAAGACGTTATCAGTATGAGATGATGGGTGTTGTTTACCCGCAGTATGCGGAGAAGAACATCCTGATTGATTATGGCGTGATTGAAGAGGCAGAGTAATGTCAGAGCGAGATGTCGGACAACTGCATAGTGCCGATGACTTGATTGCCGCTGTTGAGCAATACGGCTTTCTGCCCTTCTTTCGGAATGAGATTCACGGCTTCTCCATCGAGGAACTTTGTCCACCTGAGTTATGGTTTGCGGATGATGTAGATGGTCCGTGGGAATGGAAAGGTCCGGCTGCGCGGAGCGGCAAATGTCTCTACGGCAAACTTTTCAACAAGAAAGCTGGATTTGTGAGTCGGGAGTGGATTCCGGACTTTGCGAACTTCCGGCGTGACGGCTATGACTTTGACGCCCGTTGGGATGACGGCTTGGCGTCCTACAAGGACAAGGAGCTTTATGAAGCCATAGACGGTGAAGGCGGGATGCTTTCCAAACGGCTGAAAGAGGCTCTGAACTACCGCAAGGGCGGCAACACCGGTTTTGAGACGTGCATCACGCGGCTGCAAATGCAGAGCTATGTCTGCATCGCGGATTTCGTCTATATGCAGGACAGATACGGAAGACCTTATGGCTGGGGTGTCGCAGAGTATGCGACGCCGGAAGAACTTTTCGGGTACGACCTTATCACATCTGCCTATCAGCGAGACCCGCAGGAATCCAAAGAACGCATTCTAAAACATCTGCAATCACGTCTGCCTAACGCGACCGAAATGCAGCTTGAGAAAATCATAAAGGGGTAACGCAATGGACGATATTATCTTTGAGAAGGATTACCGGGAAACCGAGTCTGCCGAATACGATAAATGGTGCGATGAGGTGTTTGACCGCGCAGTTAATTGTGGTATGCTGAAAGCGTACTCCGAAGCAATGGACAAGATACCAAAGATCATTGTACCGGAGGACAAGAAGAACTACGAGTATCTTCTGGAACGCTGTGATGCGTTTGTCAAGCAACACCGCGGGTATATCAAGGGAATCGTGGACTATCATCGTTGGCACGCGGAAATCAATATGTTTCTTCCGTTTGCGGAGTTCGATGACTCAGAAGACCTTGCATTTTTGAAAGAAATTGCAGAAAAATCGCAAACCGTCTGCTTCTCCCCGGACGAAGAAGGTGGCATTCGCGTTCATATTTTTATCAACTACTTTGAAGAATTGATGTCAGCCGAACACAAGTCATACATCGAATACGATGCTATTATGCAGGACAAGAAACTATCTGAGTTACTTGGCATACCGGAGCTTTCTGACGAGGAAAAAGAACTCGCCCTGAAAATGAAGGGCATACTTGACCGCATTGATGAGGAAACAAGGATTGACCGTACCACGGCTTTTCGAGCCGTGCTTGATAAGATGACAAAAGAGCCGGAAGAAAACTGGTCGCTTCATTATATGGCAACATTGCTGGAAGCTCTGCTATACTTCATGCTGAATGAAGGAAATGAAAAGATTGATGAGGAAGAACACAATGAGTAATAAACTTGTAGCATATTTTTCTGCGTCCGGCGTGACCGCGAAGGTAGCTGAGACGCTGGCAGAGGCAATCGGCGCGGACATCTTTGAGATTGAGCCGAAGGTGCCTTACACGGAAGCCGATCTGAACTGGATGGACAAGAACGCCCGCAGCACGATTGAGATGAACGATCCTGCTTCCCGTCCTGAGATTGCCGTAAAGCGGGACAACATGAAGGACTACGATACCATCTTTGTGGGCTTCCCGATCTGGTGGTACGTTGCGCCGACGATTATCAATACATTTCTTGAGAGCTATGACCTGACCGGCAAGACGGTCATCCCGTTTGCGACCTCCGGAGGAAGCGACATTGGCAAGACGAACGAACGCCTTGCGCCGAGCTGCAAAGGCGCAAAGCTGATGGACGGCAAGGTTTTCAAGGGCTGCGTCGGGCATCAGGAGCTTGCGGCGTGGGTTGAAGGACTTGGACTTTAAGGGGCAGACAAATCGGAAGTTGTGGAGGTGCTTTATGAACGAGAGAGAAAGAATTATCCGATTATGGTTTGATATGTGGATTAAGAAAGCAGATTTAGGAATTGACAATATTTTTACAGATGATGTTGTATATACTGAGAGTTGGAGTCCTAAATATGAAAACCGCAAAACGGTAAAGCACTGGTTTGACGAATGGAATACACGCGGAAGTGTTCTTGTCTGGGAGATTAAGCAATTTTTTCATCAAGGCAATCAAACAATCGTGGAGTGGTATTTTAAAAACAAAATGAATAATGGAAATGTTGAAGAATTTGACGGAATATCTTTAATTGTATGGACACAGGATAACAAAATAAAATCATTAAAAGAGTTTGGTTGCAATCTTCATAATTACAATCCATATCGAGATAGTGATATTCCCGTATTTCGAGAAGAAAAAGCAAATTGGTTTTGAGAGGACTATAAATTCCAGTTTAACGAACAGGAGATGATGAACGCATGAAAATCCTACATGAACTTTCTTGGCTATGGGAAACGCTGGGCATTGCGCTTGTTGCTGCGGCTGTCTGCATGGCTTGCACTGCTCTGATTGGCAAGGCAGCAAAGAAGAAACTCAGCAAAAAGTTGTTGGCGGTCATAGGGGCTGCGGCATTTGTGGGCGCGATTCTGGCGGTCATTCTGATCGCCCGGACACCGATGCCGCTTTGACAGAATAGGAGAAACTGACAATGATTGTTCTTACAGAGCAGATAGAGATTCCGGCTTCCTATGAAAAATTAAAGGCATGGACTGCTAACTTTGAGGAAGAGTTTGTGAAATGGAGTCCCTACCACATCGAATGTAATCTCTATAACGGGAACTATCATGCGGGAAGCAAGGTCCGCTTCCGCGAGATTGTTATGGGGCTGGACTACGATGTGACAGGCTCGATTACGGAATGCGAACAGGATGAGAACCACTTCCGCATTGTATTCCGGAGCGACAAGAAAACAGCGTTCATCATCTTTGAAGGAAAAAGAACTGAAACAGGATGCCATTTCTCTCACACCGAGGCTTTCGGCATGACCACGCCGGTAATTGGGGCGATCATGAACTTTCTGATCTTCAAGGTGTTTTTCAGGAAAAAGGCAAACTGGCAGCTTATCCGGGATGATATGATTCTGGATAACAGGTATTTATATGACATTCTGACCGAGGGAAAATACCCGGAAAGAATCCCGATGGACAAGCTGCTGACCGGCGCGAAGTAACCGAATGGGAGGGCTTGATCATGCCGCTTCAAATCGTCAGAAATGACATCACAAAAATGAAGGTGGACGCCATCGTCAATGCTGCCAACGAGTCGCTGCTGGGTGGCGGCGGTGTGGACGGCTGCATTCATCGCGCTGCAGGACCGGAGCTGCTGGCGGAATGTGAAACGCTCCACGGCTGCAAAACCGGGAGCGCAAAAATCACGAAGGGCTACAAGCTGCCCTGCAAATATGTCATTCACGCAGTCGGTCCGCGCTGGTATGACGGGCGGCACGGTGAGTGCGAACTGCTGATCTCCTGCTATCGGACATCGCTCATGCTGGCGAAGAAATACGGATGCGAGTCGGTTGCGTTCCCGCTGATTTCCTCCGGCATTTTCGGCTATCCGAAGGATCAGGCTCTCAAAGTGGCGATTGACACCATCAGCAGTTTCCTTCTTGAAAACGAAATGACGGTGTACATCGTCATTTTCGACCGCAAAGCCTATCAGATCAGCGGCAAGCTGTTTGCCGACATTGCAGCGTACATAGACGACCGCTATGTGGATGAGCATACCGATCCTCGTTCTGAGCGGCTGCGCAGAATGAGTGCCTTCCGGATGGAAGAGCCGATGCCTTGCGAGTCATCCGTCTGCGATGAAGATGCAATCGAACAGCTCATCCCTCCTGTCTCTGTGGCGGCTGCTCCTAAAAAGGCGGCAACTCTCGACGATGCACTGGAACAGATCGATGAGAGCTTTTCCGAGATGCTGCTGCGGAAGATTGACGAACGCGGCATGACGGACGCGCAGTGCTACAAGAAGGCAAATATTGACCGGAAACTCTTCTCGAAGATCCGCTCGGACAAGTCCTACAAGCCTTCCAAGCCCACCGTCATTGCATTTGCCATCGCTCTTGAGCTGCCACTTTCCGAAATGAAGGATATGCTCATGAAGGCGGGCTTTGCACTTTCCCACTCCAACAAGTTTGACATCATCGTGGAGTATTTCGTGGAGCATGGGAACTATAACGTCTTTGAGATCAACGAGGCTCTGTTTGCTTTTGACCAGAGCTTGATAGGAGCATAATCTGACTATGAAGGAGGCTTAGAAGATGAAACAACACACCTATATCGCAATCGACCTGAAATCTTTCTACGCCTCCGTGGAGTGCCGGGAGCGCGGCTTAGATCCTCTGGACACAAACCTCGTTGTTGCAGATGAGAGCCGGACGGATAAGACCATCTGCCTTGCCGTTACTCCCTCTCTCAAGAGCTACGGCATCTCCGGACGCGGGCGGCTATTTGAAGTCAAACAGCGCGTGAAGGAAGCGAATGCCGGACGGCAGCACGACGCACCGGGACGCAGACTGGACGGCACATCGCACTTCTTCTCGGAGCTGCAAGCAAACCCGTCTCTGTCGATTGACTTCATCATCGCGCCGCCTCGGATGGCGTACTACATGGAGTACAGCACCCGCATCTATCAGGTTTATCTCAAGTATATTGCCCCGGAAGATATTGTGGTCTACTCCATCGACGAGGTGTTCATGGACGTGACGGACTACCTGAATACCTACAAGCTCTCAGCACATGACCTCGCCATGAAGATCATCCTCGACGTGCTTGAGACAACCGGCATCACGGCAACCGCTGGGATTGGGACGAATCTCTTTCTCTGCAAGGTGGCAATGGACATTGTGGCGAAACACATCCCCGCCGACAAAAACGGCGTCCGCATTGCGGAGCTGGATGAAATGAAGTTCCGGCGTGAGCTTTGGGCGCACCAGCCTCTCACGGATTTCTGGCGCGTGGGTCGAGGTATTGCGAAAAAACTTGAGCAGAACGGGATGTTCACAATGGGCGATGTTGCCCTCTGTTCAGAGCGGAATGAGGACTTGCTTTATAAGCTGTTCGGCAAGAATGCGGAATTGCTCATCGACCATGCGTGGGGCTGGGAACCGACCACCATTGAAGCAATCAAGGCGTACCGCCCCAGCTCCAACAGCCTCAGCTCCGGTCAGGTTTTGCACTGCCCCTATGAGGCAGATAAAGCGAAGCTCGTCATCCGCGAGATGACGGACTTGCTTGTGCTGGACTTGGTGGACAAGGGGCTTGTTACCGACCAGATGGTTCTCACAGTCGGCTACGACATTGAGAACCTGACCGATCCGGCACGACGGGCAAAGTATCACGGCGCGGTTGAGACAGATCATTATGGGAGGCAGATTCCGAAACAGGCGCACGGCTCTATCAATCTCGACGGTCACACATCATCTACTCGCAAAATAATGTGTGCTGTGTCAGAACTCTTCGACCGGATCGTGGATAAGAATCTGCTCGTCCGCCGTATGTATGTTGTGGCAAATCACGTCCTGCCGGAAGCGGACACGCCGAAGAAAAATGACGGGGTTGTCCAGCTCGACCTCTTTACCGACTATGCCGCCGAAGAGGAAAAGCAGAAAGCCGAAGATGCCGCTTTGGAGCGTGAGCGGAAGATACAAGCCGCCACGCTTGCCATCAAGAAGAAGTATGGAAAGAACGCCATCCTCAAGGCAATGAATCTTGAAGAAGGTGCAACCGCGAAAGACCGCAATGCGCAGATTGGAGGGCATAAGGCGTGAACGGAAAATACGACGAGATCATGGGACTTCCTCACCACGTTTCCAAAACGCGACCACAAATGCCGATGTCAGATCGTGCAGCGCAGTTTGCGCCCTTTGCCGCCCTCACCGGCTATGATTCTGCAATCAAGGAAACCGGACGTCTGACCGACGAAAGGATTGAGCTTGATGAGGGAGCCTTGACCGCTTTGAACATGAGGTATCAGCTCCTCATGGATGCCCTTGATGAAGAGCCGGAGGTTGAAATAACCTACTTCAAACCTGATGAGCGCAAAGCTGGCGGTGCGTATGTAACTGCAACCGGCGCAGTCATAAAGGTTGATGACTTTGAGCGCCTGATTACCATGCAGGACGGCACGAAGATTCCGATGGATGACATCCTAAGCATTGACGGAGAGCTGTTCTTGTCCTTAGAATAATGTCGCTTGCCATACGACCAAATGAAGTGAATACCGAAGTACAATATGACTGTAAGGTGAGACACCAAGCAGTCATATTTTTATATACGGAGGTACAAAACATGAGAAAGAACTTGACGGAGATCGTATTCATCCTTGATCGCAGCGGCTCTATGAGCGGACTGGAAACAGACACCATCGGAGGATTCAACTCCATGATTGAAAAGCAGAAAAAAGAGAATGGCGAGGCATTGATCTCTACCGTTCTCTTTGACAACGTGAGCGAGGTTATCCATGACCGTGTGCCGGTTCAGAAGGTGGAGCCGATGACCGACAGGGACTATTCCGTTCGCGGCTGCACCGCGCTTCTGGATGCTATCGGCGGAGCGATTCATCACATTGGGAATGTCCACAAGTACGCAAGAAATGAGGATGTCCCTGAACATACGCTGTTCGTCATCACAACGGACGGCATGGAGAATGCAAGCCGCCGTTATGACAGCGAGACAGTTAAGAAAATGATCGAGCGGCAGAAGGAAAAGTACGGCTGGGAGTTTCTATTCCTCGGCGCAAATATTGACGCAGTTGAAACGGCAAAGCACTTCGGTATTGGAGCAGACCGAGCGGTCAATTATCACTCTGACCATAAGGGAACGCAGCTCAACTATGAGGTTCTGAGCGAAGCGGTTTCTGCTGTCCGTTGCAGCGTACCACTGGGTACGAATTGGAAAAAGCGTATTGATGAGGACTTTAATTCCAGAAAGGACGGGAGAAAGCAATGAGAACGATCACCGTAAAAGGGACAGGCAATGTCTCCGCAAGACCGGATTACATCATCCTCTCCTTGAACATTGAAACCTTATCTAAAACCTATGACCGTGCAATGTCGGAAGCTACCGAGAGAATCGAAAGACTGCAAGGTGCCGCAGTCTGCGTTGGGTATCACAAAGAAGACTTGAAAACCACGAGCTTTGATGTCCAGACAAGGTACGAGAACGTCAAGGATCGGCAAGGAAATTACAAGCGAGAGTTTGTCGGATATGCTTGCAGCTATCGCTTGAAACTTGCATTTGACTTTGACAGCAAACAGCTTGCAAAGGTCATTTCTGCGATTGCGGATTGCGGTGCAAAGCCGGAACTCAGTATCGCATTCACTGTAAGAAACCCATCAGCGGTCAGCGAAAAGCTGCTGATCAGCGCGACGGAGAACGCCAGAGCGAAGGCGGAGATTCTTTGCAAAGCATCAGGAAGTACGCTTGGGCAGTTGCTCAACATCGACTACAACTGGGGCGAACTCAATGTGTATTCCAGAACGAGCTACGAGGTTGAAGACTGCATTCAGCCTCTTATGGCGATGAGTAAATGCTCTGCGCCGGAGATCGAGCCGGACGATATTGACGTGTCGGACACCGTGGCTTTCACATGGGAAATCCAATGATTTTTTGACTTTTTTGAAATCCGGTACTCAACAAACGCTCTTATTGTGTCCGTTGTAAAGTGAAGGGACATTTCACGGAGGAATCTTCGGGGAATACGATTTTGGGAGATTAGCAAGCAAATCCGGTGAGTACCCACCGGAGAAAAATCAGTTAAGGGGACCCTGCCCTTAACATCAGATTTTTGCTTGTTGGGATAGCCCCAAACCCTTCTAATCTTTACGACGGAGGGCGCAGCATGGTACGAAGAACACGAGACATTCAGAAGAAGATTTGGCTGACACCGCAGGAAGAACGGACGATTGCAAAGAAGATGGAGATGATCGGCACGGAGAACTTCGGTGCGTATGCAAGGAAGATGCTGATCGACGGCTACATCATCGTTGTGGACTACACGGAGCAGAAAAAGCTCGCCGCCGAAATCAACAAGATCGGTGTGAACATCAATACCGTCTGCCGCAGGATCAACTCGACGGGACGATTCTATCAGGACGATATTGACGAGCTGAAAGAAAAGATGGATGCAGTATGGCAGTTACTAAAATCAAAGCAATCCGAGGAACTTTGAGCAAGGCAATCGCGTACATTCTGAATCCCGAAAAGACCGACGAGAAGCTGCTGGTCTCGTCCTACGGCTGTGCCAGCGAGACCGCAGCGCGGGAATTTGAGTGGACGCGGAAAATAGCCGAGCAAAAAGGGATGAATCCGGTCAGGATCATAGCCCGTCATGTGATCCAGTCCTTTGAAATTGGAGAGGTCACACCGGAGCTTGCCCACGAGATCGGCAAGCAGTTTGCAGATGAAATCCTCGGTGGAAAATATGAGTATGTGCTGACCACTCACATTGACAAGGATCATGTTCATAACCACCTGATTTTCAATGCGGTTGACTTCATGGACTACCACGCATACAAGAGCTACAAGCGGATTTACTATGATATGCGTGAGGTCAGCGACCGGCTCTGTAAGGAAAACGGTCTCTCTGTTATCCCTCCCTCTCAGAACAAGGGCATGGGCTACAAGGAGTACACCGAAGCCAAACGCGGCACGAGCTGGAAGCAAAAGTTCAAGCAAACCATCGACCGGCTTGTCATCACAGCCAAGGACTACGATGATTTTCTGCGGCTTATGCAGGAAGCCGGTTATGAAATTAAGACCGGCAAATACATCTCCTTCCGCGCTGAAGGTCAGGAGCGGTTTACCCGTTCTAAGACCATCGGAGAGAACTACACCGAGGAACGCATCAAGGAGCGTATTGCCGGACGGACGCCCCGAAGAAGTCAGAGACAAGCCACGCCGAAGGGCATCTCTCTTATCGGAGATATTCAGGCGCGGATCAGGCTCATCGACAGCAAGGGTTACGAGCATAAAGCAAAGCTCACTATCCTCAAGGAAGCGGCACGGACACTCAACTATCTCACGGAAAACAACTTGCTTCAATACGCCGATCTTGAGAAGAAGGTCGAGGATGTTCACAGCTCCTATGACCGTACCGGCAAGGAACTGAAAGGCGTTGAAGCACGTCTGCGGGAAGTCCAGCCGCTTATCAAAAACATCTCCAACTACCAGCGCCTCAAGCCCGTATATGACGCATTCCAGAAGGCAAAAGATAAGCCGGGTTTCAAAGCAAAGCACGAAGCCGAGCTTGTGATCTTTGAGGCAGCGAGAAGCACATTACTTGCCATGCAGGGCGATGAAAAACTGCCGAGCTTGAAGACACTGCAAGCGGAACAGCAGCGACTTCTTGAAGAGCAACAGCGGCTCTATGATGAACGTGTGAAGCTCAAAAAAGAAGTAAAGCAAATAGAGACGATCAAGTCTAATGTTGATACGTTTCTCGCTCCTTCTGTTGACCATGACCGTGATCATCTGCGCAGCACACAGCGCGAATAGTCCTTTCAAAAGCAGGGCATCTCCTGTTGACCGGAGATGCCCTGCATCCTTAAGAGAAGGTTCGAGAAGTTGAAACTTTTTCTTTAATTTCTGCATCAACGGATTGCTTTTGAGAACGAAATCCAGTATAATATTATAAGCGATGTTGAATGCAAGCAAGCGAAAGGATGGTTGCCGTGCGCATAAGCTATAAGAAACTATGGATGCTTCTTCTGGAACGCGACATAAAGAAGGCTTCTCTACGACATGAAATAGGGCTGTCTGCCGGAACATGGACAAAACTGAATAAGGGGGAAGAAGTGTCCCTCTCTATTTTGCTGCGCATTTGTGATTACTTGAACTGTGACATCGGAGATATATGTGAGGCTGTGCGAACGGACAAGAACTGAGTCCGGTTTTTCGTACAGCTCTTTTTGTAAAATAGGTTAGATAAATACACAGGGAGGATTTTGATATGGCACGAGCCGCATCGGCACCGAAGAAGGAGATTTCTATGGAGGAAGCTCTGTGGAAGTCCGCAGATAAACTCCGTGGTTCTGTCGAGCCAGCAGAATATAAACACGTCGTTCTCAGTCTCTTCTTTTTGAAGTTTGCCAGCGATAAGTTTGAGGCACAAAGGAAAGCTATTTCTGAAAAATACGGTGAGAAGTTTGTTGACAATGTTGCCTTCTATACGAAGGATAATGTATTCTTCCTGCCTGAGATCAGCCGTTGGTCTTTCATCATGGAGAATGCGAAACAGGATGACATTGCGCTGAAAATCGACACCGCCCTCTATACGATTGAGAAAGCGAATCCCGCACTGAAAGGCGCACTGCCGGACAACTACTACTCACGTCTTCACATCGACACAGCAAAGCTGGCATCACTGCTGGACGAGATTGATAAGATCAACACCGGCGATAAAGAGAATGACATTATCGGGCGGGTCTACGAATACTTCCTGAGCAAGTTTGCTCTTGCGGAAGGCAAGGGCAAGGGCGAGTTCTATACGCCGAAGTGTATTGTCAATTTGATTGCAGAAATGATTGAACCGTATGATGGCATTCTGTACGACCCTTGTTGCGGTTCTGGCGGTATGTTCGTGCAGTCAATGAAGTTCGTGGAGGCACATCACGGCAACAAGAAGAAGGTCTCTATCTATGGTCAGGAATATACAAACACGACGTACAAGCTGTGCAAAATGAATCTGGCTATTCGCGGCATCTCTGCAAACCTCGGAGAAATGGCAGCGAACACATTCACCAATGACCAGCACAAGGACCTCAAGGCAGATTACATTATGGCAAACCCGCCTTTTAATCAGAAAGAATGGCGTGGTGATAATGAGCTGATTGATGATCCGCGCTGGGACGGCTATGAAGTTCCGCCCACGAGCAACGCAAACTATGGCTGGATTCTGAACATTGTTTCAAAGCTCTCTCAGAACGGTGTTGCCGGTTTCCTGCTTGCAAACGGCGCACTATCTGACGATGGTACAGAGTTAAAAATCCGCCGTCAGCTTATAGAGAACAATCTCGTCGAGGCAATCATTATCCTTCCCCGAAACCTCTTCTACACCACGGACATCAGCGTTACGCTTTGGATTCTGAACAAGAATAAAAAGGCTCGTGTGGTTGAAGAAACCGGTGAAGTAAAACGCTTCCGTAACCGTGAGCGCGAGATCCTTTTCATGGACTTGCGGCAAATGGGAAGCCCTTATGAAAAGAAGTATATTGAACTGACAGAAGAAGACCGTGCAAAAGTCACGGGCGTCTATCACGCATGGCAGCAGGAAGGCTATGAAGAAACTTATCAGAATGTGCCTGAATTTTGTTACAGCGCATCCTTCGATGAGGTTGCTGAAAAGGGCTTTACCCTTGTTCCGAGCCGTTACATTGAGTTTGTAAACCGCGATGAGAACATCGACTTTGATACGAAAATGAAGGCGCTGCAAAGTGAACTGCGTGATCTGCTCATTGCAGAAGAAAAGTCAAAGGCAGACCTGTTGACCGTGTTTAAGGAGCTGGGCTATGAAATCGAATTATGAACCTCTTGGTAAACACATTCGGCTTGTTGATTATCGAAACTCCGAGGAAGTCACCAGCACTGTTCTTGGCATAAGCATCGACAAAGAGTTTATGCCTTCCGTCGCAAATGTAATTGGCACAGATTTGAGTCGGTATAAACTGATCAGCAAGGGGCTATTTGCCTGTAACCCAATGCACGTTGGACGCGATGAACGTCTTCCGATTGCGCTCTATGAGAAAGACAACGCCGCAATAGTTTCTCCGGCGTATTTCATGTTTGAGATTATTGACCGCGATGTCTTAAATGAAGAGTATTTGATGATGTGGTTTCGTAGACCGGAGTTTGACCGTGAATGCTGGTTCATGACGGATGGCAGTGTTCGTGGCGGCATCTCATGGGATGATCTTTGCCGCATTCAGCTCCCGGTTCCTCCCTACGAGCGGCAGCTTGATGTAGTAGAATCCTATCGAGCAATCACAAGGCGAATTGCTATGAAGAAGGAGATAAATGATAATTTAGAAGCGGTACTGGCGGCGTCGCATTCTAAGATGTTTTTTTCAAAAGACACATCAGAACACTCCAAATTGGGTGAGCTAATGACTTTCGGTAACGGAAAATCGCGCCCGAAAACAGATGGACCTATCCCTGTTTAC
The DNA here is from genome assembly GCF_025152575.1 of Subdoligranulum variabile. Lineage (NCBI taxonomy): Bacteria > Bacillati > Bacillota > Clostridia > Eubacteriales > Oscillospiraceae > Subdoligranulum > Subdoligranulum variabile. The sequence goes on along the minus strand of NZ_CP102293.1, from coordinate 2,656,864 downwards.
GGAGGAAATGGCGTTCTTTCCTACACAGACCATCACAACATTGAAAACGCAGTCCTAATCGGTCGTGTTGGTGCATATTGCGGAAGCGTTTACCTTGAACAAGGAATATGCTGGGTAAGCGACAATGCAATTTTCGCAAAATCAAAAATCACAAAGGATGAGTTTTTCGATTATTTCCTTTTGAAGAGACTGAATCTTTTCAATCACCACGTTGGAACTGGTCAGCAGTTGCTCACGCAGGAAATCTTAAATAATATAGAAGTTCCAAAGCCGGTCACTGAACAGATAGAACTCTTTAATCGAAAAGCTACATCAATTTTTGAAACCATTTTCACAAACAGCCGTGAGATCATTCGGCTTCAAGAGCTATCTGATTTGCTGCTTTCTCGATTGGCTGGCTAAGCCGCTAAATTATCATTTATCTTCCGCTTGAGTTCAATCCGATCCGTAATCGTATTGTATGCCTTTACAATGCTGCGTTGCTTCTCGATAGAGGGGACAGGCAGTTCAACCTTGCACATTTCATCCCAGTCCATAATTTCCCGGACGCTGCCGTGAGACTTAAAACGTGCATAACGATCAAACTCCGGTCTGCTGAACCAGAGCATTAGGTATTCGGGCAGTAGCTCGTTTTCATCTTTCACTTCAAAAACGGTATAGATATTGCTGACAAGCCCCTCATCATAATCCGTTAGAAGAGCAATACCAATTTTGTCTCCACGCCGAGAAGTATCTGGAATGTAGGTAAACTGCCCCCGTTTGACTACCTTGTATTTCGTAAAGTCGGTACCAACCGTGTTTGCAATAGAGGGAATGAACATCTTTTGGACGGAAACACCTAAAAGGTTTTCCTCTTTTCCGTCTGTGTTCCTGACATCGACTTGGCGAATGAAGTCTCCAAGCAGCCTATATCCTTCTTTCATTGTGACACCTCACCCTATGTATTTTCTGTGTGCCAGCTTGACGTTTTGCTGTTTGACCATAGCATAGTGCATGGTCGTGTCGATCTTCTGATGCCCTAAGAGCTGCTGGACTTGCTCTATGGGCATTCCTTTATCTATGGCTGATGTTGCCAATGTTCTTCGGAACTTATGTGGGTGGACACGAGGCAAATCCAGTCGTCGTCCCAACTCCCGCAATCGTCTTTCAATACCGCCGATCTGTAACCGCCCATGTGGGGATGCCAGAGAAACAAACAAAGCGGGATTGCTGTCACTACGGCTCTCCAAATAGTTTTGAAGGTGAATCTTCGTCCTGGCATCGAAGTAAACGATTCTTTCCTTGCTGCCTTTTCCGAACACTACGCATTCGCGCTCGTTGAAATTGATGTCATCTCTGTTGAGTGCGCTCATTTCTCCGACACGCATTCCAGAGGATGCCAACAGATCAATCATGGCGAGATCACGGATAGAAGAGCAGTTATCTCGCATGATCTCCAAAGTCTCGTCTGAATAAGTCTCTTTGATTACCTTTGCCGTTTTGACCTTATGTATGCGGCGAACCGGACTTTTCACGATATGATCTTCATCCTCCATCCACGAGAAGTAGCTGGATAGAATCCTGCGAATGTTATCAATCGTGACCTTGCTGGATTTTCTTTGCGTTTGGTAGTCCGTGAGATACCTGCGCAAGTCTTCTGTGGTGATTTCCTGCGCCAATTTTCCAATGCCGGACAGCATTGCAAAGATGGTCTGGCGATAGTAGTTCAGCGTTTTTTCCGAGCAGCCCTCAATTCGCTTGGCTGTGATAAACAAGGAAACCGTGTCTACGCTTTCACTTACATCAGCAGCTTTGTCTCGATGGACTGTTACGCCGGTCAGTGCCTTCTCAAGTACAGCTTTAAGCTGCTTGAGCTGTGCATTGTTCAGATACGGAAGCATCTGCCGCTGCACTTCTTGAATTAGATGTTCTTTCATTGTCGTTTCTCCTTTGTTTTAACTCAGAGAACGACAATCAGTGGCAGTTCCTTGTGGTAAAACTCTCGCCACTGGTGAGAGTTGTGGACTGTAAATGATAATTTAGCGGCTTGATAACATCTTCACCATTGTATCTTTGACCTCGTGGAGCTTTGATATTTCCGTTTCATTAGACTCGATAACTCCGAGAAACGAGGAAATCTTTGTGTTGAACTCTGGCAGACTTTGCTTATTAGGAATAGAAAGCTCAAATTCCCCTAAAAGCGGAGGATTTGCTTGCGGTTGAGCTGAACCCCCAGCGTTCGTCTGAACAAAATTAAGGAACTCGGCAGATGTAATTGCAAGTCCAAAGTAGTATCTGTATTCGTCATCAATGGGTCTTATTCTAACAAGGAACGATGCAAATACAGAATCGGGAATATTTCTGCCGACCATTTTAGCATACCCCACGGTTGCTCCTGTCCGAGCTACAACGACATCGCCTTCCGAGAGAACATATTTTTCATGATTTTCCTCGCTGATTGGACAATATGGTACACCATTCCAATCAATATAATTTTGAGCGATGTCTGTTATACGCAAGAACTTCGGTCCAACTGGTTCGGTGGTAGCTGTTTCAGTGTAACCGTACTGCATAACTGAGTAATCTTTGAGTTTGCCTGTTATTGAAGCGTTATTTGCTGTATATTCCTTGAAATATGCTCGCATTTGAGCCGCTAAATTATCATTTTCCTACGAAGGGAGGGACGAAAATGGACAAGGAAACATTGATCAGAATTGCCGAAGAACTTCACCAGGGAGCTTTCGACGCAAAAGCCTACTACCTGATCATGCAGCAGTATCGGAAGAACCAACGTAATTATGCCGAAGAGATGAAGGTTTCGCCAGCATTCTACCATACAGTCTATGATGCTCTGATGAAAGCCTGTTTCATGGAGATTGCCAAACTGTATGATACCTCGAATGGTGTCGTGTCCATTGGAACCCTCCTTGTTAAATGCGAGGGAAATCAAGACCTTTTCCCGAAGTACAGAGAAACTTTGACGGTGGATCATGACGGAACAACCTTTTTCTACCCGATCCCATATCAGCACCAACTCAAGCCGCAAGAGGAATGCTTTTTTAAGGATCGGGTTGAGGCAGATAGAAAACTCTTCGCCGCGTTTGATATTCCTGATGCGGACAATGTTCCTGTTCGGGTGGATTTGACTTTTCCAGAATTTTTAGACCTATATCAGAAGCGGTTCAACGGACTGAGTAAAAAGAGAGATAACATCCGAATGCAGAGAAACAAACTCTATGCCCACAACGATGAGAAGCGCATCGTGAACAGTGAAAACTTTCCGAATCGTTACCCTATTTCCTATCCGGACGTTCAGGAAATGATAGACTTTGCGCTTGATTGTACGGGCTTGATTCTTGGTATTCTCACAGATGTAAACCACGCAACTCAATACTCAAATATAGATGACTGGGAAGGTACACTCATGCTGGCACGTCTGGGTTTGAAGTATCAGGAGTACGACTTCCAGCAAAGTGAAAAAGCCTTTGAAGCAGAAATGCAGAGGCAGTTAGGGGGAAATGATAATGGCGAACTTCAATGAGCATTCTCTTGAAATGTCCATCATGGATTTGTTTCAAGATGAAGGGTATATCTATTTGAATGGTGAGCAGATCCACCGTGAACGCTCTGAGGTTCTGCTTATCGACGATCTGCGGAAATACCTCCTGAACAGGTATGCCTCAGAGGGACTTACCCCAAGCGAAGTTGATAGCATCATCCTTCGCCTGAGGTCTATTTCCGGTACGATCTACGAAGCAAACAAAGCAGTCTGCAAAATGATTTGTGACGGCTTCATCTTCAACCGTGAGGATCACACAAAGAAAGACATTTACATTGAGCTGATTGACTTTGATGAGCCAGAGAAAAACGTGTTCAAGATCGTCAATCAATTTGAAATTGAAGGCATCAACAACCAGCTACGCATACCGGACGGGATTGTCTTCATCAACGGCATTCCTGTTGTTGTGCTTGAGTTCAAGAGCGCAGTCAAAGAAAACACAACGATCATGGACGCCTATACTCAGCTTACCGTGCGTTATCGCCGTGATATTCCTGAACTCTTCAAGTATAACGCCTTCATCGTCATAAGCGATGGTGCAAATAATAAATACGGTTCCTTCTTCTCCCCGTATGACTTCTTCTATGCGTGGAGAAAGATTGAAGCTGACGATAAGGAATTGGACGGCATCAATTCCCTTGTAACTATGGTGAGTGGACTGTTCCGCAAAGAACGGCTTTTGGCAGTCATCAAGGATTTTGTCTATTTCCCTGATAGCTCGGACAAAGACCTCAAAATCGTCTGCCGCTATCCTCAGTATTTTGCTGCGGTCAAGCTGTTTGAGAATATCAAGGCACATCTCAGACCGGAGGGGGACGGCAAGGGCGGCACATACTTCGGCGCGACAGGCTGCGGAAAAAGCTATACTATGCTCTTCCTCACAAGAATGCTTATGAAGAGTACCTTCTTCCATAGCCCTACAATCCTGATTATTACCGACCGAACGGATTTGGACGACCAGCTCTCAAAGCAGTTTGTAGCATCCAAGAAGTACATTGGTGACGAAACCGTTGTGAGCATTGATTCCCGCGAAAAGCTGCGTCAGGAACTTCAAGGCAGGGCAAGCGGTGGGGTGTACATGACCACCATCCAAAAGTTCACCGAGGACTTGGAGCTTCTGACGGATAGAGCGAATGTGATCTGCATATCCGATGAAGCACACCGTAGTCAGATAAACCTCGATCAGAAAGTCAAGGTCACTGCCGAAGGTGTAGAGCGAAGCTATGGATTCGCAAAGTACCTACACGATTCTCTCCCCAATGCTACCTATGTCGGTTTCACCGGCACGCCCGTAGATGGCACGATTGAAGTCTTCGGTCCGGTTGTCGATGCCTACACAATGACAGAGGCGGTCAAAGACGGTATCACAGTCAACCTTGTCTACGACGGACGCGCTGCACGGGTCACTCTTGATCAGGCAAAGGTTCGGGAAATTGAAGATTATTATGACCGCTGTGCTGTTGAAGGTGCAAATGAGCATCAGATTGAGGAAAGCCAGAAGGCGGTTGCTCATATTGATGCGATCATCGGTGATCCTGACCGACTTCACGCAGTTGCGGAGGACTTCATTAACCACTATGAGACCCGCGTTGCCGAAGGAGCTACCGTTGCAGGAAAAGCAATGTTTGTCTGCTCTAATCGCAAGATTGCATACGCTTTTTATCAGATTATAGTTGGAATGAGACCGGAATGGGCAGAGAAAAAGATTTGCCCTGACAGGGTTCAACTGACGGAAAAAGAGAAAAAGGAACTCAAACCCATCGAGAAGATCAAGCTCATCATGACGCGAAATAAAGATGATGAGCCTGAGCTATATGAAATGCTGGGAACGAAAGAGGATCGCAAGGAGTTTGACCGTCAGTTTAAGAACGTTAAATCAAACTTCAAAATTGCCATCGTTGTTGATATGTGGCTTACCGGCTTCGACGTACCGGCACTCGACACAATCTACATCGACAAGCCCATCCAGCAGCACAGCCTTATCCAGACGATTTCCCGCGTCAACCGCGTCTATACCGGCAAGGACAAGGGCTTGATCGTGGACTACATCGGCATTAAGAAAAACATGAATCTCGCCCTCAAGAAATACACCAACTTTGAGAGCGATGAGTTTGAAGGCGTCGAGCAGTCTATCACGATTGTTAAAGACCAGCTCGATGTCTTGGCTCAGATGTTCCACAACTTCAATAGCACGGATTACTTCAACGGCTCACCGAAAGAGCAGCTTGCTTGCCTCAATCGGGCTGTTGAGTATGTACAGCTCACGGAAGATTTGGAAACTCGCTTTATGGCGGCAGTCAAACGCATGAAACAAGCGTTCAACCTATGCAGTTCAAGTGAGGCTATCTCTGATAAAGAAAAGGACTATCTGCACTTCTACTGTGCTGTGCGCTCTATTCTTTTCAAACTCACAAAGGGTGATGCCCCTGACATTTCACAAATGAATACCCGTGTCCGTGAACTTCTTGAAGGTGCAATTCAATCTGATGGTATAGAGGAACTGTTTGAGACGGGAAAGCACATCTCTGTTGATATTTTCAGTGACGAGTATCTGGATAAGATCAATGCAATCCAACTTCCAAACACAAAGATAAAGGTGTTGCAGAGGCTTCTTTCTCAAGCGATTGATGAGTATAAAAAGGTCAACCGCATTATGGGCATGGAGTTCTCAGACCGCCTCAAGCGGGTTGTTGATGAGTACAACAATCGCCGTCGTGATGAGGCTTTTGCTAATGAAGTTCTTGACGATGTGGCGGAGCAGCTTGCGAAGCTCCTTGAAGAACTCAAAAAGGAAAAAGACTCCTTCAAGGGCATGGGAATTGACTACGAGGAAAAAGCCTTTTATGACATTCTCAAGGCGGTTGCCAAGAAGTATGAGTTCGAGTACCCGGACGATAAGATGATTGAATTGTCAAAGCGGATTAAGATTATTGTCGATGACAAAGCTAAATACACCGACTGGTCTACCCGCGATGACATTAAGGCAAATCTGCAAGTTGACCTCATACTGCTACTGGATGAATTTGACTATCCCCCCGTAACCATTGATGATGTCTACAAGGAGGTTCTGGAACAAGCTGAAAACTTCAAAAAGTACGCTCAATAACCCGCGTTCCATCGAAAGGAGTAGATCATGGGCAATTCAGTCATGTTGAATGGCGTCGAATATGCCGGAGAACAGATTGCCTACAAAGACAGCACCTATGAACTTGTGTCAAAGGTAGCATATCTGATCGGCGTCCCGCTCCGTATTTTTCAAAATGAACACGAGCCGCCGAAGATAGAGATATACGACCGGCTTGAACAGGATAAAAATGTGCCCCCATACCCGATTTGCCGGACAGAAAAACAATCTGTATAATGGAAAGGGGTAATGAAAAATGTCAACCAAAGAACGAAAACACCCAGCGCCGCCGCGTTACGATGAGGCCTTCAAGGCGGGGGCAGTGCGGATGGTCACCGAGCAGGGGCGGCCCAGCCGGGAGGTGGCCGCGGAACTCGGCATCTGCATCGACACGCTGCGCAGCTGGCTGAAAGCGGCGGGCGCACCATCGCCGGGGCAAGCAGACCGCCAAAACCGCGACGCCAGACGCCTGCGCGAACTGGAGGCGGAGATTCGAGCACTGCGCAAGAAGCTTGAAGAGAAAGACGGGGTCATTGACATCCTAAAAAAATCCGTCGGCATACTTTCCAAACCATAGAGGACAAGTACCGGTACATCCGTACGGCCCGCGCGGGGGCCTCTGTGGAACTTGTATGCCGACTGCTGGAGGTCTCCCGCAGCGGGTACTACGAATGGCTGGGCCGCAAACCCTCTTTGCGCCGGCAGAAGGATCAGGAACTGAAACGCCGGCTGCTGAGCCTGCACCAGCGTTATCCCGCCCTTGGGCTGGACAGCCTGTATCACCTGATCCGCCCGCAGCTTTCCTGCTCGCGCAAGCGCATCCACCGCCTGATGAACGAGATGAACATCTCCTCCACACGCAGGCGTGCCTACAAAGCCACGACCAACTCAAGACACGCGCACCCCATCGCGCCCAATCTCCTTGCGCGCCGCTTCTCCTTTGACAAGCCAGACACCGCATGGGTCGGCGATATTACCTATATCCCCACCGGCGAGGGCTGGCTCTACTGCGCTGTTGTGAAAGACCTTTGCACAAAGCAGATCGTCGGCTACGCCTTCTCCGACCGCATCGACACAAATCTCACTCTCGCCGCCCTCGGCATGGCCGTCCGGCGCCGCAAGCCTCTGCCCGGCCTCATCTTCCACTCCGACCGCGGCGTCCAATACGCCGCCTACGCTTACCGTCAGCGTCTCGCCAGCCTCGGCATCCGGCAAAGCATGTCCCGCAAGGGCGATCCCTATGACAACGCCGTGGCCGAAAACTTCTTCAGCTGCCTCAAGTGCGAGTGCGTCCATCTGCGCCATTTCGCCTCAAGGGCACAAGCCATGGCAGACGTCTTCGCTTATATCGAGACCTTTTACAACCCGGTGCGCCCGCATTCCTCTATTGGCTGGCGTCCTCCGGATGCCTTCGCGCGTGCCTTGTCTGAGCATCCCGCCGCCTGACTGTGATACGACAAGATATCCTGCGTTTCTTTCTGTTTTTTCTTCATTTTTACTGTCCACGAAACCGGGAAGGGCACACTAAATGAACTGTCTCATAACTAAGACACGGAAAAACGCCCCCGACACTGTGCCAGACGCACAGTGCCGGGGGCGTTCCCGTTTCCAGCGATTTATTTTTCTCTCGGCAAGGGACTGTTCATAAGGTGACACTTTCCGTTTTACGAAGCCGTGAAAATTCGATGTGTTCCGTGGAGATGTTCACTGGGCAGCATACGCCGTACACGTTTCCAATAATCACCGAGTAGTGCAATGTGTATTCACTATCGGGAAATACTTCACGGTTTTCGCAACGCTTGATTCAGGAGTGGGATTTTTGCCTTATTCCCGCGTGACATCAAGGGAAACCGGATTGATAACGATGATAGATTTGCCCTTTTTGTGGGCATATCTCACGGTGTTCCCGGTACCGCTGGGGCATCCATTCCATACTGCGAGAATATAATCGGCGTGATCGACCATGTACCGATTTCTCTTGTCCATGCAGTCCGACGTGTACTCCCGTTGCAGCATGGTCTCCTTGTCACACTTTGCCGCGATATTATAATACCGTTCCCGTGAAGCCATAGACCATTTGATCGCTTGTGTCTCACAAGGGATTGCACTTTCCAGAGTAATGTGAGGGTATTTTGATTTCAAATCGAGTACAATTTCCGCAGCGTACATATCGACGCCAAGAGCCATGCCGGTAATAAAATGCGTGACGCCCTCGTTCTCGATGAGTGCTACAATCTGATCCCGCATAACAGATTTCAAAGAAGTACAACGCTTATCGGATTCATCAAAGCCGAACGGAAGACTCTGCGGTCTATGACCGGTAAACGCACAAGTCTTGCCTTGAACGGATTGCTTTTCAGCTTTTTGAGCAGACTTTCTAAACTCAATAATGCGCGACATGACACCCCTTCTTTCACTCTTTTGGTAGGTAACTCCATTCTATCACCCTCATCACGGACAGTCAACGCATTGTCGTTAGTAAAATCAACGACGGCGTACCGTGGATAATGACACCGCCGTTAGGTACACTAAATGCAAAGGTGGTGAGGCTATGCGAGAGAAGAAGGACATCAATATTGAAATCGGCGGCAATATTCAAGTGGCAAGAGAACAGGCGGGCTATACGCAGGACACGCTCTCAGAAATGCTTGGCATGACGCCGAATCACCTGAGTGCTATTGAGCGTGGTGCTTCCGGTATTTCTCTTGAAGCCTTGCAGCGTCTTTGCCGTTTGCTGGGCGTCAGTGCGGACCGAATTATCTTTGGGACCGATGAGCCAGAAGCGGAAGCCCTTGCGCTTGCCAGACGTATTTCGGATATTAAGCCGGAATACCGGCAACAGGTTCAAGAGCTGCTGTCCGCTATTTTGAATATGTCGTAAAAAAAGAGCCTCTGCCGACACCCAAACCGGGCATCGACAGAGGCTCTTGGTTCGTTTTCCGGGCATTCAAACAAGTGCCGAAATCGACACTTATTTCCGCGCTAAAGAAGAAACTGCGCAGGGAATACAATCACTTAGGCTGGTCAATTTGCGCCGCTCTGAGGCTTGCAATCACAGGCTTTTTCGACCCCTAACTGTCTACACTGCGATGCCTTGCGGGAGAAGTGCGGACAGGCGATGAGATCGGCACGGAAACTCTGCTTGCAGCTATGGACGCAGCGGACGCAGAAGCGGTTATACTTCCGGCGTCCGCTGTCCCCGATGAAGAACGACCACTCCTGTCTCCATTTCTGACTTCTGCTCACAGCTCAATCTCTCCTTTGTGCTTTTTGGGAGGGCAGCATTCCTTCTGCTTTTCAGCCTTTGCAGACTTGAGCCTGTCCATGATGGAGGACTTTTCGCCCCTTTCGGGGGCTTTGACCTCTGCGGTCTTGTCTTCCTTCGGACCGTTGTTGATGATCCCGTCAATCATGCCGTAGTCATCCTCCATCGACATCTCCGCTGCCTTGAGGTAGTTTTCCTTCTCAAGTGCCGCCATCCAGCTTCCCTTGCTGATACCGAGCATTCCGCCCTTTGCCGCATGATCGGCAATCTCTTTGGCATCAACGCACAAGCCCTCGGTGTTATCGGAATAGAGACGGTAAACCTCGCAGCCCTTCTCCAAAGCCTTCTCAGCCGCCTCCTGACCGGCGGGAAGAACGCCAGCCCATGCGTAGCCGTAGTCCTTCATATCCTGAACGGAGAGCGCGGGATCGGGCATTTCCGGCACTTCCTTGACTTCAAGGTCAAGAAGGCGGAGTGTGTCATCGTCAAAGCCGTTGTAGACATCATCAAGGACGAGTTTGCCGCGCTCATCGACGATGATGCAAGCCGCCTCATCGCCGTAGGTGTCATGCTCCATCAGATAAAAGCTGTGACCGCCGACTTCGTGCTGGTCAATGGTGTGCCACGTCCCGATGTGACCGGCAACCGTCAGACCGGAGATTTCGGCGTTCATCTCAAAGTCCTTCTGCTGGGCGACTTCCTGTTTCTGCTGTTCCTTCGAGATCATGGGGATCGCAACAATCTTATCGCCCAACTTAACAAACTGCTCCGGAACTTTGAAGAGGTCGGAGAACTTCTGCATCTGCTCTACGGTCAGAGAACCGAAGCTGTCATCCGTCAAGCCGACTACCAAGAATGTTCCGGCAACAATGTCGTAGATGTCACCGTCCTCATCCCGCAGAGCGCGGTTCAGGGGCAGACCTTCCAGCTTGCCTTCCTCGTTGCAGACTAAGGCAACAGGGTCTTCGTAGGGATAAATTGCCTCGATGTAACCGCCGACCTCATGCTGCAAGGACTCCAGACCGGAGTCAATCTCCTTCACATAAGGCTCCTTTCCCGGCTCAACAATGAGAACGGCGATGGTGCTGTCACGCTCGGTGACTTCCCCTGAGCCGGTGATCCGGTATTCATCGGGAATATCATCAAGCTCCCCGTTAAACTGCCTGTCCCACCTCTCGCTTGCGACACGGACATAGCCCTCATCGGTGAAGCGTCCCTGCTCATCCATCGCAATGTCGCGCCCATAGCGTTCATAGTCGATGTAATTTGCCAGAGGACCGAGATCCTTTTCAGCGTAGATACCGGCTTCGTGGGCGTAATAATAGCCGAGGTCGGATTCATCGTTGATACCGGGCATGATGTCGTAGCAGTCCAGATTGAACGTCAGGTTGATGAGATCGTCGATGTCGCTGACCTCATCGCAGCCAGCCTCCATAATGGCAACGAGCTTTTCCTGATCGCTCAGGGAAAGCTCGTCAATCAAAGCGGCAAGGTAGTTGAGCTTATCAAGGCTCTCGTACTCGCCAAGCATCTTCTGAACGCCGTAAATGGGGCATTCGTAGTCGGTGATAAACCACTCTTCATAGGGCTGACCGAACTCATCCTGCTTGCCGATCCCGATGCGCTCAAAGACCTTCTGCATCTCTTCCTCGGTGGTGGGCAGCTTCACCCACTCACCGACCAGCATACCCTCGTTGTACTTGCCAAGGTTCGTGACGAAGGCTTCAAAATCACCGTCTAATACGGGCATAGGCATCCTCCTTTCAGTCATCCAACATGCCGTCCGGCATGATATACAGTTCCTCAAACTCCGCGTCGCTCATGGCTTCGAGCTTCTGGATGGTCTTATACATCAGCTCTGCGATCTCTCCGTCCATGTCGTTCAGGGTGACGCTCTTCATATCGTCGATCAGCCGCTTCCGGCTGGACGTGTTGAAGCAGCACATCAGGTTGATTTCTTCCACGGTAAAGTTTTTCATATCAGAGTTCCATATCCTTTCCTTTCAATTTCTGCGGCTTCGGTGTGTGGGGCGGCTGGGCTTTCTGCGCGGATTTCAGCTTGTCGCGGATGGATTCACGGGCAGCGGGCTTCTTTGGGATGGTGTCGTAGATGGCAGTTCCGGCATCCTCCACATAGGAGCGGACATACTGGATGCTTTCAGAAAAGCGAATGGGGCGGTTCTTGTCCTCGATATTCGTCAGCCGGACTTCATCGACGGCAAAATCAACCGCGTCGATTCTGCACTTGATCCCATCCACATTCAGCGTCGCACCGACAGGAATGTAATCTGCGGCTTTGAGTTCCTTGAAGGTCTCGCCGTCCTTGCTGAGAAAGACATCCACGCCGGACTTCCAGAGCTTGTGAGAACCGGCTACCCATGCGCTTTCACGGAAGCCGGTCACCGGCATGGAGGGCTTGCCGCGTACCTTCTTCTCAAGGAGCTTTGTGCCGAGAAGCGGCGCGGCTTTCTCCGCGTCCTTGCCGTAAAGCTCAAAATAGCCGTTCTGGGCAAAGCAAACCAGCGCGTCGGGATGTACCTTTTTGACCGCTTCGTACTTCCGGAGTTCTGCGACGGGGAGCGGCGAAAGCACCTCCGTCCTATCTGCCTCCGGCAGTCTGTCACGGCGGGTTTTCTGCTTGGACAGCACTTCCGCCAGAGCATCCGCGTCCTTCGGGAGCGTCTGGTGGGTCTTGACGCCGCCATGCTCACCGATCAGAGCCATTGCTGCATCGAAGCTGCTGCGGCAGGGGGCTTCCAGCACAAAGCCGTCTGCAAAGGTCAGCCGGTCGTGATCCGGCGCAACCGAGTTCTGCGCCACATTTGCCGCCTGTTCCCGGTAGTTGATCTCAAAGACATCTCCGAAGACCTTGCCGCGCTTGACGGCTTTCGGGACAATGACGCGGGCAACGCATTCGTCGTAGGTCTGTTCCGCGTAAAAGCGGAAGGTGTTGTGATCTCGCGTTCCCTGAATAAAGACTTGATTTTCATTGAGGCAGTGCGTCCCATGCGGACGGCAGAACCACATCAGCGTCTTGTCTTCGGGATTCTGGCTTTCGGCGGCGCGGCGGATGATGCGCTTGTCGATGTCGAAGTCTTCCTTGTAGCTGTCTACATGACTATCCACAAGCTTCTGCAGCTCCGCAACGATGTCAACGTCTGTGTATTTCTTCATGCTTCTCCTTTCTCACAACTCCATGTCGTGTGTTTTGGATTTGACCGGGGACTTCTTCTCCGGCTGCGTTTTCGCGGCAGCTTTGAGCTGATCGCGGATAGAGGGCTTTTCCTGCTTCTGCTCCTGCTTGACGTATTCCAGCGTCGGCATCAGCTCACGGTAGCAGCCCTGTGTTTTCCGCGCCGCATGACGGCGATGGATTTTGAACAGCGGCTCACCGTTCTGCGTGACCGTGTTGCCCTCGATCCTGACGCCGTTCCGTGCCAGCAGATTGAAGGAATGGTTAGAGGCGCGATAGGACGCCCGCATACCGTCATTGTTATAGGCAATCTGCCCCTTGAGCGTGTCCATGACGGCGGCTTTGATTTCCTTCTCTTCGGCAGTCAGGCGGTGTGCCTTCGGTGCTTTCGCTGCTTCCTCCGGCAAGGGGACAACGGGAGGCTTGACCTCCACGGTTTTTACCTCGATAGAGGTAATCTCATCGTTCTCCCACGCAACGACCTCCGGGTCTCTTTCCTCTGTTTTCTCAGAAGTGACTTCCTTCTGGGGTTCGGTCTGCTGACGGAACGCATCCACGAAAAGTGCGGTCAGTCCGGGATTGGCTTTGTCCACGAGGAAGTGGGAGGCGTTCTCAGGGCAGACCTCAACGTTCTTCGCCCATTCCTTGAGGGGCTGGGGAATGCGCCCGTCAAAGTCTTTCTGCTGAATGGTGTTTGCGAGGACATACCGGACGCGCTCTGGAGAGAACTGCTCAAGGACACTTTTCACGGCAGCATCCGCATCCAGTCGGTTGTCCCCATAGTTAGAACTGATCGCCGCTTCAATCGCACTGCGGCATTCCACGTTTGCGGCGAGAGAAGCACGGTATGCTTCCATCTCACCGGCTTCATAGGCGTAATTCGCTGTCTCGCGGTAAATGGGGACTTCCGGCTTTTCCTCCGGAACAGCTTCCTTTATGGGAGCTTCGACTTCCTTCTCTGCGGACTGTGCTTTCTCTGCCAGCAGCACCTTGAGCTTGGCGTCAATGCCCTCGATCATCTCAGCCGCCGTCTTGCGGATGGTGTCCAGAGAGCTTTTCAACTCCTTGGTTTCCTTGCCGGATGACCAACCGGCGATGTACCCGAAGGAGTAGTCCGAGGTTTCAATGCCGTACCGCTGACAGACAGTGTAAGCTACGCTTTCCGCTTCAACCTCCTTGGTGTGACGATCCTTCTTGTCTTCGGGGGCGGTTTTCTCGTCCGGCTTTACAGCGTGGAGCTTTGCGTGGGCGATCTCGTGAATGGCGGTCTTGACCGTTTGGATTTCGCTCATGCCTTCCTGAATGGCAATGCGGCTTTCAACCGGTGAGAAGAATCCCTTTGCGCCGCCCGGAATATCCTCAAAGGAAATGGGGACGGGAGATTCCTGCTTGAGTGCATCGAAGAACGCCTCGTAGTTCTCGACGGTGCCTTTCAGCTCATCGACGATGATGTCCGGAAGCTCCTTGCCGTCCGTCTGGGAAACATCAAAGACACTTACCACCTTGAAGGCAGGACGCAGGACCTCAACCGTTTCCGTGACAGCCTTCCCATCTGCGCCGATCACCGGCTTCTGCGTCAAAGGATCAATCTTCTCACGCTCTTCCTGCGCCTTGTACGGCGCGGGTGCAAGAATCTTGATGCCCTTTTCGCCCTTCATGACCTGACGGTCAAAGTTGCGCTGCCACGAGGTATAACCGGCAACATAGGTTGCCTCCGGCTTCTGCATCGCAATGAGCAGCGTGTTGTTGAAGGAATAGTTGTAGAACTTGGACATCGTGCGGAGATATTCCTTGAACCGCTCGGATTCAAAAAGCTCCTTGATGCCCTGTTCCAGCTTGTCCGTGATTTCGCGGACTTGCTGTGCATTTCTGTTTTCAGCCATATCAAACCTCCATTTCGTATTTGCTTCGGGGAGAAGAAAACCCCGTCTGGGATTTGCTCAGTAAACGAGCCTTTACCTCAGACGGGGTTTCTCTGCGCGTCATCCGACGATGGAAGATGTTATCCTCGTTCTCCCATTCAATCAGCCGGTCAAATATATCCGGGTGCTTTGTGACCATGTGCAGCAGCTCCGAGTCACTGGCGTTGGGACAGAACCAGCAGCCGTTTCTTCGGCAGTGAGCGTAGATTGGGGAAAGCAGCCCGTGTTCCTGACAGAGCTTGTAGGCGTCCGCCTCGGTCATACCGTATTTGGCAAGCAGACTGACCTTCGTTATTCCATCCAGACGAGCAAGGCGTTTTGGCTCATCCTCCGCGATGCCGACATAGCTCACAGTGTCCGGCGAGAGTGCGGCATTGTACTTGCGGACTGGCGGGATTTTGCAGTCACGATTGACTGCACACATACCAGCCCATGCAAAGCCGCGAACCACACCCTTGTGCGGTCCACGGGTGATGACATGATGGAACACCTCATCGTAGGTCTTGTCTGCATGGAGAATGGTGAACTTGATGCCCAGCTCCTTTTCGCAGAAGGGCTTGAGCCGGTCATAAATGAAGTCCCGGTGTTCCGGGACTTCGCCGCTTGTGTCCTGATCAAACATGACCTCACTGAAAACCGCCTCGTCAAGCGGCTCATTGTGCTGTGCAGCCAGCAGGAGCGTCGCTACGCTGTCTTTGCCTCCGCTGCATGAAGCAACATACTTTGGGTGGGTCATCGATCAAACTCCATCTTGAAGCTGACGTATTTGCCGCCGCTGTCATCCAGCCGGATCACCGCATCGTAGAGCTGAGGCTTCTTCGGCGTGTAAAGCCCGGTCACGCGGCACCAGCCCTTGTCCAGCAGCTCCTTTGCAATCTTCTTGGTCAGCTTCTTTTTCTTGCTGGAAAAGAACTTGTTGTCTTCCCACAGGCAGAAGGAGCATTCCTTGTTCGAGCAGTAGAAATTGCCCTTGCCGACATAGACCGGAGATCCACAGCGGGGACATTTGCCGATTTCCTCTTTGCCCGTGCCGAAACGCTGGGCTTCGGCATCGGAGAGAAACGGATAGGCTTTCACGAGATCCCCGGTCATCCGGACAATGCCGCTGAGGAATGCGTCTGCATCCGCATTGCCGCGCTCAATCTCCATGAGCGTGTTTTCCCATTCCGCCGTCATTGCGGGAGATGTGATCTGTTCCGGCAGGACGCAGACAAGGTTGCAGCCGTCCTTCGTGGGAATGAGGGATTTGCCTTTGCGCTCTGCAAAGCCGGATTTCACCAGCTTTTCAATGATACCGGCGCGGGTCGCGGGTGTTCCGAGACCTTTCTTCTCGGTGTCATCGTCAAACTGATCGTTTCCGGCAGTCTCCATTGCAGACAGGAGCGTGTCTTCTGAAAGCTTTTGTCAAGGGGGTGCATGGATATTTTTCATATTACTTACGCAGATTCTCCCTCTGCTTCTGCCTGAATAATGCGTTTCAATCTGTCCTCAGCAGTCAAACCGCTACTATGGTCAAAAAACACTTTGACTTTATAATTTGTTTTGCCTTGCTTAATCACAAAAACTCCATCCGGTTTGTTTTTCTCCGAATGGTTATTTGGGGTGGGTAGTGTACTGTTCACGATATTTGTCATACGATATTCCTCCTTAAATGAAAAAAGCCCGACAAGGAAAGGTCTGACAACGAAGTTCCGACAACGGACATCAGAAAACCTTTTTTCTTTATCGGGCGATACTATCTTTTTACTATTTTCTTTTTCTCTATAATATTGGTTGTCATGGTTGTCAGAGAGGGAAAAGTGCCGCAATATCAAGGCTTTCGGGATTTTTGCCCGACAACCAGACCGACAACCGGCTCGACAACCGAAGCGACAACGGGCTTTTATTTTTGCTTCAACCATTCCTCCGGAAGTCCTAACTGTTCCATTTCCTCTGTCGGGATTTCCTGAAAACCATCCATGCTGTTGTCAGGCTCGTTGTCGTTCCTGATACGCTCCCAGCCCTTTTGTCTGCGGTAAGGCTCTGGAAAATATCTCGGATTGCTGAACGCCATCCAGCCTGTGACAGCGTTATTCATAATGTCATTGATCTCTCGCAGTTCCCATTGTTTCGGTTCGTCATAATCATGCCCCAGTGCTTCCTTGTAAAGCTGCTTAGAGCAGACTATGCTGCCGGAATAGCGTTCCAGATAGTCTAAAATCTGTCCTGCCTTTGTGTCCTCCGGCATAAAATCCTTTTGGTGGGCTTTCAGATAATCGTTCATAGCCGGACTGAATCTCAGACGGAAATTGCCGCTTCTGTAAATCTCCATAGCTTCTGCCCACATCTGATTGATATACTCTCTGGAAGCCTGTTCATCCGCCAAAATATGAACCTCAGCCCTTTCAGGATAGACCATAACCGGAACGAAGCGGCGGTTGCCTGTTCGGTCAAGGGGAAGAAAGTCAAGGGTATTAGAAGAACCTCCAAACACACATTGTCGTTTTCTGTCTGCCGGATGTGTTTCATACGGTATCTTATAGGTTTCCTTTTGGCGGCTCAGAAAGGACTTGATTTCTTCAATGCTCTTAGCGTTAGCGGTTGCAATCATTTCCGACATTTCAATAATCCAATGCCCCTGCATTTTGCGGTACACATTTTCATCATCCAGCTTTTTCAAGTCATCAGAGAACCAGTCATCATTGACCGCAAGCAAACGGAAGAAAGAGGACTTTCCAGCTCCCTGACCGCCCACAAGACAGAGCATAACCTCAAATTTGCACCCCGGCTTAAAGGCTCGTGAGATAGCACCCAACAGAAACAACTTCAATGCTTCATAGGTGTAATCATCTGTATCAGAACCGAGAAAGCGGTGCAGACAGAAGCGTATGCGTTCTGTTCCGTCCCATTGCAGGGCATTAAGAAAATCACAGACAGGGTGGTAACGGTTTTCGTTGGCAATAACCGCAACTGCGTCTATGATTTTCTTCTCTACGGTCAATCCATAGTTTTCTTCAAAATATAGGAGCAGATATTTCACATCCACATCCGTCAATGTCGGGCTGTCACGATACCAACCGAGGGGCTTCACAATGTCGATTCTTTCGGTCAGAAGATTTTTTCGGATAGCCCCTTTCAAAAGTGGATCATATTGCAGAACACGCTTATAATTTGCGGCAGTATTATAAACCTTACCTTTCTCGCTCTGCTCTAAGCTGTTTCGGATTTCTTCTACTGTGCATGGTTCTGTCTGCTGACAGTTCTGCAATTCGCTGTTCAAGTTTTAACACCTCCTTTCTCTGTTCTGCCACAAGTGCTTTTCGTTCCTCCAATGAACCATACAGAAGAATATCAAGCAGATATTCGATATAGTTCTTCTTATGCAGTGCTTCTGCAAACAGGGGATTCCATTCCTCATCCGGCTGTTTAGGAGCGTATTTCTTTTCCCATTCTCTAAGAAGATGAAAATAATCCGTCAGCACCTTGTAGCAATGATTTTCTCCTTTTTGATACTTCTGTTCCGGTGTCGGCTCACGAATACGAGGGCGGACACTGGGCTTTTGTCGGCTGTCATAGTTAAGACCAAAATCTTCAGCAAGTTTGACAGCAGCTTCCCTCAGCCCGATACCGAATAGCTTCGCTGTGAGATCAACAGCGTCTCCGGTTGCTCCGCAGCCAAAACAGTAATAGCGTTCATCCAGCTTCATACTGGGGGACTTATCTGAGTGAAACGGACAGCACGCCATACCTGTGCGACCCACTTTCAAGCCATAGGCTTCTGCGGCTTGTCGGGCAGTAACATTTTCTTTTACAACTTCAAATACATTCATGTGACTCCTTTCCTGAAACGAAAAAAGCACCTGTCATTTTCAAAACGAAAACAGCAAGTGCCTTAGAGTTCCATATTTAATTTTAGGTGCAAAAAAGCAGGAGACCTTTTCAGATTTCCTGCTTAGCAAAGCTGTGAAGATTTAATTGTGGTTGGGTTGCCAGTTATACAAACTGGAAATTTTCTTTTTAGAATGAATTATTTAATTTCTACAATAGCACCATATTTCGTATGCGGAAGATATTGTACCTTTAAATAAGTATTTTTATCAATATACCTTGAAAATACTGTGATTTCGATTTCATCATCTTTAACTTTATCATATAGAAAAATACTTCTTCTTTCAGAAGATATATCTGCACCACCATGAGATTGTTCAGTTACATATCCTTCTGCATAACTATACTGTTTGTTTATGATGTAAGGCATATCTAAAACAAAATCTTTCAAATATAAGATTAAAAGAATAGCTACTATAACAAGAATGGTATTAGCCAATCGAAGAAATATTATATCATTTTTTCCAGTATATTCTTTTTTTATCGCTTCTTTATCAAAAAATATCGAATAGATAAGTTTTCTTTTTTTAATTAGATAGATAATGCAAGCAATTAACGCTATAACAAATAATGAAACTCTTATAAACAATCTAAATATAGCAAAATCCATAATATCATCCCCTTAAACTTCAAGTTTGTTGCTTACATTATACTTCATCAACCTAAAGAATGGAAGATTTTTTCTTGCCTCCCAAAGCAAAAGCACCTGTCATTTTCAAAACGAAGACAGCAAGTGTCTTAGAGTTCCACATTCTATTTTGAGTGCAAAAAAGCAGGAGAACTTTTCAGATTTCCTGCTTAGTAAAGCTGTGAAGATTTAATTGTAGTCAGTTTTTCTTATACCATCCGAAATTTATACTTTAATGTTCTCTCATAACAAAAATCAATTTTGTCCTCCAACAAAAATACCGTTTGGGGGATTATCCCATATAAAATTATCCTCAGCCACTTCGCTCTCCAATGCAATTTCAATTTTATATATCCCCACATTTTGAGCATTTTCATCATCCTCACTATACATATAAAAATTCATACAATACCGTTCCTTCTCTGTCAATATGAGATACATACCATCCAATTCCGTTTTCCTTTTACCATAGTTGCTTTCACTTGATGATGCACAATCGCCCTCAAAACTTTGGATACTGCCCTCAATATAATCGAAAAAAGCAGAGATTTCAGTGTCTAAATTCTCAATGTTCTTTTTGCTTTCTTCGGAAAATAGAGATTTGAGTTTCTCTGAATCCTGTTGCTTACATGCCTCGATAATTTGTTGACACATCTTATCCGTTTCATTTTGTTCAGAGCTAAACCAGTCATTGAAATATTTGTTAGAGCAGCCTGTTAAACCGAGTATAATAATCACACTGGAAAGCAACAATACTTTTTTCATATAATTACATCCTTTACTGAATAATTGCAAAATCACTTATTGGATTAAGGTCATTACAAAAAATTTCTTACTATCATTATACTTCATCAACCTAAAGAATGGAAGATATTTTCTTACTCCCTAAAGCAAAAGCACCTGTCATTTTCAAAGTGAAAACAGCAAGTGCTTTAGAGTTCCATATCCTGTTTTTTGCTTTTTGCCTGATCCGTCCGGCTGACTTCACGCTCTGCAATTTCTTTCTTTTTGCGGCTCAACTGCTCTATAATAGAATTTTTGGCTTTCTTCTTGATTTGCTCCGTTCCGGCTTTTTTGACCTCCGGTTTCATCAGCGTGGTTTGGATTTTCTGAATGGTTGATTTCATAGCGTTTGTGATTCTGGCAATCACGCCATCCAATCGTTTCACTGCATACTCAACTTCTTTCTTTGAAGCCTTACGCTCAGGGGAGAGAACCCACGCTTTAGACTGCTCCACCAGCTTAATATCCTCCTTGTGCGTTTCCAGTTTTACAGTATCAGCAACGACCTCAACCGCCTTGTCATAGGCAATATCGGCAACCTCGTCCACCAGAGCTTCCACATCTTCAATCTTCATCGTGAGTTCTTCCAACTTTTGCTCCTGTGCTGCCAGTTGCTCCTTTTGCTTGAAAAGAATATAGTCCTGTTTTTCCAGATAAGCACGACCACCATATTCCGGTTCTTCTTCCAGTTGTAAGCCATGCTTTTTCGCCACATCAAACAACAGCACTCGGCAGGCTGAATCGAAAGTCATCTTGCGGTTATTTTTTCTTCCGACAGGCTTCTCCGGTTCTGGCAGTTCAAACCCCAGTGCTTCCAAAGCCTTTTCCTGTTGTGGGGCAATCTCCCCATATTGATTTTCACAGTCGAACACATGACGCTCGTGAATATGAGGGGTGCTTTCATCCAAGTGCAGTGCCCAATTCAGGATATGGACATGAGAGCCGAAACGCTCATTTACGATTTCCATAAATTCTGTGACGATCTCAATGAGCAGTTCTGGTGGAACATGATTATCAAGCGTTCCAATCTGATAGACCGTTTCCTCTGGGCAGGTCTTTTTGCTTTTGAGCAAATCTCCGGTTTCCTTATTTCTTTCAGGGTGTCGGTTCTTCACATTTCTTTCGTTCTGTCCGGTCACAAAATCACGATACCGCTGACGATAAAAAAGCTGTTCCACATCTTCAAAAGTGGCAGACAGCTCATTTTCCTTTTCGGGATTTTTGAAATTGCGGAAGCCATTGTAACAGTCCCAATAGAGATTTTGTTTGGCTCGTTCTTCGTCAATGTGTTCGCTGTTGGCAATGTCAAAACTGCGGTCATTGTGCTTCGGATTATAAACGCCATTCTTTCCGGCTCGTCCATTGTGCCTTGTTAATTTCACATGAGTTCCTCCTTCTTTTTGATTTCCCCGACAGGGGAGAAGGGCAGCGAAGCTGATTCCTTGCGGCTTTCTGCGTCAAGTAATACCCAGTACTAAGTGGCGAAACGCCACTTAACTGGGCAAGGCTGCCGCCCTTGACCTGCACAGGGATATTGCATTCCCTGTACCCATGCACAAAGGGTTGCACCCTCTGTACTCCCGCCCGAACAAACTGACTTCGCCCCGTCCCAAGCTCTGTCAGTTCCTTCGGTTTTACAAAACAGTCCACCGGACTATTTTGCAAAAAGAAAAACCGACGCATGATCGCTTTACGCTCAATACATCGGTTTCTTCATCTGACCTTGACGGTCATATTCAGTTGTGGCAGATTAGCCAATTTGAAAAATTACTCTGGCACATCTACTGAGTAGCTCAGACAATCGCCTCTTTTATTGCTTTTCAAATCGTTATAATACCACATATACATCGTTCTACCATATTCTTCATATTCTATAATCCCATCTGGCTTTTGACCTTCTACTTCTAATGAGTAAATTTCTTTATCATGTGCATAGCCAAAAACGAATCTGGTATCCGGATAATTTGGATTTAAGTCTTGTTGAATATCACTTATTGTTAAAGATAAATGGATAAATTTTTTGAAGTCTCCCCCATAAGTGGTATCTGGTGTAGTGGTAGCTGGTGTAGCATTTACAAACGCATATTGTGTACTTTCATTTTCTATCTTTTTTTTGCAGCGTGCAATCACAAAACCTTGAACGGGATCGTTATCACTTCCTGCCCGATAGAAAATAGTATCATACTGTTTGCCATTCCATATATGCAATATTTCATCAACATGATTAAGAAAATCTTCTGGAACAGAAAATTCTTCATTTTCAGCATTCAAAGGAGAATTCAAAATAGCTTCTTCGACAGAACTATAATATATGAGTTCAGAATCCTTTTTATCGTAATCACTCAAATTGAATTCGACATATGCATTGTCTTTATTGTCATCTTCCGGAACATAAGTATAACGACCATTTTCAATATGGTCATCATAATCAACAAACAGTCCAATACATATCAGCGCTGCAAAAATCAAAAAAACTATTCCTACAATGATTAGCAATATTTTCAAAAATTTTTTCATACAAAAGTCCACCTTCTTGCTTCATTTCAGTAAATTATATCATACCGATATGAACAATTCAATTCACGCTCTATCAAGTAGTTTTTTACTTACCTATAACGCACATTTCCGCAAAATCCATAGTCTCCGATACTTTCCTCACAGGCGATATACAGTCGGAATTCTGTCAGCTCATGAAATAAGAAAAACCGACGCATGATCGCTTTACGCTCAATACATCGGTTTCTTCATCCGACTTTGACGGTCATATTCAGTTGTCTAACATCGTACTGTTATAAAATCTATGTCATTTACGATTCTTCTTATGCTGATTTGTCCAGTAAGATTTTACAGGGATTCTTCTTCTCTCTATATCTTCCATAAATTCTTCTTTATCGATATTACTATCAATGGTAAATAGCTTTTCCCCATTTACATATACACGCACAGAACCTTTTTTTCTCTCGCAGTAGGTAATATCCCCAAAACGAAAAGTTCTCTTTTTTCCAAAAGTTGACCGCCATGTGATTTCATCTCCGTTCACTTCCAGTTTCCACATTACCATATTGACTATTCCGCTTATGCCTACTAAAAAAAATATTCCAAATATACAAATGACAAACATATCTTCTTTTTCCCTAAGACTCATAGCCGTACAACAAGCAAAAAATATTGTACCTACGATAAATGCCACGACAAGGAATTTCTCTGTTTTTATTGTATAATGCGTTCTAATTATTCCCTTTTTCTGTTCTTCCTCTCGTTCTTTAGCTCTCTTTTGTTGAAGATTTACAAGATATTTCAAAAGAAGAAGTACAACTAAATAGGGACCTATTTGTGTAATTATATTAAAACACATTCGTAAAAAATCATTCATTTTGCCCTCCATAGTCCCAGATATATAAAAATGATTGTTTGAAATCGAGCATTAAAAACCTCAATTTTTCATATTTTATTATACTTCATCAACTTAAAGAATGGAAGAAAAAATTTTGTGTGCAGAGTTCCTGTTCAAGCCTTGTAACGCACATTTCTGCAAAATCCATAGTCCCCGATACTTTCCTCACAGGCGATAGGCAACGGTCAAAACATCAGGTCTGTACCTGACATTTTAACCGCATATCAGCCCTGATTATCACATTATCCCTGCTGACTGTTCAGCCCATGCTTTTTCGCATATTCACTGGCTTTCTGTCTGCGTTCCTCACTGTAAGGCGGCAGGAAACGGATAGACAGACGGGACTTTGCCAGCTCATAAGAAACACCGCCTTGAACATTGGATTTTTCCAGTCGGCAAAGGTCAGGGTACTTCTTAGCAAAAGCAGCCAACCTCTTTTTCAATCCGGCGTTGTGGGTGTAGATATTTGCCTTGTCCTCGCCCTCATTAAAGAGAACGATTGTTTCTTTCTCAATCTTCGTCAGTCTCTCCATAGCAGCCCTCCCTATGGTTTTTCAACACACGCAGCTTGCAGTAAAAGCAGCGATACCACCTTTCAACACCCTCAGCACTCAGCTTGACAGAAAGCATATAAAACAGCTTCTTCGCCGCTGGATCGGGTGCAAGGGCAGCCACCATACGCAAACGCTCGACAGTTGCTTTCAGGTTCGGACAGCCAAAGGCATAAAGGGTTTCCATTTCATTCCGGTTCATCTTCATTGTGTTTTCCTCCTTAAAATTTGATAAATGAAAAGCGACAGACACTTCATAAGGAAATACCTGTCGCTTCGTTTACGATATAAATTTGTTGGTTTTGGACTTGATAAAATCAGCAGTAAATCATTTCCTGTCTGATGATTTCTTCGGCTCGGTTACGAATAGAGTTCATGGACTGTACCCACAACATCTGATTGTCTGCTTTCATGGTTTCGGTCACACCCTCGGCTTGTTTCATCTGCTCAATGATAAGGCTGCACCTTTCCGTTGCCTGTTTGTTCAGGTCAGCAAGGTAAGTATGCAGTTCGCCGGATAAACAGAGGGCAGAGAACCTTGCAGGGCGGTATTGCTCCAAATATGTCCTGTGCAGTCTGCCCCACATACCGATAGGGCGGTGTTCCTCCGGCAGCTTCAAGTCCGGCACATAGTAATCGCCCACAAGAACATAGTCCAGACCGTTGCTTTCATCATGGATTCGTGGTTTCAATTCTGTCATGCTATTTTTTCTCCTTTCACTTTTTGCCGATTTGATTTGCTTGTGGCGTTCTGTTCAGCACACAGCTTGCTATCAGAACTTTTTTCTTCTGCTATACGCTCATGCTCCGCAAATTTTTTTGATTTCTCACGAATCTTTTTCATATACTTACGATTGGATTCTCGTTTTCTGCGAAGTCGATCTGCTTCTTTTTCAGCAGCAATCCTTTCTTCCTCTGTTGGTTCATGCTGCTCCACAGGTACTTGAAATTGCCCGACATAGTTAAGATATATCTCCACCTCTGTGGTGCGGTCTGCACCTTTTCCCTGTGGCTCGTGAACCAGTATTTTATCTATAAATTCATTTATCATGACAGGAGTAAGCTCTGTAATGTTCTCATACTTTTTAACCAGCTTTAAAAAACGCTCCACATTATTTTGACCGCCTATAATTCGTTGCATATCAGCGGTGTCAGTCTCAATAATCTTGTTTAGCTCGTTCTGCTCATTTTCATAATCAGTAAGCATACTCTGAAAAAGCCTGTCCGGCAATCTTCCAATTACATTATCTTCATAGATTTTCCTGATAAGCATATCCAGTTCGTGAACTCGCTTCTGATTTCTTTCAATGCGGTTTTTTACAGTTTCAGAAACAGCAATATCTTTCATCGCCGATTCTTCTTGCAGAGAATAAACAAACTCCCGCTCATTCAAAGAAACATAATGGCAAGTCTCCTGTATGGTTTTCAGAATGATGCTTTTAAGTGCTTTTGTTGAAATATGGTGGCAAGTACAATGCCGGTCATATCTCTGACAACCCAGATTATATGTGGAACATTCATAACAATCTGCCGGATTGGAATGACTTGTCCTTTTTTCGCCTTTGGCAGTATAGTATATTCTTTCTCGCCCTTTCCGCTGCCTGTGATTATACATCGGCGCACCACAATCAGCACAGTAAATCTTTCCGGTCAGAACATTAGGCTCGCCCATAGGAGCTGCTTTTCTTACATTCTGTCTTAACTTTTGAGCAAGCAGCCATGTTTCTTCATCGACAATAGGCTCTTGTGTATCATCAAAAACCACCCAATCTTCCTTATCTGCCCTTTTCGTCTTTTTGTCCTTATAGGAATTTTTGAATGTCCTGAAATTGACAGTCTTTCCGATATACTCTGGTCGGGCAATCAGAGTAGTAACCTGATTTCCTCGCCACATATACGGATTTTCTTTGTCATAGTTGCTTGCATGATTTCCAAGTCCCTTTTTGCCAAGATAATAAGATGGTCTTTCTATTTTTTCTTCTGAAAGTTCTCTTGCTATCTGATAAGGTCCTTTTCCCTCAATAGTCATGCGATAAATTCTGCGGACTACTTCAGCAGCTTCTTCATCAATAATCCAATGGTCGGGGTTTTCGGGGTCTTTCAAATAGCCGTATGGTGGAATATTACTTGTATGAGCGTTGCCGGAAGAACCTCTGGATTTCAGTACAGCTTTAATTTTCTTACTTGTGTCCCTGACAAACCACTCATTCATGATATTCAGAAAAGGGGCAAACTCACTGGTTTCTTGACGGTCACTGTCAATACCATTATTGATTGCTATAAATCGAACTTCCTTTTCTCTAAACAGAATGTCAGTGAAAAAACCTACTTGCAGATGATCTCTGCCGATTCTGGACATATCTTTGCAGATACAGGCAGTGATTTCTCCGTTTTTAACACCTTCAACAAGTCTGTTCCATGAAGGTCTGTCAAAGGTCGCTCCACTCCAACCATCATCGGTAAAATGAACAAGATTCGTAAAACCATGTTTCATAGCATAATCTTCAAGCATTTGCTTTTGATGAACTATACTGTTACTCTCTCCAGCATTATCATCATCACGAGACAGTCTTTCATACAAAGCAGTAATGCCATTGCTTTTATCTTTTTTTCTTCTCATGCTGAACTCCTTTCTTCAATTCCTATCCACTCCTTACGCTCACAAAATATCACATCCGTGTACTGCTTCGGAGGCGTTGTGAAGCGTTCGGTGACGCTGGCAGACACACCATCCAGCATATCGCCCTCATGGACTTCGGGCAGGGACTTCACGGGATCGTCTTTTTCCTTCGCCTTGAGGGAAGCCTTGAACAGCTCTTCGATGGCTTTCCATCCGTTTTGAACGACGGTCTTGCCCTTGGTTTTGAACTCGTAGCCCTCGCAGGAGAGCGAGATCTGCGTTTCTGCGTAGGTGTGCTTCTCGCCGGTCGCACACAGAAGGCGCATCCCGACAAGATTGAGAATTTTCTGCTCCGACTGAGGGAGTGCGGAAACATCCTGCTTTTCAAGCTGGACGGTCGGGAGAATGGCATGGTGATCTGTGACCTTGCTGTTGTCGGTTACGCGGGCAGTGTCCGGAGTAACCGAAACACCGGAGAAAAGCGGAAGCTGGCGGCAGACAATAGAAATGACCTGACGGGCGGTGTCCTCCATATCGTCCGTAATGAACTGGCTGTCCGTGCGCGGATAGGTCAGGAGCTTCTTTTCGTAGAGTGTTTGTACGAGATCGAGCGTCTGCTGGGCGGTGAAGCCGTAATATCGGTTTGCCTCGCGCTGCAAGGTGGTCAGATCATAGAGCTTCGGAGGGTTGACGGTTTTCGTCTCCCGCTTGAGAGAAGAAACGACGGCTTGCTTTTTCTCGCAAGCCGCCGCAATCTTCTTTGCTTCCTCTTCGGTTTTGACCTTTTCCAGATCGGCGGTCAGATCGCCCTTGCCGACGTGGACGTTGAAATACTTCTTCTTATGGAACGTGGAGATTTTCCCGTCACGCTCCACCAGCATTGCAAGGGTCGGCGTCTGGACGCGCCCGACCACCAGCTTCTTGTGATAGAGCGTGGTGAACAGGCGGGTGCCGTTGATGCCGACAATCCAGTCCGCCTTCGAGCGGCTGAGTGCCGCTTCATAGAGGCGGTCATATTCCTTGCCGTCCCGGAGATGGTTGAAGCCTTCGCGGATGGCGGAGTCCTCCAACGAGCTGATCCACAGACGCTTGAAGGGCTTGACGCATCCGGCTTTGTCGTAGACCAGCCGGAAGATCAGCTCACCCTCGCGTCCTGCATCGGTTGCGCAGACCAGCTCAGTGACGCGCTTGTCCTTCATGAGAGCGGACAGCACCTTGAACTGCTGTGCTTTGTCCTTCGTGACCTCAAACATCCAGTTTTCCGGAACAATAGGCAGATCGTCATACCGCCACTTGGCATACCGCTCATCGTAGGAGCTGGCGTCTGCCAGCTCCACCAGATGACCGAAGCACCACGAAACGATGTAATTGCCGCCCTCCATATAGCCGTCCTTTCGGGACGTTGCGCCCAGAACCTTTGCGATGGACTGGGCAACGCTGGGCTTTTCAGCAATGACTAAGATCAATCTTCATCACCATCCGTTTCAGCATCCTCCGCAATCTGCGGCTCATCATCCTCGTTGATGTACGGCTCTTCCTCGTAGCCTTCATCGTCGAAGAAGTCCATATCTTCATCCTTGGGCTTTCTGCCCTTGACGAACTTGATGTAGTAATAAGCTGCACCCGCAGCACCGGCAAGAACGAAGATGACGAGGATCATGCCGATGTTGGATTTCTTTTCGGGTTTAGGGGCGGGAGCATCGGTTTCCGCATCCTTATCCGGCTCAGGTGTAACGGGGGCTGTGCCGGTGCATTCGCTCATGTTGGTCTTGCAGACCGGGCAGTCGGTGTTGACCTGACCGGCAGCGCATTTCTCTTTGCAATTACAGGTAGTCAGAGCAGCCGCAGTGTCTTCATCCAGCAGCGCAAGCAGATCGCTCTCATCGACCATGTTGAGAAAGTACGTCTGATACTGTTCCTCATCCTCGTTGATGGGCGCATCGTAGTCGATGACAATGAAGAAGGTGTTGCCGTTCTTCGTTTGGACAGTGATGAACTGCTTGTTGGTTGCCTTGTCATAGAGCAAGTCGCGGGTGTAGGCGTTGCCCTCATCGTCAATCGGCTCACCCTTCGGCTTTTCCGGCGCGGGAGTAGTCTCAGGCTGCTGTTCCGGCTGGGTTGCCTCCGTAACGGGAAGGTTCTGCTCGGTATCATCGGCGTAGGCAAACGCCGTCACCGAGAAGCAGGACAGAACCATGACGCAGACCGCAAGGACGGTCAGAAAACGAAACTTCTTACGCATTGTCGATTACCTCCGTATTTCCGGCGGGCTTGGTGCCGCCCTTCATGGAAGACAGGAACGCCATGATCTGATCCTTTTCCATAACCATAGAGCGCACAGTATTGATGATTTCAAGGTTTTCCAGCTCTGTCTTCTTGTCATACAGCTCCTTGAGCTGACCTTCGATTTCGGACTTCTTCTTTTCAGCCTTCTCAATGTCGGAGAGGACTTTCTGATACTTGGGATTCATGAAAAACTCCTTTCTTTTAATAGGCGGGTCTTCCGAAGGCGTAGAAATGCTGCTGCCAATAGGAAGAGTTGATGGATGTGTACTGAATGGGATCGCCGCAGTGGATCATGACCCCATCACCAACGTAGATGCCGACGTGAGACACGCCGGGGGTGTCATACGTCCCGACAAAGAAGATGAGATCACCGGGCTGTGCATTCGCCTTTGAGACCGGCGCACAGACGTTGTAAAGCCCCTGTGCGCCCAGCCGCCCGGTGTTCACAAGCCCGCTGTTCGTGAGAACATAGCTGACAAGGCCGGAGCAGTCAAAGGATGTGTCGGGATTGGAGCCGCCCCACACATACGGATAGCCGAGATACTTTTCCGCCTCAGTGATCAGTGTCGCAAACTTCTCGTCGTTCAAGTATTCCGGGTTGACATCGTAGTCGGCAGGAGGATTTGTGATGTACTTGTCCACATAGGGAGAGTCACCGAACAGATCCTCGCGGTTGCCCAGCACCGACATATACGTCGCGTACATGGAAAGCTGTTCCTGAGACATGATGTAGACCGGGACGTGGGAGAGATTGAAGTTTTCGAGCTTCACGTTGCAGATGTAGTAGTCATACGGGACACGGTAGGTTTCCGTGTGCGTGTTGCCGTCTGCGTCCGTCCATGTGTCGGTCTCCGTGCGGTATCTGGTTTCGACGATGACCTCTTCGGTGAGGATGTACTGCTTTTCAAACAGCATTTGGAGCGTACCCTGCACCTCGTCCAGTGTGAACTCGCCCTCATGGAGAGCCGAGAGAATGGAGATCAGCACATAGGGGTCATGCTCAATATCATCCAGATCGAAGTGATATTCGTCATAGTCATGAGTGCCTTCATAGTTATCCAGATAGCTTTGCAGCTCTTGCTCCATCCGGTAATACTGCGCTTCCGCGCCCAGCATCGCGTCATCCTCACTGAGATAAGAGGAAGCGATAACCGTCGAGCCGGTAGAAGTAAGCATCGAACACGAGCTGATTCCGGCACCGAGCAAAACGAGAAGGGCAATTCCGACGCCGATCCAGATAAAGACCTTCTTGTTCTTCTCAAAGAACTCCTTGATCTTTTCGGACGCCTTCTCACCGAGCTTCTTGCCGGTATTCTTTGTGGCAGTCCCGGCAGTCTGAGACCCGGCATTTCGAGCGGCGGCATATTCCTTCTTAATGTTCTGCTTCTGGTAGTGCTTGTTCATGTTCTGCTTCTTCATCTCAGGATGCTCCTGCTGATTTCTCTCATATTGGAGCTTCGCATCAGCAGCATCCGCCTTGTGTTCCAGCTTGGAGACCTTCTCGTAGGGCTTGTTGACGCTGCTTTCCCGATGATGACTGAAATGCCGAGCGGCAATCTCAGCGGCGATCTCCGTTTTATGCGCCGCCTCAACCGCCGTGTTTTCCTGTTCGACCTCATGGATTTTGCCGTGAATGCCGGAAGCAAGGGTGTCACCGACCTTGCGGACGGTTTTATCTGCCTCAAATTGCAGCTTGCCTTTGCTCTTGGGCTTTTTCAGCTCATCCTCAAAATGAAGGCGGGTTTTGCCCTTTCCGGTCTCTTCATCAAAGACACGCTCTTTCTTGAGAACCTTGTGCGTGGGCAGCTTTTCACGGGCAGCATCCAGACGCTCATGTGCCTTCTCAGACTTCCTTTCGAGCTTCTGCATCCGCTTCGTGGGCGGGACGGCATCGTCCGAGAGCGGCTTTGCAGAGGCAGTCTCCGCCGCTTGAGTGAGAACGGCATCTGCATCAACGGCTTCAACCGCAGAGGTCTTGCGCAGCTTGTGGGTGACAACCGTTTCGGCAATCACCGTGCCGGTATGCGAAGAAACGCCGTGCTGCTCCAAAACAGGGGGATTGAACGGCGTTTCCGAGGGCAGCGGTTCAGGTGCATTCTGGGGTGGATTTTCTGCCCTTTTCTCTTCTGTGACGGACGTTTCCGAGGGCGGCTGTGTGTCGTTATCCTCGGCGTGTTCCGCCTGAAACTGACGATGCTGACGGCGCATCTGCACCTTTTTCTGTTCCTCCGCAGAAAGAGCTTCGGAAGGCGCGACTGTCTCAGCGGACTTCACCAACTCTGCTTCTTCCAGCCGCTTTGACACACGCTGCTCGGTGCCAGCCGTCAGGTTTTTCTCGACCGCGCCGTCTCGCGTCATCCGCAGAACTACCTTGTCGCGGGCTTTGAGTTCCGGTTCCTTGGACATCAGATTTCACCTCCGATCCGCTTGTAGGCAAGCTCGGTGTACGCCGGATTCAGCTCGATGCCGACGAAATGACGCCCCATCTGCGCGGCAACCATGCCGGTTGTGCCGCTTCCCATGAATGGGTCAAGCACAACGCCGCCTTCGGGACAACCGGCGAGAAGGCAGGTCTCAACCAGCTTCGGAGGGTAGGCGGCGTAATGACCGCCCTTGAAGGGAACGGTGTTGATCTTCCAGACATCGCGCTTATTGCGAAGCGGATTGATGTCTGCGTCCTTGATCTCGCCATGCTCACGGGGGCGGTTGATGGACTGCGGCTGAGGCTGACCGGGAACGGGCTTGCCGTACTTGTTACCGCCCTTCATGCCGCGCTTGAGGCGTTCCGCCGTTGCAGGGGCAATCGGCTCGGAGATCGCCTTGTAGTCAAAGAAATACTTCTTCGACTTGGAGAACAGAAAAATATGCTCATAGCAGCGGGCGCACCGGTCTTTCACACTCTCCGGCATGGGGTTATCCTTCATCCAGATGATGTCGTTGCGCAGATACCAGCCGGTATCGCGGAGGGCAAAAGCCAGCATCCACGGAATGCCGATCATGTCCTTGGGCTTGCAGCCCTCAACCTTGTTGTTGAGAGCCACAGCCTGACCGTTTCTGCCGTTGGGGTTCTTCGGGTCATTGAAATCACCCTGATTGCCCTTTCCGGCGTAGGTGTCTGAAATGTTCAGCCAGAGCGTTCCATCTGAACGCAAAACGCGCCTGACTTCGGTAAACACTTCCGTCAGGCGCGAGATATATTCCTTCGGCGTTGTCTCTCTGCCGATCTGAGCATCCATGCCGTAATCGCGGAGCGCGTAATACGGAGGGGACGTCACACAGCAATGAACGCTGTCATCGGGCAGGGTTTTCAGGATTTCAAGGCAATCGCCGGTATGAATGATGTCAAGTTGTATGGTGATGTACCTCCTGTTCTGTTGGATTTGTGTTCCACTGAAATGTTGGCTGTAAAACCCGACAACATTTCAATGGGTATCAGTCGGAGTAATACTCGTCCGGCTCGTAGTCCTCATCTTCAATGAAGTCCTCGTCGAGATCGTCAATCTCGTCTGCCCAACGGTCGAAGATTTCCTCGGCTTCCTTCGCCGCCTCACGATAGAGGCTCAGGCGGTTATTCTCAAAGGCAGCAAAGGCGGGGACGAACTTGCCGAACTCGCGGATTGCCTTCACATCCTGCGTGCGCATATCTGCGACGCACTGAATGATTTCGGACATGGTGAGCAGATCGTCGATCATCAGCTCATACTCATCCTTGGGGATAGATACGGTTTCATCATCCGCCGCGTCAGCGAAAGGGGTATTCTCGTCGCTGTTGCTGCTTTCGGAAACATCAACCTTGAAGTAGAAACCGATCATATCCACAGATACCTTTGTCATAATCTGACGCGCCTCCTTGACCTTTTCGTCGATGTCCTCCCTCACATGGAGGTAGGCGCGGTGATGCTTCTTGAGGTCGCTTTCCAGTCGGATCAGATCGGTCAGCTCCCACAGAGCCTTAAACAGCGCGGAGGTGTTCTCTCCGTATTCGATAGCGTCCGCGTAGGGAATGGTAATCATCGTGTTGTTCATATTCAAAATCCTCCTTAGTTCTGTACGGTTTCTTCTAAGCGGGTGGTCATGATGCGGTAGAGCTGGGTGTCCTTCGGGAAATCGTCCTTGAAGGGAACGATGGTCGAGCCGTAGAAGATCAGTCCCTCACCGGCGTTGGAGTTGGTGATGTAGTTCTGCTGGCTGGGCGAGATGTTCAGCGCCTTCGAGAGAATCTGCCGGTCGCCGGATGCCTGATTCAGAAGGTAGACAAAATCCGAGTTTTCAAAGATGTTCTCCACCTCACGGGACGCAAGAAGATCCTTGACGTTCTGCGTAATTCCGGTCGGGATGCCGCCCCATTTTCTGAAACGCTTCCAGATTTCCACGCTGTATGCGGCGGTCTGTTCCTCCTTCAAGAGCAGATGGAACTCGTCCATGTAGTAGCGAGTTGCCTTGTGCTGGGCGCGGTTGATTGTAACTCTGTTCCAAACCTGATCCTGCACAATCAGCATACCGAGCTTCTTGAGCTGCTTGCCGAGTTCGCGGATGTCATAGCAGACGAAGCGGTTGTTGACATCCACATTCGTTCTGTGATTGAAGACGTTCAGAGAGCCGTGAACATAGATTTCAAGGGCGGTTGCGATGCGCTGCGCCTCCGGCTCCTTCTGATTTCTCAGAATGTTGTAAAGGTCTTCGAGGATCGGCATTTTCTCCGGTTTGGGGTCTGCAAGGAACTCCTGATAAACCATGCGGACACTGCGGTCAATGATGGTCTTCTCAACCGGCTGCAAGCCGTCCTTGCCGCCGACAATCAGCTCACACATGGAGAGGATAAAGTCGGATTTCAGCGTCAGCGGGTTTTCCTCTTCGGAGTAGTTCGTGTTGATGTCCAGCGGATTGATGTAATCCGTGCTGACCGGCGAAATGCGGATAACCTGACCACCGAGCTTCTGCACAAGGGGGAAATACTCGGCTTCGGGGTCACAGACGATGATGTCATCCTCCGTGATGAGGAAGGCGTTCGTCATTTCGCGCTTGGCGGAGAAGGACTTACCGGAACCGGGTGTACCCAAGATCAGCCCGTTGGGGTTCTTGAGCCGCTTGCGGTCAACCATGATCATGTTGTTGGACAGCGCGTTCAGCCCGTAGTAGAGAGCTTCGCCGCCCTGAAAAAGCTCCTGCGTGGTGAACGGCACGAAAACCGCCGTGCTGGAAGTGGTCAGTCCGCGTTCAATTTCCACCTGATTAACGCCGATAGGCAGAGAGGACATCAGCCCCTCTTCCTGCTGGAAGTCAAGACGCTTGAGCGCACAGTTATACTTTTGGGCAATGGCGGCGGTCTGGAACACCGCATTTTCGAGCTTCTGGCGGCTGGTTGCTGTGTTCATGATGAGGATAGTCACAAGGAACAGTCTCTCATTGCGGGTCTGGAGATCCTGCAACAGACGCTTCGCCTCACCGCCGAAGGTGGCGAGATCGGACGGGATGATGTCCATATCGTAGCCGGAGCGGACCGCCTTTTTCTGCTCTTCAATCTTCATCTTGTCGAGGTCGGTGATCTTCGACTTGATGCTCTTGATTGCCTTCGCCTGGTCAATCGTCCGGATATGAAAATTGACCGTGATGTTGCTGTCCATCTCAAGGAAGTCGGCAAGCATACGGTCATTGAGTTCCGGAGCGAGGATTTGCAGAAAGCTCACCGCGCCGACGGTTCTGCCCATCTTGAAGCACTTGCCTTCACGGAAATCAAAGGAAGTGGGCGCGATGAAGTCCTTCGTGCTGAGTCCCGTCCGGGCTACCATGTCAAAGGAAAAGCGGAACGGCTCATTGGTATCCGTGTTGAACACATCATGAAGCACTTTCAGCCGCTCGTAGCCGGACAGCGGCTCGGTTCTCACACCGAGGGTTTTGAAGTTGTTGAGAATGTCGGTTTCAATGCGTTCGAGCTTCGGCTTTGCCGTGCGGAGGGAGTCTGCCTCAATGCCGAAGGTGATGTACTTCTTCTTGACCAGTCCGTTGTTGCCCTTGGTGAGCTGGTTTTGCAGCATACCGGAATACTCGGAGCGGATGTCGTTGAAGGCGTCCTCCCGTGCCGGAATGTTGATGCGCTTGCGGAACTCATTGAGGCTTGCCTTCTGATTGATGAAGGAGAGCTGGACGAAAATCGAACTGTCGAAGTAGTTCAGAAAGTCGCACCAGTTCTCAAAGATGGCAGTTTTGTCCTCGTTCTGCGCAAGCTGGTAGTTGATGTCCTCAAAGGCGATGGACTTCGTGTAGAGGCGGCTGTTCACCTTGCAGATACCGTCACGGCACATCTCCACATAGGGGATGGTCTGCTGGGCGGACTTGCGGACTTTCTTTGCCTTCCTGTCCTTTTTCTTCTGCATGACGATCCGCTTCTTTTCCTGAGCGGAAAGGGCATCGCCGTAAACGACGCCGTTTTTGACGGTCATCTTAGGCTTTGCCTTTGCTGTGCTGTTGTTCAAGCTGCAATTCCTCCTGTTCTTTGATTTTCTGCTGAATCTCAGCGTAGAGATTGTTCGTGCGGTAGGGACGCACCTTGTCCCGGATGAACATGGACTGTACGATGTGGTACAGATACTTTTCGGCGGGCTGACCGTCCTTCTCGTAAAGCGCGAAGAAGATAAACGGGAGCATGATAACCACCATCAGCATTGCCGCCGTAGACAAGTCGAGATGTGCCTTCGCCAGAAAGAAAATCGGGACACCGACTGCCGCAGCGATGGAAAAACAAATGAGCTGCCGCTTGGTCAGGTTGAACATGACCTTCGTTTTGACGCGGTTAAGATCCTTCGGGACCGGAACAAATGCCATTGACTGTTTCCTCCTTTCTAAGCTGCTTTTCATAGCGCAGCTTCATTTGTGCGGGATATTGATCCTCCTTCGGCTGACGCTTGCCTGTCCAGCGAAGCCCACCCGCTTTGCCTTGACAGATCCAGCCGGAAGCACGAAGGCTTGCACCGTTTTCGCTTTCCAGCGTGTAGGTGATGATGCGCTTATAGCCCATAGCCGCAGCAGCTCTTGCCGCCGCGCCGTAGAGAAAGCTGCAAGCGTTCTTCGCCCCGTTGGTGCATAGCCTTGTAACCTCCAATGTGAAGCCGTCATCCAGATACCGGCTGACGGGACGCCCGACGATGATTACACCGACCAGCTCACCGTCTGCTTCACAGCCGATGGAAAACTTGTGACCGGCAACCGGCTTATGATGCCGGTGATACTTCCGGACATACTCGTTGGCGTCTCGAAGAGAGATAGGTCTTAGCCGCAGCATGGTGTTTCCTCCATTGGAAGATGTGCCGTGCATTCGACCTCGTTGCCCCAAACGTCCCAGCCTTCGGGAGACTGACGGGCAAAAAGCTCTACGCGGGGAAGGTCTCCCATGAGCCGAACAATGCGTTCCCGCGCCTCATCCGGCTTTTTGGAATGCTCTTCGATGTGGCTGAGGATGACCTGACGCACACCGGCGTCAACTCGCTTCGGATGTCCCTTCGTGGCAAGGATGCAGATTTCCGCGTTTGCCCTTGTCCAATACCCCATGCCGGTGAAGAGGTCATCGTTCTTGCGGTTTTGCTTCACCCATACAAAAGCCACGGTCTTATAAGAAAAGCCCCATGCCGTCAGCACTTCGAGTGCTTCACAGAGGCACGGGAACGTGATCCAGAGGGACAGAGCGCAGTCCTTGGCGGCAAGCTCACCGACCGGAAGTGCCTTGATGTCTTCAATGCACATCGTCGGATAATGGCTTTCTGCCGACCGTCCCTGTCCCTTCTTGGAGTAAGTCCGATACGCCCAAGGGGGATCGGCGTAGATGATGCTGTACTTCTTCATGCTGCCGACCTCCTTAGTGCGCATGGAAAATGGATTTTGCGAGGCTTCCGGTCTTGAACAGCGAGAAACACAGAATGACCGTGTACGCCGCCACAGAGAACAGAGCCGAGTGAATGTTGTCTGCAATAATCATGCCGTTGATCAGCACCGCATAGATGCCGACGCAGACCATGATGAGAAAGCCCTGAAATGCCAAAGCGAACAAGCCTTTCAGATAGTTCGTGCCGATGCTGCCCCATTCGCGGTTGCTCATGGTTGCGATGGGAATAGGCGCGATGCTCACGGTGCAGTAAATCTCAATCATGCGCCCGTAGAGGATAACCGTAATGAGGATCGCCATGATTTTGAGGCACAAGCTGATCAGGAGCGTTTCTATCGACAGTCCGAGCAGTTCTCCGACACCCATGTTCTCCATGCCGGTACGCATCTGCGCAATCGTCGAATCAATATCAATGCTGGTGTTGCCGTGGATGACTCCGGCTGCACCAGAAACCACGTTCTGCCCGATGTCGAATACTGCCATCACGATGTCAAACGTATGCGTCACGAGGTAGATCGCCACAGCCGCCTTGAAAAACCACTTGAAGAACATCCATGTGTCCATGTCGTGAAGGTTGTTTTTCTCGGTGATCATGGAGATCAGTTCGTAGCACAAAACGAAGGTGATGATGATACCAGCGATGGGTACTATCACGTTTTCGGATAGTCCCCGGATCATCTGGTACACGCCGCCGTTCCAGCCGGACGGGGTTTGTCCGACCTCGGCGGCAATCGTTCCTACCTTCTCATTGACATCGGTGAACATATTGGTCAGGTTGCTCTCGATCCATCCGATCAGCATATCCTTGAGAGCCTGTTCGATCTTTTCTAAAATGCTGCCCAATATTTCACCACCCTTCGGTTAAGCTGGGCTTGCCGTGGATTAGCCGAACAAACCGGAGAGCAGGGGGATGAGGGTCGTGCCGATCAGCACCACACCGCCGCCAGCCATGAGCTGCTTGATGCCCTGAGACTTAGCGCCGGGGTTGTCGTTGCCGTAGCCTTCCATGAGGTTGACAACTCCCCACACCGCAAGACCTGCACCGAGGGCGATAACAAGCGTCTGGAGAACCGTAACTGCCTGATTGATAAATGCCATACTTGAATTTCCTCCTTAAATCGTTGGTGAATTGTGAAGGGCGAGTGCCTTTTCCGGCACCCGCCCCGATGGTTACTTCTGCGTGGCTGCCGGATTAACCGAACAGACCGGAGAGCAGAGGGATGAGGGTCGTACCGATCAGCACCACACCACCGCCAGCCATGAGCTGCTTGATGCCCTGAGACTTGGCGCCGGGGTTGTCGTTGCCGTAGCCTTCCATGAGGTTGACAACACCCCACACTGCGAGACCTGCGCCGAGGGCGATAACGAGCGTCTGAAGAACCGTGACAGCCTGATTGATAAAAGCCATAGATTTTCCTCCTTGAATCGATGAAAGTTGAGTGTGTATTTTTGAAAATGGGCATAAAAAAAGAAGCCCCGTCGCTGTTCTGCTTTGGGATGAGCCATCAGGCTTTACCCACTGCGCAGTGCAGCGACGGGGCTTTAATCTGCATCGACCTCGCCCATATCATAGAGGTCGAATGTGTCATCGGGCTTGACTACCAGCTTGTGCTGCCGGTACTTCTCGATGTCAAAGACGTTCCGCTTGTTATAGTCGGAGAGCTGCCGGTACTTTGGATGCTTCGTAATGTCGTATTTGTTACTGAGAAAAGGTCTCACGCCTCGAAGCTGCAAAATACACTTTGCTCCGTCCATGACGGCGATCTCATCCTGAGACATCAGTTCCTTGCCGGTTTTCTGATAATTCAAGCCATAGGAGTTGTTGTTGGAACGGGTTTCTGAGGTGTTGTAAAGGTCGATTGTCTCCTTACCCAGCACCTCGCTGATTTCCTTGAGCGTGGATTTCTCCTTACCGCCAAGAAAAAGTGTGCAGTCGCAGTTACCTGTGATGGTGTCAGCCGCATCCTTGTAGATGGTCTTGAGCTGAGACTGGGACTGCAAGATGATTGACGCCGAGATTTCCCGGCTTCGGATGGTTGCGATGAGCTTATCAAACTTGGGGATTTGACCGATGTTCGCAAACTCGTCCAGCAGACAGCGCACATGGACGGGAAGCCGTCCGTTGTAAACGTCATCTGCTTTGTCGCAGAGAAGGTTGAAGAGCTGGGAATACATGATTGCCACAACGAAATTGAAGGTATCGTCGGTATCGGAAATGATGACGAACAGCGCCGTCTTTCGGTCTCCGATGGTGTCCAGCTCCATTTCATCGTAGCTCATCAGATCCCGCAGCTCTGCGATGTCGAAGGGCGCAAGCCTTGCACCGCAGGAAATTAAAATCGACTTAGCGGTTTTGCCCGCCGCCAGCTTGTATTTGCGGTATTGCTTGACCGCAAAGTGGTCAGGATCGCAGGCTTCCAGCTCATCGAACATGACATCCACGGGGTTCTTGAAGGTCTCATCGTCCTCTCTGGCTTCCGAGGCATTGATCATTTCGAGCAGAGTAGTAAAGTTTTTCTCGTGGTCGGGTGCCTCGTACCAGATGTAGCCGATGAGAGCTGTGTAGTAGAGCTTTTCCGCCTTGACCCAGAAATCTTCGCCGGACTTATCGCCGTCTCCCTTCGTATTGACGATGATCGTATTGACCAGCTTGAGGATGTCCTTCTCGCTGCGGATGTAGCTGAACGGGTTGTAGTGCATGGATTTCCGGAAATTGATGGTGTTCAGCGACTTGATGACGTAGCCGCCCTTTTCGAGCATCCTGCCGCACTCTACCAGCACCGTACCCTTCGGGTCAGTGACCACATAGGAGCTGTGCATCTGCATCAGGTTTGGCTTCACGAAAAAGCGCGTCTTACCTGAGCCGGAACCGCCGATGACAAGGATGTTTTTGTTGCGGGCGTATTTTGGCTGCTTCGGGCGGCTGTTCATGGTCAGGAACTCCGTCTGCGTCAGGATAACGTTGTTGGAAAACTCCGGGTCCATGTACGGCTTGATGTCCTCCGGTTTGCCCCATCGTGCAGAGCCGTACTCTTCGCCCTGCCGGAACTTTTTGCGGTTCTTGCCCTTGACGTAGACTGCCAGCTTGAGCAGCGCACCGGCAATCAGCCCGATAAGCAGATCGACGGGATGAAAGCTGGGCAGCGGATTTGCAAAGGCTGTGCCGAACACGGCAAAACCGTTTGTCAGCTTGTCGATGAACTCTGTGCCGGGTGCGAGACGGAACACGGCGGCAATCTTATCTGCAAAGTAGAAGGCGAAGACATACGGAAGGTTCAGAAGAACGAGCTTCTTCACATCGGGTTTGTTCACAGCTCCACACCCCGATCCTTGGTTTTGACCTTGACCTTCTCCTTGTGCTGCGCCTTGCTCTGAGCTTTCTCCTGATCCAGCTTGTGCCGGATGGACGGCTGTTCCTTCTGCTTGACGGTTTTGGCGGAGAACTCCTTGAACGCGGCGGTCATCACATCAACATCTCGTCCCTTGAAGAAGACAAGATAGCTGGGCGGCTCAACGGAAACGTCCTTCTTGAGCGCAAAGTCCAGACCGTATTTGCTGGCAGTACGCTCAAAGGACTTGATGTTGCCGTCCGTCACTTCAATGTTGGAGATGGCGGCATTCTGGCTCATCAGATGCTTGATGGACTGCTTGCCGCGATAGGTTTTTGGCTGCTGCATCTGCTTCTGCGCCTTCTCAATCTCCTGCACGAACTTGTCCAGTGCCTTTTTCAGCACCTCGGCTGAGATTTTGCCGCCCTTGATCATGATTGCAACAACTTTGGTGTTGACTTCATCCTGCATTGCGGCGTTTACCTCCTTTCGTTGGAATGATTATGGGAATGCTACCTCAGCTAAGGCGGCACAATCCGGCGATAGATGATTTTCATTTACACTGTCCTCCTTTCCGAGCATTGCTCACGATGGTATTCATTAAAGAGTGTCTTCACAAAGGCTATAATCGTAGGTCTTCGGCTTCTTTGACCCTGCCGATCTGTCCTGCCCGTAGAAATCATGATTGACGAGCGCGGAGTAGTAATTGTCTATCGTCAGAGAGGCGTTATACAGAGCGGTCAACAGGTACGCCCGGATATTACGGATGTCTGACGGGTTCTTGTTCATTGCTTCCAGAACGTACTCTATGTGGCTGCTATTCAGCTTGAGAAAGCGGGACTTAACCACTTGCTGCGGCATATCCTCGCCATTGATACGGATGGTCGTAGCGGTAGAGCAGACGGCATCCAGCATGATGTCCATGATCTCCCGGAAGCGGTCTTTATCGAACTTCGGATCCTGACAGAGAATGTCGTAGTCAAGATTCTCTTTGATAATCTCTTCATACTCGCTTCGCTCATCCATCCTGTCCATCCCATCAAGATTGATGGATTGATAGTTCTTTGAGAGAGTATTTCTTTCTTGGGTAATTACTTGATCAGTATTTATTTGTGCGGACTTATCCCCGCGTGGATTATCCACATCTGGCTTCTCCACACATGGATTTTCCGTGTGTGGCTTTTCCCGTTCTGGCGTGGACTCCTGCGGCTCTTCGTATATCTCAAAGATTGTGCAGCTCATCCTGCCTTTACCGTCTCTCTGCCGGTGCCGGACAAGGTAGCCGTGCTTTTCAAGCTCACGGAGCGCGGAGAGAATGGCATCCGGACCTTCCTTGCAGATTGCAGAAAGCCCCTTGGTTGAGAACTTCCAGCCATCATTGAACGAGAGCATCTTTGAGAGAAGACCGACTGCCTTGAGTGACAGGCTCTTGTCTCGAAGGTGGAAGTTCGCCATGACGGTATAGCTACGATTCTTGTTTACGCGATAGACTGCCACGAAAATCACCTTGCCATCTTGGGAAGCAGCTCTTCACCGCACTTCTTCTGGAACTTCATTCGGACGACCTCCTTGCCCTTCGGCGTGAAGTAGGTCTGAGAACCGGTGTAGCAGTACGTCACAAAATCGCGGACGATGAACAGTCCGGCATTGCTGTCCTTGTTGTAGGGAAGAAGCTGACCGGAGGGAGAGCGAAACAGGTACTTCTCTCTGAGAAGGAACTGAACGAACTTGCGCTCC
Organism: Subdoligranulum variabile; assembly: GCF_025152575.1. Lineage (NCBI taxonomy): Bacteria > Bacillati > Bacillota > Clostridia > Eubacteriales > Oscillospiraceae > Subdoligranulum > Subdoligranulum variabile. Next base: position 2,614,751 of record NZ_CP102293.1, on the reverse strand, counting down.
GGGATTTTCAGTTCCTTCGCCGTCGTTCGGATATTGGTGCAGTCATCCGGATTGATGAAGGCGTCGTAGTAATCGGCTTTGGGCTTTGCCGTGTTCAGCTCACACTCAAGAGCCTTCACGCGATTCTTTTCCAGAATCAACGCCTGAGCGAACTCCATGATGACCGCCGGTTCCTTCTGAATGCGTTCCAGAAGGGAGTCTGTCATGTATCCACCGGTTTTGCGGATGGTGGGAATGACCTCATGTGTGATCCAGCGTTTGAAGGCTTTGGCTTCGGGCTTGCGGCTTTTCAAAATAAGCGAATAGAGTCCTGCTTCGCTGATTACATTCAGCATTTGAGCGCCGCCCAGCTTTCCGGAGTGACCCTCATTAGTAGTGAGGGTCACTTTTTCGTCATCGTCGAGCTTTGAAATAGCTTGCGACGGATTCCCAATATCAAGGGCATTGCACACATCAACCGCAACAAACCACGGTTCACCACCGATGAGGATCGTCCGCACCTCACCGAACTGTTCGTTCTTGAAGATTTCAATTTTGTTATCCATGACTGGCTTCCTTTCCGGCATCAGATGTGCCACTTTGATTTTTGAGGGTTGAAACGGGATTGCTGCAGTAGGGACACTCTGCAAACACGCAGGACTGATATTTCCAGAAGGGACGATGAAAGCGGCAGCTTCGGCACTCAGGGAGAATGCCATCCGCGCCGCTGTCAAAATGCTCAAAGCCGGGTGTGGTCTGCATCAGTAATTCCAGTGCTTGCAGATCACCGGCTGTCATGCGTTTCATGCTTAAAAACTCCTTTCTTTCGCCGCATCGCCAGCAAATATTCCGGCTTTTGGGCAACAAAAAAAGAGGGTTTGCTTCTTACTCCAAATTGGAGAAGAAACAAACCCTCTTCGTTTACGATGTAGTTCAGATGATTTCTCGGATGGTATGAATGACACCGAGCAGCAGCCCGATGAAGAAGGCGAGTCCTCCGATAAGACCGCCTATGATTAAGTTCAATGCGAAGATGCCGACTGAGCCGGAGATGCCGTAACCGCTTGGAACGAGCCAGAGGCACATCCTCCGGATGCCGAATGGCAAGCCGACGCAGATCCACATTAGGAAGTAGTCGCATACGCCGTCAGGCATATAGATCGGCTTGAGAAATGACGCAAGACAGAACGCAAGCGCGATTGGCAGCACAACCTCCTTCAAGAAGACTTTGATAGCACCCACTATATCCTCCTTCTGCCGGAAGTGTGCAGCGGCACCCTCCGGCTTGCTTGATTATTGTGAAAGTCCTTTGTTTTCGGTCAAAAAAAGAAGGGACTAAGCCAGAATGCCTTGGTTTTCAAGGTCTTTCTGATTTAGTCCTATTATCGCACAATAATCCTTGACGATGACGCAGCGCACGCTGCCATCCATCAGGCATTGACTCAGTTCCTGAAAACCGGGACGCGCAAAGTCTGTGCCGGTGTGGCCATCGTCCACAAATTCCCGGGCAATAGTAATGTCATGATGTTGTGCCCATTCCCGAAGGAAGGAACGCTGATTTTGTATAGAGTCCGACTCAGCGGCAGGACCGTCGGCGGCGGACAGTCTTAGGTAAATGGCAGCCTCCTGTGCAAAACCGGTCAGCACTCGCTTATTGCCTTGTCTCATGCATCTTTTTTCTCTATTTTCTCAAGATCCAAGTTGCACAACAGTTGCTCCAAACATTCCTCCAGCGTTCGAGCTCCCTTTTCTGTTGAGAACACAACCGTAACATACTGTACATTCATAATTGGACTCCGTTTCTTCGTGCCCTACGTTCGTCTGTTTCTTTAGCCAATACTATGCAGGTTCTTCACAAGATATTTTCTTTTTTAGATGAAGTAAGGTGAAAATCGGATTACCTTCTAGATGCATGCGAACAAGTGTGCGCTGATCACTCCTGGTGCAATGTTTCAGGATTTTTTCGGAACCAGAGATTTAATTAGGCATCTGCCTCACAACGTTCGGTGACCTCATCACGGTAAAGCGGATTCTTTTCCGGTATACTCCTTGCAGTAACTGCAAGGAGGGTTTCCATGAATCCAGGGAAGAAGCGCCGCAAGGCCGTTGTGGAAGAACGGGACTGTGTGGCCTGCGGCTGTTGTGTCAAGGTATGCCCGCTGGGCGCCATCCAGGTACTCCACGGCATCACTGCACGGGTGAATCCGGACAAGTGCGTAGGCTGCGAGAAATGCGTCCGGGAGTGTCCGGCCAGCGTGATCCAGCTGCAGGAGGTGGAAGCATGAAAAAACACTGGTACGACTATCTGTGGATCGTTTCGCTGCTCTACCTGGTGCTGGGATTTTTCAACATCCTGTTTGCCTGGCTGGGTCTGGCTTGCTTCTTTCTGCCGCTGCTCATCTCGATCACAACGGGCAGCAAGGCGTACTGCAACCGCTATTGCGGCCGGGGCCAGCTCTTTGGATTGCTGGGCGGCCGGTTCGGGTTATCTCGCAAGCACGATATTCCCCGCTGGATGAAAAGCAAGGCATTTCGCTACGGCTTTCTGGCCTTTTTCTTTGTGATGTTCTTCGTGATGCTCTGGAACACCTGGCTGGTCTTTGCCGGCGCCCAGGATCTCAAGCAGGTCGTCACCCTGCTGTGGACCTTCAAGCTGCCCTGGCATTGGGCCTACCACGGCACGCTGCTCCACCCCGGCGTGGCCCAGTTTGCCTTCGGCTTCTACAGCGTCATGCTCACTTCCACCGTGCTGGGCCTTGTGACGATGGCCCTTTTCAAGCCCCGCAGCTGGTGCGTCTACTGCCCTATGGGCACCATGACCCAGCTGATCTGCAAAGCCCGGAACCCGGTACGCTGACCCGCTTTTCCGCCGGGTGCACGGTCATTCACACAAAAAAAGAGCTGCTCCTGCGTTTCATCCCGCAGGAGCAGCTTGTTTTTTATCGTTTATTCGTTATTTTTTAATAGTCCAAAACTCTGTACCAGCCCCATCCGATCGGCGGTATAGTATTCGCTGCGCTTGATCTCGCCCGGCAAGTCTATGCCGGTAGCCTCCCGCAGACCAAAAGCCTCGAAATAGTTGCAGAAGTTTTCCTTGCCAAGCCGCGCCCCAATTTGAATGAAGCAAGGGTTGCAGCTGACGGCCAGTCCCTGGGCAAAAGTCTCCACGCCGTGGATATGCCCGTTGGCGCAGCGAAACCAGGTCCCCGCCACATTGATTTTGCCGGCGCAGACAAAGGTATCGGTCGGGGTACAGACGCCGGTGTCCAGCGCCGCAGCTGCCGTAATGAGTTTGAATACGCTGCCCGGTTCATACAGATCGCTGATGGCCTTGTTGCGCCACTGGGTCTGCTGCGCCTCCTGCAGGGCTGCACTGCGCGCTTCCCCGGTCAGCGCATCCACCTGGGCACGAATCTCCTCGTTGATGATCTGCCGCGGTGTATTGGGGTCGTAATCCGGCTGGCTGGTCATGGCCAGAATCGCCCCCGTCTGCACATCCATGACAATGCCCACACCGCGCTGCGCCACATTGTGTTCCCGTACGGCGGCATCCATCGCGCTTTCCAGCCAGTGTTGGATATTGGCATCGATGGTCAGTGTCAGCGTATTGCCAGGCACTGCGTCCACCAGTGTCTGGTAATGGGTGGGCATATCGTACCCCCAGGCATTTTTGGCCGTCAGAATTTCTCCGTTCTGTCCGGTGAGTTCCTCATTGTACTTCAGCTCCAGCCCCCACAGCCCTGCATTGTCCACATCGGTAAAGCCCAGAATGCCTCCCATAAAATCCCCTTCCGGGTAGACACGCTTGGTGTCCTGCCGGATCTGGATTCCTTCGGCTCCGTTTTCAATACACCAGCTGCGCACGGCCTCGGCCATTTCGCGGTCCACACGGCGTCGCAGCAGGCAGTCATTGGAGGTCCGCTGGCTGAATTTTTCCAGCGTGTCCTCATACTCAATTTCCAGAATCTCGCTCAATGCCCGGGCTGCCGGTTCCACCAGCGCATCGTCCAGTTCCCGGGGAGACGCCCGGATCGTCCAACAGGTTTCACTGGCTGCCAGCAACGTACCATCGGAGGAATAGATTTTCCCCCGGGGCGCCGGCAGCGTTGCACCGCGCAGCTGCTGATCTGCCGCACGGGCCGCATACCCATCCGGATCCATCACCTGCAGAAGGAACAGTCGCACCAGCAGCCCGCCGAAGCAGACCAGCGCCAGAATGCCTGCCAGAATATGGGCCCGCCGGCGCATCAGACGATTTTGCAGCGGGGTCAGATGACGCATAATCGGCCTCCTTTCCGTGCGAAACAGAGTGGTTTCGCCCCTGTTGCACCCTATGCCCACACATCCGTCAAAATGCCGAATTTATGTGCGCAAATTCTCCTTATCGCCGATTGACGTTTGGACAAAGATTCGGTATACTGTAGATAATCACATTGACAATTTATTGTCAATTCGTTAGGAGGTCATTCCCATGGCAAGATTTACTTTACCCCGCGACCTGTATCACGGCCCCAATGCACTGGAAGCCCTGAAAACGCTCCCCGGCAAGCGCGCGATGATCTGTGTCGGCGGCGGTTCTATGAAACGCTTTGGATTCCTGGATCGTGCCGAGGCCTACTTAAAAGAAGCCGGTATGGAAGTTGCCCTGTTTGAAGGAATCGAGCCCGATCCGTCGGTAGAGACCGTCATGAAGGGTGCAGCTGCCATGCAGAAATTCCAGCCGGACTGGATCGTCGCCATCGGCGGCGGCTCCCCCATCGACGCAGCCAAGGCCATGTGGATCAAGTACGAATATCCTGACATCACCTTCGAGGATATGTGCAAGGTCTTCGGCATTCCGCCGCTGCGCCGCAAAGCACATTTCTGCGCGATTTCCTCCACCTCCGGCACCGCCACCGAAGTCACTGCGTTCTCCATCATCACAGACTATGCCAAGGGCATCAAGTATCCCATTGCGGACTTTGAGATCACCCCTGACGTGGCCATCGTCGATCCCGAACTGGCTCACACCATGCCCAAAAAGCTGGTGGCCCACACCGGTATGGACGCCATGACCCACGCCATCGAGGCCTATGTTTCCACGGCGAACTGCGACTTTACCGATCCGCTGGCCCTGCATGCCATCGAAATGATTCAGGCGGATCTGGTGGGCAGCTACAACGGCGATATGACCAAGCGAGACGCCATGCACAATGCCCAGTGTCTGGCCGGCATGGCTTTCTCCAACGCTCTTCTGGGCATCGTCCACAGCATGGCGCACAAGACCGGCGCAGCCTTTGCCGACTACGGTGCCCACATCATCCACGGTGCGGCCAATGCCATGTACCTGCCCAAGGTCATCGCCTTCAACGCCAAGGACCCCACCGCCAAGAAGCGCTACGGCGTCATCGCCGACAAGATGCACCTGGGCGGTGAGAACGATGACGAGAAGGTCGCCCTGCTGATCAAGTATCTGCGCGGCATGAACGACGACCTGAACATCCCGCACTGCATTGGTCACTATGGTGCCGATTCTTTCCCCTGCGAGCAAGGCTTTGTGCCCGAGGAAGTGTTCCTGGAGCGCCTGCCTGAGATTGCCAAGAACGCCATCGGCGATGCATGCACCGGGTCCAACCCGCGGCAACCCTCCCAGGAGGAAATGGAAAAGCTGCTGAAATGCTGCTACTATGATACCGAGGTAGACTTCTGACCCATACCTTCCCGCGGCAGGGAATTCCTGCTGACCGGAAAAAACACGCTCTCTGTCATGCAGAGAGCGTGTTTTTGTTTTCGGGGCGAACCCGGTCCTTTCTTGACAGAATTGGTCTATCGTGATAGACTTTCCCTATACAGGTCTATCACAATAAACCGTTTTCCCGATTCAAGAGGACTTTTGCCATGTCGTACTCCCATCTGCGTTGTGCCGTCGCCGCTTTGCTGTTCTTACTGTTGGTTGTGGCCGCTCTGCCGGCGGCCGCTGAGGACCGCCAGCAATCACTTAGCGAACAGAAAACGCAGGCACAACAGGAATATGAAAACGCGCAAAAGGAATTGTCCGAAATCCAGGAGCAGCAGGCGGAGACCGAATCCCAGATCGGACAGTTGGAGGGGCAGGCCGCGACGGTAGCCGCCCAGCTCCAGAATGTATATGCTTCCCTGCAGGAAGCCGAGCGGGAATTGCTGACACGCCAGGCAGAGGCAAACCAGGCCGCTGAGGCGCTGGTTCAGAAGCAGGCCGAATACAATGACTGTCTGGGGCGCAGCAAAGAGCAGATGCGCGCCATGCAGATGCTGGAGGGCGACGGAGCCATCGGTTTGCTGGCCCAGGCCAAAAGCCTGTATCAGCTGCTGACATTTTCCGAAGTTTTGCAGCAGATCGTTTCCAAAAACAATGAGGTCCTCACCGACCTGCGTGTTCAGGCCCAGGCCCTGGAGGAAGCCCGCCAGCAGGCAGAGGCCGCCGCACAGGAGGCAGAATCCGCCAAACTTGCATTGGATGCGCAGCAGAACCAGCTGGACAGCATGCAGGATGCGCTGGAAACCGCCCTTCAGCAGGCCAATGAGACATGGAGTGCCCAGGAATCCGCCGAGCAAGCCCAGGCGGTCATGACCGAAGCGGCCAGGAAAGCTTACGAGGAGGCCACCGCTGCCCTGGACGCCTATGTGCGTGCCCAAAGCGACCGCTACACCACCGATGACCTGATTTTGACCAGCCTCGATTTTCGCTGCCCCTTGGACAGCTACAGCATGATCACCACACAATTCGGAGAGGCGGATCCCTGGGGCATCCCCCACCGGGGAACGGACTTTGCCGCCCCCAACGGCACGCCGATCTACGCCATTGCTGACGGCATCATCAGTGCGGCCGGGCCGGTGAACAGCTACGGCAACTGTGTGCAGGTCAGCCATGGTACCGCCGGGGACGGCAGCCGCTATGACAGCTTGTACGCCCATATGAGCCGCATTGCCGTCAGTCAGGGACAAGCGGTGCACAAGGGGGATGTCATCGGCTATGTGGGCAACACCGGCAATGTATTCGGTGCCAACGGCGGTTATCATCTGCATCTGGAGCTGCGGGTCAACGGCAGCCGCGTAAATCCGCTGGCCTACGTGCCGCAATAAACACTGGAAGGAGATCGTTGCGGATGCCGCTTTTTCGCTTGCTGCAAAATCCACTGGGGGATTTTCTCTACGCTGTTGGATTTTTTGTGGAATATACCCTGGTCCGGCTTTTCCGCAGGCTGCGCATGGTGTTTTGCTGGCTGCGCCGGGCCCTGGGCAATCTGTTGCTGCTGGCGCTGCGTCCGCCTATCCAGGCGCTGCTGGACCTTGGTGTCGCGCTGCATTCTCCGGGACGATTCCTCCTCGGGTATCTCCTGCCGGCAGCCGCCACAATCGGGCTCATCCTGCTGGTCCGTGCAGGGCTGTCCCTCCCCTTCGCCCTGCGGGTGACCGTCAACGGGCAGACGGTAGGGTACGTTGCCAGCGAAGAGGCTTTCGACAATGCCCGCGCCGATGTGCTGGCCCGTGTGAACTCCGCCCGGGAGCTGCTGGCTGCCGACCGCCAGACATTGTCCTGGGATCTGGAGCCCAGCTATACGCTGTCCATCAGCGATGTGACCATGACGGAAAGCGAAGTGGCCAACGAGATCCTGCGCATCAGCGGCAGCGAGATCAGCGAAGCCACCGCCGTTTATGTGGACGGCGTGCTGTGCTTCGTGACTACCGAGGGAGATCATCTGCGCCGGTATCTGAACAGTATCAAAGCCCCGTGGGAGGATCCCACCAGCCAGACCACACGGGTCAGTTTTGTGCACGGGCTGCGGTTGGTGGACGGCATCTATCTGACGGATTCGGTGGTCCCCTATGCCGATGTTCTGGCCGCCCTGCAGGCCAATGACGGAGAAGACCTCCAGGTGAAGGTCAGTGAGCGTATCACGGAAACCCAGGAGATTCCCTATGACACCGAGACCCAGGAGGACAGCGAGCTGGATTTCGGCAAAAGCGAAACCGTGCAGGAAGGCGTTCCCGGCAGCGAGGCCGTCACCCGGGAACTGACCTACATCAACGGAACCCTCGTGGACGACCAGGTCGTGGATGTCCAGGTGCAGCAGTCCCCCACCCCGGAAATCATCCGCCGGGGCACCCGGCTGAAAAACGGCATGATCGGCAAACTGGGCACCGGCACCTTCATCTGGCCGGTGCCGGGGTACCGGACCATTTCCCGCTGGGCCAACCTGCAGGTTCGCGGCGGCCACCGCGGCGTGGACATTGCTGCCCCCTACGGCACACCGATCTATGCCTCCGACAGTGGCACCGTGGTGGAGGTTGTGAACATGCACCCCAGCTGGGGCAACTATGTGACCATCGATCACGGCAACGGGTACAAAACGCTGTATGCCCATATGTCCTCTTTTGCCGTTTCCCTGGGCGATACCGTAAGCCAGGGACAGGTCATCGGCTATGTGGGGTCCACCGGCGACTCCACCGGCAACCATTGTCATTTCGAGATGAGTTACAACAACGTCCTGTTCAGCGCCTATGACGTCTTCCCCAATATGCCGATCAAGAATCCCGACTTCTGAGACAAACAGAAACCGCCCGCCCCCAAGGGGCAGGCGGTTTCTGTTTTGCTTATCGGGCGCCGCGGCCTGCAAAGACCACGACCACCGTTTTGAGCAGGATCTTCACGTCATTCCACAGTGACCAGTTGTCGATGTAGCGGACATCCAACCGAACCACTTCCTCGAAGTTCTCAATATCGCTGCGGCCGCTGATCTGCCACAAACCTGTGATGCCCGGCTTCATGCTCAGGCGGCGCTTGTGATGACTCTCATACTGTTTATACTCATCCAGTGTGGGCGGCCTGGTCCCCACCAGCGACATATTGCCCCTGAGCACATCAAAGAACTGGGGCAACTCATCAATGCTGGTGCGCCGGATGAATCGTCCCACCTTGGTGATGCGCGGGTCATCTTCCATCTTGAACATCAGACCTTCCATCTCGTTCTGAGACATCAGTTCCTTTTTGCGCGCCTCCGCGTCCACATACATGCTGCGCAGCTTGTGAATATAAAAATACCGGCCATTGAGGCCCACCCGCTTCTGCTTGAAAATCAGCGGTCCGGGACTTTCCAGTTTGAGCGGGATTGCCACCACGGCGATGATCGGAATGCTGATGATGCATCCCACCAGAGCACCGACAATATCCATCATCCGCTTGAGCATCATATCCCGCAGTTCCAGTTCGATGGTGCCCATGGTGACAATGTTGCCGCCGGCGCAGCGCCCCAGCTCCCGGCTCAGACGGGCCGCGCTGGTTTCATCACAGCAGACCTCCTCAATGCGGTCCAGCATCTTGAGGCGGAAATGCACGGTCAGGCCCATGCTCTCCATCTCTTCGAGGTAAGGAATAAAGGATTCCCCGCTGTCCATCGGGATATCCACATAGATCTCATCCAGCGCCGCCCGCCGGATCCAATCCATGAAATCATCAAAATTGGCGCGCACCGGTACCCCTCCGAAATCCTTGCCCACCTGCTCGGCCGGCGCGTCCAGCAGTACCACGCCGCACACCCGTTTGGACCAATCGTCCCGCAATTCCCGGATGACGGCGCCCGCGTGGTCCACCGTTGACAGGATGCCCACCAGACTTTCCATGCCGCTGCGGTTCTGGGAGCGCAACAGATAGCGCTTGAGCAGCGTGTGCGTCAGCGGCATCATCAGCGCATTGACCAGCGGCACCGCTACGGCGAAGTACCGGGAATCCAGCATTTCCGCTTTGGCCAGCAGCATCAGGGTGGAGTAGACCGCCGCCATCAGCACGTTGAAGCGCACCGACAGTACCATTTCCCGTCCTGGCCCGCGGGTCACGATATTTTCTCTCTGGTTGAAAAAAAAGAAGGTCATGATAAAAGCGACTACTAGCAGACAGATCGTCTGCACCCAGTCGCTCCTGCTATAGGGGACAATACGCCCCAACAATCCGTCTGTAATGAGCCATGCCAGCAACACGCTGAGCAGCAGCGTTACCAGATCCAGCGCAAATACATAGGCATATTGCAGTTTTTCGCGTTTATTGATCATTCCGTTTTCCTGATTTCCCTTTGTCTCCCTGTTCCCGCGCACAGAGAGCCTATTCTCCATAATATCAGTTTATTGTAGCATGTTTGGTCTGTTTTTTCAATTGCGGGCCAAGGATTGTCAGCAGAGTGTCACTTTTTGCTCCGTTTTCGCCAAATTGCAGCTTCCGTTTTTCTTTCTTTTGTGTTTTCCTTTACTTACCGTGCCTCTTGTGCTACAATACTTTCGATAATAAAGCTTTCACCTTTTCAATACACGACACCATCTGTGGCAAGGAGTCACCTTATGGATCATATAGACCGCAAAATTATTGACATGCTGCAAAAAAATGCCCGCGCGCCGCTGAAGGAAATCGCCGACCACGTCTTTTTGTCCAGCCCGGCCGTATCGGCCCGCATCGCCCGGCTGGAAAGCGCCGGCATCCTCTCCGGCTATCAGGCCCAGATCGACGCCCCCAAGCTGGGATACATGGTCAAGGCCTTCATCAATCTGGATATGGACCCCCAGCGCAAACCGGAGTTTTATCCCTATATCCAGCAATGCCCTCAGGTCGTGGAATGCAACTGCGTGACCGGTGACTACAGCATGCTCATCGAGGTGCTCTTCGGTACCACCCAGGAACTGGACCAGTTCATCAACCACCTGCAACAGTTCGGCCGCACCCATACGCAGATCGTCTTTTCCACCCCGGTGGAGCACCGCGGCGTCCCGGTGTCGGATCCCGATGAAGAATAACCTTTTCCCGCCCCGCAAGGGCGGGATTTTTTTGTTCTGCCTCTTGACAACTGTGTATATCGTGTATATACTGTAAATATCGAATATGTACAGTTCGATGCAAAGGAGCGCTTCATGGAAATCTATCTGTCCAATTCCGGTCAGGAACCGATCTACGCGCAGATCACGCGGCAGATCAAAGAACAGATCCTGTCCGGGCAACTGCACGAGGGGGACGCCCTGCCCAGCATCCGGCTTTTGGCCAAAGAACTGCGTATCAGCGTCATCACCACCAAACGTGCCTACGAAGACCTGGAATCCGCCGGGTTCATCCTCACCCAGCCGGGGCGCGGCAGCTTTGTGGCGGCCCAGAACCCTGCGCTGGTCCGGGAAGAACATCTGAAGAACGTCGAGAGCAGCCTGCAGGGTGCGGTGGATGCCGCACGGCTGGGCGGCATCGGCTACGAGGAAGTATGCGAGATGTTGCGCCTTTTATGGGAGGGCTGACTATGGCAAACGAAGCCGCCGTTCTGCGAGGAGTGCAGAAACAGTACAAAAACTTTACTCTGGGTCCCATCGATCTGACGGTTCCTGCCGGCACCATCGTGGGGCTGGTGGGGGAAAACGGCGCTGGAAAAACCACCACGCTGAGAATCCTCTGCGGCGTGAATTCCCCCGATGCCGGGGAGGTCACCCTGCTGGGCAGCACCCCCGCCGACAAAGCCGCCCGGGCCCGGCTGGGGGTAGTGTTCGAGGATGCCTACTTTTTTGGTGGCCTTACCGCCGAGCGTATCGGCAAGAGCATGGCGGGGATTTTTGGTTCCCGCTGGGATGCCGGGCAGTTTGCCGCCTATCTGCAGCGGTTCGGACTGGACAGCCGGAAAAAGTTTTCGGAATACAGCCGCGGCATGCGGATGAAGCTGAGTCTGGCCACCGCTTTGGCCCACCATCCCGACCTGCTGGTGCTGGACGAGGCCACTGCAGGGCTGGACCCGGTGGTACGCGGCGAGATGCTGGACCTGTTCCTGGAGTTCATCCAGGATGAACAGCACAGCATCCTCATGAGCAGCCACATCACCGGCGATCTGGAGCAGGTGGCGGATTCCATTGCCTACCTGCACCATGGGCAGCTGCTCTTCCATGAAAATAAGGATGCCCTTTTGCAGGAATATGGCCTGCTGCGGTGCCGCCGCGCCGATCTGGAGAAGCTGCCTGCCGGCTGCGTGGTCTTCACCCGGCAGAATGCGTTCGGCTGCGAGAGCCTGGTCAAGAACCGGGAGACAGTCCAGCGGCTGCTGCCCGATGTCATCTGTGATTCGGCCGGCATCGACGACATCATGCGCTTTTACAGCGGGAGGGATGGACAATGAAAGGCTTGCTCTACAAAGACTGGACGATGATTTTTGGCGGATACAAAACCAATTTTCTCTTTCTGCTGCTGTTTTACGGTGGCTTCACGGCTCTGTGCCGGATCAGTTTCCTGAGTTACGCGCTGGTCTTTGTGTTGGGCATGTATGCTTCCTCCACCATCAGCATGGATGAAAGCAGCCATTGGGATGCTTACGCTCGGACGCTGCCCGTTTCCCCCCGCCAGTTGGTATCCGCGAAATACCTGCTCACCCTGTTGCTGACCGCGGTCAGTATTCCGCTGGGCCTTCTGCTGATTTTGCTGATTCCCGATCCGAAACCCTCCGTGATGGAAACCGCCAGCGGCATGATCTCCGCCGCTGCCGTCACCCTGATGTATATCTCCTTTGTCATGCCGCTGTCCTACCGCTTTGGTGCCGCCAAGGCCCGCAGTTGGGTGTCCATCACGATTTTCATCGTGTTCTTCGGACCTGTGGCTTTCTTCGCCTTGATGAAGGATGCCGAGAGCAATCCGGCAACACAGCTACTGCATACGCTCAAGCAGATGATGGAGGCTTCTTCCCTGTCGGATCAGCAGTGGATTTTGCTGTTTCTTTCCGCTGTGTTGGGTGCAGCGTTGGTCTGTCTTCTCATCAGCTGGGCCGTCAGTGTCCGTATCTACGCCAAAAAGAACTATTAAAAAGAAGCGGAGTTTCTCCCCCAACGGGAGTCACTCCGCTTTCTGTTTAAATAAGATCACAGCCAGCCGCCGCCGTGCAGAATAAAGATCCACCCGGTGAGCGTCAGGGCCGAAAGCAGCGTCGTCGCCGCAATGGCGCTGGCCGTCACCACACCTTCATGACCCATATTTTTGGCCATGACGTAGGAACTGGGAGTCGTGGGACTGCCCAGCATGATGAGCAATGCGATGAGTTCCTTTTCCCGGAAGCCCAGCGCCAGCGCGCAGGGAATAAAGATGGCCGACAACCCCACTGTCTTGATCAGGGCAGCCACCAGTGTGGGGCCGGCCTTTTTCAGCGCCTTGGGCCCCTCAAAGCTGGCGCCGATGGACAGCAGCGCCAGCGGTGTGGTCAGCGAAGCCAGACTGTTCAGCGTCTTGTCCGCAATGGTGGGCAGCTCTACCGGCAGCAGGCTGAAAATGGTGCCTGCGATAATGCCCAACAGAATGGGGTTGGTGATCACGCCGTGCACCAGCTGGCCAGGACGGGGCGCTTCGTGCTGTTCCTGGGGAGATTCGATCATCAGAATCAGCACCGCAAAGATGTTGAAAAGCGGCACGCTGCCCAGAATCATCAAGGGTGCCATACCCGCTTCGCCATAAATATTCTGGATAAAGGCCACGCCCAGCACCGCCGCGCTGCTGCGGTAGGATGCCTGCACGAACTCACCGATGATGGATTTATCCCGCATCAGCAGCCGCGCCAGTCCCCAGATCACCAGAATACTGATCAGCGTTGCCCCGAAGCAGAACAGCACGAACCTGGGCTGAAAATCATGGCGCATATCCACATCCGCCATATCCAGGAACAGCATGATGGGCAAGGTGATCTTAAAGGTCAGCTTGTCCGATGCCTTGCAGAATTCCTTGGGCAGAAAGCCCAGCTTTCCCAGAATACCGCCCGCCACCATGACCAGGAAGACCGGCAGCGTAGCATCCAGGCTGAAAATCAGATTTTCCAAACCATTCATATTTTTCCCCTCACACACAAAACGGACCTTGTACGGCCTTGCCGATTTATGGTATCATGAAAATGTTGATTTTGCAACCCGGTGGCAAAACGGGGCAATTTTCGTCTATTTTTCTGCATACAGCGCGAAAAACCCGGCCGGCAGCCCTTGACAAGAAACCAATGACTTGCTATAATAAATTGCTGTGCCAAACGGCACAGTTTATCCTTGCCCTTTGCATGGGCAAAGGGCCATACGTCCAAAAGGAGGTGCACAGAATATGGCTAAGTACGAAACCATGATGGTTACCACCGCCAACCTCGACGAGGAGGCTTCCGCCGCTCTGATCAACAAGTTCAAGAACCTGATTGCGGCGAATGGTACGATCGATTCTGTTGATGATTGGGGCAAGAAGCGTCTCGCCTATCCCATCAACGATGAGACCGAGGGTGTGTACACGGTGATCAAGTTCACCAGCGAGCCCGATTTCCCGGCCGAGCTGGATCGTGTCTACAAGATCACTGAAGGCGTTCTTCGCAGCATGATCATTGCTGAGGAGGAGTAAGGAGTACCGAAAATGCTGAATGTTGTTGCTATTATGGGCCGCCTTGCCCGCGACCCCGAACTTCGCCAGACCACGTCCGGCAAAAGCGTGGCATCCTTTACCATTGCGTGTGACCGCAACGGCAAGCGTGATGCCAGCGGCCAGAGCCAGGCCGACTGGATCCCCGTAACCGCGTGGGACCGCACGGCGGAATTTGTGTGCAAGTATTTCCAGAAGGGTTCGCTGATTGCCGTGGACGGCCGTCTGCAGAGCCGGTCCTATCAGGACAAAAACGGAAACAACCGCACCGCCATTGAAATCGTGGCCAACAACGTCAACTTTGCCGGACCCAAATCCGCCAACGCAGCACCCAGCATGGGCGGCGCCAACTACGGCGCGCCCATGGCAGACCCCGCCGCCCGCCCCGCTGTGCAACAGGCACCTGCGCCGAGCTATTCTGCCGGCAGCAACGATGACTTTGCACTGATCGAGGATGAAGGCGATCTGCCGTTCTGACAAATCGATTGTAGAATCCAACAAGGAGGTTACCACAATGGCTATGGATCGTTCTTCCCGCCCGATGCATCGTGGCCGCAAGAAGGTTTGCAGCTTCTGCGTCGATCGCGTTGAGCACATTGATTACAAGGATCTGCCCCGCCTGCGCAAGTACGTGAGCGAGCGCGCCAAGATCATTCCCCGCCGTGTGACCGGTACCTGCGCGTTCCATCAGCGTGAGCTGACGGTCGCCATCAAGCGTGCCCGTTATATGGCGCTGATGCCCTACGTGAGCGACTAATCGCCCCGGCATCCAAACCGTGCAAAAAAAGAGCAACTCTTGCGAGTTGCTCTTTTTCTTTTGTAGGATAACACAACAGCCGGGCAGCCCTTGGAGGGCCGCCCGGCTGATTTTGTGTACTCAGGATCAGGAGCTGAACCGGTCACGCAGATTCTTGAAGAATCCCTTGCGTTTCTCGTAGTTTTCGTCCTTGAGGCTGTCCTCAAAGGCTTTCAGTGCCTCACGCTGGGTGCGGTTGAGTTTCTTGGGGATCTCCACCTCCACGATGACATACTGGTCACCGCGGCCGCGGCCATTCAGATACTGGATGCCCTGACCGCGCAGGCGGAATTTGGTGCCGCTCTGGGTCCCCTCGGGGATCTTCTGCGCCACCTTGCCATCCACGGTAGGCACCTCGATCTCGGCGCCCAGAACCGCCTGGGAGTAGGTGATGGGCACACGGACATACACATCGTAGCCGTCACGCTCGAAGACCGCGTCCCGTTTGACCGTCACATGGACGATCACATCGCCGGCAGGGCCGCCGTTGCTGCCTGCATCGCCCTGACCGCGCAGCGCGATGTTCTGATCATCATCGATACCGGCCGGAATCTTCACTTCCAGCGTCTTGCGGGTGCTGGTTTTACCGGTACCGCGGCAGGTCTTGCAGGGGTTCTTGATGATGGTGCCGCGACCACCGCAGTGCGGGCAGGGCTGCTGGCTCTGCATCACACCAAAGGGGGTGCGCTGCTGGGTCACCACATAGCCGCGGCCTCCGCACTGGGTGCAGGTCTCCGGGCTGGAACCGGCCTCACAGCCATTGCCGTGGCAATCGGGGCAGGTCTGCTGACGATTCAGGGTAATCTTCTTGGCGCAGCCGTGGGCGGCCTCCTCGAAGGTCAGGATCACACTGGCCTGGATGTCATGCCCCTTGCGCGGCGCATTGGGATTGGAGCGGGTGGAACCGCCGAAACCACCAAATCCGCCGAAACCGCCGCCGAAGATATCGCCGAAGATATCGCCCAGGTCCACACCACCTGCGCCGCCGAAGCCACCGAATCCGGCACCGCCGCCCTGGCCGGCCCCATAGTTGGGGTCGACCCCGGCAAAGCCGAACTGGTCATAGCGCTTGCGCTTTTCCGGGTCCGAAAGAATATCGTGGGCCTCGTTGACCTCCTTGAACTTTTCCTCGGCAACCTTGTCGCCGGGATTCAGGTCGGGGTGGTACTTTTTGGCCAGCTTGCGGTAGGCGCTTTTGATCTCGGCATCGGTGGCATTTTTGCCGAGGCCCAGCACCTCATAGTAATCACGTTTTTCTGCCATAGAATCAATCCCCTCTATTTGGGCTTTCTTTCATTAACCCCGCAAGGGCCGCCGCCTTGCCGGGCGGCGGCCTTTGTTTCAGGGTTCAGATTGTATCAGACTTCGTGGAAGTCGGCATCCACAGCGCCGTCATCCTTGGGCTGGCTGCCGCCCTGGGCACCGTTGTCGGCACCGGGCTGCTGCTGCGCACCCTGGTTCTGGGCGGCCTGCTTGTAGACCTTCTCGCTGATGGCGTAGAAAGCCTTCTGCAGATCATCCTGCTTGGCCTTGATGTCATCGATGGAACCGGTCTTCAGAGCTTCCTTCAGGGCGGAGAGCTTGGTCTCCACGTCGCCCTTCTCCTCGGCGGAGATCTTGTCGCCGAACTCGTTCATGGCCTTCTCGGTCTGGAACACCATCTGGTCGGCGTTGTTGCGGATATCCACTTCCTCACGGCGCTTCTTGTCCTCGGCGGCATACTGCTCGGCGTCCTTGACAGCCTTGTCGATGTCGTCCTTGCTCATGTTGGTGGAAGCGGTGATCGTGATGCTCTGCTCCTTGCCGGTGCCCAGATCCTTGGCGCTGACATGGACGATACCGTTGGCGTCGATATCGAAGGTAACTTCGATCTGCGGCACACCACGGGGCGCCGGAGCAATACCATCCAGATGGAAGGTTCCCAGGCTCTTGTTGTCCTTGGCGAACTCACGCTCGCCCTGCAGGACGTTGACCTCAACGCTGGGCTGGTTATCCGCAGCGGTGGAGAAGATCTGGCTCTTCTTGGTGGGGATGGTGGTGTTACGGTCGATGATCTTGGTGCAGACACCGCCCAGAGTCTCAATGCCCAGGCTCAGCGGGGTAACATCCAGGAGCAGCAGGCCCTTGACATCGCCCTGCAGGACACCGCCCTGAATGGCGGCACCGACGGCGACGCATTCATCGGGGTTGATGCCCTTGAACGGCTCGCAGTTCAGTTCCTTCTTGACGGCGTCGTAGACGGCGGGGATACGGGTGGAACCACCGACCATCAGCACCTTGGCCAGATCGGAAGCCTTCAGACCAGCATCGGCCAGAGCCTTGCGGACAGGGGTCATGGTGCGGTCCACCAGGTCAGCGGTCAGCTCATTGAACTTGGCGCGGGTGAGCGTCATATCCAGATGCTTGGGGCCGTTGGCGTCGGCAGTGATGAAGGGCAGGTTGATGTTGGTGGAAGTGGCGCTGGACAGCTCGATCTTCGCCTTCTCGGCTGCTTCCTTCAGACGCTGGGCAGCCATCTTGTCCTGACGCAGGTCGATGTTGTTCTCGCGCTTGAAGTCCTCGGCCATCCAGTCAATGATGCGCTGGTCGAAGTCATCGCCGCCCAGGTGGGTATCACCGTTGGTGGCCAGAACTTCGGTAACGCCGTCGCCCATCTCGATGATGGAGACATCGAAGGTGCCGCCGCCCAGGTCGTAGACCATGATCTTCTGATCGGCTTCCTTATCGATGCCGTAGGCCAGAGAAGCGGCCGTGGGCTCGTTGATGATACGCTTGACGTTCAGGCCTGCAATGGTGCCGGCGTTCTTGGTGGCCTGACGCTGGCTGTCGTTGAAGTAGGCAGGCACCGTGATGACGGCCTCGGTAACGGGCTCGCCCAGGTAAGCTTCGGCATCCGCCTTCAGCTTGGAAAGGATCATGGCGCTGATCTCTTCAGGGGTGTAATCCTTGCCGCCGGCATGAACCTTCTCGGCAGTACCCATCTTACGCTTGATGGAAGAAATGGTATTTTCGGGGTTGGTGATCGCCTGACGCTTTGCGACCTGGCCTACCAGGCGCTCGCCGGTCTTGGTGAAACCGACGACAGAAGGCGTGGTGCGCGCGCCCTCGGCGTTGGCGATAACGACGGGCTCGCCGCCCTCCATAACGGCAACACAGCTGTTGGTGGTGCCAAGGTCAATACCAATGATTTTGCTCATACTATAAAACTCCCTTCAAAAGAACTTTGAATGTGGTGAATGTCTATTTATCTGAAACGGGCGATGCCCGATTCATGCGTTATTCCGCGACGACCACCGTTGCATGACGGATGATCTTGTCGCCGATCTTGTAGCCCTTCTGGAACACCTGAACCACGGTGCCGCTCTCCTGCCCTTCAGCGGGCGGGACCTGCTGCACAGCGTTCATGAAGTTGGGATCAAAGGGCTTGGAAAGCGCTTCAATCTCGGTGATGTGGAGATTTTCCAGCGCTTTCGCAGCTTTGTCCAGCGTCATCATGACGCCCTTCTTGTAGTTCTCGTCACTGCAGGCGGCATTGGCGGCCATGTCCAGGGTATCCAGGATGCCCAGGATCTGGGTGACGGCGTGGGAAATGCCGTCGTTGAATTTCTGGTCCGCCTCGCGCTGGGAGCGCTTGCGGTAGTTATCATACTCGGCCGCGGTGCGCAGCAGCTGATCTTTCAGCTCGGCGTTTTTCTTCTCACTGGCTTCCAGTTTGGCCTGCAGCGCCGCTTCCGCGTGGTGATGCTTTTCTTTCTTTTCGGCCTTTTCCGCCTTGGGAGCCGCTTCTGCGGTCTGTCCCTTGGCTTCGGTCTCGGGGGCCTCGGCAGCCTGTTCAGGCTGTGTCGCCGTGTTCTTTTCTTTTTCTGTCTCGTGGCTCATTGCGGGTCCTCCTTATCTGTTTATTGGCCCTGCCCGGCCATGCTCTGTCCCAGCTTGACGGAGAAATAATCCAGAATCGGCAGCAGCCGCCGGTATTCCATCCGTGTGGAACCGATCAGCGCCACCGAACCGGTCAGACCGCCGCCGGCCAGATACCGCTTGCTGACGATGCAGGCCCCCGGCATGGCAGGATCCAGATCACTGCCCAGTGTGGCCGTGATCTTGCCGCCGTCGGGGCGAAGCAGCTCGGTGGCTGCCTCGTTGTCGGAAAAGATCTCCAGCAGCGTGCCGAGATTCTCGCGCACGTCGGGCATCTTGGCCAGGTACTGGGCGCCCTGCAGGCAGGCCTGCGGGCCGGTGGTGACCAGTGCCTGAGCAGCCAGCACCACCGGTGCCAGCCGCTCCCCTGCTGCCAGCACCATGCTGGCCGTCAGCATCGGGCTCAGATCCTGGGGCGCCACAAAGGTCAGTCCCCGGTTGAGCAGCTGGGCCAGGTTGGCGGCATCGTCCCGCGTCAGGCCGGTGTCCACCCGGGCCACCCGGGTGCGGACGCCGCCTGCACTGGTGACGGCCAGCACCGCTGCCGAATAGCGGCCGACCTGCACGACCTCAAAGTGAGCGATGCAAAGGTCCGGTGCCTGAGGCGTGGTGACGGCTGCTGCACATTCGGTCAGATCAGCCAGACTGCGTGCCGCCGCGGGGGCCAGTTTTTCGGGCTCCACATCCATGCCCGCGAAGAGGTCGTCGATGTGTTCGCGATCCTCCTCCGGCAGCTGGATGCTGCCCGGAGCGTCGATCAGGTGATCCAGGTAGTAACGATACCCTTGAGCGCTGGGCACCCGCCCGGCACTGGTGTGTGGCTGTTCCAGCAGCCCCAGCTTGGTCAGCGCCGCCATCTCATTGCGCAGGGTGGCGCTGGACAACGCCATATCAAAGTAGTTGGCCAGCAGACCGGAACCCACCGGCTCACCGTCACTGGCGTACAGGGCAACAATAGCTTCCAGGATCCGCTGCTTGCGCGCGTCCATCGCCATGTCGCTCATCTCCTTTGTGCTTCCCTTTGATTCGTTTTAGCACTCCTTATCTCTGAGTGCTAAATTTATTATACCCTCCTTTTTTTCTCTGTCAAGGGGTTTGGCAAAACTTTTTGCAAGTTTAACAGTTTCGACACAATCCCGGCTTCGACCTGCCTTGACACCTTCCTGCGCCGGATTTATACTACTTTATAACCTTATTATAATGTAAAGAAGGGACCATTGCGATGCAAACCCATTCCGACGACAAAGCGTTCCTCGCCACCGACCCTCTTGGCAGTCTTCTGCTTCGGCTGGCACTTCCCACCGTGGCCGCGCAGCTCATCAACATGCTGTACAACATCGTGGACCGCATCTACATCGGCCACATCCCAGAGACCGGCGCCCTGGCTCTGACCGGCGTGGGGGTCTGCCTGCCGCTGATCATGATTGTCTCCGCTTTCGCTGCCTTGGTGGGCAATGGCGGCGCCCCCCGTGCCACCATTGCCATGGGTCAGGGCAACAAAGAAAAGGCCGAGGTGATCCTGGGCAACTGCTTCGCCCTGCAGATCGTAGTCTCGGTCGTGCTGACGGTGATTCTGTTTTTGGGGGACCGGGCCTTTCTGCTGGCCTTTGGCGCCAGCGCCAACACCATAGACTACGCGGTGGCCTACATGGATATCTATGCGGTGGGCACCATCTTTGTGCAGATGACGCTGGGCATGAATGCCTTCATCACCGCCCAGGGCTTTGCCAAGGAGGGCATGCTGTCGGTGCTTATTGGTGCCGTAGCCAACATCATTCTGGATCCCATTTTTATCTTCTGGTTCGGCCTGGGGGTGCGGGGTGCAGCCCTGGCCACCATCTTGTCACAGGCCCTTTCCTGTATCTGGGTACTGGCCTTTCTTTTCGGCAAGCGCACCTTCCTGCGGCTGCGCAAAGAGACCATCCGCCTCTCCCCTGCCGTACTGCTGCCCTGTGTGGCACTTGGCGCCGCCACCTTTATCATGCAGGCCAGCGAGAGTGTGATCTCAGTAGCGTTCAACTCTTCTTTGCTGCAATACGGCGGCGATCTGGCCGTAGGCGCCATGACGATCCTGTCCAGCGTCATGCAGTTCGCCATGCTGCCGCTGCAGGGTCTGGGCCAGGGAGCACAGCCTATCATCAGCTACAATTATGGTGCCGGCAAACGGGACCGCGTAAAAAAAGCATTTTTCCTGCTGCTGCGGGTCAGCCTGTTCTACTCCTGCCTGCTGTGGGCTCTGGTAGAGCTGTTTCCCCAGGCGTTCGCCTCCCTGTTCACCAGCGATGGGGAGCTGGTCGCCTACACCGGCAACGCCCTGCGCCTCTACGTAGCGGCGCTCTTCCTGTTCGGTATCCAGATGGCCTGCCAGATGACCTTTACCTCCCTGGGCAAGGCCAAGCAATCCATCCTGGTGGCGGTCATGCGCAAATTCATCCTGCTGCTGCCACTGATCTATCTGATGCCTGTCCTGTTCCGTGACGATCAGGCCCGGGCCGTCTATATGGCGGAGCCGGTGGCCGACACATTGGCGGTGCTCTTCACTTCGGTGCTCTTCTTCTTCACCTTCCGCAAGGTGCTGCGCCAGATGAACAAGTCCGCCTGAGGGGTCATTCCTCCATCCAGCGGGAAAGGAAATTGGCGGCAGTAGCCAGCACCTGTACGGTGTCCGGGCGGGGTGCCGGGTCCCGCGCTGTGCCGGGCAGCAGGACGCCGCCCTCAATATCTCCATGAGCCACAATGGGCGCCGCACAGAGGATCAGACGCTCGCCGCGCTCAAACAAATGCAGGCGTTTGGCAGAATTGTCCGGCGCCGTGTAGACCGTCCGCCCGGACAGGAGATGCTCCACCTCGGTGGAGATTTCCCGTCCCATCATATCCCCCTTTCCGGTGCCGGAGGCCGCCGTAATGCAGGTACGGTCGCAGACCAGCACCGTGCAGCCGAGGCTTTTGGCCAGCACATCGGTGTAAATGGCCGAGATCTGCCCCAGTTCCACCAGAGGAGAATACTTTTTGAAGATGACCTCCCCGTCGGCGGCGGTGTAGATTTCCAGCGTATCGCCCTGGCGGATTCTTTGGGTGCGGCGGATCTCCTTGGGGATCACCACCCGCCCCAGTTCATCGATACGACGTACAATTCCTGTTGCTTTCATACTGCTTCCCTCCGGGATGATTTTATGGTAGTATCTGCTAAAAAACCCGATTTATGTATAGGAGACTGTGTATGGATCTTTTGCAGACCACCCTTTGCTATCTGGAACACAACGACTGTTACCTGATGCTCCATCGCGTAAAGAAGAAAAAAGATGTCAACCATGACAAGTGGATCGGCGTCGGCGGCAAGTTTGAGCCCGGAGAGGATGCCCTTACCTGCGCGCTGCGGGAGGTCCGGGAAGAAACAGGTCTGACGATGCAGAACCCGCAGTATCGCGGTATCGTGGACTTTTACTGTTCCCCCTGGCCCGCCGAGCGGATGCATCTCTACACCTGTACGGAATTTACCGGCTGCATGATTGACTGCAATGAAGGCACGCTGGAATGGGTCCCCAAAGAAGCGGTACCAGATCTGCCCATCTGGCCGGGCGACAAACTGTTTTTCCGGTTGCTGGCCGAAGAGGCCCCTTTTTTTCATCTGGAACTTACCTACAACGGCGACTCTCTGACCCGGGCCGTGCTGGACGGGCAGGAAATGGCGCTCTGACACAAAAACACCCCGCATGGAAAATATCCATGCGGGGTGTTTCGTTTTGAACGTATGTTACAGCGGGCAGACTTTGAAGCCATCCTTGCCCAGGACCTGAACCTTGGAGTAGCCCAGTTCCTTGAGCTTGGCCGCTGCTTCCTCGTAGCCGAAGGTCAGCGCCTTGGCGTCGTGGGCATCCGCCGTGATAACCACGTTGCCGGAAAGAGCCAGCCAGTCCTTGAGGATCTCATCCGAGGGGAAGAAGTCCTTGCGGAAGCCGCGGAAGACCGCCGAGGTGTTGACTTCCAACACGCAGCGGTTGCGGGCCGCCACCATCAGGGCGCTGTCCGCCGCCGCCTTGTAGCGCGGGTCATGCTCATCGAAGAACTTGCCGTCGCCGTTGATCTTTTTGATCAGGTCGAAGTGGCCCAGGATGGTGGGCTTCTTCTCCGCCACCTTGGCCACATTGGCAAAGTAGGCTTCCACCACTGCCAGGCCATCGCCGTCAAAGTCATCGGCGATGCAGGCGGCCAGGTCGCTTTCCCGCCAGTCGATCTCGTAATACTTGCCGGTCTTGGGACCCTGGACGTAGTGGCAGCTGCCGATAAAGTAATCATAATCCGCCGGGTTATCGTCGCTGAAGAGGTCCCACTCCAGTCCGCAGAGGATATCCAGCTTGCCGGCGTAGCGCTCCTTGAGCTTGGCGATCTGCGCCTTGTAGAGCGCCGTGCGGCTCTGGGTCATGCAGTACTCCAGATCGCACGGGGTGTGGCTGTGGCCGCTGAAGCCCAGCGTCTGCAGACCGGCACGCCACGCCGTGACTGCCAGTTCCTCTAAGGTGTTTTTGCCGTCGCACAGTTTGGAATGTACGTGGACGGAACTTTTCAGGTATTCGCCCGCCATATTACTGCATCCTTTCCTGCTTTACTTTGTGGTCGATGACATGCCGCTTTTCCAGCTCCTTGGTGATATCCTCCACCGAGATGCCCAGTTCGATCATCAGCACCATCACGTGATAGGCCAGGTCACTGATCTCGAAGATGGTCTCCTCTTTGTCGCGCTTGGCACCGGCAATGATGACTTCGGTGGATTCCTCGCCCACCTTCTTGAGGATCTTTTCCAGGCCCTTGTCAAAAAGGTAGCTGGTGTAGCTGCCCTCTTTCGGGTCGGTCTTGCGCCCCTCGATCAGTTCATACAGCCCCTGCCAGGTGAACTGCTTCAGTTCATCCGACACATAGACGGGATTGAAGAAGCAGCTCTCGGCGCCGGTATGGCAGGCCGGACCGGACTTGATGACGTCGATGACCAGGGCATCCTTGTCGCAGTCCGCCGTGATGGAGACGACCCGCTGCACGTTGCCGGACGTCTCGCCCTTGCGCCAGATCTCCTGACGGCTGCGGGACCAGAACACCGTGCGGCCCTCCGCGATGGTCAGCGCCAGCGTCTCGGCATTCATATAGGCGAGAGTCAGCACCTCTTTGGTATAGTGATCCTGCACGATGGCCGGAATCAGCCCGTGGGAATTGAAGTGGAGCGATTGGGAATTCTGGGTGATTTCCATCTTGAGAAACCTCCTGCTCAATAACGGTTGGTGCGGGCCGCACTCATGGCACTGCCCGCCCAACGAAAATATATGTATAGTGTACCTGTTTTCGCCGCGTTTGGCAAGGGGTCAAAGCCGCATTTCCACACCGTTTTCGCGCAGATAGCCTTTGAGATCCCGGATTTCCACCTGCTTGGTGTGGAAGATGGAGGCTGCCAGCCCCGCATCCACCGCCGGGTGATTGCGGAACAGCTCCAGGAAATCCTCCTTGCGGCCTGCACCGCCCGAGGCGATGATGGGCACCGCACAGCGGGCCGCCACCGCATCCAGCAGTTCCAGGTCAAAGCCGTTCTTGACGCCGTCGGTATCGATGGAGTTGACCACCAGTTCCCCGGCGCCGTTCTTCACCCCCTGCTCCAGCCAGTCCAGGGCATCGATGCCGGTATTTTCCCGGCCGCCCTTGGCAAAGAGCATGAATCGGCCGTCCACCCGTTTGATGTCTGCCGAGAGTACCACGCACTGATTGCCGTACTTCTGAGCCGCTGCGGGGATGATCCCGGGGTTGGCGATAGCACCGGAGTTGACGCTGACCTTGTCGGCGCCGCATTTGAGGACCCGGTCAAAATCCTCCAGCGTGCGGATGCCGCCGCCCACCGTCAGCGGGATAAAGATCTGGCTGGCCACCCGGCGCAGAATATCGGTAAAGAGGGTGCGCCCCTCCACGCTGGCGGTGATGTCGTAAAACACCAGTTCGTCAGCGCCG
The DNA here is from genome assembly GCF_025152575.1 of Subdoligranulum variabile. Taxonomy (NCBI): domain Bacteria; kingdom Bacillati; phylum Bacillota; class Clostridia; order Eubacteriales; family Oscillospiraceae; genus Subdoligranulum; species Subdoligranulum variabile. The sequence continues at coordinate 2,589,678 of NZ_CP102293.1, read as the reverse complement.
GATTCGTTGTAATACCGGGCCATCTCCACGGGGTCGGCCATATCCTGCAGCCCCTCAAAGTTGACCCCCTTGACCACACGGCCGTTTTTGACGTCCAGACAGGGAATGATGCGTTTGGTAATCATGCTGCGCCCTCCTCAGTCCTGATAGCGGCGCACGGCCTCAGCCAGGTCGATGGCGCCTGTGTAGATGGATTTTCCCAAAATGGCCGCATGGCAGCCCATGGCCTGCAGTTCGGCCAGTTCCTCCATGCGGGCGATGCCGCCGGAGGCCGTGACTTCGATGCCGGGGATCGTCAGCAGTTCCCGGTAAAGATCCAGGTTGGTCCCCTGCATGGTGCCGTCCCGGGAGATATCGGTGGCGATGATGGCCTTCACGCCGGCATCGGCGCAGCGGCGGCAGAAATCCACACCCGGCTCGGGGGTGACTTCCTTCCAGCCGTTGACCGCCACATATCCCTGTTTCATGTCCACCCCCACGGCAATGCGGGAGCCGTAGATCCGGGCCATCCTTTCGGTGAAGGCAAAATCCTTGACCGCAATGGTTCCGAGGATGCAGCGATCGACGCCGAGATCCAGATAGCGCCGGATGCGTTCCTCGTCCCGGATACCGCCGCCCACCTCGATCCGGAGGCCGCCCTGTCCGGCAATGGCCGCAATGGTCTGCAGGTTGGCGGTGGTATCGTCCTTGGCGCCGTCCAGATCCACCACATGGAGGTACTGGGCGCCGGCTTCGATGAAGGACCGGGCCTGGGCCACCGGATCCGCGTTGTAAACGGTCATCTGATCGTAATCACCCTGATAGAGCCGCACGGCCTGACCGCCGCGCAGATCAATGGCGGGATAGAGTTTCATACCGTCCCCTCCTTACAGTTCTGCAAACGCCTTGAGCAGGCGCAGGCCGGTGTCGCCGGATTTTTCGGGGTGGAACTGGGTGCCGTATACATGGCCGCTGCGCACCGCACCCGTAACGGGAATGCTGTACTCGCTGGTGGCCAGGGTGGAGGCCGCGCAGTCCTTGGCGTAGTAGCTGTGGACGTAGTAGACGTACTCCCCGTTTTTCACATACCGGAACAGCGGATCGTTTTCCCGGCCCGGTACAATGTCCAGCGCGTTCCAGCCGATGTGCGGCACCTTCAAACTCGGGTCTTTCAGATCGTCGGCCAGCGGGCAGACCGAACCGGGAATCAGTCCCAGGCCGGCATGTTCGCCGTATTCGTAACTCTTTTCAAAGAGCAGCTGCATGCCCAGGCAGATGCCCAGCAGCGGCTTGTGCTGTACCTCTTCTTTCAGAACCGGAACCAGGCCGGTGGCCTCCAGCTTGGCCATGGCATCGGCAAAGGCCCCTACGCCGGGCAGCAGGATGTGACTGGCCGCACGCAGGTCCTCTGCTTTGCCGGTGACGCGCACCTCGGCCCCCAGACTCTGTACGCTGGACGACAGGCTGAACAGGTTGCCCACGCCGTAATCCACAATGGCAATCATGACTTTCCCTCCTCTTCTACATCTCAGCTCCGGGGCAGGATTTCATCCAGCGCCGCGAAGAAGCGCTCCATCTGTTCCGGCGTGCCGATGGTGATGCGCAGCCAGTTGTCGATGCGCGGAGCGCTGAAATAACGGATCAGGATGCCCCGTTCCCGCAGTTTCTCAAAAATTTCCCGGCAGGGCATCCGGTCGGTGGTGACAAACAGGAAATTGGTGGCAGAATCCAGCACGGTAAAGCCCCGTACCCGCAGCTTTTCGGTGGTATCGGCGCGGGTGGCCAGGACTTTTTGAGTGACCTGGCGGAAGTACGCTTCGTCCCGGATAGCCGCAGTACCTGCCGCCTGGGTCAGAGAATTGACGTTATAGGGACTGTAGCTGAACTTGACCCGGTTCATATCGGCGATGAGTTCCGGCCGGGCCAGACAGAAGCCCAGCCGGGCCCCCGCCAGGTTGTGGGTTTTGGAGAAGGTATGGGTGATAACCAGATTATCGTATTTTGCCAGCAGCGGCAGGCAGGTGGAGCCCGCCGGGGCGAATTCTATGTAGGTCTCGTCCACAATGACGATGTTGTCCGGATTGGTGCGCAGTACCTCCTCGATGGCATCCACCGGCGCCAGCAGACTGGTAGGCGCGTTGGGATTGGCGATCACGATGGTCTCGTGCAGTCCGTGGTATTGGTGCAGGTCGATGGTAAAGTCATCCTCCAGAGGAATGACATGCTGCGGAATATGCAGCAGATCACACAGAACCGGGTAAAAACTGTAGGTAATGTCGGCGAAGGCCAGCGGGGTCTCCTCGTCGCAGAAAGCCCGCAGCGCCAACAACAGGTTTTCGTCGCTGCCGTTGCCGCATAGGACATTTTCCGGCTGGACACCCCAGTGCCCGGCAATGGCCCGGTTGAGTTCGGCGTTGGTCAGATCGGAATACAACCGAAGCCCCGGCACTGCCGCCGCCACCGCCGCCGCCACGCCGGGCGCCGGCGGATAGGGATTTTCATTGGCGTTGAGCTTGACGAGGTTGTCCATTTTAAGCTGCTCGCCGGGGGTATAGGGTTCCAGCGCGGCCAGCGTTTTGGTAAAATAACGGCTCATCCTTTTCGCCTCCCGCTCACTGGTCCTCAAATCGGATGGTCACACTTTTGGCGTGGGCGTGCAGCCCCTCGTGCTCCGCAAAGTTGGCGATGCGCTTTTCCACCTGGCCCAGCGCCTCCCGGGTATAATAGATGAAGCTGGACTTCTTCACGAAATCATCCACCCCCAGGGGGCTGCTGAACCGGGCCGTACCACTGGTAGGCAGCGTGTGGTTGGGACCGGCAAAGTAGTCGCCCAGCGCTTCCGGCACATTCTTGCCCAGGAAGATGCTGCCGGCGTTTTCGATGCGGCCCAGTACTGCAAAAGGATCGTCCACACAGATTTCCAGATGCTCCGGCGCGATGATGTTGACCGCCTCGATGGCCTTGTTCATATCATCGGTGACGATGATCTTGCCGTTGGTGTCCACGCTGGCCCGGGCAATGGCTGCGCGGGCCAGCTGCGGGATCTGAACTTCCAGTTCCGCCTGGACCGCCTTGGCCAGCTCCCAACTGTCGGTGACCAGCACCGGTGTGGCCAGTTTGTCATGTTCTGCCTGGCTGAGCATGTCCGCCGCCACCCAGGCCGGGTTGCAGCTGCCGTCCGCCAGCACCAGGATCTCCGACGGGCCGGCGATCATATCGATGCCCACCTTGCCAAAAACCTTCCGTTTGGCCGTGGCCACATAGATATTGCCGGGGCCAACGATCTTATCCACAGCGGGCACGCTCTCAGTGCCGTAAGCCAGGGCCGCCACCGCCTGGGCTCCGCCGCTCTTGAAGATCTTATCGATGCCTGCGATGACCGCCGCCGCCAGAATGCCGGGGTTCACCTTGCCGCCGGGGCCCGCCGGCGTGGTCATGACGATCTGTTTGACGCCTGCCACTTTGGCAGGGATCACATCCATCAGCACGGTGGAAGGATAGGCCGCCGTGCCCCCCGGCACATAGACGCCCGCCCGCTGGATGGGGGTGTATTTCTGTCCCAGCACCACGCCGGGCTTGTCGGTCAGGATAAAGTTCTTGTGAAGCTGCTGCTCATGGAAATGCCGGATATTCTCCGCCGCCATTTTCAGGGTCGTGATGAATTCGGGATCCTGGGCGTCCAGTTCCGCGAAAGCCTCGTCAATCTCCTGCTGGGTGACCTGCACCGACTGCAGCTCCGCATGGTCGAACTTGGCCGCATACTCGATCAGGGCAGCGTCCCCCCGGGCGCGCACATCGGCAATGATGGCATCCACCGTGGCCTCCACGTCCGCTTCGGCACGGATGTCGCGGTTGAGAATTTCCTCAGGTTTGACTTTGTCAAAATCATACAGGCGGATCATTGGGCAAGAGCCTCCTTCATCTTGTTGAGCAGTGTGCTCATCTGCTGATATTTGAACTTATAGCTGGCTTTGTTGGCAATAAACCGGGCGGAAATGGGCATGAATTCCTCGATGACGGCCAGATTGTTTTCCCGCAGGGTAGTGCCGGTCTCCACGATATCCACGATGACGTCGGACAGCCCCAGAATTGGTGCCAGCTCGATGGAACCGTTGAGTTTGATGATGTCAATATCCCGGCCGCAACGCTCGTAATGGTCCCGGGCGATGTTTACAAACTTGGTGGCCACCCGCAGCGCCCGGCTCTCGTCATCTGCAAAGTCTTTGGGGCCTGCCACGCACATCCGGCATTTGCCCATGCCGGTATCCAGCAGTTCGTAGACGTCGGCATCGGATTCGGCCAGGATGTCTTTGCCTACGATACCAATATCCGCCGCGCCATGCTCCACATAGATGGCCACGTCGCTGGGTTTGACGAGGAAGTACCGCACCCCGGCCTCGGGGTTTTCCACCACCAGCTTGCGGGTGTCGTTGTAATCCTCATTGGCACGGTAGCCTGCCTCCGCCAACAGTTTATAGGCCTTATCGCCCAGGCGGCCCTTGGGCAGCGCAATGTTGAGCCAGACCTTTTCGCTGCCGGGCCGGTCTTCCCCGCTCTGTGCCGTCAGCCGTTCCAGCTCATCCAGATAGATGGCAAAACCGATGGCGTTGGCTCCCGGCGTGAAACGCTGCATCAGATAGTCATACCGGCCACCCTTGAGCACCGCACGGGGCACACCGGCCACATAACCGGTAAAGACCAGGCCATTGTAATATTCCATCTCATCGGCCATGCTCAGGTCCAGCATCGTGCCGCGGCCGTCTTCTCCCAACCGGTTCTGCAGCGCCTGCAGTTCTTCCAGCGCCGCCCGCTGGGCATCACTGCGGCAGCAATTCCGGGCAGCCGTCAGCGTAGCCCCCAAGGGGCCATGGAGCTGCAGCAAGCCGCACAACGCCTCGGCTCCCTCCTCGGTCAATCCAGCGGCCCGTGCAGCAGCATCCAATTCATGGGCATTTTTCTCGTTGAGCAATTCCAGAAGCCGGCCGCGGGATTCCTCCGGCACCTTCAGCGCATCCAGCAGGCCGGTCACAAAGCCCATGTGGCTGACCTCCAGCACCGTGGGGACCTCCAGCGCCGCCAGACTTTGCAGCGCCAGCCGCACGACCTCTGCCTGGGCCGCCGCATCCACCGCGCCCATACATTCCAGTCCCATCTGGTGTATGGTCTGGAAGGTGTGGCTTTCCCGGCTGGGACGGCAGACCTCCTCATTATAATAGAAGCGTTTGCATTCACCGGGCGCCGGCTGGGCTGTCTTGGCGATGGACAGCGTCACATCCGGTTTGATGGCCCGCAGTTTGCCGTCCAGATCGGTAAAGGTCACCACCTGGGCATCCGGCAAAAATCGCCGGTATTCCTGATACAGCGCATACTCCTCAAACCGGGAGCACCGGTATTTGCGGTAGCCCGCCTGCTCGTACAAAGCCCGCAGCCGGAAGGTCGCCTGCTCCGCGGGGGTAAAATTCTGCAGCTGGATTTCCATTGTCAATTCCCTGCCTCTCGCACATATAAGTGTATTATACTTTAGTGCAATAAAGTTGTAAAGCGCATTTTTATTCAATTGAATCCAAAATAATGCAAAAGGCGCACCTTTGCCTTCACAAAGATGCGCCTGAAGCGTTCGGTTTATCAACCCTTGCAGCCCTGTTCGTCCCAATCGCCAAAGTCCGCGGGATCCGCGATCTTGGTAGCGTCGTACTTACCGTCTGCCGTCTTGGGGACCTCCACAGCACCCAGTTCCACCGGGTTTGCATTGGGGGTATCGTCGCCGGTCTGCACGGGATGGGCAGCCATGGGCGGCTGGTATACGGCATCAGTCTCCGGGGACGCGGCGGCAGGGGCCTGTTCAGCCTCGGCAGACGCATCGTCTTCGGGCTCGGCGTCGGTTTCAACCTCGTCCGCCGGGCCCACAATATGCTCGTACTCCTCGCCGTGCTCGCGCTTCTGCAGCACATACACAGCGGCGCCCACAGCAGCGGCACCCACGGCCAGACCGGCCAGTTTCTTCAGCAAAGACATGTCAAAACCTCTTTTCGCATTCCCAACTTGGTTTTGGGTTAGTATACCACACTCCGCGGCAAAATACAAGTATAGGAATTTTTTCACAAAATTTTGTTCTGGTAATTGTATGATCTGACAAGAAGTGGTATGATGAGTCAGCATTCTAGCATAAAGAGGGATCGTATATGAAGTTCGTGTTTCAATTTGCCCGGATCGTGGGCTTCTGCCTGCTGGGGGAAGCGTTGGCTGCCGTGCTGCCGCTGCCCATCCCGGCCAGCGTCTACGGCCTGCTGCTGATGGTTGCCGCGCTGAAGCTCCGATTGCTCAGACTGGAACAGGTACGGGAGACCGGTCTGTTCCTGACCGGCATCTTCCCGCTGCTGTTCGTGCCGGCGGCCAGCGGTGTCATGGAACTGGGCAGCCAGTTGGCGGATGTCTTTGTGCCGGTGGTAATTGCCATCATTCCCATCACAGCTTTGGTCATGGCGGTGACCGGTCTGGTGGCCCAACATTGTACTGCCGGCCAGGAGGTGGAAAGTCATGAGTGAATTCCTGCAGAATTGCGGCAGCTGGGGCGTTTTTGCCACGCTGGCCGCCTATGCCCTTGGTGTTCTGATCAATCGCAAAACCCGGCTGGCCATCTTTAACCCCCTGTTGATGGGCAGCATCTTCATGATCGTTTTCCTGCGCTGTTTTGCCATCCCTTACGCCGACTACAGTGCCAGCGCCGCCCCGGTCAACTGGCTGCTGGCCCCTGCCACCGTCAGCCTGGCTATTCCTCTGTATGAGAAATGGGATCTGCTGGAGAAAAACGTGGGCGCCATCCTGGCGGCGATTCTGGCCGGTGTCATCACCAGCCTGGGCAGCGTCCTGGTCATGGCTCACGTACTGAAAATGGCCCATGCCAACGCCGTTACACTTCTGCCCAAGTCGGTGACGACCGCCATCGGTATGGATATTGCCGCAACACTGGGCGGCACGGCCGCTCTGGCGGGCGCCGTCATCATCCTGACCGGCATCGCCGGCAGCCTGCTGGCGGAGACCGTCTGCAAAGTTTGTCATATCACCCACCCCATCGCCAAGGGGTTGGCTCTGGGCACCTCCGCCCATGCGGTGGGCACCAGCAAGGCCCTGGAGATGGGCGAGGTGGAAGGCGCCATCAGCGGACTGGCCATCGCGGTGGCCGGTGTGCTGACCGCAGTGCTGGCCCCGGTGGCAGCCAACTTCCTGCCGTGACCCCTGATCCTTTATAAAAACACCAAAGCGGCGCCCTAAACGGGTGCCGCTTTTTTATCAGGCCGCGCGGCGGCGCTGGATCCACTTGACCAGTTCCACAATGGGAATCACCAGCACCGCCAGGGCCAGGGCCAACAGGTATTCCGGCAGCGATACCGGCGTAAAGCCGAACATCCTGGCCAGCACCGGGATTTCCAGCACGGCGGTGGTCAGCAGCAAACTGCCCAGCATCGCTCCCCACAGCATAAAGTTATGGGTATGCAGAGAGAATACACTCTTGCGCTGGCTGCGCAGATTGAAACTGTGGAAGATTTCGCACATGCTCATGGTCAGGAACGCCATGGTCATACCGTCGGGACTGACGTCCCGGGGCATTTCCAGCGCTCCTGCCTCGATGCAGTGGCCCAGAATATAGGACAGCATGGTGATTCCCGCAATGAGAACGCCCTGGTAGGCAATATCCGTTCCCAGCCCACCGGCGAAGATGCCGTCGGAAGTACGGCGGGGTGGCCGGGACATAGTGTCCGGCTCACCGGGTTCCATGCCCAGTGCCAGTGCCGGGAAACAGTCGGTGATCAGGTTGATGAAGAGGAGATGCACCGGGTTGAGCAGCGTAAAGCCCAGCAGGGTGGCCCCGAACACCCCCAGCACTTCGCTCATGTTGGACGCCAGCAGGAACTGGATGGACTTGCGGATGTTGTCGTAGATGCGGCGGCCTTCCTCTACCGCCGCCACAATGGTGGCGAAATTGTCATCCGCCAACACCATATCGGCCACATTTTTGGTCACATCGGTGCCGGTGACACCCATGCCGATGCCGATATCCGCCATCTTCAGGGAGGGAGCGTCGTTGACCCCGTCTCCCGACATGGCCGTCACGGCACCGCGGCGGCGCCAGGCAGCCACAATACGGGTTTTATGTTCCGGCTGCACCCGGGCATAGACGGTGTAGCAGGTCACGGCTTGCGCCAGCTCCTCGTCGGAGAGGGTATCCAGTTCCGCGCCGGTCACTGCCTGGGAGGCATCGTCCAGAATCTGCAGCTGGCGGGCGATGGCCACAGCGGTGTCCTTATGGTCACCGGTAATCATCACGGGACGGATCCCCGCCCGGCGGCATTCCGCGATGGCATCCATGACCTCCGGCCTCACCGGGTCGATCATACCGGTCAGTCCCAGGAAGCATAGGTCCTGTTCCAGCATTTCCGGAGCCTCGGACGCCGGCTTCTGCCCCCAGTGCCGTTCTGCCGCCGCCAGCACCCGCAGCGCCCGGTCTGCCATCGCTTTATTTTTTTCCAGAAACTCCCGGCGTTTTTCGGGCGTCATGGTATAGACCGTACCGTTTTCCCGGTAGGCCGTGCAGCGATCCAGCACTACGTCGGGCGCCCCCTTGGTGTACTGGATAAAGCCGTCTGCCCCCCGGTGTATGGTAGACATCATCTTGCGCCCGGAGTCAAAGGGAGCTTCCCCTACCCGGGGCTGTGCTGCCTCCAGCCTGTCCTTGGGCAATCCTTCTGCAGCGGCGAAGTCCACCAGAGCCGCCTCGGTGGGTTCGCCCTCGGCACGGCCATCGTCGTTCAGAGCCGCATCACTGCAAAGAGCCATCGCCGTGGCCAGCGGAACTATATCTCCCTGGTGTTCCACCACCGTCATCCGGTTCTGCGTCAGCGTACCGGTTTTATCGGTACAGATGACCTGGGTACAGCCCAGCGTCTCCACCGCCGTCAGCCGCCGGATGACCGCCTTACGGCGGCTCATGTTGGTGACTCCGATGGAGAGGACCACCGTCACCACAGTGGCCAGGCCTTCCGGGATGGCTGCCACCGCCAGCGAGACCGCCACCATAAAGGTGGAGAGCACGCTTTGCAGCGTGAAGGAGCCCGCAACAACCAGGTCAAACACAAAGATGAATACGCAGATGGCAAGCACCAGCTTGGAAAGAGTGCGCCCCAGTTCATCCAGCCGACGCTGCAGCGGGGTCTGTTCTTCCCCGGTTCCGGAGAGTGCCCCCGCAATCTTGCCCATCTCGGTCTGCATACCGGTAGCTGTGATGACTGCCCGCCCCCGGCCGTAGACCACCGTTGAACCCATATAGCACATATTTTTGCGGTCTGCCAACGGCACTTCCCCCTGCCCGGGCGCCAACCCCAGCAACTGCACCGCCTTGGTAACCGGCACGCTCTCTCCTGTCAGCGCTGCCTCCTCAATCTTGAGGCTGGCGCTCTCCAGCAGACGTCCATCCGCCGGGACACTGTCCCCCGCTTCCAGCACGACCACATCGCCAGGGACCAGCTCCTCGCTGTGCAGCACCCTCTGATGCCCGTCCCGCAGCACCTTGCAGGTGGCTGCCGTCATGGTCTGCAGTGCTTCGATGGCCGCCTCGGCCTTACTCTCCTGCACCACACCAAGCACCGCATTGAGCAGTACCACAATGAGGATGATTGCCGCTTCTGCAAAATTTTCTCCAGCGAGGAAATCCGTCACGCCCGAGACCACCGCCGCCGCCAGCAGGATCAGCAGCATGGGGTCCTTGAGCTGCGCCGCAAACCGCTGCATCAGTGTGGGTTTGGGCACACCGCGCAGCTTATTGGGGCCGTATTGCTGCAGACGCGCTTCTGCCTGCTGCGTGGAAAGCCCCTGTTCCGAAGCGTCCAGCTGCCGCAAGAGTTCGGCAACGGATTGAGTGTATGCCTGTTTCATCGCGGGTCGCTCCTTTCCGGTGGGTAATAAAAAAACTCATGCACAGGGTAAGCCTGTGCATGAGTCTCATTCCTTTGTTCCGGCGGTCCGGGCCGGGTGGCCGGGTATGGCGAACACGCCGCGCACCATGCAGTGCGGAATTACTCCCCCATGGCACTTTCATTGTACGCAGAAAGCCCCATGTTTGTCAAGGATAACCACACCACAAACCGGCGTCAGCCCGTCTTTTCCACCGTAATACTGGTGATGGTGACGGGCGTATCATCCAGCGTGTGCACCGCCGTGCGCCAATAGTACAGCGGCTCCCCGGTGGAGAACGTGAAAACCATCTTTCCGGGGTCGATCCCGATGAACTCAATGTCCAGCTTATAAGTTTCCTGGTTGATGAGTCCATGGCGCGCGTAAATATAGCTGTGGTCAAAACCGCTCCCGGTGAGCGTCACCTGATAGGTTCCCGGGAAGAGCATCCAGGCATCCGTCATCATTTCGCCGCCGCTGCTCAGCTCCACGCCCTCCCCGGTGACGGAACCATTGCTCACATCGGAAAGACTCAGATCCACCTCGTGGGCATCTGCCGCGGGCACCGGGTCTTCCGTCAGGTCCAGTGGTTCCACACTGCCGATCAGAACACCGTCGAGCCGGTAATAGTGCAGCCCGAAGGAGTCCCGTGCCAGCTCATCCTCATCGATAAAAACGTACAGCGTGTCGGGAGAAAGGGTGTTCATCTCCCCGGCCAGCGTCACCGCCGCCAGGTTGCCGTCCATATGGCCCATGTAGAAGCTGTTGGACGTCCAGCCATGGTCCGCCGCAAAAGCGGCAAGATCCCAGAACTCATCGTGTTCAAAGTCGAAGCTCACAAAGGCCAGATGGCTGAACTTGCCCTGCTCGCCCAGCGTCTCCCAGGCAGGATCGGTCAGGATGGTCTGGTTCGTATAGGTTTCAGCGTCGTGGTAACGGCTGAACCGGTTTGCCAGTTCCTCCCGCTGGCCGTATCCCTGGAGAAGTGCGCCAGCCGCCAGCAGGATCACCGCCGCGCGGCCGTTCCAGAGCCGCAGCACCACACCGCAGGCCAGCAACGCCAGCAAAAGCCCTGCCAGCCAGGCCAGCCGCGCACAGGAAGAAAACATGGCCCAGAAGTCCATCAGCGCCTGGGGAATGGGGATGGTGCCCAGTGTGTGACCGCCCAGAGTGAGGGTGTTGCCCATGGCAGCGACCGCATCCAGGACCAGCACCGCTGTGCCGGCGAACATCCAGCCGCCATGGCGGCGGCAGAACGCCCCAAAGCGGATTTTGCCCCGCACGCAGGCCACCACCAGGCTGACAGCCGCCAGCACCAGAACCGCCACCGCACCGAGGCCGATGTAGACATTCTGTTCCCAGCTGGCCTCGATCCCCGGCACCACCAGATTGAGCAGATCGGCACCACTGAGATAGCCGTTGGAATACCCCGCGAAATTGGCCGCAAAAGCGCCCAGAATGACCAGTTCGGCGCCAGCCGCCGCGCAGAAGCAGAGCACCGGCAGCAGCACGGCGGCCGCCCCGCGCTTTTGCAGGCCGCGGCGAACCGCATACCCTACCAGGACAATGCCGACCATGGGCAGATAGTACAGATGAATTCCCGCACAGAGGATACCCATACCCGCCCAGACCAGGCAAGCGCGATGGGTGGTGGGCAACAGACGATCACTTTGCAGCCAGAGCCATACCGCCAGCAGAATCAGCCAGTTGGCGGCCAGCGCCGTATGGGCGAACATCCGCATGGTCAACGCCGGGAACAGCACAACAATCCCGGCCCCCGCCACCGTGGCCCAGCCACGGGCAGTCTGCTCTTTGCGCACACCGCCCAGCCGGGCCAGGATGGCCTGGGCCAGCCCGCCCTGCAGGGCATAGCAAGCCAGACCCCACCACCCGAAATACTGGAACCGATCCGGCAGAATGGGGCTGAGACATTTGAACAGCAGCGCCAGCAGCGGGATGGAATCGGTGAACAGGATGCTGGTACGGTAGGGATAGATGGCGCTGTAGTTGGCGCCCAGATAGGGCGGGCGCACCGTGCTCCGGCGGAAGAAGGCCCACCCCAGATAATGCTGGGAGGGATCGGGGCTGGGGTTATTCAAAATCCAGTCCACGCAGGTGGGGTCCAGCACCCGTACCCCGTATAAAGCCACAAAGACCAGCGCGCCCAAGAGCGCGCCGGTCAGCGGCCAGCGATTACGACGGATCGCAGCAAATCCTTGCATGAGAACTCCTCAGCGCACGAAAGTCGTGGACAGGGTGGTGGACCAGCTCTCGCCCCGCTTGAGCGACGCCGCACAGGGACGCTGCTCCCATTCCAGCGGACCGTCCTCTTCCCCGGGCAGGCTGTGCCAGGGTTCGATACAGACGAAATGGAGCGGTTTTTTCAGAGCCGACCAGATCAGCACATACGGATACCCCTCCACGTCGCAGATCACGCTGCGGCCGGTATCCTTCTCCACGATGGAGACATGCTGGCTGCGCAGATTCACCATACAGTGGCTGTCGTTATCGAACAGATCATCGGTCAGCGGAATGGCCTCCACGTTGCGGGCCAGATAGTAGCTCTTGCCGCTGAGCAGACCATTGGGCATAGCGCTGACACACAGGGGAGATTCAATGCCGTCAAAGCGGATCTCGTAATCCTCGGTGGTGTGACGGTCATCAAAGGGCAGTGCAAAAGCCGGATGATACCCGATGCCGAAACGCAGCTGTTCCTCCACAGGATTCTCCACACAGAGGGTGTGGTGGACAGTCTCCCCCTCCAGCACAAAGGTGGAGCGCAGCACAAAGGCATAGGGCCACTTGGGCAGCGTCTGGGCATTGGCGTGCAGCTCAAATTCCAGGGTGTCGTCGGTCTGGCGGGTCATCGTGTGCTCTACATCCCGGGCAAATCCATGCTGAGCGCCCTGGTATTCCACCCCTTTGGCGATCATCTTGCCGCCGGTCAGTTTGCCGGTGTAGGGGAACAGAATCGGCGCGTGACGTCCCCAGACTGCGGGATCGCCGCTCCAGATCATCTCCGCACCGGTGGGTTTGTGAATGACACTGACCACCTCGGCGCCCAGGGAATCCACTGTCAGGCGCAGGATGTCATTTTCGATGGTATACTGCATAGCTGTTTCCTCCCGAATCTTTTGTTTCCCGCGGCTGCGGGCAGTTTTTATAGAACGACCACCTGCAGAAGCATGCCGGCCACCGCGCCGACCGCCCACAGAAGACCGGTCATGAACAGATTCTGTTTCCAGCTGGGGTTGACCCGCCACAGCACTGCCAGGCCCACACCGGCACCGGCCGTCAGGCCGGCAAACAGGCTGCCGAAGGAGATTGCCCCCTCCATATAGAGCTGGGCCAGCAGTACGCTGGCAGCACAGTTGGGTACAAGGCCCACCAGTGCGGTGAGCATGGGCTGGAAGATGCCCATACCGGCCAAAGCCGAGCTGATAGCGTCCTCCCCCACCGAAGCAAAAACAAGGCCGATCAGCAGACTGAACAGCAGAATAAAGACAAAGATCTCCAGCGTGTGACGCAGAGCCGCCAGCCAGATGCCGCTGTGCTCTTCGTGCTCTTCATGGCAGTCCACCTCATCTGCGTGACCGGCGTAACCGCCGTACAGGGACTTGGGCAGCACATGCCGCAGCGGAATATCCAGCAAGGCCCCGCCCACCATACCGAAGCCTGCCTTGCAGACCAGCAAGGCCACCAGACTGGGCCACTGGGACGGCTCTGCCGCCAGCAGCGGCACGGCTTCATCACTGGTGGCGATAAAGACCGCCAGCAGTGTGCCAGGGGTGATGACCCGGCTGGCATACAGGTTGGAAGCCACCGCGCTGAATCCACACTGGGGGATACAGCCCAACAGAGAACCCGGCACAAAGCCCCAGCGTCCGCCGCCGGCCAGCGCCGCCTCGATGCGGTCGCCGTGATGGCGTTCCAGCCATTCGATCAGCAGGTACGCCAGATAAAGAAACGGCAGCATTTTGACGCTGTCGGTCAATGCATCCCGCAGCGCATCCAGAAAGAATTCCATAAAACCTCTATATTCATCATGATTGTGTTCAGCGGAAACTGCGCAGCAGTTTCACCGCCGGACGCACGGCCCTGTCGGGGATCCGTGCCCGGAACCGGGCCACCGTGCGGGCCGAAAACGGCATTTGGTCGGTGAATGATTCCATTCCCAGAAAATATTGCAGGTAGGGACTTTCCTGCACCAGAGACACGACCTCCCGGTCCGATACCCGGTAGTGCAGCTGGATGATCCGGCAGCCCAGCGCGATCCGCGCCGAGATAGCCGCCTTGCCCCCCGGGGCGAACAGCTCACTGTAGGATTTCTCAAACTGGTCCCAGTCGATGGCATCCGCCAGCAGCATCCAGCGGTTGCGGCCGCTGAGTTCGCCGTGATACGGCGGCAGGAAATCATAGATGGACATCTGTTTTTCCCGGGTACGATACACGTCCAAAGCCCCTTTCCATGTTTGGGGCTTCAGCCCCTTTGCCTCAATACCGCTGCAGCAGCGGGAAGATCAGTGCCAGCACGCACCAGACCGCCTGATACAGCACAAAGGCCGCCAGCGGCAGGGTAATAAGTCCGCCGGTCAGCGAGAGCAGCACGCCCAGCGCACAGCCGAACAGTGCTGCGGCCGTCACGAAGACAGACGCCTTGTGTTCTCCCTCCGCGGCACCGGCGGCAGCCTCCAGGCCGCCCACAAAGCTGGCAAAGCTGCCCAGATGGAGCATGTTGCCCTCGCTTTCCGGCAGCCAGGCCACGGCCGGGTCCAGCGTCTTGCGTTCTGCCGCGTTCAGCACCTTGACCGAACCGGCGGGCAGGCTGTATGCCGCTTCCAGCAGCTGTACATCGCAGTTGAAGTCATCACAGTCCACCACGAGAGAAAGTCCCGTGCGGCGCAGGCTTTCCAGCACCACAGCGGTATCGGGGTCGCGCTGATAGGCCACCTGGAACATGGCAAACATCTTGCCGGATACCGCCAGGTAGATGACCCGGCGCTGGTTGACGGTATGGTGCTGTTCATATTCCAGACTGGGAACTTTAACGCCGTAATCCTGCATGAGGGCACGGTTGCCCACCAGCACCCGGCGTTTGTTGATCCAGCCCACATAACCCTTGCCGTAGACTGTCTCCCGGTCCTCCACTTCCGCAAGCAGATTGCGGTTTTCGCCCAGCATGCCCAGGAATACCTCCCGCAGCGTGGGCCCGGCTTCCGCCAGGATGGAGGCGGCATAGACGATGGCCAGATCGATGTGTTCCGGTTTGACCGGCTTGATACCGGAAAGCGTCACACAGCCGGTGGGGAAAAGATCCCGGGCCGTGACCTGAATGACGTTGATGCGGCCGAGCTGACGGATATCCCGCCAGCCGGGCACCACGGCGCCCACCTGCGCAGCGCTGCGCTGCATCATGCGGGCAGGCAGTGCCGACAGAAGCGTCCCTGCCAAAGGAGCGCCCAGGCAGAGCACCGCCGCCAGAACCATCATGGCCGAGGCGCTGTCCTTGGTACGGATCAGCGTGATCAGCATGGCCACCAGTGCGCAGACACCGGCCAGCCAGGCAAACTGCTGCTGATTTTTGTCGCTGGTGCCCGCTGCCGTGCTGTTGCGCAGGAAACTGCGGAAGATCTGCGTCGGGCGGTTAATGAGCACATTGGGATGCGGCTCCGCCAGACCGGTGGTCACGGCGCGCAGTGCGCCGGCATCCTTCAGCCGATAGGCCACCGAATGTTCCACCTTTGCGCTGACCAGACGGAAGTTTTCCTGCATGGTGCAGGCATTCATACGTTTGCCGATGGTGTTCAGGCAGAGGACCAGCACCGCCGGACCGGCCATCAGCGTCACGTCGGAAGTATAGTTGCCTGCGATGAGCAGCGCCACACACTGTATGGCAGCCCCCAGCAGAGGAAGTACCGCCAGACTGTCAGGCGTGGCCCGTTTGGCCAGTCCCACCACACCGGAAACCACGGTGCGCCAGCACAGACCTCCCGCCGCCAGCAGCAGAACAAGCACCACCGCCGGATAGACGGTGGGGTCGGCCAGCGGACCGGGCAGCGACGGCAGAGCCGCCGCCATCAACCCCAGCACCAGCAACACCACCGTGATGGCTGCCGTGGCAAAAGTGGCCGTAGTGTAATAAAGCACCTGCTGGCTCAGTTCCCGGCGCACCACCGGGGCGTCCTCGGCGCGCTCATACTCATGGTGGCGGATGGGCGGGATCTCCGCCGTCTCAAAAGGCTGTGCTGCGGAATCCGCCTGCTCATCCTCCGGTTTGCCGCCCAGCCGCATCATATTCTTGGCCAGGCGTTTGGCCCGTCTGCGGCCGCGGCGTTCTTCCTCCTCTGCCGCATCCGCCAGCGACTCCGTCAGGCGGGCGGCTGCCGTATCAAAGCGGGCAGTTCCTTCCGGCGCGGTGCCCGTATTGATGGCCTGGGCAATGTCGTGCACAAAGGACGCCGTACCCGGTTCGGCCGGTTCTCCTCCCGCCAGATTCTGGGTGAACCCGGTGGATGCCTGTGCGCCGCCACCCAGATCCTGGGTAAAGCCGCTATGAGCCGGAGCCGCTGCGCCGCCGCTCAGGTCCTGGGTAAAGCCGCTATGCTCCGGCGCCTGGGGCGTCAGTCGGATTTTGCCGGTCAATGTATCCACGAGTTCGTCCACTGCATCCGGCTCCCGGCGCCCCAGCAGACTTTCTTCGGAAGGCAGCCCCACCACCCGGGTATCGGCATAGGGGTCCCGGCCCGGCGTCTGCGGGGCAGACTGCGCCGGTGCCTCGGCTTCTGTATGCTGCTGCGGATCGGCCTCACGGGGTGCCGTGCGGGGGCGCACCGCATTGTAGGCGTTCATGAAATCCTGGGTGCTGTCCACCGGGGCAGCATCCAGTGCGCCCAACTGCATGGTAAAGCCCGTACTGGCAGCCTGATGCCGGGGCAGATTGATGGGCTCGCCCACCGGTTCCCCGGCAGGAGGATCCGGCATTGCCTGGGCAGGCGGTGCCGTGCGGATCTTCTGCCCGGGGGTAAATTCCACCGTATTGCGCTTTTTGCGGTAGATGGTACCCGTAGCACTGGTAGCACTCGGGGCCGTGCGCTCCCGCATCCCCTTCTGGATGCCGCGGAGCATCTGCATGGTATCGCCCTCGTCTGCCGAGGGCGCTGCCGGAGCCGCCGGAGCACGGGTATACTTGCTGTGCCAGACATTTTCCACCGTATCTCCCTGAGGTTCTTCCTGGGGTTCCGGTGCCCGCCGCTGGGCATGGTAGGTGGCCGGCGGTTCCTCCTGCCGTGCCTCGGGAATAACGATCTCCTCGGTATTGGACTCCCTGCTGCCGAAAAGCCCGCCCAGCAGACCATGCTTTTTGGCGGGCGGCGCAGACCGCACCGGTTCCCGGTCGGGGAAATACTCCTCCTGCGGCGATTCCTCCACAGGTTCCTGGGCAGACTCCTCCTGATTCTGGCTTCCGCCGCCCAGCGAGACATTGATGGGCACAAATTCGTCGGTATCTTCTGCGGATTTCAACCCGAACAGGCCCCGCTTCTTTTTGCCGGGCTCCCGGATCTTTCCCTTTTCATCAGGCACCACCGCCACCGAGTCCCGGAAAAATTTCTGGAACTGGTTCTTGCCCTGATTCAGCGCATCGGTATCCGCCCCGGCATCCGGTGCCATCTTGAGCAGAAAACCTTTGATGATGCCGGTGCGGGTGGTATCTCCCAGCGTGCCGGTATCGGAGGGGTCCTTCGCCGCCTCCTGCTGCACCTCGGGGCGTGCCGTCTCCACCGGACGCACAGGCTGCGCCGTCACAGGGGCTGCCTGTACCGACTGCACCGGCTGTGCAGTGGATCGCGGCGCAGCCGTCCGGGAGGATGCCGGCACCGCAGCCGTCTGTCGCGGCTGCACAGGTGCAGGATTGACAAAATCCTCAAACCCATCCAGGTCGTCAAGGCCCGCAAAGGCAATCTTATGGTCCTGTTCCGGCGTGCCATGCAGCGGTGTGGTGGAAATGCCCACACTGCGCAGGATCTCATCCACCTGATGATCGGTCACGGTGTTCTGCACACCGGCGGCCGTCTGCTGCTGGTTGAGATCCTGCAAAATGCGGTCCACTGAATCATTGGTACGTTTGCTTGGCATGTTCGATTGCTCCCTTTACAGAAAAGGTGAAATTCACTGCGCGGTACGGCGGCGCAGCACATCGTAGCACAGGATGCCTGCCGCCACACTGACATTATAGCTGTCCACACCGGTTGCCTGGCCGGGGGCCATTTCCAGTGTCACCGCTGCGTCGCAGAGCTTGCGGGTCAGTGCACCAGGACCGCCGCCCTCACTGCCCAGCACCAGGGCCACCGGCCCCGACAGGTCGGTGCGGGAAAGCGGGGCGCCGCCCAGATCCGCGCAGTAGACAAAAACATTATGTTCCTTGATCGTGCGGATGGCCTGGGCAAGGTTGGTCACCCGGGCTACCGGCAGGCGGGCCGCCGCACCGGCGCTGGCTTTCATAACCGTACCGGTCACCCCCACGCCGCCCCGCTTGGGGATGACAACACCGTGGGCGCCGCACAGATACGCCGAACGGATGATGGCCCCCAGATTATGGGGATCCTCCACCCCGTCACACAAGACGAGGAACGGCGCTTCGTTTTTGGCAGAAGCTGCGGCAAAAAGGTCCTCCAGGGAAGCGTACTGCACCTCTGCCGCGCGGGCCGCAACCCCCTGATGATCAGGCGTGCCGCAGAGCTTCTGCAGCTTGTTGCCGGGCACCCGCTTGACCACAGCGCCGCTCTGTTTGGCCAGTGCCGTATAGTATCCCGCCACCGCCTGGGGCAGCGAATCCGCCAGATAGACAGTATCCACCGTCTCCCCGCTTTTGAGCAGTTCGGTCACGGGGTTCTTGCCCCATACCAGCGTGTCGGTGTGCTGCGGTGCCTGTTCGCGACCCGGTCTTTCCATCCCATACCTCCTGGGGGACGCCCTGGTCCCCTGCCTTTATCTTTCTGATTTGTAGTGCTGACTATACAGATAACAGTATAGCACAAGGCGCGACGCTTTGTCACCTTTTTTTGCAGTTTTTGTCGGGTCCTGCGGTGTTTTTTTCCGCCACGCTTGCCGGGATGCGCCAAAAGTGCAAACCCTTTTTCGGATTGCACGATACAACATCCTTTATACGTTTTGTAGAGGAAAACCGGTTTTCCCATTGTTGAAAACTCTGTGGAAAGTGTGGAAAAGCCGCATTCTCATCCACTTTTCCACCATTTGGGAGCCAAGTTTTGCACCGGCTGTTGAAAAGTTTTCCCTATAACAGCCCGGATAAGTCCTTTTGTCAAGTGGGCAAAGCGATCAATTTTGACTGCAAAAGTCCCCGGTTTTCCCGCGGAATTTACAAAATCTTCCACGCAATTTCTTTTCGCGGCAAAATGGGCAAAAAGTACATAGAGCCCGGCAAAAAATGCTGTTGCTTTTTTGTCAAAGTCAGGGTATAATGAAACCGACGGCACGCCGGGGGTCGGTGTGCCCTGTCCGACAAACATCATGTGGAGGTATCTGATATGCTGGTAAATGCTACCAATATGCTGCTGAAAGCACGCGATGGCCACTATGCAGTGGGCCAGTTCAACATCAATAACCTGGAGTGGACCAAGAGCATCCTGCTGACTGCGCAGGAACTCAATTCGCCCGTGATCCTCGGTGTTTCCGAGGGCGCCGGCAAATATATGACCGGTTTCAAGACCGTTGCCGCCATGGTCAAGGCCATGGATGAGAGCCTGGGCATCACGGTTCCCGTCGCCCTGCATCTGGATCACGGCACCTACGAAGGCGCCAAGGCCTGCGTTGCCGCCGGCTTCACCTCCATCATGTTCGACGGCAGCCACTACGACATCGAAGAGAACGTTGCCAAGACCACCGAGCTGGTCGCGCTGGCCCATGACCATGGCCTGTCCATCGAGGCCGAGGTCGGTTCCATCGGCGGTGAGGAAGACGGCGTCATCGGCATGGGTGAAGTGGCCGATCCCGCACAGTGCGCCATGATCTCCAGCCTGGGCATCGATTTCCTGGCTGCCGGCATCGGCAACATCCACGGCAAGTACCCCGCCAACTGGAAGGGCCTGGACTTCGACGCGCTGGACAAGATCCACGCTGCCACCAACAACATTCCTCTGGTTCTGCACGGCGGCACGGGCATTCCCGATGACATGATCAAGAAGGCCATCAGCCTGGGCGTTTCCAAGATCAACGTCAACACCGAATGCCAGCTCAGCTTTGCGGATGCCACCCGTAAGTATATCGAGGCCGGCAAGGATGTGCAGGGCAAGGGTTATGATCCCCGTAAGCTGCTGGCTCCCGGTGCCGAGGCCATCAAGGCCACCGTGCGCGAGAAGATTGCCCTGTTCGGCTCTGCCAACAAGGCCTGATTTCCTCTCGTTTCATTCAATACAGTCAAGGGGCCGGCGGGAAATTCCCGCCGGCCCCTTTTTGTGTTCACCTTTTGTCCCCCGCTGTCATAGCCTGTGGGCAGGAGGTGTTTTTTGTATGCCAAATGGAACATTACGCGTCTTTGCCTCGGTGGCGAATCAGGCAGCACCGCTGTCCGGCGTACGGCTGACGGTGCAGAGCGAATCCGGCAATGTCCTGGCCCGGCTGACCACCGATGTATCGGGCGCCGCCGGTCCTCTGGACCTGGAGGCCCCCGACGCCAGCTACAGTCTGGACGAAGACAATCAGACCATCCGGCCTTACGGGGTCTACCGCCTTGCCGCCGAAGCCGACGGCTGGCAGAGCCAGATTCTGGACGGGGTGCAGATCTTCGCCGGTCAGGAGACCGTCGCCCGGTTGTCCTTCCTGCCTGCCGGACCGGCGGACGTCCCCACCCTCACCGACGCCCGCACCGAAGAGCAGAATGTGGAAGTTACCACCATTCCGCCCCATGTCTTGTTTGCGGGAGGCGGCGGCAGCGGCCCTACTCCGGAGGAAAATCTCAACGCCCGGGTCCTGAACGAAGTGGTCATTCCCAAAAAAATCACGGTACACCTGGGCAAGCCCTCCGCCAACGTGAGCAACGTGACGGTAGGGTTTCAGGAATACATCGCCAACGTAGCTTCCAGCGAAATCTACCCCACCTGGCCCGAGCAGGCCATCCGGGCCAACATCCTGGCACAGATCAGTCTGGCGCTCAACCGCATCTGGACCGAGTGGTATCCCAGCCGCGGCTATGCCTTCAATATCACAGGATCGCCAGGCTACGACCAGGCCTACGTAGCGGGACGCACGGTTTTTGCCATTATGGAACGGATCACGGCGGAGCTCTTCAACACCTACGTGCGGCGCTCCGGCGACCAGGAGCCCTACTTCACCGAATACTGCGACGGCAAGCAGGTCACCTGCCCCGGTATGAAACAGTGGGGCACCGTGGATCGTGCCAACGAAGGAAAATCCGCCCTGCAGATCCTGCGGTACTACTACGGCGACCGAGTACAGCTGGTGACGTCCAACAACATTGCGGATATTCCCGTCAGCTGGCCCGGCGTGACGCTGAAACTGGGTTCCACCGGCACCAGCGTGAGCACTCTGTAGCGTCAGCTTTCCCGCATTGCCAAGGACTATCCCTCCTTTGGCAAGCCGGAGGTTACCGGCACCTTTGACGCTGCCACCGAACAGTGTGTGAAAAACTTCCAGAAACAATTCAGCCTGACCGCCGACGGTTTGGTAGGTAAGGCAACCTGGTATAAAATCAGCTACATCTACGTCAGCGTCAAGGATCTGGCCGAGCTGACCAGCGAAGGCGAGACTGCCACCGGCACAGAAAGTTCCGGCAGCTGGCCCGGCGTGGTTCTCAAACGGGGTTCCACCGGCAGCGAAGTGGAGCAGGTGCAGTTCTGGCTTTCGGAACTGGCACAGTTCAACAGTGCCCTGCCGGCTCTGACGGTGGACGGGAACTTTGGTGCCGCCACCGAGCGGGCCGTCAAGATTTTCCAGCAGGAGCAGGGCCTGACAGCCGACGGCGTTGTGGGGCAGGCCACCTGGGAGGCACTGTATTCCGCCTGGCTGGATATGCAGAGTGACCTGGGCGGCACCGCCTGGCCCGGCATCGTGCTGCGTCGCGGAGACACCGGTATGGAAGTTCGTCTGGTACAGTTCTGGCTGCGGCTGGCGGCGGAAAACTACTCAGCCCTGGCCGCCGTCAGTGTGGATGGCAATTTCGGCGCCTCCACCCAGCGGGCTGTCACGGGATTCCAGAGCCTGTTCGGGCTGACGGCAGACGGTCTGGTGGGCCGTGCCACCTGGAACAAACTCAACGAAGTGGCGCTGGCCGTAGCCAACGAGATCGTGGAGCCCAATGTAGCTCCCGGCCAGTTCACCACCACCGTGCGGGAAGGCAACCGCGGCACCACGGTGCGGGCTGTCCAGTACTATCTGCGCCGGTTGTCGGCGTACTACAGCGACATCCCCTCGGTGACAGTGGACGGCGTTTTCGGTTCAGCGACGACCAAAGCCGTGAAAGCCTGGCAGGCCCGGGCGGGCCTCACGGTAGATGGTGTTGTGGGACGGCTGACCTGGAACAGTCTGTATGCCGCCGTGGAGAATCTGGCAGAGAGCGGCCCTGTGGTACGGGCAGCTTCTCTGCCGGCGCCGACTTCGACGCTGCAGCCCGGCGATACCGGTGCCTCGGTGCTGCGGCTGGATCGTCTGCTCCTTTTCTTGGGACAGTGGCTGCCCGAGATCAACTTTTTGGGCAGTACCGCACCCAGTGATGTATACTCCAACGACCTGGAGATCACCGTCCGCAGCGCCCAGCGGTATTTCGGCCTGCCGGAGACCGGTCAGGTGACCGCCGCCGACTGGAATGTTTTCCTGAAAGCAGCGCAGTCCCTGTCCGAGGTCAACCCTGCGGCCGCCGCCCCGGAACCGGATGGAATCTGGCCTGCTTCGGCGCTGACGCTGGGCAGTTCCGGCCCTGCCGTGCTGCAGGTGCAGCGCTGGCTGAATCTGATTGCCTCGGTGGACCAGGGATACAGCTTTGTACCGGAGACCGGGGATTTCGATGACGCCACCCAGAACGCGCTGGAGAATTACCAGCTGACTGCCGGTCTGCCAACGCTGGGCGTGGTGGACGCAGCCACCTGGGAGAGTCTGCGCACCGCCGCCGAGGCGCTGTGCAGCACCTGCCAACAAGCCAAGGAGGGATAACATCATGGCAAAAGTATTTGTTTACGACTCTTACACCAACAAATTCTACACCTATACCCTGAACGAGAGCGATCCCATGCCCTACAGTTCCGGCACCACACTGCGGGTACGGGAGTTCCGCGGGTCCAGCAAGTCCAGCGTGCTGTGGACCACCGTGGCCGCCATGGAGGCCTGGAACCTGACCCGGCGCAACTACGGCAGCAGCATTCCGGTGGGGTATGCTTTCAAACGGATCTGGGAAGGCGGCCACGGCACGACCAGTCAGCACTATGCCGGTGTAGCCTTCGACGTAGGCCAGAGTCTGAGCAGCACCGCCCGCAAAAAGATCTATGACACCGCTGTGGCCACCGGCGCCTGGGGCTATGTGGAGCCGTTGTCCATGACCCCCACCTGGGTCCATTTTGACCGACGCTACGGCAAACCCGCCTGTCCCAACACCACCGCAGGCTACCCCACCGTGCGCCGCGGCAGCCGGAACACCTATGTGTTGATCCTGCAGGACGCCCTCAATGCCCTGGGCTATCCCAGCGGTTCCCTGGACGGCGTATTTGGTTCCGCCACCGAAAGCGCCCTCAAAGCCATCCAGAAGGACTTCTCGCTGACGGCCGACGGCGTCTGCGGCTGCAACAGCTGGAAAAAGATTGCCTCCGCAGCCGTAGGCATCGGCCGCACTTCCACAGTGGTTGATAAATAAAGTCAGGACTGCTATACTGATACAAAAAACAAAGGATGTGACCCTCTGTGGATATGATGGAATTTTTGCGTACCCGGCGCACCTATCGACGCTTCGAACAGCGCCCTGTGGCACCGGAAATCCTGACCGAGGCTGTGGAAGCCGCCCGCATTGCCAGCTGCGGCAACAACCGGCAGACCCTGAAATATGTGATCGTGCAGAGTCCTGAGGCCGTGGCCGCCGTCCAGCCGCTGGTGCATTGGGCCGCCAGCCTGCCGCCGGAGTTGGGCTGTCCCAAACCGGGTGAACAACCGGTGGCTTTTATCGCCGTACTGCAGGACGAACGCCTGCCCGGCTGCAGCGACACCGATGTGGGTCTTGCCATGGGCAGCATGACAGCCGCCGCCTGGGCTCACGGGGTAGGCAGTTGCCTGATGGGCTCCATCGACCGGCCGGCACTGACAGAACTGCTGGCGCTTCCCGAGGGCGTCAAGCTGCGGTATATGGTGGCTTTCGGCTATCCCAGCCATCAGAGCCACCTGGTCACCGCCGTGGACGGCAACACCAAATATTATTTGGACGATGCAAGGGACTACTGTGTGCCCAAGCGCCCCATGGAAGAAGTTCTGCTGAAGACCCTGTAACGGATACAGAAAATGTCCCCGACCCAATATGGGCCGGGGACATTGTTTTTGTATGGCCGGATCAGCCAAGAATGGCGAAGCTCTGGGCGCCCAGCAGCAGGGTTTCCCCTCGCACTTCGGCGTTGCCGATGACGAAGAGGGGCCGAGTTCCCTCCTCCAGCTTGAGAGGCAGTTCTGCCGCTGCCCCCGCCGGGTTGACGGCGCAGATCAGTGCGCCGCAGCGCCAGGCAAAGGGGCGGTACTCCCCTTTTGCCTTGGGGGCAAACAGGACCTTGAACGGCGCGTCGGAATCCAGATCCCGGTGCCCGTGGCGGAAAGCCAACAGCTCCTGCACCGTATGCCACAGGCTGTGGGGATCTGTCTGCTGGGCTGCCACCGTGGGCGCATCGGCCGCCGGGTCCACCGGCAGATAGAGAGCCTCCGGCGCGGCGTCCGAGAATCCCAGATTTTTCCCCGGTGCCCACTGCATGGGGGTGCGGGAACCGGTGCGGAAGTAGCCGCCCTCCTTGGTGGGCAGTTTCTGATACCGCATGCCGATCTCGTCGCCGTAGTAAAGGAACGGCGCACCGGGCATCGTAAAGATCATGGCATAAGCCAGCCGCAGTTCCTCGGTGGTAAGTCCCGCCGAAGGCCGTACCGTATCGTGGTTGCAGGTGATCAGGCAGTAAAGTCCGTCCTTGTGCGTCGCCTTGTAGCTGGGCAGCCAGTCGTCCAGGAACTTGTCGATCCCGGTGCCGGAATCCTTGCAGAAGTAAGCCTTGCCGATGTTGTGGGGATTGGAATCCATCCCGCCGTCGTAGGCACGCATCAGCCAGTCATATCCGTTGCCGTCCTGGTTGAGCATGAAATCCATATCAAACCCGTTTTTCAGTGCCATCCGCGGTCCGTTCCACTCGCTGACCAACACCGCCTCGGGGTATTCCTCATGCAACATGGCGGCTATGTCCCGCCAGATCGCACAGGTATATTTTTTGTGATGGGTATCGTTCTTCACAAGACTGGACGCCATATCCACCCGGAAACCATCGCATCCCCTATCCAGCCAGAACCGCATGACATCCTTCATGGCCTCCACCGTCGCCTTGCAGTCCGGCGCATCGGTGGGCTGCTGCCAGCTCTCGTGGATCTTGCCGTAGCCATAATTCAGCGCCGGCTGGCATTTGAAAAAGTTCAGAATATAGGTGCCGCTGCGCTCGCTCTCCCCGCCGATGAACGGCATACCGTCCCCCGAGGCAAAACAATGGTTGGTCCAGATGTACCGCCCGGAATATTCGTTTTTCTCCGCTTTGCTGCTGGCAAGGAACCAGGGATGTTCTTCACTGGTGTGCCCCGGTACCAGATCCAGCAGCACATGGATGCCTTTCGCGTGGGCCGCTCGGAACAGTGCCTCCGCATCCTCATTGGTGCCGTAGCGCGGCGCGATTTTCTTGTAATCCCGCACATCATAACCCGCATCCTTGAACGGGGAATCAAAGCAGGGATTGATCCACAGGGCATTGCATCCCAATTCCTTTATATAATCCAGTTTGGCAATGATACCCGGCAGATCGCCGATGCCATCACCATTGGTATCGTAAAAACTCTGGGGATAGATCTCATAAAAGACTGCGTCCTTCAACCACGCTTTCATCACAGACCTCCTGTTTGCTGCGGCGGATGCGCCGTTTTTCTTTATACTAGTCAATCAAATGTGTCTTGTCAATTCTGCACCTTTCACAAAACAGTCCATATATTTTCTACTTTTTTGCCCAAAAATTGTCATTCTTCCAAATTATTAATAAATTATGGATAAATTGTTGACACGCCCACATCAGCGCGCTAAAGTAATGAAGCAAGCGATTGTAATCCATTATACGGAAAGAGGGAGTAAGAAATCATGAATACGCTTGTGATCGTTCTGATTGCAGCGGTCTGTCTGGTATGTGCGTACGCCGGGTATGGCCGCTGGATCGCCAAAAACTGGGGTATCGACCCCAACGCCAAGACTCCTGCTGTGCGGCTGGAAGATGGCAAAGACTACGTTCCCACCAACGGCTGGACCGTGTTCAGCCACCAGTTCTCCTCCATTGCAGGTGCGGGCCCCGTTACCGGTGCCATCCAGGCCGCTGCGTTCGGCTGGCTGCCCGTCCTGCTGTGGGTACTGCTGGGCGGCATCTTCTTCGGTGCTGTGACCGACTTCGGCGCGCTGTATGCCAGCGTCAAGAATGACGGCAAGTCCATGGGCATGCTGATCGAGAAATACATCGGCAAGCTGGGCCGCCGCCTGTTCCTGCTGTTCTGCTGGCTGTTCACCCTGCTGGTCATCGCGGCCTTCGCCGACATGGTGGCCGATACCTTCAACGCCTACACCACCACCGATGGCGTGACTTCTCTGGCCGCTGCCGCCAACACCAACGGCGCCGCCGGCATGGTCTCCATCATGTTCATGGTGTTTGCCGTCATCTTCGGCCTGATCCAGAAGAAGTTCAACTTTGACGGCTGGAAAGAAGCGGTCATCGGCATCGTCTTTATCGTGCTGTCCTTCGTGATCGGCTCCAACTGCCCGATCATCCTCGCCAAAGAGGGCTGGATCTACATCACCTTCATCTACATCTTCTTCGCGGCTGTGCTGCCCATGTGGCTGCTCAAACAGCCCCGTGACTACATGACCACCTTCATGTTCATCTTCATGATCGCCGGTGCGGCCGTCGGTCTGCTGGTGGCCCATCCCACGATGAACCTGCACGCCTTCACCGCCTGGAATGTGGTCAAGGGTGAGAACGGCAGCCTCATCAGCGGCAGCTTGTTCCCCATCCTATTCGTCACCGTGGCCTGCGGTGCCGTGTCCGGCTTCCACAGCCTGGTTTCTTCCGGCACCTCCTCCAAGACCGTGGAGAATGAAAAGGATATGCTCAAGGTCGGTTACGGCGCCATGGTGCTGGAAAGTCTGCTGGCGGTCCTGGCCCTCTGCGTGGCCGGTGCTTCCGCCGCTGCGGACGGCACTCCCGCCGCCGGCACCCCCTTCCAGGTCTTCAGCAACGGTGTGGCCGGTTTCTTTGAGATGTTCGGCGTGCCCGTGTACGCCGCCACCGTCTTCATGACGATGTGCGTTTCCGCTCTGGCCCTGACCAGCCTGGATGCCGTGGCCCGTATCGGCCGCATGAGCTTCCAGGAGCTGTTCAGCGTGGACGATATGGAACACGCTGAGGGCTGGCGCAAGCTGTTCTGCAACACCTACTTCTCCACTATCGTGACGCTGGTTTTCGGCTTCATTCTGGCGAAGATCGGTTACAGCAACATCTGGCCTCTGTTTGGTTCTGCCAACCAGCTGCTCAGCGCTCTGGTGCTCGTCACCCTCTGCGTCTTCCTGAAGGTGACCGGCCGCAGCAACAAGATGCTCTTCCCGCCGCTGGTCATTATGCTCTGCGTGACCTTCACCGCCCTGGTACAGATCCTGGTGGGCTGTGTGCAGGCCTATGCCGCCGGCACCGCCACTTTCCTGATGCAGGGCCTGCAGCTGATCCTGGCCATCCTGCTGATCCTGTTGGGTGTCATCATCGTGGTCAACTCGCTGCGCGTCTACGCTGCCAGCGAGAAGAACAGCGAAAAGGCTTCCGCACAGTGATCCGTTTTTTCCCAATTCGGGAAGCAATCTTGACAAAGTGGAGTCTATAGCGTACAATACCGATATGGCCGCAACGGCGCGGCTGCGCGCTGCGCCGTATTGCTGCCGGGATTTGTAGCTTAAACCCCGGTATTCCACGAGAATACCGGGGTTTTTAGCGGTATTGAGGGAAATGGTAAATCTAAGGAGGAGACCCTGATGAAACTGAAGAAAACATTGAGCCTGTGCCTGGCTGCCCTTCTGACGGCCGGCCTGGTCGGCTGCGGTTCCACCGCGACCACCGACAGCACTGCTGCCAGCGACAGCGCCGCTTCCACCGCCGAAACCGGCACCGAAGCGGATACCACGGCTGCTCCGGACGGCGACGGCGATCCCACCACTCTGACGGTGGCCATGGAATGCGCCTACGCCCCCTACAACTGGACCCAGAGCGACGATTCCAACGGCGCTGTGCAGATCCGCGATTCCAGCGACTATGCCTACGGCTATGACGTCATGATGGCGAAGAAGATCGCCGAGGCGCTGGGCCAGAATGTCCAGGTCGTCAAGCTGGACTGGGACAGCCTGATCCCCGCTGTCATGAGCGGTGATGTGGACTGTGTCATTGCCGGCCAGTCCATCACCAGCGAGCGTGCCCAGCAGGTGGATTTCTCTGACCCGTACTACTACGCTTCCATCATCACCCTGGTGAAGAAGGACGGCCCCTACGCCAACGCCAAGAGCGTGGCCGATCTGAGCGGTGCCACCTGCACCAGCCAGCTGGGTACCATCTGGTACGACAACTGCCTGCCCCAGATTCCCGACGCCAACATCCTGCCCGCCCAGGAGACCGCTCCGGCCATGCTGGTGGCCCTGAACAGCGGTGCCTGTGATGTGGTCGTCACCGACCGTCCCACCGCCCAGGCCGCTCTGGTCGCCTACCCTGACTTTGTGGCGCTGGACTTCGGCGGCGGCGATGAGGACTTCCAGGTCAGCGACGAGGATATCAACATCGGCATCTCCATGAAGAAGGGCAACACCGCCCTGAAGGATGCCATCAACGGCGTGCTGGCCACCATGACCACCGACGATTACAACACCATGATGGACGAAGCCATCAGCGTGCAGCCCCTGAGCGAGTAAAATCGTATACCCGTTGCCCCAGGCAGTCCTCTCGGACTGTCTGGGGCTATGGTGGTTTCAGGCCCCCTGGCGAGGAAATCAAAAAGGAGTTATCCCCATGCAAGACTTTTTCGTAAACTGCGCCACCGTACTGCAAAAATACGGTTTTTCCTACCTGCGCGGCGCAGGCACTACCCTGCTGCTGGCCCTGGTGGGCACCTTTTTCGGTTGCCTGATCGGCTTTGCCATCGGCGCACTGCAGACCATTCCGGTGGACAAGCAGCGTGATCCCGCCTGGAAACGGGCCCTGATCCGCATTCTGCACGGCGTACTGCGCTGCTATGTGGAACTGTTCCGCGGCACCCCCATGATCGTGCAGGCCGTCTTTATCTACTACGGCCTGCTGCAGGTATTCGGCATCAAGATGGGGATGTGGACAGCCGGCTTCCTCATTGTCTCCATCAACACCGGCGCCTACATGGCGGAGACGGTCCGCGGCGGCATCGTTTCCATCGATCCCGGCCAGACCGAGGGCGCCATGTCCATCGGCATGACCCACTGGCAGACCATGCTCCATGTCATTCTGCCCCAGGCGCTGCGCAACATCATCCCCCAGATCGGCAACAACTTCATCATCAACATCAAAGATACCTCGGTGTTGTCGGTTATCTCCATTACCGACCTGTTCTTTGTCCACAAGAGCGTGGTGGGAGCCCTGTACACCTACTTTGAGAGCGCCACCATCGTCATGATCATTTATCTGACGATGACGCTGCTGGCCAGCTATCTGCTGCGCCTGTGGGAGAAAGCGCTGGACGGCCCGCAGAACTACGACCTGAACACCACCGATACCCTGGCCTACACCAGCGGCATGTACAATGCCCCCAACCCTGTCCATGAACCCCAGAATCTGGATATGAAAGGAGAGGTTTCCCATGTCTGAGCCGATCATCCAAGTGCGCCACCTCTCCAAGAGTTTCGGCACCCATGTGGTGCTGCGGGATGTGGATTTTACCGTCAACGCCGGCGACGTGACCTGTGTCATCGGTGCTTCGGGCAGCGGCAAATCCACCCTGCTGCGCTGCATCAACCTGCTGGAAACGCCCACCAACGGCAACGTGCTCTTCCATGGGCAGGAGATCACCGCCAAAGGGTTTGACCCCTGCGCCTACCGCGCCAAGGTGGGCATGGTGTTCCAGAGCTTCAACCTCTTCAACAACATGTCGGTGCTGGACAACTGCACGGCCGGCCTGCGGTATGTGCTGCATCAGGACAAGGAGACCGCCCGCCGCACCGCGCTGGCCAACCTGGAAAAGGTGGGTATGGCGCCCTATATCCACGCCAAGCCCCGCCAGCTTTCCGGCGGCCAGAAACAGCGCGTGGCCATCGCCCGCGCCCTTTCCATGCAGCCGGAAGTCCTGCTCTTCGACGAACCCACCTCCGCCCTGGATCCCCAGATGGTGGGCGAAGTGCTGGCCGTTATGCGGCAGCTGGCCAAGGACGGCCTGACGATGATCGTCGTCACCCACGAGATGGCCTTTGCCCGGGATGTTTCCAGCCATGTGGTCTACATGGCCGACGGTGTCATCGCCGAGGAAGGCACCCCCGCCGACATCTTTGAGCATCCCCAGAATCCGCGCACCGTGGAATTCCTTTCCCGGTTCCGCCAGGAATAAAGCCGCAAAAGAGCCGCCTGACAAAACAGGCGGCTCTTATTATTTATTGCAACAGTTCCCGTACGGTCTGTATGCCTTCTTCGGTCAGGGCGCTCTCCTGCCCCGCCCGCTGTGTGGCGGCCGTGGTATATTGGACGGTCAATCCCGACTGGGCGGTCAGATAGGTCAGCGTCTTTTCCACCCCTCCCAGCTCGGTGGCCATCAGGTCGGTCAGTGTGCGGGCGCTGTACTGCCGCCAGGCTTCCGGCAGTGAAGCCAGAAGATCAGGATTCTGCCGGACAAAGGCCTCCCACACCGCGGCCCGCACGTCCGCCTGCTTGCCGGTGGTATCCAGGCAGCTCTGCATCTGTTCGATCAGTGCGGGGGCATCGGCGGCGGTGATCTCAGCCACCGAGTCCTCCCCGTAGCCGATCTCCTCCCGCTGGCTTCGGGAAAGGAGCGCCGCGGTATCCAGGCGGGCCGTCGTGCTCTCTCCCACGCAGTCCTGCCAGCAGGCAGGCGTAGCCGCCAGGTAGTACAGCTGCTGCACGGCAGTCTCTCCCGTGGCCGCCGTCTGGCTCAACAGCTGGGCGGCCCGTCCCGCCCCTGCCGACAGTGCACAGGCCGACAGTGTCGTCGTTCCCGCCGGCGCCGCCACCTGCAGATCTCCGGGCAAGGCACAGAGCGTCACCGTCTGCGCCGGACCGTCCACCCGGGCCAACACAAAGGCGGGGTCCTCCTGCTGGACCACCAGCAGCATCCGCCAGGTATCCTGTGCCCCCTGCTCCACCGGCAGGCCGCCCCGTTCCGCTGCCGCCTGCCGCAGCACATTCTGTTCCTGCCGTTGATGAACAAAAAAGGCAGTCAGACCGATCAAAGGCAGCAGCAGCAAAAGCGTCAGCCCCAGGCTGTACCAAAAAACACCGGGCCGTGAACGCATAAACAACACCTCACTGTGTCAGAATCTAGGTATAGTGTGGGCCAAGGAGCCCGCCTGTATACCAAAGGAGGTTGTAGTTATGTTTCATGAACCGTTTGGCCCCCGGGGCGCTGAGGATGAGCGAGATACCTTCTGGACTGACCTGGGTGAAGTGACCGACGCCGCTTACCGGGAAGACCCCGAAGAGGCCGCCGCCCGCCGCACCGTGGGCACCGAGGCTGCCCGACATCCCGCCCACTACGTGCCCGATACCGTACAGCAGGTCCTGCCGCTGGCCCCGGAGACTCTTTCCGGAGAGGACACAGCCAGCCGTCAGGATCCGCTGGGCAGCTGGACCGGCGTACCCAGTGACAACGAATACGAGACCCCCACCCAGGACGCTGACGATCTGTAACCATCAAAAACAGCCCTCTGCCAAGTGGCAGAGGGCTGTTTGTCTGTTCTTCAGATTTTGCGGTAAACAAGATAGCGGAACCCGATCTCGGTGGTCAGACGGTGACATGCTGCCAGCCGGGCAGCGCCATCGGCCGGTGTATTCCAGTAGTAGGGCGTCATGGCAAAGAGCTACTGCACGCTCTCCCCTTCCAGGGTAATGGAGGCCGCGGCCTCCCGCTCCTCCACAAAGGCAAAGCCGTCATAGGCGGTCTGCTTGACCTCGTTTTCGTAGGGCGTGGCATAGAGTACCTGCTTGAGCCCGTAGAGATGCCGGGCCGTGGGCACCGCATAGACCAGGAATCCTCCGGGGCGCAGCATGCGATGAAACTCCGTTCCCGCAAAGGGCGAAAAGATGTTGAGCAGCAGATCGGCCCAACCGTCCCGCACGGGAGCGCTGAAGCTGCCTCCCACGCAGAAAGCAGCTTCGGGCACCCGTTTGGCCGCCAGCCGAACCGCCTCCTTGGAGAGATCGAATCCCACGATCTGCGCCTCGGGCAGGGCATCCTGCAGGTAACGGTCATAGCTGCCTTCCCCGCAGCCCGCATCCACCATGTGGGCGTGGGGCAGCCCGGCGCAAAGTTCCGCCAGCACTTTCATCAAAGGCGCATAATATCCTGCCGAGAGGAAGGCGCGGCGAGCACGGACCATTTCCTTGCCGTCGCCAGGGTCAGCGGCATGTTTCTTCTGGATGGCCAGCAGGTTGGCATATCCCTCTTTGGCCAGGTCAAAGCTGTGGGCCTTGGGGCAGCGCAGACTGCGCCCCACCAGCAGAAGCGGACCGCCGCAGACCGGACAGCGCAGTGCCTGCGCCAGCGCGGGGGTCATTCGGCGGCTCCCTCAGCGGCCGGGGACGTTTCTTCCTCCGGCAGCGGTACGGTCATACCGCCGTGGGCAGCCAGATACTCCTCGAAGTTGGCAAATTTCTGTTTCGGCGGGCGGCGGGCAATCAGCTCCAGCCCCGGGTCCTCATCCACGGCTTTGCGCTGGCTGCGTGCAGCACGGGAGGAAGGCTTCTGGGCATGATTCTGCTCCTTGGCCGGCGCCTGCTGGCTGCCGTTTCCACCGCGGCTGCGGCGTCCGGCAGGTGCAGCCTGCGGGGCCGTTTCTCCCTGGGCACCGCGATGGCGGCTGCGGGAAGCCGGAACAGCGGACGCTGTCTCCTTGTTCTCCTTGCGGCCAGGCTGCTGACGACTCGTCTTTTCCTTGGCGGCAGGCTGGGAAGCCTTACCGTTCTCCCGCGTCGGATTGGCCTGGGGATTCTGGGAAGCTCCCCCGCCGGAACCGCGACGACGGCGGCGACGGCGCGGTGCGCCGGACGGATTTTCTGCGGTTTTTTCCATACTTCACCTGATTTTCTTTAACCGATCACTCGGCATTCATTGTAATAACGTTTTTCCTCGGCATGCCCCATGCTGAAGGTCTTGCGGGGCAACACACCGCCCAGCACAACGCCGCGGAAGAGGTCCGCCTTGTCGAAGTCGGGCAGCAGGATGGCAGCCGCCGGATGGTCAGGCCGTGCTGCCAGCGCCATCGCCGTGGAGGCGCCATGGATGTAATCCACCCGGGCGTCCGGATGTTTCGGGAGCCATTCGCTCAGGAAAGCCTCAATGCTCCCCACTGTCAGCGGCGCCGGCGGATTCTGCAAGGCCACCGCGATCTCCCCCTGACGGTCTGCCAGGCGGAAACGCTGGGCGGAAGGCTCGGTCCGATTGTCCTGGGCGTTGTCCCACCGGTCCAGGTCCTGATACAGTTCTTTGGCTGTTACACCGAACACCACCCGATGGATGGGTTCGATCTCGATGGCCGGACTGTGCACATTGCAGACTTCCGCCAGACACCACCGGGCCGGATGATTCTGCTTCTGCTCGTCGGTCAGGGTGGGTTTCAGTTCCTCCCAGTAGGCCTTGGCGGTGGCAAGACTGTGGTTGCCGTCGCCCACGGCCAGGACCATGGGGGTCTGCCCCGCCGCGGCCGGCCAGCGCCGGGCAAAGGCTTCGGGATCGGCCAGGGCCGCCAGGGCCGCGTCAATCTGCGCAATCTTGGCAGGATCTTCCACGGCCCAGCCGCGCAGATGGCCGCCGCCCAGCATCAGCTCCCCATCGTAGAGCAGCGGCAATTCCTCTTTGCAGGCACCGATGGGCTCAATCAGCGTTTTGCCGGCATCATCGGCCAGCATCATCACATGGGGGGTTTCCAGCAGCGCCCCCCGCCGTACCTTCAGGCGCGGCGGGATGCGCTCGACCACAGTGCTTTCGCTGGGGCGGATGGCCGTATTGCTGCCCGGCGTGTAATCGTACGCCTCCAGGTCCACCGCACCGATCAGTCCCTGCCGGACGCTGCCGTCCATCTGGGTGCGTTCCACATAAACATATCCGTGAACATGACGGGTCAGCACCTGAATGCGGTACCGCTCCATCGTGGCGCGGATGTCATGCAGACGCTGTTCCTCCTGCGGGGTTCCCAGATAGGCCTCGGGCAGGACAATGTGCAGTGTGCTGGGGTGGTCCTTGGCCAGTTCCTCGGCTCGCTGCCAGTATTCCGGCTGCGAGGTAAACTGATCCACCGCAATGCAGGCCCAGGGATTCAACGGGGTTTCTGCGGCGGGAAGAAGGATATCCGCAGCGACAAAGCACGGAAGTGCCATAGTAAAAGCCTCCTATAACATCAGAGCACAACGGCATGGCCGACCAGACCATAGATGGCCAGCGACAGAACGCCGATATAAATCAAGGAACTGGGCAGTCCCTGGAAGATAGAGGGTACATCCTTACTGCGCAGACGGCGACGGCCTTCGCGCACGATAAAGATAATGAAGACATAGCCCAGCGCGCTGCCCAGGCCAAAGGCGATGCTCTGCATCATGGTATAGTTCTGGTTGGCGCAAATGAGCAAAGTGCCCAGCACAGCCGTGCTGCAGCCGCCCAGCGTCAGCTGGGCATGGCAGGCCTGCCGCTGACGGCGCGGCAGCACAAAGAGCAGCAGCCAGGTGAGGATCATGGCCACAGAAGCGCAGCTCAGATAGATCAGCGGGCGCAGCGCCGAGACCGGCAGCCAGGCAGGCAGGTAGTTGCGCAGCCAGGGGAAGAGCATGTTATGCACCGCCCAGCCCATAGGGGCCGAGATTGTCATCACCAGAATGAACGGCAGGCTGAAATCCCAGACCTGGGCTTTATGGTCGGGAACGAGTTTCAGCAGACGGGTGACGCCGAGGGCGCGGGCCAGGATGACGTTTTCCGCAAAGATGGCAAGGCCCATATAGCTGATAAAGTCCAGCACACCGCGCAGCAGCGGCAGGAACTCAATGTTTACGGCCGGCATACAGGCGATGCACCTCCTCCCGTTTATAATCGGTGTAGGCGTTGGCCACAGCACACCATACCGCCGCGATAACGCCCACCAGCACGAAACCGCCGGCAGGCTGTGCAGCCAACGGCAGCAGGGCCATATGAATCACCTCATGGCCGAATACCGTGCCGCTGGCCAGGAACTCCCGCAGGCAGCCTACGATCAGCAGGGCCACACACATGCCGATGCCGTTGTTGAAGCCATGCCGCAGCGCATCCCGCAGCGGCTCCAGCTCGGCAAACTCCATGCGCTTGACGATGGCCGGCTCCACCACGAGAATGGGAAGGTAGATGCCCAGCGCCGTCAGACTG
Organism: Subdoligranulum variabile; assembly: GCF_025152575.1. Lineage (NCBI taxonomy): Bacteria > Bacillati > Bacillota > Clostridia > Eubacteriales > Oscillospiraceae > Subdoligranulum > Subdoligranulum variabile. Next base: position 2,553,861 of record NZ_CP102293.1, on the reverse strand, counting down.
TTGCCGAAGAATTCATAGAGCAGAATGTACACAGGAATGTACAGCAACGCGGCAGCATAGCTGTAGATGATGGGGCGGAACCGGTTGCCGCTGAGATGGCACACCGCCACCGCCAGCACCCGCGTGAAGGTGATGAGCAGCAGGCTGGCCACACAGAGAATCAGGGCCCGCTCTCCATCCAGGGCAGCCCCCACCACGGGGGCCAGGCCGAGCCCGCAGACCATCACCGGGTTGGACAGCCAGATATGATCGCTGCGGATCTTTTCGTTCAGTTCCGCCTCCGCCTCAGCACGGCTGCGCAAAAGGCCCGCATGCCGTTTGGGCGCAGGCTGTGGTTGTTCCTTCGGTGCAGCCGGTGCAACCGGCGCAGCAGGTTCTGTGGACTTGACCGGCTGCGCTGCCGCCTTCGGTTCGGGAGCCGGCTGTGCCGGTCCCGCCACACGGGCAGGTTGTTCCTGAGGCTGGGGTTGCGGTGCCGGCTTTACCGCCGGTATGCGGATCGTGGCATCCGGCCGTGTTTCCGCCGGTTCTGCCGGTGTGGCGGCGGGCGGTTCCTCCCGTGCAGCCCGGGGGGCCGGGAAATGCCAGGCCGGACGCTGGGTGCGTCGGGAGGCTTCCTCCCGGCGTTCTTCCTCGCGCTGGGCTCGCTCCTGGCGCATCTGTTCCAGCATCGCCTTGCGCTCCTCGTCGGTGTGGCGCTTGCGGCTGGTGGGGATGATGCGGCGCGCATCCGGTTCCGGTTTCGGCTGGGACTCCGGCTCCGGATTCGCCGTGGCGACCCCCTGCATCTGGGCGATGGCCTGCTCGATCTCCGCACGGGAGGCCCCCTGCGCGGCCATGGCGCGCGCCTTTTCCAGCATCTCTTTGGTGATATGGGGAATGATCAGCGTTTCGGAATGTTCCTCCCGCTTGCGGCGGTTATTCCGGTTTTGTGAATTGGGCAAGGCGCCGTTCCTCCTTCCTCATGAAGCGGATGCGTTCGGTGCGGTGGCTGATCAGATCCAGCCACTCGGGGATGGCGCCTACAATGAGCAGCGCAAAACAGGCCGCGCTCTCGTAGGGGCTGAACACCCGGAAGGCGTGGGTGGCAATGCCCAGCGCCGTGCCGTACACAATACGGCTGCTCGTACGGTTAGGCATCGTCACCGGTTCGCAGATCAGGAACAGGCCGCCAAACAGCACCGTGCCCGAGAGAATGACATACTTTTCCAGATAAATGCGCTGGCGCACATACTCCCACGGCCAGCTGAACACCGGCAGCTCACTGAGCTGCGGCAGCAGCCAGGGCAAACCGATGCAGAAGATCAGGAAGGGAATCAGCACCGACAGACGGATATGCCCCCGCACCAGCAGGAACAGGCCGCAGGCCATCACGACGAGAGCTGCCGTGATGCCCAATCCGCCCGAAACATTGCCGGTCAGCAGATTCATGGTACTGGCACTGGGCAGACCGCCGTTGCGCAGCGTGGCATTCATTCCCTCCACCAGGGTTCCGTCAGAAGCCCCGAACACCGGCAGCCAGGTGCCCGGCGTCGGATAGCGGTAGACAGAGTCCGGCCAGGAGATTCCGGCCACCGCCATGCCTACCGCCGCCGGGTGGAAGGGATAATGCCCTTCGCCGCCGAAAGCCTCCTTGACCAGTACGGCGGCAATAACCGCCGCCACGACCACCGCGTAAGGCACAGTGGCCGGCATCATCAGCACAATGAGCGCCGCGAAGCATTCGCTGGACGGCTCGTGGGAGTGGTACCCTTCCCCGTGCAGCGGTGCCAGGGCACAGTCACACAGATAGGCGACCAACAGCCCCGTCAGCATCAGCAAAACCGGGCGCGGGCCGTAATAGTACCAGGCCATTCCGGTGAGCGGAACAGCACACCACAGCAGATCACGATAGTAGTCGTAATTCTCGCTGCGTTCGATTTTCATACGATTGGCCATGGGATTTGGTATCTCCTTTGGTTCGTTCAGGCTTGTCCGTGGAGCAGGCGTACCACGGCTGCCGGATCCGCGGCATGGAACAGCGAACTGCCGGCGACCAGCCAGTCCGCTCCTGCCTGGACGCACAGCGGTCCGGTCTCGGCATTGATACCGCCGTCCACCTCCAGGATCGTGGCGCAGCCCCTGCGTTTGCGCTCGGCATCCAGGGCAGCCAGCCGCTGGGGGGTACCGGGCAGAAATTTCTGTCCGCCGAATCCAGGCTCCACACTCATTACCAGAATCAGGTCCACAACCCCCAGATAGGGGAAAGCAGCTTCCACCGGCGTACCTGGCCGGATGCTGATGCCCACCTGGCAGCCGGTGGCCCGGATGGCGGCAATGACTTCTTCCGCCGTATCAGGCACCGCTTCCAGATGGAAGGTGATGAGCCCGGCCCCCGCTTTGGCGAAATCCGCCGCATAGCGGGCGGGATCGCTGATCATCAGGTGGACGTCATAGTAGGCATCGGGCAGCGCCTTGTGCAGACACTGCAGAACCGGCGCACCGTAACTGATGTTGGGCACAAAGTGGCCGTCCATCACGTCGATATGCAACAGATCTGCGCCCTCCTGCAGCAGGCGCGTACAGTCATGCTGCAGGTTGGCAAAGTCAGCCGACAGGATCGAAGCGGCAATTTTGGTCATAGAAAGTTTCTCCCTTTGTCTATCTTTCCCACAATCGCCTGTGCCATCATTCCGCACAGCGATATACTAGATTATTATAGCTTATCACCGCTTAAAAAGCAAGGCGGCCACCCGCCGGCCATCAGCAAAAATACCGCAGGTCCGCCCTCCGGCGGCTCTGCGGTATTTTTTTGCATCAGGCCAGTTCAGCCCGCACACGGTCCAGCGCCACTTCGATGACGCGGTCCATATCGTAGTACTTGTACTCGCCCAGGCGCCCGCCGAACAGTACATTGGGCTGGGCGTCGGCCAGCTCCTTGTAACGGGCATACAGGGCCCCGTTTTCTTCATCGTTGACCGGGTAGTAGGGCTCGTCGCCAGGCTTCCACTCAGCAGAATATTCCCGGCTGATGACGGTCTTGGTGCCCGGTTCGGTGGAGCCGAACACAAAATGCTTGTGCTCGATGATGCGGGTATAAGGGGTCTCGGAATCGGTATAGTTTACCACCGCATTGCCCTGGTAGTTGGGCATATCCAGCGTTTCGGTCTCAAACCGGACGCTGCGGTACTGCAAGGCCCCCAGCTTGTAATCGAAGTAGGCGTCGATGGGACCGGTGTAGACTACTTTTTTGGCCAGCGCATCCAGGGCGGACCGGTCGGCGAGATAATCGGTGTTCAGGCGGACCTCAATGCCGTCCAGCAGATTGACGACCAGCGCTGTATATCCCTCGTTGGGGATGCCTTGATAGAGGGCGTTGAAATAGTTGTTGTCGAAGGTGAAGCGCACCGGCAGCCGCTTGATGATGAACGCCGGCAGAGCCGTGCAGGGACGTCCCCACTGTTTCTCGGTATACCCTTTGATGAGCTTTTCGTAGATATCCATGCCCACCAGGTTGATGGCCTGCTCCTCAAGATTCCGGGGATGCTCGGTGTAGTGCGCAGCTCGCTGTTCCTCGATCTTGGCCTGCGCTTCCGCCGGGGTGATCACCCCCCACATTTTGTTGAAGGTGTTCATATTGAAGGGCATGTTGTACAACTCACCCTTGTAGTTTGCCACCGGGGAGTTGGTGTACCGGTTGAAGGTGGCAAACCGATTCACATAGTCCCACACCTCCTTGTTGTTGGTGTGGAAAATATGGGCACCGTAGCGGTGCACAGCAATGCCTTCCCTATCCTCGGTATAAATGTTGCCGGCAATATGGTCCCGCTTGTCGATGACCAGGCAGCGCTTGCCTGCCGCAGTAGCTTCATGGGCGAACACAGCGCCGAAAAGTCCAGCGCCAACAATCAGATAATCATACATAAACTTTTTCCTCCTCAACTGTTTTCTTGCGCAAGGGCTGCCGCCTGCGGCGCAGAGACTGCACCGCCCAGCCAAGCAGGCCCAGTGCCGTCACCAGGGTGACAGCCTCGGCAATATGCCAGGCCACCGGCGGTGTATAGCGCACCTGCACGGTGCCGCTGTACCCTGCCGGTAAAGTGACCCGCAGGCAATGCTGCTCATTTTCGGTCAGCGGCAGGACCGTGCCGGTAGCCGCATCCGTCGCCGTATAATACCGGTAGGCCAGCAGCGGCAGATCCACGTCGGCCGTCTGTCCGGAGTCATTCCGGCACTGAACCATACCCTTTCCCTGCCAGGCTGCCGATACGTCCGCATCCCGGGTGGTGGCTTCCACCCGGGCAAAGGTGGAAAAGTCCGCCCCTGCCGGCAGATAATCGTAGCCCATCGTTTCATAGGGAAAGTCGGTGACGGTTTCGGTACTGATAAGCGTCATCGTCCCCTGCCGATATGCATAATCGCTGTAAAACACACCCACATACATCAGGGTTGCCGCCACCAGAGCGATGGCAGTTCCCCGGGCCAGGCGCGGTGCCACAGATTCTGCCAGATCCAGCGCCAGCACCGCGACCACTCCGATGAGTACCGCCGCAATGGCCAGATACCGCCAGCTGAACTGGGGCTTGAGCAGAATGTCAATCACCTTCTGCGGCAGTTTGTTGGTCAGCCAATCCCAGGGAAACAGCGTGGTAGACAGCCACATGGCCAGCAGGCACAGGGCAAGACTGCCGCGCAGCCCCAACCATTGCCGGTTGGTTTCCTGCGTATATTGCCAGCGGGCACGCTGCAGGCAGCACCACAGTGCCAACACAAGCACCAGACCGCCCGCCAGGCCCAGGGTCAGAGGCATGTCGCCGGTGGTTCCTTCCCCTGAGCCGCCGCCTGCAAAGCCGAAGAAGCCCAACAGCTGGATCAGATAGGTTCCCGTGGACTGCAGCGGTGCCGGGTGCACGTCGCTGATCATAACTTTCTGGTTGCGCAGCGTATCCATGCAGGGCAGCAGATACCAGGCAGTCAGGCCTGCCGCAGCCACCACCGCCTTGCAGGCCGCCAGCAACCGGGCCGGACGGAACATGACCTGCAGATTGCAGATCCAGAACAGCGCCAAAAACAGGCCCGCCAGTTCGGTGGTAAGCAGATGGCTCTGTACCAGCCCCGCCATGCCCAAAGCCAGCGGCAGCCAGTCCCGGGCCTGCGGACGGTCCTGCCGTGCGATGGCCCAGGCTCCCAACGCCACCAGAGGCAGGAAGATCATGGCGGTATACTCCCCTACCGCTCCCCGCAGCAGCATATTGGTCAGGCGGTAGGCGCACAGTGTGTAGACAAAGGCGGCCACCGCACCGTACAGACGATTCCCACCAATGCGCGCAAAGCTGTAATAAGCGGCCAGCATCGTGGCAGCATTGACAAGCAGCACATAGATCTGGTAACAGGTCTGCAGCGGCAGGAAGGCATTATACAAAAGTGCCGGAACATACAGAAACAGATCGCAGTAATACAGGGGCGTCGCCGCGCCGTATCCGTTAAACCCATCGGTAAAAATCCGCACCGGGAACTGACCGTCGGCAATGGCCTGCGCTGCCGCCCAGATGCGGTAACAATGGAACCGAAGATCATGTCCGGTATACAGAAAATCCGCACAGTACGGCAGACTGGCCACCACAATACCGCCGGCCAGCAACAAAACCACGCCCCAACCGCAGCGCGGCGCACGGGGCGCCTGCCCCAAAAACAACACGCTCAGCAACAGATCCACAACCGCAAAGAGAAGCAGCCAACCGAGCAGGGAGGTCACCCGCCAAACCGGCTGTTCCGTCAGGGTAACGCTTTGCAGTTCCACTGTCTGTCCTTCGGCCGGAGTCTCGGCTAGGGTCAGCGTCAGATCGTTCACCGTGGAAGCCGTGCCGATCCAGAGCCGTGCCGTTACGGTGGAAAAGGTATCCGTGAGAGTAATGGTGTCGCTTTGCAGCGCCGCCGGATTTCGGGAGGAAGCGAAACGCAGGGTCGCCACCGGTTGTGCGTCGGTACGTTCCGGCTCTTCCGGATAAAATGCCTGATACTGAACCGTGACCCGGTATCCGCCGGCGGACAGCGTCATGGGCTGAGAGACTGCGCTGCCGTCCTCCTGCTGCGTCATTTCTTCCAGCGGGATGGAGATCTCCGCCAGCGGCCGCAGGGATCCGGCCAGCATCGCGGCCAGAAACAGCAGCTCTACAAGAAATACCGCCCCGAACAGCGGATGAATTTTCAGGAATGCCCGGGTGCGGGCGGTGGTATTCATTCCCGGGCCGTGCTCTGCCAATGCTGCACGGTCTGAAGCTGGAATTCAAAATCGCGGGCATCTTTCGCCAGCTGACTCGAGAGAATGACGCCCGACACAAACAACAGCAGCGCCGCCACCAGCACAAAGCAGCACACGATGAGCGTGGGGAACCGCGGGACCAGGCCGGTGTGGAAATATTCATTGAGGACCGGGATCATAAACCCTACGCCGAACACCGCCAGCACCGCCGCCAGCACGCCGAAAAACGCAAAGGGGCGATAGTTTTTGAACAGGCGCAGGATGGTCCCCAGAACTTTGAACCCGTCGGAATAGGTGTTGAGCTTGCTTTCAGATCCTTCGGGACGGTCGCGGTATTCGATGACCACGTTGTCCACCTGCATGTTGCGCTGCAGGGCATGAATAGTCATCTCGGTCTCGATCTCAAAGCCGCGGGACAGTACCGGATAGGTCTTGACGAACTGGAAGCTGAAGGCGCGGTAACCTGTCATGATGTCCTTGATTTTACCGCCGAACAGGTTGTTGGTACAAAAACGTACCAGATCATTGCCGAAATTGTGGAACGGACGCTTGTTCTGGGTGTAGTAGGTGCTGGACAGACGATCACCCACCACCATATCCGCCTGCCGCTCGGTGACAGCACGCACCATCTCAGGGGCGGCCTCCGCAGGATAAGTGTCATCACCGTCCACCAGCACATAGGCTTCGGCATCGATTTCCCGGAACATCCGGCGCATCACGTTGCCCTTGCCCTGCTGATATTCATGCCGCACCACCGCACCGGCTGCTGCGGCCAGCTCTGCCGTCCCGTCGGTCGAGTTGTTATCATAAACGTAGACCGTTGCCTCCGGCAGCACCCGCCGGAAATCCGTGACGACCTTTTCCACCGTTTTGGCCTCGTTGTAACAGGGAATCAAAACAGCAATTTTGTCCATAAAACGCGGACCTCTCTTTCTTGCCTTTACATCCAGAACTGAACCAGCCGGTTCACCGTATAATACAGCGACGGATTCATTCCCTGCAGCCAGGGTTCCATCGCAAACAATGTGCAGAAACGATAGAATACACTCCATGCCAGCGTCGCCGCCATACCGATGCGCAGTACCGGCAGCAGGGAAACAGCCAGGTTCTCCCCGCCGTCAGCCCGCCGGGCCAGCGTTGTTTCGGCCAGCAGCCAGCAAAGGGCTGCCCCCAGCAGCAATACCGGGCTGTAATCCATCAAATACCGGTAGAGCACCCCTGCCATCTGACAATCCAGCACCGTGATCAGCAGCATCGCCGCCACCGAGCCGTAAACAACAGCCGCCGCCCCCCGGCGCCGGTGCAGGCCGCGCCGGGCCAACGGGATCACCGGAAGCAACAGCGCCCAGGTGAAGGGAGTAGCCCCCAGCATGCCGCCGCAGAACTTTTCGCTGATGGTACGGATGACCGCATTAGTGGTCACATCTGTCTCCTGCAGATAGGGGAACACGCTCTTCAGCCGCGGCAGATCCAGCAGGCTTGTGAAGATTGCCGGACCGATGCGCACCACATTGAAACCGCGCTTGGTCATATCATTCCCGGTAATATTATAGTTCGCACCAAAATCAAAGGGCGACTCAAAGCGGGCGTAATTGTACCACATCAGCCCCGCTGCCACGACCAGCACCGGCAGCAGAAAGGCCACCGCCTCCCGCACGCCGGCGCCACTGTGAAGCCGTCTGCGGGCAATATAGCGATTCCAGAAAATAGGCAACGCCAGCAGGGCAAATACCTCCATCTGGGGGCGGCAGCCGGCCACCAACGCCACGCACAGGCTGCCCAGGGTCAGCCGAAGCGTCAGCAACCCGCCGCGGGATACCGGCGTAGCCGCTGCTGCGAACCAGAGCCACAATCCCAGCATCAGCAGGGCCGCACCGCACACGATGGTATATTCGTAGATATAGGGTCGTACCAGAAGGGAGTACAGCTGGCTGCCCAGCACCAGTGCGGCTACACAGATAAGATAGGCCGCGGTAGAAGCCTGGGGAAACCAGCGCCGTACCACTTGACTCAGCACACCAAAACAGCTGAGCAAAAACACAAGCCCCAGAATCACCATACACGGGGCATAGGCCAGATTCTGAATTCCGGTGATGGCTTCAAAAGGCAGCTGGAACAAAAGACAGGGTACGATGCCGAAATAGACATAATACCGGCCGTTGTAAAAAGCATGGTCCCAGCGTCCCCCCTGGATCTGCAGGGCATCCCGGGCCGCAGCATCATAGGGGTTTTCCATCTCCACCAGTGCGGCAGGGGGATCTTCCTCCAGATCCAGGCGTCCGTTGAGCAAGCTGTGGGCCAGCGCTCCGTATTGCTGGTAGACAAAGCTGACTGTGCTCTCCCCGTCCCAGTAGGCCGTATTGTAGGTGGCGGTAGCCAGGCCGGTATTGCCAGGCTGCCAGAAGGGCACAACCACCACAAATCCTGCCAGGATCAACCCCAGCACCACTGCCGCCGCACGGTCACAGACATTGCCGGCCAGCCACCGCCGCTGCCACAAACCGCTGCCGGGTCGCAGCAGATACAACGCACCGAAGATCATCCACAGCACGACAAAACGCAGCAGAGACAACTGCAGCGGCCGCGGCATGTTGGCTGTGATGCCGGTCACCGTAAAGGCAACCGGATACTGGGCATGATCGCTGCTGTATCCACTGGCCTGCAGGGTCAGGGTTCCCACACGGCCGGTCAGATCCAGGCTGATGGTGTGGGTGCGTCCGGCCTGCGGTGCCACCTCCCAGCTGCCGAAACGGATCAGCGCCCCGTTGGCTTCATCCGTTCCCTCGATGGTCAGGGTAAAGGTACTGTCTGCATGCAGCGGGTCGGTATCGTCATTGGTAAGGTTATCCAGATGCAGATTGTAGATGGGCTGACCCACTTCCAGGAACCGCAGATAGGTGCGGTCCTCGTCCAGGGTATAGGTACCGTTGCCCCGCCCCACATTGACATTGGGATCCAGATAGTCCATGAGCTGGAACGGCTCATAGCTATGGGTATTGAAATAGGTCACATTGCCGACAAACAACTCCGCGCCGGCCGCCAGCACAACGAGCAGAGGCAGCACATACCGCGCGCCGCGGTGCCCGAAGATCCGCAGTCCGGCGGCGCAGATTCCCGCCCAGCCGGTCATCGCCGTAATGGCTGCCAACCGGAACAGGTCAAATCCTACGGTAAGACCGGGACGATGATAGGCACACAGAGCGTACACCCATACAACCAACCAGATCCCGGCCGCCCAGCCGAAATCCCGGCCCGCCGCCCGGCGCCGTTGGATGGTGGCCGGCAGCAGTCCGAATATCAGGGAGATCCCGATTGTCAGGAGAATCGCGAATAAAATCATGTCAACCGTTTCCGCCTTTTTCCTTTACGGCAGGGACTTGTCCTCGCCAGCGGCAATACAGTTCTGCCGCTGCGCAGGAGAGTGCCCACGCCGTAATCATGAGCTCCTTATGGGTGTATCCGTAGTGGATGTAAGAATGGTTCACCGTCACAAAATACCATGCGAACGGCATGCAAGCCACCAGTAACAGAGGCACAAGCATCGACACATCCTTGGCAAAGGAGCCTTTTCCTTGCAGGATCCTCACCACAATCAGGAAAACCAGTGCTGCCAGCAACAAGCCAAAGAGAACCTTCCAGATTCGGAGATCATACCCCTTGAAATTATTCTGCAGTGTGGCACCGTAGGTAAGTTCCTGCCCCTCCGTTTCGTGGGAGGAACGCAGCATCAGGCTGTTCCAGGCATCCGCAAAGAGATTTTCTCCCAGTACCAGAGAACCAATGATCCACTTTTCGGCCCAGAAAGCCACATAGCCGATGCCCCAGCAGAAGCTGCTGCGCACGATCGCCACCACGCCACCACGCCAGGACTTTCCCACCAGCAGAAGATACAAAACCAGCGGAATCCCCAGCGTGATAAGGGGGAAAGTCAAGAAGTCCAGGTAACAGGTTGCCATACCGATGGCCAGGAAAAACAGCCCTGCATGGCGGCATACAAAATCGGGATACCGCAGCACAACCACGCAGGCGATTGCCATAACATAGAAGCACGGCATATACTGCAGGCATAACGCCATGGCAACCGGTGTCAGCATACCAAACGCCAGTGCCATAGGAAGCAGCAGATATCCCCGACTTCTTTTCAGCAGAAGCTGCGCGATCCAGAGCATCAGCAGCAGCTGTGCCAGCATATTGAGCGTGAGAATATCCTTGTAATCGAAAACAAACAGCAGCGGTTTGAGATATACCAGGTTGCCGTGCCAATACCGTGCATAAGCGGCTCCGTTCTGCTCTTCTTCCAGAGCCGCTTTCACTTTGCGCAGCGTCCAGGCTTCCTCCCCTTCCGCATTGATCGCATTACTGTAGACAGCGGCGGCCTGATTCCAGGGAGATTCCTCCCCTTTGTACACTGCTTCCGCCAGAATCATGGAGTCCGTCAGGTAATCCACCCACATTCCGGTATCATCCTTCAGCAGTGTGGTGGGCCCATCGGCAAAAGCGTCCACGCAGCTTTCCAGATGCTGCTGCATCCGTTCCACCGGCAGACAGTACACCAGAACCAGCAAAAGATATCCCACTACCGCCCCGGCCAACAGCAGGATCAGCCCCTGCAGCCATCCGGATGGTTGTTTTTTTGCCATACTCTTTCTCACATCCAAAACAGATTATTGCTCCGCGTACTTCTTGATCTGTTCCAGCCAGAAGGCCGCCGTTTTGTCCCAGCTGTACTTTTCCAGTACCTTGTCGGGCGGCGCCACCGGCTGAGCCGCCAGCGCGTCCAGATCCACCTCATAATCATAGGGATCAAAGTACCGCGCCGTATCGCCGTACAGTTCCGGCAGGCAGCTGGCCCGGGCCAGCGCAATGGGAGCTCCCAGCGACAACGCTTCCAGCGGCGGAATTCCGAATCCTTCAAAGATCGCCGGATGCAGGAACAATTTGCAGTGCTTCATCAGCGCAGCGTTTTCCTCATCGCTGACATAACCAGGATAAAAAACATTGGCGGTGTCCTTTGCCTCGGCATCGTCCCCGAAAGCGCGCAGATCCTTGCCGCCCGCCACCACAAAGGTCTTGTCGGGGTTGCGGCGGGCAACCTCCCGGATCCATTTGAAATTCTTGTGCTTGGCAAGACTGCCCAGCGCGTAAAAATACGCTCCTTTTTTCACACCCGGCAGTTTGTCAAAAACGCCTTCATCGGGCACCACACTGCGCATATGTTCCCAGCCGTTGTAGGTAACGCCGATCCTGTCCATGGGGATGCCCAGTTTGTCGCTGATCAGGCGGCGCTGATCCTCGCTGACTGTGTAGACCTTCTGTGCAAACCATTTGGTGGACAGACAATGCACCCAGAACTTAAACCGGAAAAAGCCCCGGTCGGTATCCATCACCAAGGGGCGGATATCATGCAGCACCACCACGCTGCGGCGGGTCATGAGCATATCGCTGGCCAGCCCCACAAAAAAGGCGTGGTTGCGCCGCAGATAGGTCGGCAGCACCACCATGTTGTAAAAGTACTTGACTGCCTTGAGCGGTACCAGCTTGATATTTTTCAGTTCCGGCAGGTGGATGGGCCGTCCGTCATCCCGGTAGGCGATGCGCACATCCAGACCCGTTCCCTCCAGCAGGGTATCCAGCCGGATGACCGTCTCATACACATAACGCGGAATACCGGTGATATTGTCGCACAGCACCGTGCCGTTGATGACAATGGGGTTCAATCCAGTTCCTCCTTCTGCCAATGGGAGCAGTCCAGCAGTTCCTGCTGCCAGTCTGTCATGCGACGGGCGCAGTATTCCCGCAGCTCATTTTCAAACCGTTCCTCGCTGAAAGAGCGGCTGTGCTCCCGGATTTCTTCCTTGGAATAGGCCACGCCGTCGCGTTCAAACAGTTCAATACAACGCATAAGGCTATCGGCGGTCTGTTCTGCAAACCAGTAACCGGTCTTGCCGGGCAGTACCGTCTCGCAGGCGCCGCCGCGGCCATAGGCCAGCACCGGCGTGCCCGCCGACTGAGCTTCTACCGGCGTGATGCCGAAGTCCTCTTCCCCCGGGAAGAGAAACGCCTTGGCCCGCAGATAATACTGACGGACTTCTTCATCGCTGAGTCCGCCTCCCTTGAACTCAATGGTGGGGCCAGCCATTGCCTTGATTTTGCCTTCTTCCCCACCGCTGCCGATGACTACCAGCCGTTTGCCCAGTTTGGTACAGGCGGCTACCGCCAGATCAATCCGCTTGTACCAGGTCATACGGCCGACCACCAGGTAGAAGTCCTCCTTTTTGACAAAGGGGGCTTCGTTGATATGGCAGCAGGGATAAATCACATCGCTGTCCCGACGATAGTATTTTTTGATACGCTGGGCGATATAATGAGAATTGGCAATAAAATAATCCACCCGGTCAGCGGCACACTTGTCCCAGATCCGCATCTTGTGCATCTGATGGGGCATGACCCTGCGCACCAGCCAGTTGGCGTTGTCGCGATAGGTATAGTAAAAGTCCCACACATACCGGATCGGCGTATGGCAATAGCAGATATGTACGGCGTCCGGCCGCGTGATGACCCCCTTGGAGCAGGAAGATGACGAGGACAGCACCAGGTCATACTCCGACAGGTCCAGCGCTTCAAAAGCACCGGGCATCAGCGGCAGCAGGCTCTTGTAGATTTTGGTGGCGAAAGGGATCTTCTGCACCCAGGTGGTGCGGATGTCGTAGTCCTTGAACCACGCCGGCATCTTCTTCTCATCGTAGACCAGCGTATAGATCACAGCGTTGGGGAATACATGATGCATGCAGTCCACCACCCGGTCGGCGCCGGCGTAGGTCACCAGCCAGTCGTGTACGATGGCAACTTTCGGTTCTGTCTTGCTCATAAACTCTCACCCGGTTTCCAGTGGGCTCACTGTATTTTTTCGTCGTTGATCATCTTGCCGCCGAACACCGTGCGAAAGATAATCTTGATATCCAGTGCCACGGTCCAGTTTTCGATATACCAGATATCATAGCGGATACGCTCGGCAATGTCGGTGTCCCCGCGCAGGCCGTGGATCTGCGCCCAGCCGGTACAGCCGGGGCGCACCTGCTGGCGCACCAGATACCGGGGAATCTCCTCCTTGAAGTGCTCCACATGGAAAGGCACTTCCGGGCGGGGCCCCACCAGGGACATATCCCCTTTCAGCACGTTGAAGAACTGCGGCAGCTCATCCAGGCTGAATTTCCGGATCAGGCTGCCGAACCTCGTCTTGCGGGGGTCGTAGTCGGTGGACCAGCCGGTCTCCTGCCTGGCGTTGACCCGCATGGAACGGAACTTGTACATCATGAAGGGCTTTTTGTTGAGCCCGATGCGTTCCTGCCGGAAGATCACCGGTCCGGGGCTGGACAGCTTGACGCCGATGGCCGTGACCAGCATCACAGGACTGGTCAGCACGATCAGAAGAAGGCTCCCCACAATGTCCAGGCCGCGCTTGACGGCCGCATTGAGGATGTTGTCAAAGGGGGTCTGCCGCACATTGATGAGCTTGCACTCGTCCAGCACATCGATGGTGGGACGGGCGGGCAAATAGTCACTGTAGAACGGCACCATGGTGATCCGGGTGCCATGTTTGTCACAGGCCGCGAAGGTGCGGGGCAGCATCTGGATTTCGTCCGCCTCCAGCGCCACCACCACCTCATCGATCAGGGGATTTTCCAGGCAGGTATCCAGCTTTTCATAGCTGCCGAAGTAGGGCACCCCAAAGCCCGGTTCTTCCATAGGGGCAAGGTATCCATCCACCGCGAAACCGTAGTACGGATTATGTTCCAACGCCCGCAGATACAAAGCGGCCGACTTGCCGCCGCCTACCAGCAGAATATGCCGCAGCCCCAGCCCCTTGCGCCGGCGGGCACGGTCGTACCAGCGGCGGATCATCCGTTTGGCTACCACCAGCGCCGTGGAGAAGCAGTAGAACAGTGCCAGCACCACGCGGGAGTAGTCGTCCAGGTGCATCAGGTAGAGAATAAAGACAAAGCCCAGAATGCCCCCGGCATTGATGACGGCGATCCGGGTACAGCGCACCGACAAGCCACGCAGCCGGGAATTGCTGTAGATGCCCGCCACCCAGTAGACAACGACCAGCAGCAGCGCTGTAGCTGCTCCCGCCAGAAGGTTTCGCGGGTCCTGGGCCACATGCAGTGCCGGTCCGGCACCGCCCGGCTCGAAAAAGCGGACATAGTTGAAACGCACATAGTTGGCCAGCAAAAATCCGGCAAACAGCAGCACCACATCCAGCAAACCGCTGAGGATACTTTTATAACGTTGGTTTTTTTCCAGCACCGAGGGTGCCCTCCTTACGAGATTGGTTCTGTGCCGCCGCAGCGACCGGTCTTTCCGCCATAGCGCGGAAAGTGTATCGTATCAGCATACCACAATTTGCACGGTTTTGCAATCAACGATAGAGCTCCTGCAAACGATCCAGCGTCTTTTTCATCTCGGCGCGGACCTCCGGAGGTCCGGCCACAACCACGCCCGTGCCGAAGCCCGCCACCCAGCCGAAGAACTGCGGGCTGACTTGGATCTCGGCAGTCATGGTGAAATGCTCGCCATCCTCGCAGGGAAGAAGAATAGGCCCGGTGCCGAAACGGTCGATCATCGCACCGGCAAAGCGGTTTTCACACAGCAGCGTCACTTTTTTCAGCGGGCCGTTGAACATGCCAAACATCTGCTGCATATAGGTGTTGACATCAAAGGCAGCGTATTCGGCGGCACCTTCCCGCTTGCTGCCGGCCACCTGATGCACGTTCTGCATCTTGTCCACCCGGTAATGTTTCAGGCGCCCCTCGGTGTAGGCAATCAGATAATAGTTGCCGTTTTCCCACACCAGCACCCAGGGGCTGACCTGGTACAGCTGGCCGTCGTGGCGGGGCGTCATCTTTTTCTGCAGATTCCAGTCGCAGTATTTGAACTGCACCTGCTCCCCTGCCGTGATGGCGGTATGCAGCGCATCCACGGTATACAGGATCTTTTCATCGGTACTCTTGATCCGGCCGCTGACCAGGACCTTGCGGTCCAGTTCCGCCTGACGGTAGCGCGAGGTGAACTGCCCCAGTTTGTCGATCAGCGTCTTGGATTTCCGGGCCGTAATAAACTTGCTGGCATACACAGCATCCACCAGCAATTTGAGCTCGGCCAGTTCAAACAGCACGTCGGTCATATAGTAACCGCCGCCCCGGCCGCGCAGCTGCACAATCTCGTAGGGAGCCCCCGGCAGGCTGTTCAGTGTATTCAGATCGCCGTAGACGCTCTTGCGCTCGGCTTCGATCCCATGTTCCTGCAGCTTTTCCACCAGCTGCGGCACACTCAACGGATGTTTTTCGTCCGTTTCCCGGGCCAGGATCTCCAAAAGGACAAGCAATTTGCGTTTCTGACCTTCTTTGCGTGGCATGGCGCAGTCCCTCCCGTATTTTCACATATACAGTCCTATTATACACCCTGCAACCCTGTTGGGCAAGTAGCGGGCAAGAGTTTACAAATCTTTCAATTCCACAGCAAAAAGCCGCCGCCCGGCAGATACCGGGCGACGGCAGAAATTATGCAGTTTGCAAAGGAGATCAGGCGTTGGCCTGGGAAGCAGCAACCGCGCAGGCGACGGTCATACCGACCATCGGGTTGTTGCCGGCGCCGATCAGGCCCATCATCTCCACGTGAGCAGGCACGGAGGAGGAGCCAGCGAACTGGGCATCACCATGCATACGGCCCATGGAGTCGGTCAGGCCGTAAGAGGCAGGACCGGCAGCCACGTTGTCGGGATGCAGGGTACGGCCCGTGCCGCCGCCGGAAGCGACGGAGAAGTACTTCTTGCCATTCTCGATGGCCCACTTCTTGTAGGTGCCGGCAACCAGGTGCTGGAAGCGGGTGGGGTTGGTGGAGTTACCGGTGATGGAAACCTCAACGCCCTCAGCCTTCATGATGGCAACGCCTTCCAGAACGTCGTTGGCGCCGTAGCACTTGACGGCAGCGCGCTCACCATCGGAGTAAGCGGTGGTGTTGACAATCTTCAGCTCGCCGGTCTTGAAGTCATAGTCGGTCTGGACGTAGGTAAAGCCGTTGATACGGCTGATGATCATAGCAGCATCCTTGCCCAGGCCGTTCAGGATAACACGCAGGGGCTCCTTGCGGACCTTGTTGGCGGTACGGGCAATGCCGATGGCGCCTTCGGCGGCGGCGAAGGACTCGTGGCCGGCCAGGAAGGCGAAGCAATGGGTGTCCTCATGCAGCAGCATGGCGCCCAGATTGCCGTGGCCGAGGCCAACCTTGCGCTGCTCGGCAACAGAACCGGGCACGGTGAAGGCTTCCAGGCCCTCGCCGATGGCGGCGGCGCACTCGGCGGCGCTCTTCAGGCCGCGCTTGACGGCGATGGCCGTGCCGAGGGTGTAAGCCCATACGGCGTTGTCGAAGCAGATGGGCTGGATGCCGCGGATGATCTTATCGCAGTCGATGCCCTTGGCCAGCAGCATTTCGTTGCAGGCATCGAGGCTCTCCAGGCCATTGGCTTTCAGGCAGGCCTCGATCTTGGGCATACGGCGTTCCTGGGATTCAAAAGTTGCCATAGTGTATGTTCCTCCCTCTCTTATTCTTCACGCGGGTCGATGTACTTGACAGCGCCCTGCTCAGCAGAGAAGCGGCCGTAAGTGCCGATGTTCTTCTCGTAGGCTTCCTTGGGATCCTTGCCGTGGCGGATGTCTTCCATCATCTTGCCGAGGCGGACAAACTGGTAACCGATGACCTGGTTGTCCTTGTCCAGCGCGGTCTTGAGGATATAACCCTCGGTCAGTTCGAGGTAACGAACGCCCTTGGCCTTGGTGGAGAAAATGGTGCCGGTCATGCTGCGCAGACCTTTGCCCAGGTCATCCAGGCCAGCGCCGACGGGCAGGCCGTTCTCAGAGAAAGCGGTCTGGCTGCGGCCGTAGACGATCTGCAGGAACAGCTCACGCATGGCCACGTTGATGGCATCGCAGACCAGGTCGGTGTTCAGCGCTTCCAGAATGGTCTTGCCGGGCAGGATCTCACCGGCCATGGCGGCGGAGTGGGTCATGCCGGAGCAGCCGATGGTCTCGACCAGGGCTTCTTCGATGATGCCGTTCTTGATGTTCAGGCTGAGCTTGCAGGTGCCCTGCTGAGGAGCGCACCAGCCCACACCGTGGGTATAGCCGCTGATGTCCTCAATTTTATAGGCCTTTACCCATTCGCCCTCTTCGGGAATGGGCGCGGGACCGTGCTTGGGCCCTTTTGTGATCGGGCACATGTTATTGACCTGTGCGGAGTATTCGATCATAATTTTCTCTCCTTTGCATATTGTTAGGCTTTTCACAGCTAAGTTTATTATAAAGGGTCGACGCGCTTTTTGCAAGATGTTAGCAAATACTAACACTTCGTTTTTTTGCCCGTTTTCCCCTTTTTCTCAAAACAGAAATCCGAAGAACACCCGGGAAGCCGCACCGCACACCGCCATCATCACAACGGCCGCCACGGCGGGCGGCGCCCACAGCCGAATAAGCCCCGGCTTGGCCAGCGGTTCTTCCCTCTTCTTTGCCTTGCCGTGCCGCGGTTTTTCCGCCGGGGCGCTTTCCTCCTCCGGCGGGCGGCAGAACACCATCAGCAGGGCAAAGAGCAGCATGATTTCCGGAAAGATCATGGACACCCGGATGGACACCACCGCATGGGCCAGATAGCTGACCAGTGCCAGCGCCACCGGCGCCACGCCGGGCCGCAGCCAGTTTTTGGCAGCGCGGCGCAGATGGGCCACGATAAACCAGACCCAGGCAGCCAGCCCCAGCACGCCGGTGGTGAGCAGCTGTTCCAGATATTCATTATGGGCTGCATAGAAGGTTTTCATACGGTCAGTGACGCCGGTGCCCGCCCAGTCCATCATAGCGGTGTGCATCATGCCGGTACCCACCCCGATGATCTTGCGCCACAGCGGCTGGGAAAGCCAGGTGCTCCAGGTGATCCGCCAGGCCGTACCGCGGTAGGTGCCCCAGTCGTCGTTGATGATGAGGATATCATCCAGCCGTCCGAGACTGGGAAACCCCGGCCAGAAGTTGGCCAGGCCGTACAGCAGCACCGCCGCCGTCACGGCCACCGCCGCCACCACACGTCCGGCGCGCCAGAGGGGAATTTCCCGTCCGTGCAGGCCGAACCGCAGTACCGCCCACAGAATCGTACAGGCAGCCAGTCCTTCCAGCCCCATATGTCCCAGCGCCGCCAGCATGGGTTTGCCGCCCTGGGTATAGACGTGGGTGCGCATGTACTGCATCCAACCGGCGTGGAAAAAGAAAAAGGCTCCGATCACTGCGATGCGCCGCAAGGTGCGGGTGGTAAACATCTTCTGGCAGATGAGCACCAGCACCGCCGCGCCGATACCCAGAGCCAGACCCTCGGCATCCACCACCGCCAGGGCCAGCCCGCCGAAGAAGGCCGGGATCCCGTAGAAAATGGTGTGCCGTACGCCCCGGGCCACCAGGAAGGCGTAAAAGACCAGCGGCAGTGCGAAGGCCATGAAACCGGAGTTGAAGTTTTTCTGGCCCAGGGTAGAAAAGAACTGGGCACGCTCCACCACAGCGGTGTCGGCGTAGGTACCGATGAGGTCAATATTGAAGATGTTGAGCACATAGAGCACCGTGACGATGGCCGTGGTGATACCGACGCAGAACGTCAGACCGTTGAGCAGATCCTGGGGTGCAAAGGCCCGGATGGCCAGGTAGCCGGCCGCCGTAAAGAACACCATCATAAGACCGCCGTAGTAACCGCCCAATCCCCAGAAGGACGCTACCGGCGACAGGGACGTTGCGGTGGAGACCAGCGTCACAAGGACGAAGGCGCCCAGCGACCAGAGGGTGGGATCCTGGGTGGTGAATCGCCCGGGGCGGGGCACAGCGCCCACCAGTGCCAGGGCGCCCAGCCAAAGGCAGAACGCCCAGGAGAGGGTGCAGACGCCGGTGAACTTGACCACGCCGAGGTTGGAAAATTTATCGATGTACAAGGGGTAAACGCAGAGCACCGCCAACAAAAAGGCGGTGGCCGAGCGCGCTGCGAGCTGCCGCAACTGTTGTGTTTGCTGCATGGGTCCTCCTTTGGAATCGTTTGCGAAAAGGGATAACCTATATAGTGTACACGTTCCAACGCGCCATTTCAAGATTTTGCCGCAGGTTTTACAAGACGTACACAGAACAGCCCCGCCAGGGCGCAGCCGCCGGCCAGCCAGTGACGCGCCGTGAGCGGCAGGGCCTGACTGCCGACATAGCTCAGCAGACTGCCCGCGCTCATGCCCAGGGCGATGAAGCCGTAGTTGACCCCGGCATGGCGCAGCCCAAAGAGATCGGTGTTGAGGGCCGGCTGGACGGCAGCCCCGCCGGAATAGAAAAAGGTCAGCAGCGCATAGGATGCCAGCACCCATCCTCCCCGGGCAAAGGCAAAGCCCACGGAACCCGCCGCCAGGCCCAGATACACCCCATAGAGCACCCGTTTACGCCCCCAGTGATCACTGCCCGCCGGGCAGAGCAGCCGCCCGGCCGCGCTGGCCGCCGACCCCAGCACAATGCTGAACGGAGCCAGATTTTCCGGCAGGCCGCGGTCTGCCGCAATGGTGTAGATCTCCGGGCTGAAGAGCAGCACCGGGGGCGCGCTGAGCGCTACCGCCGCCACACAGAGTTTGTATTGTTTTGTGCGGATCATCTGCCTGTAGTCGATGCCCGGCAGAGGCGCAGCCTGCCCGGGTCGGGGCGGATCCTGCAGCACAGCGGCCCCACTGCCGCAGACGATCAGCATGAGAAGTCCCAACGCCGCAAAGCAGATCCGGATCCCCCACTGTCCGCCCACCAGACGGACAAACAACGTATAAAAAGCGCCGGAAAGTCCCATGGCTACCCCGGTCACGCCGGTGGCCCAGCCTTTTTTCTTCTGATACCATTTCTGGGCGCAGGCCAGTACCGCCGGAGCCAGAAAGGCGCTGCCCACCCCAGCCGGCAGGCTGTAGACCAGAAGAAACATCGGCGCATTGCCGGCAGGCACCAGAGCAGCGGCAAGGAATCCCCCCGACAGCAAAGCTGTTCCCCAGAGTCCGGCCGCACGAGGGCCGCGGCGGTCCTGCAAAAGGCCGCCCACGGCACATCCCACCCCGTAGGAGGCCACCAGCACCGCAAAGACCAGCATGGCCTGCCCGCGAGACAGACCATATCCCTGCATGACCGGACGCTGGAATGCCCCCCACGCTGCCGGAATACCGGTAAGCAGCTGTACGCCGGCCCCCGCCGCCAGAATGTACGGTCCGCGGTTCTGTTTTTTCATCCAGGATCCCTCCCCTGTCCTTTCAGTATGCCCGGTTTGCATTGACAAAATGCGGCAGGGAGTTTATCATGATACCATTATAAATGTTAAGGAGTCCTTGCCGATGAAAACCCAGCCATTAAAAGGCATGCGCGACCTGCTGCCCCATGAGCAGGCTCTGCGTGACTATATTCAGGGCCAGATTCTGGCCACCTACCGCGCCGCGGGCTTCCAGCGGATCTCCACCCCCATTCTGGAGGATATGGAGAATCTGGACAAGAGCGACGGCGGCGACAACCTCAACCTGATTTTCAAGGTACTCAAGCGCGGCGACAAACTGGAGAAAGCGCTGGCCACCGGGGACGAGAAACAGCTTTCCGACATGGGGCTGCGCTATGACCTGACGCTGCCCCTCTCCCGCTATTATGCAGCCAACCGCAATGAACTGCCCACCCCCTTCAAGGTCATCCAGACCGACCGCGTCTACCGCGCCGAGCGCCCCCAGAAAGGCCGTCTGCGGGAATTCGTCCAGTGCGATATTGATATTCTGGGAGATTCCAGCCCCAACGCCGAGGTGGAGCTCATCGATGTGACCGCCCGTGCCCTGCTGGCCATCGGCTTTACCGGCTTTACCGTCAACATCAATGATCGCCGCATCCTGCGGGCCATGCTGCAGAAGATGGGATTTGCCGCCGGGGATCTGGATTCCGTCTGCATCAGCTTTGACAAGCTGGACAAGATCGGAGCCGACGGCGTGAAAGCCGAGCTGACCGAGAAGGGTTTTGCTGCTGAAGCCGTAGAAGCCCTGGATGAATTCCTGCGCGCCGGAGATTTCAGCCTGGACACCGTGGCCGCCAAGGTGGACGACGAGGCCCTCACCGCCGATCTGCGGTATGTCATCGCCACCAGCGAGAAGATTGCCGCCGGGCGGTACGGCATCGCCTATGCTCCCAGCCTGGTCCGCGGCCAGGGCTACTACACCGGCATGGTATTCGAGGTCACCTGCCCGCAGTTCAGCGGTGCGGTGGCCGGCGGCGGACGCTACGACAACATGGTGGGCAAGTTCATCGGCCAGCAGGTACCGGCGGTGGGCTTCTCCATCGGATTTGAGCGGGTCTGCGGCATCCTGCTGGAGCAGGGCTACCAGATTCCCGGTGCCAAGCCGCGTCTGGCGCTGCTCTACTGCAAGGACGCCGATTTTGCCGCCGTACTGGCCAAGGCCCAGACGCTGCGCGCCGACTATGACGTGACGGTGCTGCCCCAAGCCAAAAAACTGGGCAAGCAGTTCGGCACGCTGGAGGGCGCCGGTTATAACGCCGTTGCCTTTGCCGACAACGACGATCTCAAGCTCCTTGGGCAGAAAGCCGAATAATCCTTCCGTTTTTGTGGAACAGGCCGGAATTTGTCCGACCTGTTCCTTTTTTGTAGCCGTTTTGTTGGCAAGCTGTAATCCACAAGCCGCGGTTTTTATGCTATACTGAAGCCACAGAAAACAGGATATACGGAGTTGCTCCGCCACCAAGAAAGGAGGGCCTTATGAAACGACGCATTTCCCGCCTGGCGGCCACCCTGCTGGCTGCAGCTTTGCTGGCCGGCTGTGGTGCTTCCGGCGGCAGTACCAACAGTTCCGCTGCCACCTACGAGATGAGCAGCGATGCCGCCATGGCCCAGGAGGCCGGCGGCGCCGAAAGTGCCCTGCTCCCCGAAGGCACAAACGCCACCACCGAGACTGCCCAGAAGATGATCTACCGGGCGAATCTTTCGCTGGAATCCACCGATTTCGACACCGCCCGGGACACCCTGCTGGCCGCTGTGGATGCCAACGATGCCTGGCTGGAGTACAGCCACCTCAGCGGCAGCGCCGACGACCATGACCGCCGCGCCAGCTATACGGTGCGGGTCCCGGCGGACAACTACAGTACCTTCCTTGCCCAGGCCGGGGAGAGCGGCAACCTTCTGAATCTGGAAGAAAATGCCGAGAACGTCACCAGCGACTACATAGACCTGCAGGCGCGCATCGACTCGCTGGAAAACCAGCGGGACCGCCTCAACGAGCTGGCCGCCGGGGCCGAAACCACCGCCGATCTGCTGGAAATTGAGAGTCAGCTTTCCGACGTGCAGTACCAGCTGGAAAGCTACACCCAGCAGATGCGCGCCCTGAGCGGACAGATCACCTACTCCACCGTGGACATCTCTCTGCGGGAGGTTGCCTCGCTGACCCCCTCCGGCACCACCTTCCCCGAGCGCCTGACCGACGCCTTCCGGGGCGGCTGGAACGGCTTTGTTCTCTGTGTACAGGGCATCGTGCTGGTGGTCGTCTATCTGTGGCCTCTGCTGATCATCGCTGTCCTTGCGGTCATCGTGATTCGGGTACTGGCCCGCCGTCATCGCGCCCGCCATCCTCGGCCGTCCAAACCGACCGCCCCCTCTTCCAGCCCGGCTTCTTACGGCGCACCGCCAACTTCTTCTGAACCGCCGGCGGATGACACAAAACCCAAATACTGAAAACACACAAGGCCCCCGCTCTACGGCGGGGGCCTTGCCCTGTAAAAAAGCCCTGCGTCTGTGTGACGCAGGGCTTTGGTAGTTTATTCTTTTTCCGGCAGGGTCAGCGCAATGGACAGATCAGCCAGCTGCTTCTCGTCCACCACATCAGGGGCGCCGCTCATGGGCTCACCAGCGTTCTGCACCTTCGGGAACGCAATGACGTCGCGGATGGAGTCCTTCTTGAGCATCAACATGACCATGCGGTCCAGGCCGTAGGCCATACCGCCGTGGGGCGGCGCACCGAACTTGTAGGCATCCATCAGGAAGCCGAAGCTGGCGCGGGCCTTCTCCTCAGTGAAGCCCAAAGCCTTGAACATCCGGTCCTGCAGGGCCGGATCGTTGATACGCATGGAACCGCCGCCCAGTTCCACACCGTTGAGCACGATGTCGTAGGCCACGGCATGGCAGGCACCGGGATCGCTCTCGATCTTGTCCAGATCTTCCGCCTTGGGCATGGTGAAGGGATGGTGCATGGCCATCCAGCGTCCTTCCTGCTCGCTGTACTCAAACAGCGGGAAGTCCACCACCCACAGGAAGTTGAACTTGTCATTGTCGATGAGGTCATGCTTGCGGGCAATGTCCAGACGGACCTGGCCCAGGGCCGTGCAGGCCTTCACCCAGTCGGCGTCGCTGACCAGCAGCAGCACGTCGCCCGTCTCGGCGCCCAGGGCTGCATACAGGGCAGTCTTTTCCTCCTCGGTGAGGAACTTCTCGAAGCTGGAGGAGGTACCGTCGGCGGTCAGACGGCTGTAAGCCAGGCCCTTGGCACCGTAAGTCTTGGCGACCTCGCCCAGCTTGTCAATGTTCTTGCGGCTCAGCTTGTCGGCCAGGCCCTTGGCGTTGATGGCCCGGATGGTGCCCTTGGCCTCGATGACGGCGGCAAAGGGCTTGAACTCGGTATTCGCAAACACCGAAGTGACATCCTGAATCTCCAGGCCGAACCGGGTGTCCGGCTTGTCGGAGCCGAAACGGCTCATGGCGTCGTTCCAGGGCATCCGCTCAAAGGGGGTGACCAGGTCGATGCCCAGCATCTCTTTCCACAGACGCTTGAGCAGTCCCTCGTTGACGGTCATGATATCGTCCTCGGTGACAAAGGACATTTCCTCGTCCACCTGGGTGAACTCGGGCTGACGGTCGGCGCGCAGGTCCTCGTCGCGGTAGCAGCGGGCGATCTGGAAATACCGGTCAAAGCCGGACAGCATCAGGATCTGCTTGTAGAGCTGCGGGCTCTGGGGCAGCGCGTAGAAGTGGCCCGGCTGCACGCGGCTGGGCACCAGATAGTCACGGGCGCCCTCCGGCGTGGACTTGATGAGGGTGGGCGTCTCGATCTCGGTAAAGTGGTTGTCAGTGAAGTAGCTGCGGATGATCTGCATGATCTTGCTGCGCAGCACGATGGGCTCATGCATGGAGGGACGGCGCAGATCCAGATACCGGTAGCGCAGACGCAGGTCGTCATTAACGTTGATCTCGTCACGGATCTCGAAGGGCGGGGTCTGGGCTTCGCTGAGCACCCGCAGTTCCGAGACATACAGCTCCACGTCACCGGTGGCGATCTTGTCGGTCTTGGAGGCGCGCTCCCGCAGCTTGCCGCGGCAGATCACCACATACTCGCTCTTGAGGCTCTCCGCCTTGGCGAAGACCTCTTTCGGCGTATCCTCATCGAACACCAGCTGCAGAATGCCGGTGGTATCGCGCAGGTCGGCAAAGATGATGCCGCCCTTATCGCGGGCACGGGCGATGGAGCCGCAGACGGTCATCTCCTGGCCGGCGTCGGCCAGGCTGACCTCCCCGCAATAACGGGTACGGCGCAGGTTGCCCAAAGTTTCCATATTTCCAATCCCCTTTACGGTTTTTATTCTAAAAATGTATTATACCGCGACGGCGTCTGTTTGGCAAGGGCGGCCGCAGAAAAGCCCGGGGATTTTTTCGGATTTGTTCGGAAAAAGATATTGACAAACGCCGCCCGCCTTGGTATACTATTAAGGCTGCAATCCCAGTGATGCACAGCGTCATGTGCCCGTAGCTCAGTTGGTAGAGCATCTGACTTTTAATCAGAGGGTCCAGGATTCGAGTTCCTGCGGGCGCACCAAAAGCCGTACGACAATGTCGTACGGCTTTTCTTTTTTGCCGCATTGCACAGCCGTTCCGGGTATGGTATACTGGTTCCGACAGGACCGGCGGGGCGCTTCCGACCGGCATTCAGCACAGAGAAAAGAGTTGTGTAATGAAAATAGGATTTGATAACGACAAATATCTGGCCATGCAGTCCACCCACATCCGGGAGCGGATTGCCCAGTTCGACAACAAGCTGTATCTGGAATTCGGCGGCAAGTTGTTCGACGACTACCATGCTTCCCGCGTTTTGCCGGGTTTCCAGCCCGATTCCAAGCTGCAGATGCTGCTGCAGCTGAAGGATCAGGCCGAGATCGTGGTGGTCATCAGTGCCGAGGACATCGTCAGCAACAAGCTGCGGGGCGACTACGGCATCACCTACGACATGGACGTGCTGCGCCTCATCGACGCCTTCCAGGGCGTAGGGCTGTTTGTGGGCAGCGTCTGCGTGACAATGTACACTCCTGCCCCCGAAGTGGAGGCTTTCGAGAACCGGCTGCACACACTGGGCATCCGCACTTTCCGCCATTACAAGATCGCCGGCTACCCCAACGACGTGGCCCGCATCGTCAGCGATGAAGGCTACGGCAAGAACGACTACATTGAGACGGAGCGCCCGCTGGTGGTCATCACAGCGCCGGGGCCCGGCAGCGGCAAGATGGCGGTCTGCCTGTCCCAGCTCTACCACGAGCACAAGCGCGGCGTCAAGGCCGGTTACGCCAAGTTCGAGACCTTCCCCATCTGGAATCTGCCGCTGAAACATCCGGTGAACCTGGCCTACGAGGCCGCCACCGCCGATCTGAACGACGTGAACATGATCGACCCCTTCCATCTGGAAGCCTATGGGGAGACTGCCGTCAACTACAACCGGGACATCGAGATTTTCCCGGTGCTGCACGCCATGTTCGAGATGATTTCGGGACAGAGCCCCTACCAGTCTCCCACCGATATGGGCGTGAACATGGCGGGCAACTGTATCGTGGATGACGAAGTCTGCTGCGAGGCTTCCCGCAAGGAGATCCTGCGCCGTTACCTCAAATGTCTGTGCGAGCAGAAGGTGGGCGGCACCGTCAAAGAGGAGCGCTTCAAGTTGGAGCTGCTGCTCAACCAGGCCGGGCTGACCGTGGGCAGCCGCGCCGTGGAACAGCAGGCCCATGCCCGGTCCGAAGCCACCGGCGGACTGCCTGCCGCGGCCATCGAGCTGGCCGACGGCACCATCGTCACCGGCAAGACCGGTCCGCTGCTGGGCGCAGCCTCCTCGGCGCTGCTCAATGCCCTGAAACAGCTGGCCGGCATCGGTCCCGAGGTGGAGCTGGTCTCAGCCCGGGCCATCGAACCGATCCAGACGCTGAAAACCACCTACCTGGGCAGCAAGAATCCCCGGCTCCACACCGACGAGATCCTGATCGCCCTGTCCAGCTCGGTATCGGAAAACGAGTATGCCGCTGCAGCGCTCTCCCAGCTGCCCAAACTCAAGGGCTGCGATATGCACTCCACGGTGATCCTGTCCAGTGTGGACAGCGACACCCTGAACAAACTGGGCATCTATCTGACCTGCGATCCCGCCTACGAGGAGGAAGATCGCAAATACCACAAAAAGTAAGGGGTACGGCCCCCAGGAGGCTGCCATGAAACTGCTCATCGTTGTGGACATGCAGAAGGATTTTATCGACGGAAGTCTGGGGACGCCCGAAGCCCAGACCATTCTGGACAATGTGGCGGCCAAAATCGCCGCCTACGCCCCGGAATCCGTCTTTGTCACCCGGGACACCCACACGCCGGACTATCTCGCCAGCTGTGAAGGGCGGCATCTGCCGGTGGTACATTGTGTCGCCGGCACCCCCGGCCATGCCCTGGACCCGAAAATCGACGCCGCACTGGCGGCAGTGGCCCCCGACCACATCTTTGACAAGCCCACCTTCGGCTCGATGGAACTGGCTGAACGACTGCGCCCTCTGGCCAACGGGAACGAGCCGGTGGAGATCGAGCTGGTGGGCCTTTGCACCGGCATCTGTGTGCTCTCCAACGCCATTCTGCTCAAGGCTGCCCTGCCGGAAGCGGAGATTTCGGTGGATGCGGCCTGCTGTGCCTGCGTGACACCCCAGTCTCACGACACCGCTCTGGCCGCCATGAAACTGTGCCACATCACGGTGGAAAACGAAGGGCAGGAACCCTGGCGCCACTGATTTTTTGACAAGCAAAGAGGAGCGGATTCTCCCTGCAGGGAGAATCCGCTCCTCTTTTATTCCTTATGATGTTATCCCAACAACAGCACCGCTCCGCTGCCCAGCAGCGTGCCCACGGCATTGAGGCCCACATCCAACCAGGCAAAGTGCCGTCCCGGCACCATCCGTTTGGTGACCTCATCTCCCCAGCACCAGAGGAGCTGGGCTATCCCCGCCGGGAGCAGGCCTGTCCGGCAACCGGCAGATCGCAGTGCCAGACCAATAAACATCGCCAGTCCGGCAAAGAGAATCGGGTGTGCGGCTTTGCGCAGCAAGATGTTGAGGGCGTCTGTCTCCACCCCGGGCAGCAGACTGTGCAGTTCCTCGGCCAGTTCCCGGCTGGTGCGGCTGGTCTCGGGCCCGGCCTGGTGAGAAAGCCAGGTCATCCCCCCAAACCAGACTGCGGCCACGGTGACCCACAAAACCGTCGTCATTCCGGTTTCCTTTCCGGCAGCGGCGGGCGTCAGCCCTTGTGTGCCGCCAGGAAGGTCTTGATATGCATCGCCTTGTCGATGCTGCCCTCCACCTTCAGCTTGCCCATAAGCACCGACGCCACCGGATCCGCCTTGCCCGCAGCCAGCTTGAAGAGCAGGTCTGCCGAGCAGGTAAAGGCCGCGTCGCAGTCATGGTATTCGTAGGGTTCAATAAACATTTTCCCGTCCCGCACTTCCACATAGAAGGCGCCGGCGCCCTCCCCTGTGATGTTGAACTGGTACGCCAGATGCTCCCGGATGTTGCTCACATCGGCACTGCCGAACATGGTCCGGACTTTTTCCACTACTTCCTGATAAGTCATAACAATCTCCTTTCCACGCCGCCGGGGCGGATGGTTTTTTCTTTTCCTCAGGGACGTTTATTCCTCGCCCCAGCCTTTGCAGACATCCACCCAGGCCTTGTATCCCGAATATCGTTCCAGTTCCGGGATGGTCAGTTCAATGGCACTGTTGCTGCTGCCGCAGGCCGGGAAGACCGTTTCAAACCGCTTGAGGGATGCATCCAGATACACTTCCACACCGGGCTGCACCGCAAAGGGGCAGACACCGCCCACCGCATGGCCGATGCGTTCGGCCGCCTGTTCCGGCGTGAGCATTTTGGCCTTGGTGCCGAACTGCGCCTTGTATTTGTGGTTGTCGATTTTGGTGTCGCCGGCCGCCACGATCAGCACCGGGATCTCCCCCACCGCAAAGGACAGCGTCTTGGCAATGCGGCATGGCTCGCAGTGCAGCGCCTCGGCGGCCAATTCCACCGTGGCGCTGGATACCGGGAACTCCAGAATGCGGTCCTGCATCCCAAACTTTGCAAAATAGGCTTTTACCTTTTCAATGGACATAATGTAAATAACTTCCTCTCCCCTGTATGGCTTTCCTTTTACCCTTCCAGTCCGGTGAGCACCGCTCCCAGATCCTCAAACAGGTCCTGGGGCAGCATAGCGGTCATGCTCCGGCGCTCAGCACAGTGGTCCGCTGCCGCACCGTGCAGCCAGACGGCCATCATGGCCGCTTCCAGTGCGCTGCGTCCCTGCCGCCAACCCGCCGCCAGAATACCGGCCATGAGTCCGGCCAGAATATCCCCGCTGCCGCCCCGGGCCAGCCCGGCATTGCCGGTGGTGTTGCGCCAGACCGGCTCCCCGGGCGCCGCGATCAGCGTACCGTTGCCTTTGAGCACCGCCACACAGTGATATTCCTCGGCCAGCTGACGCACTGCCTGTTCCCGGTCGGCCTGTACCTCGCCCACCGTGGTATGCAGCAGACGGGCCGCTTCCCCGGGATGCGGTGTCAGGATGGTGTGCTCCGGCAGCGGGCCGCGCAGTGTTCCCGCCGCCAGGGCGTTGAGAGCATCTGCGTCCAGCACAGCCGCCACCCAGGGGGCCCGTTTACCCAACAGGCCGCCGCAGATGGCTCCGGCGCCTTCCCCCAGCCCCGGCCCCGCCAGCAGCACGGTATTCTTATCGGCAAACCATTCCCGCAGCGCAGCGGTGTCCTGGGCACGGATGCCGCCGCCATTGTCGGTGCGGCATCCGCAGGGGCAGCACTCCGGGGTGCGGGTCAGCACCAGCTGCAGGACCGGTTCGATGGCCGCCAGATAGACAAGCCCTGCGCCGCCCCGCAGCGCCCCCTCTACACAGAGCGATGCCGCCCCGCGGTACGCCATACTGCCGGCCACCGCCAGCACACTGCCGAAACTGCCTTTGTTGGTATCGGCATCGCGCCGGGGCAGCAGCCCCTGCACCACACTGCGCGTGATCTCCTGCATCTTGCATCCCCCTTGTTTTGCACTTATAATGTAGTTATACGCTGCGTTTTTTCCATTATAATCCATCCGCAGCAAAAACGAAAGGGGAAGTTTGTATGGTTCCGGCGCTGGAAGCGATCCTGGCAAAATCCAAAAATATGGTATTTTTCGGCGGGGCAGGAGTTTCCACCGAGAGCGGCATTCCGGATTTCCGTTCGGTGGACGGTCTGTACCACCAGAAATTCCGCTACCCGCCTGAGGTCATGCTCTCCCACAGTTTCTACGAGACCCATACGGCGGAATTTTTTGATTTCTACCGCAATAAACTGATCGTGCACGGTGCCAAGCCCAACGCCGCCCATCTTCGGCTGGCCAGGCTGGAGCGCCAGGGCGTCTGCAAGGCCGTGGTGACCCAGAATATTGACGGTCTGCACCAGGCGGCAGGCAGCCGCACGGTCTACGAGCTGCACGGTTCCACTCTTCGCAATTACTGCACCCGCTGTGGGAAATTCTATCCGGTGGAATTCATCGAGCAGGCCGCCGGCCAGGGGGACGGCATCCCCCGCTGCACCGAGTGCGGCGGCATCGTAAAGCCCGATGTGGTGCTCTACGAGGAGGGCCTGGACGAACAGACGATGGAAAATGCCGTGCGGGCCATCGCCGCCGCCGATACCCTGATCGTGGGCGGCACCAGCCTGGCCGTCTACCCTGCCGCCGGGCTGCTGCGCTACTTCCGGGGCGACGATCTGGTGGTCATCAACAAGCAGCCCACGCCCGCGGATTCCATGGCCACTCTGGTACTGAATCAGCCCATCGGGCAGGCTCTCCGTGAAGAGGGCAATCCCTAAAATTGTATTTTTGTACAAAAGACAGATTTTTTTCAAAAAAAGCATTGCCAAGCACCGGGTGCTTTTGTTATGATAGGGGTGTATAAAGTATCGTCCGGGAAGGCATTGGGGGGTTGGCATCATGGCAAACGCATTGACGGATTTTACCAAAAGACGTGAATTTTTGGTCTGCATGGATTCAGACGGCTGTGTGATGAACACCGTGCGCATCAAGCATACAACGGTCATGTGTCCGGAGCTCATCCGCGTGTTTGCGCTGGAGGACTATGCCGACTTTGTCTCCTCCGCCTGGGAGGAGATCAATCTCCATACTCTCACGCGGGGCATTTCCCGTTTCGAGAGCGTGGTGCTGATCTTTGACCGGCTGAAAAACCGGGGCATCGAGATCCCAGGCAGCGAGGACATCGCCACCTGGGTGAATACCGCCACCGAGCTCTCCACCGCCAGTCTGCAGCTGGAGATCAAAAAGACAGGCAGCCTGACGCTGCGCAAGCTGTTGGAATGGAGCAACGCCTGTAACCGGCGCATCCAGGCACTGGAACCCACCTTCGAGCCGTTCCCCGGCGTACAGGAAAGTCTGCGCCAGCTCCATACCGTGGCAGATCTGGCGGTGGTAAGCGCCGCCAACGAAAGCGCCATCGCCAGCGAATGGAAACGCTACGGTCTGGCCCAGCACGCCGACATCATCTTCGGTCAGGAAGTGGGCAGCAAGGCCAATTCCATTGCCACCATGCTGGCCTGCGGGTATGAGAGCCGCAAGGTCATGATGGTGGGCGACGCCATGGGGGATGCCCAGGCCGCCGCTGCCAACGGTGTTTCCTTTGTGCCGATCCTTCCGGGCCGTGAAGCCGAGAGCTGGCGGCGCCTCCAGGAGGAAGCCCTGCCCAAACTGCTGCACGGCACCTTCAGCCCGGAATATCAGGCTGAACTGCTGGCTGCCCTGCGCAGTGCCCTGCACGGCTGATTGTATAGCTTTTTTCTTGCCACCACTCTTGTGGTGGCTTTTTCTTTATGGTATACTGACTACGTATATTTATCATTCCAAAAGCAAAGGAGCCGTTCCGTATGGACCTGTTACAGCAAGCGCGCACCGAAATCGACGCCATCGATGCCCAAATGGCCACCCTCTTTGAACGGCGCATGCGGGCGGTGGCCGATGTGGCGCGCTACAAGGCCCAGACCGGAAAGCCGGTGTTCGACGCCGTACGCGAGGCGGCCGTTCTGGATAAAAACACAGCCCGTCTGCAGGACGAAGCCCTGCGCCCTTACTACCGTACTTTTTTGCAGGAAGCGATGGCGGTCTCCCGCGCGTACCAGCGTGCCATGCTGGGCCGGGACACCGCCGCTTACCAGGGAGTACAGGGGGCCTGGAGCCACATCGCTCTGCGGCGGCTGTTTCCTTTTTCCCGCACCCTTTCCTTTGCCACCTGGGGCGAAGTATTCGACGCCGTCCAGAACGGCGATGCCGAGTTCGGCGTGCTCCCCTTTGAAAATTCCAATGCCGGGGATGTTTCCACCGTACTGGATCTGCTCTACACTCACCCCGGCCTGATCGTGGCCCGGATGTGCGATCTGCCTATCCGCCAGGACCTGCTGGGCGTACCGGGGGCATCGCTGGCCGGTGTGCGCACCGTCATCAGCCATCCCCAGGCACTGGCCCAGAGCAGCGTGTTCCTGCAGCAGCACGGTCTGGCCACCCAGGCCTGGAGCAACACCGCCGACGCCGCCCGCCATATTGCCGAGCTCAACGACCCGTCGGTGGCGGCCATTGCCAGCGCCGAGACGGCCGACCTCTACGGGCTCAAAATTCTGGCGGCGGGTGTGAACGCTGACGGTGACAACACCACCCGGTTTATCGTGATTGAGCGCGCCGACGAAGCGCCTGTGATGACCGGCGAGGGCCAGCGGCTGGCGCTGCTTTTTACCGCCCGGCATGAACCGGGGCAGCTGGCCGCCGTGCTGGATCAGATCGGCGCCCGCGGCTTCAATATGGAGTGCATCAAGAGCCGCCCGCTGCCCCATGTTCCCTTTGAATATTATTTCTATGTCCAGTTGGTCTGTCCGGCCGGCAGCACCCGCGCCGACTGCGAGGCCCTGCTGGACACTCTGCGCACCGACTGCAGCACGCTGCGTCTTGTGGGCGCATTTACCCTGGATACCGCGGAAAAATAACCGATGACAAAAGGACGTGCGAAGCATGAAACTGACGATGCAACTGAAAAGCCGCAGCTATGACATTATTCTGAAAGCGGGCTGTCTTGCCAACCTGCATCAGTTCACCAACGTAGAGAACCGCAAGGTATTTGTTCTGACCGATTCCGGCGTGCCCCGGCAGTATGCCGAGACCATTGCCGCCCAGTGTCCCCATTCCACGATCTATACCATTCCCCAGGGCGAGGGCAGCAAATGCCTGAAAGTCTACGGCCAGGTCCTGCAGGCCATGTTGGAATTCGATATGGACCGCAAGGATCTGCTGGTCGCTGTAGGCGGCGGCGTGGTGGGCGATCTGGGCGGATTCTGTGCCGCCAGCTATATGCGCGGCATCGACTTTGTCAACTGCCCCACCACCGTGCTGGCTCAGGTGGATTCCTCCATCGGCGGCAAGACCGCTATCGACCTGGGCGAGACGAAAAACATCGTCGGCGCCTTCTGGCAGCCCAAAGTCGTGCTGGTGGATTTTGATACCCTGGCTACCCTGCCCCACCGCCACGTGGTCAACGGTCTGGCAGAGGCCCTCAAAACCGGCCTGATCGGCGACGCCCAGCTGTTTGCCCTCTTCGAGAGCAAGGACCCCGAGGCTCAGATCGAACAGATCGTCTACCGCAGCCTGAAATTCAAGAAGAAGATTGTGGAGCAGGACGAGCGGGAGGGCAGCGTACGCGCCTGCCTGAACTTCGGCCACACCATCGGCCACGGCATCGAGGCGGTCCGGGGCATCCGCGGCCGCCGCACCACCGGACTGTACCACGGCGAGTGCGTGGCGCTGGGCATGCTGCCCATGATCGAAGATCCCGCCCTGGTCAAACGGGTGCGGGCCATCTACCGCACGCTGGGCCTACCCACCCGCACCGGCGCCAACAAAGCCAAAGTGCTGGAATATATGCAGCACGACAAAAAGACCCGCGGTGATCACATCACCGTCATCAAATGCCCGGGCCTGGGGTGCTGGCGGGCCGACACCATCTCCACCACCGAACTACCCCAGTTGCTGGGCATGGAATAATTTCTCTGCGGCGGATCATTTCTCCGCGGAAAGGACCCTTCCTGATGAAAAACACCTTTGGCAACGCGATCAGCCTGACCATTTTCGGGGAAAGCCACGGCCCTGCCGTGGGGGCGGTGCTGGACGGCCTTGCCGCCGGTCTTCCGGTGGATGAAGCTGCCATCGCCGCCGCGATGGACCGCCGCCGCGCCCGCGGCGACGGTCTTTCCACTGCCCGCACCGAGGCCGACGCCGTGGAGTTTCTCTCCGGCGTATACCAGGGCCATACCACCGGCACGCCGGTCACGCTCATGATCCGCAATCTGAATACCCGCAGCGGCGACTATGCCAAAACCGCCGATCTGCTGCGCCCCGGCCACGCCGATTTTACGGCCTACGCCAAATATGAGGGATTTCAGGACGCCCGGGGCGGCGGACATTTTTCCGGCCGGATCACTGCGGCAGCAGTGGCCGCCGGGGCCCTGTGTGAGAGTGTGCTGAAGTCGCTGGGCATCCGGGTCTACACCCACATCGCGGCCTGCGCAGGCATCGAGGATGCACCGCTTTCCAGCGCCGCCGGGCTGGTGATGCCTGAACCGGAACCCGGCCATTTTGCGCTGCTGGATCCCGGCAAGGAAGCCGCCATGCAGGAGGCCATCCGGGCGGCCGGCAGTGACCGGGACAGCGTGGGCGGCATTCTGGAGACCATCGTCACAGGGCTGCCCGCCGGGATCGGCGAGCCCTGGTTCGACAGTGTGGAAAGCGAACTGGCTCATCTGATGTTTGCCATTCCCGCCTGCAAAGGGCTGGAGTTCGGCGCCGGGTTCCGGTTTGCCAGCATGCGGGGCAGCGAGGCCAACGACCCCTTCACCATGCGGGAGGGCAGGATCGTCACCGCCACCAACCGCAACGGCGGTATCAACGGCGGCATCACCAACGGCATGCCGCTGGTCTTCCGCACCGTTATCAAGCCCACCCCCAGCATTTACAAAGAACAGCACACCGTGGATTATCTGGCACAGACCGATGCCACTCTGCAGATCAAGGGCCGTCATGATCCCTGCATCGTACCGCGGGCAGCCGTGGTGCAGAATACCCTGACCGCCTTCGGGCTGCTGGATCTTCTGACGGTGCGTTACGGCACCCTGGCACAGAAGCACGGCCTGCCTGAATCTCATTCTGAGGAAAGGATGTGAACCGCTATGGAACACAAGTTGTATGGTCTGATTGGTGCCAAGCTGGGGCACAGCTATTCCAAAATCATCCACGAGCAGCTGGCCGGATACCAGTATGAGCTGATGCCGCTGCCTACGGAGGCCGAAGCCCGCGCCTTTATGGAGAAGCGCGCTTTTTCCGCCATCAATGTGACGATTCCCTACAAGCAGCTTGTCATCCCCTACTGCGATGTGATCGACCCCAAGGCCAAATCCATCGGAGCGATCAACACCATCGTCAACCGGGACGGCAAGCTCTACGGTTACAATACCGATTACGCCGGATTTTCCTATCTGGCCCGGGTACACGGCGTGGATTTTGCCGACAAGACCGTGCTGATCCTCGGCACCGGCGGCACCCATTCCACAGTGGAAGCAGTCTGCCGTGATGAGGGTGCCCGAACGATCCTGTCCGCCAGCCGTACCGGAAAATACGGTGCCCTGACCTACAACGAGGCCATGCGCCGGCGGGATGTGCAGATCATCATCAACACCACCCCTTGCGGCATGTACCCCAACGTGGGGCAGTGCATGCTGGATCCCACGGCTTTCCCCGCCCTGGAAGCGGTGCTGGACGTCATCTACAACCCGTTCCGCACCGAACTGCTGCTACGGGCCGAGGAACACGGCATCAAGACCGCCGGTGGCTTTGAGATGCTGGTAGCCCAGGCGGTCTACGCCGCCCAGCACTTTACCGGCCGGTTCTACGCCGTGGACAGCGTGATTCCCACCGCCAGCCGCCGGCTGCAGCATCAGCTTGCCAACATTTCGCTGATCGGTATGCCGGGATGCGGTAAATCCACGGTGGGCGCCGCCCTGGCCAAACGGCTGAACAAGACCTTAGTAGACCTGGACGAGGAAATCGAGCGCCGTACCGGCAACAACATTCCCGACATCTTCGCCCATGAGGGAGAGGATGCCTTCCGCCGCTACGAGGCGGAGATCCTGGCCGACATCGCCAAAGGCACCGGGCAGGTCATCGCCTGCGGCGGCGGCGTCATCAAGACGCCCGCCAACGTTCACGCCATGCGTCAGAACGGCTGCGTGCTGTGGGTCCAGCGTCCGCTGGGCAAACTGGCCACCAGCGGACGGCCGCTGTCCAAAGGCGGTGCCGCCCTCAAGCAGCTGCAGGCCGAGCGCACGCCGCTCTACCGTGCTGCGTCCCACGCGGTGCTGGACAATTCCGGCCCGCTGACGAACACCGTCGAGGCTGCCGTACGGTTGTTTGAATCGGATATTGCACTGTGATGTTGTATAAATTTGTGAGAAAGAGGTTTCCTTCATGATTATTTCCACCAAAAAGGGTACGCCGCAGGCGGAACTGGACCGCATTATTGACAGTTTTGAGAAGCAGGGACTTTCGGTCACGCTGATCCGCGGCACCGACTATAACGTCTTTGGTCTGGTGGGCGATACCACCAAGATCGCCGAAAAGGACGTGCTGGCCAATCCCTGGGTCGAGAACGTCACCCGTGTTTCGGCCCCCTACAAGCGGGCCAACCGCCTGTTCCATCCCGAGGACACCATCATTGACGTCAACGGCACCAAGATTGGCGGCCAATCTCCTATCGCCGTCATGGCCGGTCCCTGCAGCGTGGAAGGCGAGGAGCATATGATCAAGATGGCCAAGCTCGTCAAGGCGGGCGGTGCCAACTTCCTGCGCGGCGGCGCCTACAAGCCCCGCACCAGCCCGTACTCCTTCCAGGGTCTGGGCACCGAAGGCATTCTGGACCTGGTCAAGGCCCGGGAAGCCACCGGTCTGCCCATCGTCAGCGAGCTGATGGACGAGGCCCACATTGACGAGTTCGAGGAGTACGTGGATGTGGTGCAGATCGGCGCACGCAACATGCAGAACTTCCAGCTGCTGAAGGCCGTGGGCAAGATGCACAAACCGGTGCTGCTCAAGCGCGGCCTGGCCAATACCATCGAGGAGTGGATCATGTCCGCCGAGTACATCATGGCCGGCGGCAACGAGAACGTCATCCTCTGCGAGCGCGGCATCCGCACCTTCGAGCGCGCCACCCGCAACACGCTGGATCTGTCGGCGGTGCCGGTGGTGAAGGAGAAAACCCATCTGCCCATCATCGTGGATCCCAGCCATGCCACTGGTGACTACAAGTATGTGGAGAGCATGGCCATCGCCGCCGTGGCGGCCGGTGCCGACGGTCTGGAGATCGAGGTACATGACAATCCACAGTGCGCCTGGAGCGACGGTGCCCAGTGCCTGAAACCCGACAAATTTGCCGAAACCATCGCCATGTGCCGCAAGGTGGCCGCGGCCATCGGCCGGGAGATGTGAGCGTGGATGCCCGTCTGTACGTCAGCCGCCTGAGCGGTTCGGCCACCGTGCCGCCCAGTAAAAGCGCAGCCCATAGGGCGGTGCTCTGCGCGGCGCTGGCCGACGGCGTGAGCCACATTACCAACATCGAATACAGCCAGGACATCCGGGCCACCCTGGGAGCAGCCGCCCAGCTGGGCGCCAAGATCCAGGAGGAGCCGGATTCCCTGACCATCACCGGGCGGGGCAACGCCAGCGGCTTTGTCACGGTGACGCGGCCGGTCTTCTGCAACGAGAGCGGCTCCACTCTGCGGTTCATGATCCCGCTGTTCAGCCTGACTGCCCAAAAAGTCCGTTTTACCGGCAACGGGCGTCTGTTTGACCGGCCCCAGGCAGTCTACCAGATGCTGTTTGACCGCCAGGGGCTGCGGTTTGAGCAGGCCCACGACGGCATCACGATTTTCGGGCGGCTGCGGCCCGGTGGTTTCACCCTGCCGGGGGATGTATCCAGCCAGTTCATCAGCGGCCTGCTGTTTGCCACCCCGCTGATGGAGTCGGAGAGCACCATTGAGGTATTGGCCCCCTATGAGAGCCGTTCCTACGTGGATCTGACCATCGCGGCCATGCAGCAGTTCGGCATCAAGGTGGCCTCCCGGGCGCGGAAGAACGGCAGCGTGCTCTACCGCATTCCGGCGCCCCAGCGCTACATCGCCAGCGACTTTGCCGTGGAGGGCGACTACAGCCAGGCCGCGTTCCTGGCTGTGCTGGGCTGCGTGATCGGCGGCATTTCGGTGACCGGACTCAACCCGGCCAGCCAGCAGGGCGACAAGGTCATTCTGGAGATTTTGCAGCGCTGCGGCGGCAAGTTCAAGGCCGTGGAGGGCGGATACAAGTTCTCCCGCAGCCTGCTGCGCGCCACCGAGATCGACCTGGCTGACTGTCCTGACCTGGGACCGGTGCTCTTTACGCTGGGTTGTTTCTGCAGCGGCGAGACCGTCATCCACAATGCGGGGCGGCTGCGGCTGAAGGAATCCGACCGCATCGAGGCCATGCAGACCGAGCTGAAAAAGATGGGGGCCCGCATTGAGGTGGACGGCGACGAGGTGCACATCACCGGTGTGGCGCTGCACGCCCCCAACGCACCTCTGTCCGGCCACAACGATCATCGCATCGTCATGGCACTGGCCGTGGCTGCCTGCGGCTCCGGCCTGCCGGCACTGATCTCCGGCGCCGAGGCGGTAAACAAAAGCTGGCCCGCTTTCTGGGATACCCTGCGCTCCCTGGGGGCCAAAGTGGAATTTGACTAAAGTTTGGGCGTGAGTACTATGTTGGACAAAAGCAAAACCTATCTGATCGTGGGGCTGGGCCTGCTGGGCGGCAAATACGCCCAGGTGCTCAGCCAGAAAGGCTACCGCGTGACCGGCATCACCCACAGCCAGTCCACGCTGGACTATGCCCTGCGCCACGAGTATATCTGTGCCGGAAAGACCGCGGATTTCGCCGATCTGGTGCAAGAGGCCGACTGCGTGATCTTCGGCCTCTACCCCACCGTGCTGCTGGACTGGATCCGTTCCTACGGAGATCTCTTGCAGCCCGGCGCCCTGGTGACCGACGTGTCCGGCGTGAAGCGCGGCGTGGTGGAACCGATCCAGGAGATGCTGCCCCAGGGTGTGGAGTTCATCGCCAGCCATCCCATGGCCGGGCGGGAGACCAGCGGCATCACCCACAGTGCCGAGGTGGATTTTGCCCCTGCCAACTTCATCATCACCCCCACGGTTCGCAATACCCAGGCCGGTATCGACTGGTGCCGCGACCTGGCCGAAACCCTGGGCTTCAAGCGCATCAGTGAGCTGACCCCCGCCGAGCACGATCACATGATCGGCTATGTGAGCCAGCTCTGCCACGCCATCGCCGTGAGTCTGATGTGCGCTTCGGACAACTCGGAGCTGGCCTGCTACACCGGCGATTCCTTCCGGGATCTGACCCGGATCGCCCGGATCAACGACAAAATGTGGGCAGAGTTGTTCCTGTGGAACAAGGACAACCTGATCTCGGAGATTGACATGTTCACCAATGCGCTGCTGGATATGCGCAAGAAGCTGGTGGAGGATGACCGGGAAGGGCTGGAGGAGATGTTCCGCCTGTCCACCAAACGACGGGAAGCCTTCGACAAGCGATAAAAAAATCCCTGTGCCTGACAAGGCACAGGTTTTTTTACATATGCAGGCGTTTTTCCAGTTCGCTGCGCAGGTTGCGCCCCTGGAAGATGATCAGGCCCAGGCAGGTCACGGCGCTGATGATCAGGCAGATGACCCAGGGGATGCTGTGGGCATCGATACGCCCCGTCCCCACCCGGAAGAGCAGCAGCAGATAGGGCAGGATGCCCACACCGATGTTCAGGATCATATACACCAGCGCATTCTGGGTGAAATGACTGCGCCAGAAGGCAAAGATAAAATTGCACACCAGCGTGACGCTGCAGAGAATTGGGATGACTATATCCAGGCTGTACCCGGTATAGCCGTTGTACCAGTCGGTGAAGATGAGCAGCGCCGACACCAGCAACAGCAGCGAGAACACCTGCCGCGGCCCGTTGTAGCGGCGGCGCAGCAGCCCCCGCAGTACCAGCAGCGCCGCCACCACCCAGACCAGCATCAGCAGGCTTTCGTGGTGGTGCGGTTCCGGCACCAGCAGAAAGTCGATGGCCATAACCACCATCGTGGCGGCCAGCAGCACAAAGGCAACGATCTTGAACAGCAGACTGAACCGGCGCACCTGGGGCGTGATCTTGGGCCACCAGGGGGCCTCATCGGGGCCGGACAAGCGGTTCTGGCAAAGCGGGCAGTAGGTGGCATTGCCGCCGATCTCGATATGACAGTGCGGACAGGTCTTCACTTTTCCACCTCCGTTGCATAGAGCGTCACATGCAGGCCGTCGGCGGCCAGCCCCCGGTAGAATCGCCGCAGCACGTTGGTGCTGCGCAGCGCCGAGGCCGTCCCCAGCACCAGGTCATCTCCATAGGAGCAGACGCAGGTAAACAGCCCTTCACAGCTGGAGAACGCTGCGAATTGCCGGATAAAGGGCCGCAGTTCTTCGGCCACATCCACCCGCCCCATGTTGGAGAGCACCGCCGTGACATGCTTGTCCTCCAACCGGGTGAAAAAGCGCACCGCCATGTTCTTGATGAACAGCGGCACCGGGCGGATGCCCGGCATATGCTCCAGTTTTTCGTATTCATCCATCTGGGCTTTGATGTTCTCGGGATGCAGGATCTCCTTGAGTTTGGCGTCAAATACCGGCGCCACCGTAGCCAGCGTGTCGCCGTCTGTCAGGGTATGGCTCACATACACCGAATTGAAGAAATTGCGCGCCGTCTCGCTGGGATAGTAGTTGCGCAGATTCACAGGCAGGCTGATGGAAATGGGTTTGCGGCGGTCCATCGCGGCCATCTCCCCATAAACGGCCAGCATCAGGGAGGCCCCGAGATAGCTCGTCAGCGACACACCCAGCGTGCGGGCCCGGGACAGTAC
This sequence comes from Subdoligranulum variabile, assembly GCF_025152575.1. Taxonomy (NCBI): domain Bacteria; kingdom Bacillati; phylum Bacillota; class Clostridia; order Eubacteriales; family Oscillospiraceae; genus Subdoligranulum; species Subdoligranulum variabile. The sequence goes on along the minus strand of NZ_CP102293.1, from coordinate 2,513,137 downwards.
CTCTTTGGCGCTGAGATGCCCCTCGAAATACTGGAGCTGATCGTAGGGCAGCCGTGCTCCCCGCAGATGGTAGGCCTTGGGCAGCTTGGCCGGACTGGCGCGGCGGGTCCCCTCATAGAAATTCTTGAAGCTGTCCTGGGCCAGATCCGCCTCCGAGGCCCCGTTGGGGGTGGGCACATTCTCCAGCGTACCGGGATGGCGCAGCACCAGATAGTTGCGCACCAGGGATTTCAGAAACAGAAAACCGCCATTGCCGTCGGTCATGGCGTGGAACATCTCCAGGTTGATCCGCGCGCCAAAGTAGCTCACCCGGTAGATGAGCTGGTTGCGGCGCTCCGGCACATAGAGCGGTGCACAGGGTTCCTTGTTTTCCAGCTTGGCCACCGGCAGCTGGTCGGTGGATTCAAAATAGTGCCAGAACAGACCGCGGTGCAGCGTGACCTGAAACTGCGGCCATTCCTGGGCCGTGCGTTGCAATGCCTCGTTGAGGGTATCCGGGTCTACCTCTTCCGTCAGGGTGCAGGAAATCCGGAAGACCCGCGGATCGCGGCGGGTGGTGGTGGCCAGAAACACCTTGGCCACATTATCAACTTTGTACCATGCTTGGGACATAGGACTCCTCGTTTTCTGGGCGTACAGCGGTCACATCAGCCGCTGTACGAACCGCCCGGCAGCCTCCATCGCCACCTCGGCGCGGTGAATGGGCATCTGCTGGAATACATGCCAGCACTCCTCGTACACTTCCAGTTTGGCGTATCCGCCGGCCTTTTGCAGGGCTTCGGCCAACCGTTCGCTGTCGGAACGCAGAATTTCATTGGTTCCCACCTGGATCAAAGCGGGCGGCATGCCGCGCAGGTCGGCAAAAAGCGGGCTGTAGCGCGGATCCGCCCATTCGGCATTGGGTCCGGCATAGGCGGCCCGCACCGCTTCCACATATTCCAGGGTCAGCATGGGATCCAGATCCTTACAGGTGCGGTAGCTCTTGCCGCCGGCCGTCATGTCGGTCCAGGGGCTGAACAGAAGCAGCCCCCGGGGCTGGGCCCGCCCCTGGGCCTTGAGTTTGAGGCAGAGCTCCAGCGCCAGGTTGCCGCCGGCGGAATCCCCCGCCACGATGACATCCCGGGCTCCGTAGCCCATATACATCATATAATCCCACATGGCCAGTGCGTCCTGCAGCGCCGCCGGGTAGCGGTGTTCGGGCGCCAGACGGTACTCAAAGGAGAGCACATCAAACCCCGTACAGAGCGCCAGCTTGCTGGCAAGGATCCGGGCATACCCCAGCTGACCGCAGGTATAGCCGCCGCCATGGCAGTAGAGCACCGCATGGCGCCGGTCATGGCCGTGTTCCAGGCTGACCCACTCGGCGGGCACCTCTCCCACCGTCAGGCCGTCGTTGCGGATGCCCAGGGACGGCGCCACCAGTCTTCCGAACAGCTCCTGGGCCGCCCGTTGGTGTTCCAGGTCCTCCGGGGAGGTGGAGGTATTGTCGGTAACGCTGTGCACCGCCTTGATGGCACGCATCATGGGCCCCAGCTCGTCGGCGCTCTGGCCGCGCTGGGGGATCAGGGTCTTGATGACGGTTTCCAGCCGTTGGGTCAGGTCTTTGGGGGTGCGTCGGGACATAGGTTCTCCTTTTTACCACGATTTAGCTCAGTTTAACCAGAATCCATACCCATAAGGTTTTTAAAAATGGGGGACGTGCAGCAGGCAAACAGCAAATTTTACGTATCTTCTCCATTGACGGAAAGTTTCCCGTTTTTACATACTGATTATAAATCAATTTAAGCTGTCGTTCCTTGGCAGCGCCGGGCAAATGTAAAACACAAACGGGATCCAAAATATAATTTGTGCAGACAAAATAAAAATGCCAGCCCAGCCAGTATCGAAAAATATAGGCGTTGGCCGCCCGCACCGGCTCCCCGGCCAACAGACTCCGGTAGGCCGCACCGCACCAGATAGCTTCGTCCCCTTCTCTGGGGGTGATGTCTGCCGCCTGCAGCTCAGCAAAATAGTCACAGCACCGCTGCAGAAATACTTGTAACCGTGCCTTGCTGCCCGCCACCAGTTCACCACCGAAGTGGGTCAAAACATGAGGTGCTCCTTCGGGGCAGACTTCATCATAAATCCGGGAAATGGCCTGTGCCATCCCCTGGCTGGCCGCGTGGGGCGTCTGATACAGCAGCACGGCCTCATCGGCCTCCCGCCAGAGATCGTCCAACGGGTATTGGGTGTAGGTGTCCAGGTCCAACATGGCCGCCCGGGCGAAATCCCGATGGGCCAGCACCCACTCCATGGCGCAGAGCTTATAGTAGGCCAGCGCCCAGTTGGTATCCGCCGGGACACGGTAGGTTTCGTACGGGCAGTCCCAGACTTCCACCCCCGCCGCCGTCAGCTGCCCCAGATAGGGCTCGGGCAACGGCGCATTGGTCACCAGCGCCACCGTACAGTTGGGGTTCTGTACTTTGGCGCTGCACAAAGCCACTACCGTACAGCGATCATATGCTACTCTGCCACGGTTTTGTCCCTCCCCTTCGCGGTAGCCGTCCAGTGTGGCAAAGGCACCGAAAATCAGGTTTTCCATCGCGGGCCTCCTCTATTGTACAGATAGTATTATTATAGTCGCTTTTCTGTGCCTTGTCTATGGCCGCCGCGATGGGCCACGGGGTACCTTCCGCGAAAAAAATGCCTGTTTCTGTCGAATCCTGCCTTGCCGAATCCGCTGCGACGCCGTATAATGGAAACAGATGTAAAATTTTTATGAAAGATGCAGGTCCCTGTATGGCATTTTCCTCGGTACAGTTTCTCTTTGTATTTCTGCCGCTGACGCTGGCAGTCTATTACCTTTTGCCCCGCTTTGCACGCAATGCCGTGCTCTGTCTGTTCAGCCTGGTGTTCTTCGCCTGGTCCGGCCTGCGGGGTGCCGCCCTGCTGGTGGGTCTGGCGGCCCTCAACTGGCTGGGAGGTCTGGCCCTCAAGCGGATTCCTGCCAAAAAGGTGCTGCTCACCCTGCTGATCCTGGCGGATCTGGGTGTGCTGGCGGTCTTCAAATATGCCGGTTTTGCCGCCGAGAGCGTCAACGCCCTCTTTCCCGGCCTGCTGCCGGTACTCTCCCCCGCCCTGCCCCTGGGCATCAGCTTTTATATCTTCACCGCCATCGGTTACTGCATTGACGTAGCCGCCGGGCATGTGCAGCCCGCGCGCAGTCCTCTTCGTTTTTTTGTGTTTCTCGCTTTCTTCGGCCATGGTCCCTCCGGCCCCATCGTCCGCTACGGCCAGCAGGCCCCTATGCTGGACCCCCGGGCGGAGCCCCGCCGCGTCACCGCCGACCGCTTCTGCTACGGCATCAAGCGCTTCATCTTCGGGCTTTCCAAAAAGGCTCTCATCGCCGATCAGATTGCCCTGATCTACCAGCGGGTGACCTCTGTGCCCGCCGACACCGTCCCTGCCCCCATGCTGGTGCTGGGGTATGTGGCCTACATGCTGCAGCTGTATTTTGACTTTTCCGGCTACAGCGATATGGCCATCGGTATCGGCTGCTTCTTCGGGCTGGACCTGCCGGAAAACTTTGACTACCCCTACCTTGCCAAAAGCGTGGGCGAATACTGGCGCCGGTGGCATATTTCCCTGTCCAGCTGGTTCCGGGATTACCTCTACTTTCCCCTGGGCGGCAGCCACTGCAGCACCCTGTGTACCTGCCGCAATCTGGTCATCGTTTTTCTTCTGACCGGTCTGTGGCACGGCGCCGCCTGGCAGTATGTGGTCTTTGGCCTGCTCCACGGCTTGCTGCTCTGCCTGGAACGCCTGGGCTTGCGCCGCCTGCTGGAAAAGCTGCCCGGTGCGGTACAGCATCTCTACACCGTGGTTGTGCTTTGGCTGACCCTCATCATCTTCGGTGCGCCGGGCCTGGGCCAGGGGTTGGGCGCTTTAAGCGGTATCTTCCACTGGCAGAGCGGTGCCCCCGGCTATACGCTGGCGGCCTTTACAGACACCAAGTTGCTGCTCCTGCTGGCGGCAGCCGTGATCCTTTGCGGTCCGCTGCAGGCCCTTTTCCCGCGGCTGAAGGAAGCCCTGTATTCCCGCGAAACACCGGGCCTTCCCATGATGGCGGGGCTGCTGGTGCTCTTCTTTTTCAGCCTCATGCGGGTGACCGCCGGCACCTACAGCGCTTTTATCTATTTCCAGTTCTGAGGAGTGTTCACCCATGAAAAAAACAGCGCAAACCATTTTTATTGTGATCTTCTGCGCGGTACTGGGGCTCTCCTTTGCCGTGTTCAACATCTTTTCCAAGCAGCTGTCTATGGACAGCCATGAAAACCGGCTGATGACCGGTCTGCCCCAGGTCCTGCAAAGTCCTCTGCGGGAACTGAGCAAAAACCTGGACAATTTCTTTGTGGACAACTCCCCCTTCCGCTACCAGTTTGTCCTGCTGAATGCGGGGCTGGACTACAAGCTCTTCGGCAGCAGCCAAAGCGATCAGGTACTGCCGGGCAAGGACGGCTGGCTGTTCTACAAGGACGGCCCCACAGCGGCTCAGCCGGTGGCCAACTACCAGGGTTTGACCAGCCAGGAGGACAGCGAGGAGACCCTGGCCCACGCCAGCGCGGCGTTGCAGATCCTGAGCGACGACCTGGCCGAAAACGGCTGCACCCTGGTGCTGGATCTGACCCCCAGCAAGGACCGCATCTACCGGGAATATATGCCCGACGGCTACCCCATCGTCAACGAGGAGAACCGCACCGACCGGATGGCTGCCTACCTGCAGTCCCACACCACGGTGCCGGTGGTCTGGCGGTATAACACCCTGCGCAGCCAGGCAAAGCTCCACCCCGACCGGCTGCTCTACTACAAAACCGATACCCACTGGAATGCGGTGGGCGCCCTCATCGGGCTGGACGGTATTTTTGAAGCGCTGGGCATGTCCACCCTGGCCCCGGAAGAGTACCCCGTCCAGGCCAGCGGCACCACCACCGGCGATATGGCCAACGTGGCGGCGCTCTATGCTGTACTGCCCCCTGAGTCCTCCTACGAGGTACCCGGCTACGACACCCTGTTTGAGAAGGATGACCGGGTGGTGCGGGTCATCGGCGATTCCTTCAGCGAATACTATATGCCCTATCTGGAAAGCCGGTTTGCCGGCTGCTGGCGCGAGCATATCGATACCTTTGACCCCATTGTCGCCGAACAGCCCGGCTGCGACATCCTGATTCTGGAATTCAATGAGCGCAGCCTGGATACCATGCTCTCCATCCTGTCCAACTTCTATCCTGCCTAAAGAGAAAAAGGGCTTCCCTCCCGGGAAGCTCCTTTTTGTTATTCGTGATTTTCTGCGCTGCGCATCGCAATGCCCAAGTCCGCCAGAATATCGGTGCGGGAGTCCAGCGCCATGGCCGCAATCCGCCGGATGCGTTCCGGGGTCATATAGGGGGTCAGGCCGCTGATGGAGAAGGCGCTGTCCGCCCGGCCATCCGGTCCTGGAATGGCCACCGCCACGCAGCGCACCCCCAGCTCGTTCTCCTCGTCATCCACCGCGTAGCCGTTGGCACGCACCTCCTGGAGCTGTTCCTGCAGATGGGGCAGATCCGCCACCGTACGTTCCGTCAGCTTGCGGGGCCGGCTGTGCGCCCATACATCTGCCACCTCCTCGGCGGGCAGCGTGGCCAGAATGGCCTTGCCCACCCCCGTGCAGTATAGCGGGCTGCGCAGTCCCACCCGGCTGGACATCCGCATGGGACCGTTCTCTGTTTTATAAATGTAGACGATGTCCTGCCCGTCCCGGATGACCAGATGCACTGCCTCGCCGGTGCGCTGAGCCAGACGTTCCAGATGTGCTTTAGCCACCCCCATAATGGCCATACTATTGACGATGCCGCTGGAAAGTTCGAACATCTTCAGCGTCAGGCGATACCGCCCGGTGGTCTCCTCCTGGGAAACGTACCCCAACCCCACCAGACTGGCCAGCAGCCGGTGGACCGTACTCTTGGCCAGGTCCGTTCCCTGGGCCAGACTCTGCAGGCTGGCCCCCGCCGGGTGGGCTGCCAGCAGCTCGATCAGTGCAAAGATCCGCTCCACACTCTGCACGCCGTTCTTTTCCGCCATAAGATCGCCCTCTCCCCAAAATTTAACAAAATATTCACATTTTCGTCGTTGGCGGCTGCCGCGCGCCATCGTTCCGCAATACGGAACGATTATAACAAGGATCGCCGGAATTTGCAAGTCCTTATGCCGGATTGCGGAATCCCGGGCTTTTGTGACAAAAAATATTTGCCTATCACTGTATATTTGGCCCGATTGACGGCCGCGGCACCGCTGGATATAATGATACTAAACCAGTACGCAGGTATGCGCCGGGCCCTCCGGCGGCACCGCGCACCGAACCAGTGAAGGAGAATTGCTATGAATCCTGTTGTACAGCGTGTGTATGAGATCGGCATTATCCCGGTCATTGCCTTCAACAGCGTGGACGAGGCCCTGCCCCTGTGCAAGGCCCTGATTGCCGGCGGCCTGCCCGCTGCGGAGGTCACCTTCCGCACGGCCTGCGCCGAAGAGTGCATCAAGAAGATCCACGAGGAACTGCCCGACATGCTGCTGGGCGCCGGCACCGTTCTGACCACCGATCAGGCGGACCGTGCCATGGCTGCGGGCGCTTCTTTCATCGTCTCGCCGGGCTTTGACCCCAACGTCACCAAGCACGTCTTCGACAAGGGCGGCCTGATGATGCCCGGTACCTGCAGCGCCGGTGAGATGCAGCAGGCCATGAACTTGGGCTGCGAGGCCATCAAGTTCTTCCCGGCCGAGGCTAACGGCGGCGTGGCGATGCTCAAGAACATCGGCGGCGCCCTCAAGACCTGCAAGTGGATGTGCACCGGCGGCATCAACGCCAAGAACGTCAACGAGTACCTGGCCTACGACCCGATCTTTGCTGTGGGCGGCACCTGGATGTGCAAGAGCGACAAGATCAAGGCCGGCGCCTGGGATGAGATCACCGCCATGTGCCGTGAGGCCGTTGACACCATGCTGGGCCTGGAGCTGGGCCACATCGGCATCAACTGCGCCGACGACGCCGAGGCCGCCAAGACCGCTGAGACCATCGGCAATCTGCTGAGCATGGCCGTCAAGCCGGGCAACAGCAGCATCTTCGTGGGCAAGAAGGAATTCGAGATCATGAAGCAGCCGGGCCGCGGCACCCATGGCCATATCGCGATCCTGACCAACAATGTTGACCGCGCCATCTTCCACCTGGGCCAGCGCGGCATCAAGTTCGACATGGACAGCAAGAAGGTCAAGGACGGCAAGACCACCGCTATCTATTTTGCGGATGAGATCGCCGGCTTCGCCCTGCACCTGGTCCAGCGCTGAGCTTTTCCACCTCGTTTTGAAAACAATATACAATAAATATACAATAAAGGAGTCTCTTCATGAAAGTCGTTACTTTTGGCGAACTGATGGTCCGTCTGCAGCCGTACAACTACGAGCGTTTCGTTCAGGCTGATCACCTGGAATTCACCTTCGGCGGCGGTGAGGCCAACGTGGCCGTCTCCCTGGCCAACTATGGCGCCGACGCTGTCTACGTGACCAAGCTGCCCGCCCATGCCATCGGTCAGGCCGCTGTCAACAGCCTGCGCCGCTACGGCGTCGACACCTCCAAGATCACCCGCGGTGGTGACCGTGTGGGCATCTACTACAACGAGAAGGGCGCTTCTCAGCGTGGTTCTGTCTGCATCTACGACCGTGCTCACTCCGCCATTCAGGAAGCCACCACGGCCGATTTCGACTGGGATTCCATCTTCGAGGGCGTGGACTGGTTCCACTTCACCGGCATCACCCCGGCCCTGGGCCCCAATGTTGTGGACATCTGCCGCGAAGCCTGCAAGGCTGCCAAGGCTCATGGCGTCAAGATCAGCTGCGACCTGAACTACCGCGGCAAGCTGTGGACCCGTGAGCGGGCCCGCGCTGCCATGACCGACCTGTGCCAGTACGTGGACGTCTGCATCTCCAACGAGGAGGATGCCAAGGACGTCTTCGGCATCGAGGCTGAAGCCACCGACATCTACGCTGGCGAGATCAACCGCGAAGGCTACAAGAGCGTTGCCAAGCAGCTGGCCGACAAGTTCGGCTTCGAGAAGGTTGCCATCACCCTGCGTGAGAGCCACTCTGCCTTCGACAACGGCTGGAGCGCCATGCTCTACGACGTTGCTTCCAACGAGTACTGCTTCAGCAAGAAGTACGACCTGCACATCATCGACCGCGTCGGCGGCGGTGACAGCTTCGGCGGCGGCCTGATCTATGCTCTGCTGTCCGGCAAGAGCACCCAGGATGCCGTGGAGTTCGCCGTGGCTGCTTCTGCCCTGAAGCACTCCATCGAGGGCGACTACAACATGGTCACCGTGGCTGAGGTTGAGAAGCTCGCCGGTGGCGACGGTTCCGGCCGTATCCAGCGCTGATTCTTCCCCACGTTGCTTTTTACGAAGAGGTCCGCATTCGCGGATCTCTTCTTTTTTTACAGTGATTGTCAACCCTTATTTCCCATTCACGTTGACATCGGCAACATTTCCCGGCTATACTGAGGAGGCAGGTGCAAGGGAGGGATGCCTCTTGGGAAAATCACAAGTCCTGGCGGCACTGGAGTGCGCCCGCGGGCGCTATCTTTCGGGACAGGAGCTGGCACAACAGCTGGGTGTCAGCCGTACCGCTGTCTGGAAGGCCGTGGCCGCCCTGCGTGCCGATGGAGTTCCCATCGAAGCGGTAACCAACCGGGGGTATCGTCTGTGCCCCGAAGCCGACATCCTCCATGGGGATGCCGTCACCGCCCTGCTGGATCCCGAGGTTGCCTCTGCGCTGCACATCGAAGTCTATGACCGGCTGCCCGGCACCAACGCCGCCTTGCGCGGCCGTGCGGCAGAAGGTGCCCCCGAAGGGCTGGTCCTCATCGCCCAGGCCCAATCGGCCGGACGCGGCCGCAGCGGCCGCAGTTTCTTTTCCCCGCCGGGCGGCCTGTATATGAGTCTGCTTGTACGGCCCGCCTTCGGTGCCCGGCAGGCGGTTCTCCTCACGGTGATGGCCGCCGTGGCCGCTGCCCGTGCCTGTGAGGCCCTCTGCGGAGCACCCATTCAGATCAAATGGGTCAATGACCTGTGGAAAGATCAGCGGAAGGTCTGCGGCATCCTGACGGAAGCCTCCCTGGATGTGGAATCCGGCCTTCTGGACTACGCCATTGTTGGCCCCGGGTTCAACCTGATTCCCCCCGCCGACGGCTGGCCCGACGAACTGCAGGGCATTGCCGGGAGCCTGTTTGCACACACACCGCCGCCCGGTGCCCGCGCCCGCCTGGCGGCCGCCTTTCTGAACGAGTTCTGGCCCCTCTACCGCCATGGCCGGAAGCGGGATTTTCTGCCGGAATACCGGACCCGCCAGGCACTGCCGGGCTGCCACGTGGAAGTCCACCCCGGCAGCGGCACACCCTACGGTGCCACCGTGCTGGATGTGGATGAAGAGTGCCGCCTACTGGTCCGCCCCGACGGCAGCACTGATCCCGTCGCCCTGAGCAGCGGCGAAGTGCGCATCCTGCCCCAGTATCTCCCCACACAACCATGAAAGGAACATCCGCTATGCATACCGCTTCTGCCAATCGCGTTCGCCACCTGGTCCTCTGTGCCCTCTTCGCCGCGCTGACCGCTGTCTGCAGTCAGATCGCTATTCCCATGCCCTGGGGTGTCCCCATCAATCTGGCCGTCTTTGCCGCCTGTATGGCCGGCAGCATGCTGGGCCCTGTCTGGGGCACCGCCAGCCTGGCTGTCTATGTGGCACTGGCCGCCATCGGCGTGCCGGTTCTGGCTGGGTTCCAGGGCGGTCCCGCCGCCATCTTCGGCAAGACCGGCGGCTATGCCGTGGGCTATATCCTCACGGCACTGCTCACAGGCCTTTTGGCCAAGGTGCTGGGACGCCGTTTCTGGACGCTGTGCTTTGCCATGGTCGTAGGCTGCCTGGCCTGCTACGCTCTGGGGACCCTGTGGTTCATGTTCCTGACCCACAGTCCCCTGCTTACCGCCCTGACCCTCTGTGTGCTGCCCTACCTGCCCGCCGATGCCCTGAAGATCGCCCTGGCCGCCCTGCTGACGGTCCAGCTGGACCGCCGCCTGCCCCAGGGACTTCTGTAATTCCAGAACCTCTTTCTGCCGCCCGTATGGGCGGCTTTTTGTTTGCGTTGCGGGCCCAAACGTGTTATACTGATGCCAAACCCTGTAACCAAAGGAGAAACCGCCGATGAAATGGCTTGCCGTAGACTACGGCGATGCGCGCACCGGGTTGGCCGGCTGTGACGCATCGGAAACCATCACCAGCCCCATCACCCCGCAGATCGAGGAAAAAAGCATGAACAAGGTGGCCGCCGCCGTCACCCAGGTGGCTGTCCAGCGCGGCGCCGAGGGCATCGTCTGCGGGCTGCCCAAGAATATGGACGGCACCGAGGGTTCCCGCGCCGCCAAGAGCCGCCGGTTCGCCCAACGGCTGGCCAACACCGCCGGACGTCCCGTGGTGTTGTGGGATGAACGCCGGACCACCGTCTCCGCCACCGCCATCCTGGCCGATAACGACACCTTCGGACAGAAGCGCAAGGCGCGGCTGGATTCCGTCTCGGCCGCTGTGATTCTGGAAAGTTTTCTCAACTGGCGCGCCCATCACCCCGGCGAGGAACCGCCGGAGCAGCTGCAGCCTCAGGCGCCCGAACAACCATAACCGAAAAGGAGTCCCGTTATGCCCAACGAAACCGTTTCCCGCATTCCCACCCACGCCGCCATCATCGTGGACGGCAACCGCCGCTGGGCCCGTCAGCGCATGCTGCCCGCCAGCCTGGGCCACAAGGCCGGCTTTGACCGCCTGAAGGAGATCACCCGCTACGCCGTAGGCGACCGGGGCGTGAAGGTGCTGTCTCTTTACGTCTTCTCCACCGAGAATTTTGCCCGCGACGCCAAGGAAGTGGGCTATCTGATGGATCTGTTTGCCAACAACTTCCGCACCATTGCCGACGAGATGAACGAGCGCGGCTGTCAGGTGCTGTTCAGCGGCCGCCGGGAAGGGCTGCAGCAGCGGGTGCTGGATGCCATGGATTACATGATGGATCTGACCAAGGACAACACCAAGGGCATCGTCAACTTCTGCCTGAACTACGGCAGCCATGCCGAGATCACCGATGCCGTGCGCAGCATCGCCCGGGAAGTGAAATCCGGCACGCTGCAGCCGGATGCCATCGACGAGAAAACCATCGAAAGTCATCTCTACCGCCAGCTGCCGCCGGTGGATCTGATGATCCGCACCAGCGGCGAAGAGCGGCTTTCCAACTTCCTGCTGTGGCAGTGCGCCTACGCGGAATTCTATTTCACGCCGGTGCTCTTCCCCGATTTCACCAAGGAATGCTTCGACCAGGCACTGGAAGAGTACGCCCGCCGCGACCGCCGCATGGGCGGCAACACCAAGAAGTGATTGCAATATAGCCAAAAAATCCCCGTGAACTTTGGCCGGTCTGCCAAGGGTTCACGGGGATTTTGCTGCATATTCTAGAAGCAGTGGGGCGTTCAACCCACCGCCTCGCTGTGCGAAGAAGCGGAGGATTCCGCTGCGCTCTCGCTCTGGGCGGCCAGTTCCTCTGCCGTGGGCCCTGGATAGTTGGCAATGGTCACACTCTCGATGGTGATGGTATCCTCCTCAGTGGGGCGCCAGGTGTCGGTGCCATCCTCATTCTGTTCGGTATCCACGCAGGCCATCTTGTCCACCACATCCATGCCCTGGTAGACCTGGCCGAACACGGTGTCGGTGTTGTCCAGGTAGGGCAGGCCGCCCGCCGCAGCATAGGCCGCAATCTGAGCCTCACTGTAGCCGTTCTGGGCCAGCTGCTCCTGCTGGGTCTTGTCCACACTGTCGGGCAGTGCCTGCACAAAGTAGAACTGGCTGTTGCCGCCTGTCGCGTCACCGCCCGAAGCAAAAGCTGCGCAGAGTGCTCCCGCATAATGTTTCAGGCTGCCGTTCGCCTCCAGCGGGTAGGGATTGTTGCTCCAGATGGTGGAACCGCCGGTCCCGGTGCCGGTGGAATCGCCTCCCTGCACCGCAAAGCCGTACTGGCTGCGCCAGATGATGGTGCCGTTATAGTAGCCCGTGCGGGCCAGGCCCACAAAATTGTAGACCGCCATGGGGGCAGCGTCGGGATACAGAACCGCCCGCACCTCGCCGAGATTCGTAGTGAAGATGGCGATGAGGTTCCCGTCGGCCGGCGCGGTGAACTGCCGTTCCTCGCTGGTAACTTCGGGCCGATTGGGCGCGGATTTCCCGCTGCCGCTGCAGCCGCACAACAGTGCCAGCAGCAGCGACAACACCACACAGACCGTCTTTTTCATGGCGGAACCTCCCCGGGGCGAAAAAATTTGTAATTACTCATAGTATACCACACTTTGCGTGCCATGAACACCCTTGACGTTTCTTCAAAAAAAGGGTACACTAGAGGCAGTAAAAATTCCAAACACAGGAGGGACGATCATGTCTGACGAACTGAGCCCCGAAATGCTGGAAGAAGCCAAGCCCGATCTTCTGACCCTGGAGGATGAGGACGGGCAGGAAGTCACCTTTGAAGTTATCGATGCCACCGAAGTCAACGGCACCCGGTATCTGGCCGTCATCCCCTACCAGGAGGATCCCGCCAGCCTGCAGGAGGATGCCGAGCTGATTCTCATGCGTATCGGCACCGACGACGAAGGCGAATATATGGATATCGTGGACGACGACGAGGAGCTGCTGACAGTCGGTAAAGTCTTTGAGGAACGTCTGCGCGCCATGTACGACATCGACGATTCCGAATTGGACTGAGTTTTCGTACCCATCCCTGCTCGGTGCGATTTGTTGCAGCCTTTATAGAATCCTACTAATCAAATATTGGGAGCCCGCGTCGGATGCCGGATCGCAGACCTCCCGCCTCGGCGGAAGAAGGGAGCGTGATCGCACCCGTAGGGCACCCACCTGCCTGTACCGGTAGGTTTTGATTGGCTGCAGACGGCCAAGCGGGGTTTTTCTGACATTTCACCCGGACGGTTCACCCTGTCCGGGTTTTTGGGTGATTTACCAAAAGAAGGAGGTTGTTTCATGGCAGAGAAGATTGCTGTCGGGGACAAGCTCCCTTTCTTTTTGTACGACACACCCTACAGTGCCCAGAACCGTTTCCGTGATCTGCTGGCGGCCAAAAGCCCGCTGGTGCTGATTTTCATGGCCAACTTCGGGCATCCCATCACCCGTACCTTTGCCAGCCGTTATGCCGAGACCTACGGTGCGCTGCGGGACGGTGCCATGGCTCTGGTGGTTCGCTCCCGGGCTGACAAGCTATCCCGGAACATCGGGCCCGACACACTGCCTTATCCCCTGCTCTGTGATGCTGATGGTGTGCTGTATGAGTATCTGGACATTCCCCAGAACAGCAGTACCCTGATGACCTACTCACTGGAGGGCTGGCGCATCCTGCGGGAAGCCAAAAAGCAGGGCTACCGCGCCGCCAAGGGTACACCCCAGCAGCTGCCGTTGACGCTGATTCTGGACAAGGACGGTACAGTCCTGTTCTGCCACTATGGCGCCAGCCTGACCGATGTACCGGAAGACTGCGAAGCAATCCAGAGCCTGCTGGAAGAACTGGAGCTGACACCGGAGGAACCTGAGATCGACGCGGAGGCCTTCCACGAGGTCTACGATACGCATAGCGACACCGTTCAGGAGGATGAACCCTCCGAGCGCCCCCGCCGCAGCCGTCATGGGCGCCGCCGCAGAACCGCGGTGGACGATTTCGGCCCCTCGGAGCGGGTCCGGGAATATAACGTTCCCGATATGGACAAAACCTCGGTGGTCAGTCTTTTCGACGATCCCTACGCGGATGACTGATTCCCTTTCCAAAAAGAAAAAATCCGCCGGCTTTCAAGCCGGCGGATTTTTTGTTTGCAGGTCATCCTATGGAAGGGTATTTCAGTTTTCCGTACACACACTGGTCGTGGAAGGTTCCGTTTTTGAAGATGGCATCTTGCATCCGACCTTCCGCCTGGAAGCCGTTTTTCTCCAGCACCCGGCAGGAAGCCGTATTGTCGGCGTACACAAGGCCGGTAATCCGCACAATGTCCAGTTCCTCAAAGGCAATGGCACAGACCTGACGGACCGCCTCGGTCATGATGCCCCGGGACCACAGCCCGGTGACAAGAAAATATCCGATGTCAGCGTCCTTGCGATATACATCTTCCTTTTGATCCACCGAAATGGTCCCGACGATCTGTCCATCCACCACAATAGCCCGGAAGATGCCGTTCTTACCGTCCCTCGCCATCACACTGTGCAGCCACTGGTCCGCCGCCGTTTCGGTATACGGATCCGGCAGCCGGTCCGACAGAAAACTTCTGTCCACCGCATTGCCGATGGCCGCCAGGGCAACCCGGTCTTCGGGCGCCCACTTTTTCAGTTGAATTTCCATCCCGCACTCCCCTTTCCGGTGATTCAGTCCAGCGCCGCTTTGGCCGCGCGCACCGCTCCGGCATCCGTCTGCTGGATGTGCCACTCGTCCAGACCGGGCAGACCCATGGGCACGCCCTCACGGCGGAACCGCATACCGCTCTCGATGAGTATTTTGCCGCTCATATGAAAGGCCCGTGCCCCGGGCAGGCGGGCCTGCAAGGTGCGGATTCCCTCGGCGTTGACACCGGCGCCAATCAGCACTTCCGGGCCACCGATTTCCTCCCGCAGCGCCAGCAGCCGCGCCAGCATATCCATCCCCTCCAGGCAGGATGCAGCGGCTCCGCTGGTCAGGACCGTATCAACCCCCAGCGCCGCCGCGGTACGGTAGACCTGCTCGGGGTCCTGCGCCACATCGATGCAGCGGTGCAGCGTGACTGGCTGCCCGGCGCAGGCATCCAGAAGTTTCTGCATGGCATCTTCATCCAGAGCACCGTCCAGCGTCAGGGCGCCCAGCACAAAGCCATCTGCCCCTGCCGCACGCAGATGCCGGATCTGTTCGCATAAAAGTTCAATTTCTTCTGCCGTATACAAGAAATCCCCGGCGCGCGGGCGCATCAGGCAGCGTACCGGCAGCGCACATACGGCTTTGATCTGCTGCAGCAGCTCCCCGTAAGGGCTCAGCCCCCCTACCGCCAGCGCACTGCAGAGCTCCAGACGGTCGGCTCCACCCTCAGCCGCCGCTTTTGCAGAGGCGAGGCTGTCCACACACACTTCCAGAATCTTCTTCATCGTTCCCACGCTCCTTTGTGGGCATTGTAGCACACCATGCGGCAAACAACAACCCCCGGACACCGCTGTGCCCGGGGATTGCTGTTGTTATATGCAGTACCCGCACCAGAGCAGGGATACCCTTGCTTCAGGCCGCACGGCCGCCCCGCACAACACGCAGTTGTACCGGGCGCAGGGCCTCCGGCTGTTGTGCCTCCTCTTTTTTCTCCTCCGGGAGCAGCACCCCGCAGGCCGTATTCAGGATCATGAGGCCCAACACGCCCAGCAGAACCGCTGCCCACACCGGCAGGCTGCCGGCCGCCGCAGCCGGAACCAGCACCAAAAACAGCAGCATCGAAGCCGTCGCCGCCAGTTTTCCCATCAACGCCTTGATCCATACCTGTTTCATCCCGAATTCCTCCTTCTTTAATTCCAAGGGCTATTCTGCCCACCGCATTGGAATAGACAACTCTTTGTTGTTTGTTGTCTCTACTATAATACTACCATTAGTTGTTGTCAAGAAGTTTTTACAACTTTATTTTGATTTATTTTGGATTTTTCTCTTTACAAAGACCACGTGCAGTTGTATAATGAACGTAACAAAAAGGATTCCACCCGTTACAAGTAAGGAGTTCCGCCATGTTTGCAGATCGTCTGAAAGAAGCCCGCAAGGCGAAAAAATACAGTCAGGCTGAAATCTCCCGGATGCTGGGCGTCACCCAGCAGGCTGTGGGCAAGTGGGAAACCGGCCGTTCCACGCCGGATCCCCAGACGGTGGCCCGGCTGGCCGAGATCCTGGACACTACCGCCGATGTGCTGCTTGGCCTGCAGAAGAGCCCTTCTGAGGCACCGGCCGTAGGCCGTTACGCTTTCAGCCGCTATGCCGAGTGCCTGATCCCGGTGGTCGGTACCGTTCGGGCCGGTTACGGTGCCCTGGCCTTTGAGGAGGACTACGGCAAAGAATATGCCAGCGTCAAAGACCCGCAGAATTATTTCTACCTGGTGGTCAAGGGCGACAGTATGGAACCCCGTATTTCGGATGGTGACCTGGCCCTGGTTCATCGTCAGAACACGCTGGACAACGGTGACCTGGGCGTGCTGGTCTACGGTGCCGACGGAGAAGGTACCTTAAAGAAGTACATCCAGCGCGGCAACTCGGTGGTCCTGCACCCCTTCAATCCCGCCTATGAGGAACTAGTCATCAAGGGTGAAGAGCTCGACCACCTCTACATTGCCGGCAAGGTTGTAGAGACCAAAGCCAAGTGGTAATCTCTTGCTGACAAGATCATTGTAGCAAGTAGTTTATCCCATAATACGGACTTTCAAAAGCGATCCGCTCAAAATACTGCCCGCAGCAGGCTTGCAAGACAAGCCTATGCGGCGGGCTGTATTTTTTATACCCTTTTTTCAGGAGAACACGACCATGGACCTGGGTGAAAAACTGGAAATTCTGGCCGACAGTGCCAAATATGACGTAGCCTGCACCTCCAGCGGTGTGGACCGGCCGGGGCAACACGGCAGCCTGGGCAGCTGTGCGGCAGCGGGCATCTGCCATGCCTTCACGCCCGACGGCCGCTGTGTCTCGCTGCTGAAGGTCCTCTACTCCAACGCCTGCTCCTACGATTGCAAGTACTGCGTCAACCGCCGTTCCAACGACCGCCCCCGGGCCACGTTCACTCCGCGGGAACTGGCAGATCTGACCATCGGATTCTATCGCCGGAATTATATTGAGGGGCTGTTTCTTTCCAGTGCGGTGCTGGGTACCCCTGACCGTACGATGGAGCTAATGATCGAAGCCCTGCGGATCCTGCGTCAGGAATACCATTTCAACGGCTACATCCACGCCAAGACCATTCCCGGATCCGATCCGCTGCTGGTGGAGCGCATCGGGCTTTTGGCAGACCGGCTCTCGGTCAACATCGAGCTTCCCAGCGAGATGAGCCTGAATCAGCTGGCCCCCGACAAAAAGAAAAACGCCATCCTGCGCCCCATGGGACAGATCGCCGTAAAAAGCGCCGAAAGCCGCCGTGAACTGGCGGTCTACAAGCGCGCCCCGGCCTTTGCACCGGCCGGGCAGAGCACCCAGATGATCATTGGCGCCACGCCGGAGAATGATCTGCACATCCTGAATCTTACCGAAGGATTATACAAAAAATACGCGCTAAAGCGCGTATTCTTCTCCGCTTATCTGCCGGTGGTGGCCGACGACCACCTGCCCGCGCTTACCACCCGTCCGCCTCTGTTGCGGGAGCATCGCCTGTATCAGGCAGACTGGCTGCTGCGGTACTATCACTTTTCCGCCCACGAGCTGCTCAACGAGGAGGAGCCCAACTTCGACCCCTACCTGGATCCCAAATGCACCTGGGCGGTGCGTCACCCGGAGTTTTTCCCTGTGGAAGTCAACACCGCCAGCCGTGCCGAACTGCTGCGGGTGCCGGGCATCGGCCCCAAAAGTGCCACCCGCATCGTACAGGCACGCCGGCTCCAGAAGCTGGGTATGTCCGAACTCAAACGCATCGGGGTGGTGCTCAAGCGGGCCCAGTATTTCATCACCTGCAGCGGCCACACGCCCAATCACGGTACCCGCGCCGAGATTGCCGGCGCCTTGCTGGATCCCAAGGCCTTCGGCGTAGGGGTCCAGCAGCTGAGTCTGGACGATTTCACCACCAAACCACTGCCGGCGGCCGCCCCCGCCGTGCACGAGCTGACCGACCATGGAATGGCCGCTGACCAGGCCGCCCGCCTGGTGCGGGAGGAGGCACTGACATGCCTTACCAAGCGAATGTAACCGACACTGCCTACCACTACGACGGCAGTTTTCCAGGTTTCCTGTGCTGTATTTTCGAGAGCTTTTCCCGTCGGGAGATTCCGGCCGCCGTCTGTCCTCCTGAGGAGGCCCAGATGACTCTGTTCGGCATGCGGGAAATTGCCACCGATCCTGTCCGTGCCCGGCGTGTGGCTTCCGGTCTGGAGCGGCTGGGTCCGGTGGTGCGGGATCGCATCACCACCGGTTTTTTGTGCACCGATCCCGGCAAGGACCTGAAGCTGCTGCGCTTTGCCCGCCTTTGCTTTGATGTTGGGCCGCGGGCCGCCCAGATGCTGGGCAATGCCGACGCCGCCGATGCGTTTGCCATCGAAAGGGCCGTCAACTGTGAGGCCCACCGCTACATCGAATTCATCCGCTTTGAGGAACGGGACGGCATGTTGGGTACCGTGATCCATCCCAAGCACCACGTACTGCCCCTTTTGCGGGGACATTTCTGCAGTCGGCTGCCTGACGAGGATTTTCTGATCTTCGATGCCACCCACGGCTCCGCCTTGCTGCGCCGCGATCGTCGGGTGCAATATCTGGCGATGGAGCACTATACGCCCTGCACAGACGAAGCCGAACTGAACTGGCAGTCACTCTGGAAGCGCTTTTTCAAGGCGCTGACCATCGAGGAGCGCCGCAACGAACGGCTGCAGCAAGGGCACGTCTTCAAACGGTTCCGGCCCGACATGTGCGAGATGCGTCCCGATCTGCCCGCAGAGCCGGGTGCTCACTCGTAATCGTATTCGGGATTGGCGGCCTGATACTCCCCCAGCCAACGCAGCAGGCGTTCGATATCTGCATAGCCGATGCGGTCGGTATCGGCCAATGCCCGCACAAAGCGGCGCAGATCGCCGCCGTACAATGTCTGCAGATGAGCCTCACTGACAGCACCGCAGTAGGTCAGCCTGCGCACCAGCGGTGTATACAGGTTTTTGTTGCCCTGTTTTTCCGTGCGGAGAAACGATTTTTTCTCCAGCCGCAAAAGAAAATTCAATAAAGTAGTATCCGCCCAACGGCATTCCGGCGGCAGTTTGGCCGCGATTTCCCGCCGGGTGGCAGCCCGGCCGCAGTCCCAGAGTGCCACCATAACCTGTTCTTCCCTGCGAGATAAGATCTCCATAAAAGCCTCTTTTCTACATTTGTAGTAGTATTACGATTTATATTTTACATTTGTAGTAGTTATTTTGTCCAGTAGGCATATTGCACAAAATAAAGGCTGTCATTTTTATATGCAGATCCAAATTCTTCTACATTTGTAGTATATACTGTTTTTCTATTAAAAACACTTTGCCGTTTTACAGAAACACCTCGCTTTTTTGCTTTCTTTTTTCGGGATTTTGCCCGCTTGCCGCCCCGGATGCACCTCCGTATAATAAATGCATAGCCGCAGCGGCGCGGCACAGGCAGCCGCCCAGCGCGCTGCCATTTGTATTGTTTGAACGGAGGAAACCATCATGGCAAGAGTATACAACTTCAGCGCCGGTCCGTCGATGCTGCCGGAAGCTGTTCTGAAAACCGCCCAGGCCGAGTTGCTGGATTATCACGGTTCCGGCATGAGCGTGATGGAGATGAGCCATCGCAGCAAATGGTTCGACGAGATCATCCAGAACACCGAAGCCTCCCTGCGCCGGGTGCTGAACATTCCCGACAATTACAAAGTGGGATTTTTCCAGGGCGGCGCCACCCAGCAGTTTGCCATGGTTCCGCTGAACTTCCTGACCACCGGCACCGCCGATTACCTGGTCACCGGCAACTTCAGCAAGAAGGCTGCCGAGGAAGCCGCCAAGTTCGGCACCGCCCGCATCGCGGCCAGCAGCAAGGACAAGAATTTCACCTACATTCCCGACGTGAAAGCCATCGATTATGACCCCAACGCCAGTTACATCCATATCTGCCAGAACAACACGATCTTCGGCACCAAATACGTGGACGTTCCCCAGGTGGATGGAATCCCCCTGGTAGCGGACATGAGCTCGATGATCTGCTCTGAACCGGTGGACGTGAGCAAGTACGGCGTCATCTATTTCGGTGTACAGAAGAACGTTGCCCCCGCCGGCATGGCCGTAGCCATCGTGCGGGAAGACCTGCTGGGCAAGAGCGCCAAGGGTATCACCCCCGCTCAGATTCCCACCATGATGAACTACACCACCCTGCTGGAGAAAGACAGCATGTACAACACTCCTCCCTGCTGGTGCATCTACATGACCGGTCTGGTGATGGATTACCTGGAGCACGAAGTGGGTGGTCTGGAAGAGATGAAGCGCCGCAACGAGGCCAAAGCCAAGGTGCTCTACGATTATCTGGACAGCCAGGATTTCTACCACAACCCGGTGCAGAAGGAATACCGCAGCCTGATGAACGTGACCTTCACCAGCCCCGACGCCGACACCGACAAGGCGTTCTGCGCCGCCGCCACCGAAGCCGGCTTCGTCAACCTGAAGGGGCACCGCCTGGTGGGCGGCATGCGCGCTTCCATCTACAACGCCATGCCCGCCGAAGGTGTGGACAAACTGGTGGCGTTCATGGAGCAGTTCCGCAAAGAGCACCAATAAAGCAGGAAGAGGACGATCATTATGTATACCATCAAAACGCTGAACGCTATTTCGCCGGTGGGCCTGGCCAAGCTGCCCGCCAGCCAGTTCGAGATCGACAACGAAGCCGCCGCGCCCCAGGGCATTCTGGTGCGCAGTGCCGACATGCACGAGATGCCTCTGCCCGAAAGCCTGCTGGCCATCGCCCGGGCTGGCGCCGGCACCAACAACATTCCCATCGAGGAATGCACCAACGCCGGCATCGTGGTGTTCAACACCCCGGGCGCCAACGCCAACGCTGTGGCGGAACTGGTGGTGGGTGCCCTCATTGCCGGCAGCCGCAACATGGTGGACGCCGTCCAGTGGGCCCAGGGCCTGAAAGGCCGCGACACCATTGCCAAGGATGTGGAGAAGGGTAAAAAGCAATTTGTAGGCCCCGAACTGCGTGGCAAGACGCTGGGCGTCATCGGCCTGGGTGCCATCGGCGCCCGGGTGGCCAACGCCGCCGTTTCGCTGGGCATGGAAGTGCTGGGCTATGACCCGTACATTTCCATCGATGCCGCGTGGAGCCTCTCCCGCAGCGTACAGCACTGCGTCACGCTGGGCGATATGCTGCCCCGCTGCGATTACCTGACCATCCATGTGCCCTACCTGCCCACCACCCGCCATACCATCAACGCCCAGACCCTGGCCATGTGCAAGGACGGTGTGCGGGTACTGAACTTCGCCCGCGGCGAACTGGTGGACAATGCCGCCCTGCTGGACGCCCTGGACAGCGGCAAGGTGGCCCACTACTTCTGCGACTTCCCCACCGAGGAGCTGCTGGGTGTCAAGGGCGTGGAGTGCACGCCTCACCTGGGCGCCAGCACGCCGGAAAGCGAAACCAACTGTGCCGTGATGGCCGCCGCCGAGCTCAGCGATTACCTGAAAAACGGCAACATCACCCACAGCGTCAACCTGCCGGATGTGAGCCAGCCCCGGGTAGGCGGCCGCCGCATCTGCATCATCCACAAGAATGCTCCGGGTGCCATCTCGGCCATCACCGGTATTCTGACCGCCGCGCACCTCAACATCGAAAATATGGTCAACAAGAGCAAAAAGGACATCGCCTACACCCTGCTGGATGTGACCGGCGAGATTTCCGACACGCTGGCAGCCGAGCTCAGCGGCATCGAGCCTGCCATCCGTGTGCGCATCCTGTAATCTTCCTGCAAACAGCAAAGCTCCCGGCAATGAGCCGGGAGCTTTTTGCGTCACCAGTGCATCTGCTGCACAGCTTTGTCCAGATCCACCAGGGTCTTTTCCGCGCCTTTGGCCAGCTTATGGACGGTCTTGCGCATCTGACGGCGGTCCTGGGTAGCCATGCCCATCACCGCGGCGCCCACCGCCATGCCGACAGCCGCCGAAGCCATTGTGGAAACATTCATAACGTGCCCCTCCTTTGGTTTTTCAGGTACGGCCTTATCATGTGCCGTTCCCGCCGTTTTATGCGGATTTTGCCCCGAAAAAGACAGGGAAAAGTTTTCTTTCGCCCCGATACGCCTTTTTTTGTGGGCCCGTTTGTGATAGAATCGTAGAGAAATCACACAACAGAAGGATCTTTGTCTATGTCCAACGCACCCAAAACCGTATTAGCCATCCATGACCTGCCCGGATTCGGCCGGGCGGCCCTGTCGGTCATTGTGCCTGTGCTGTCCTGCCTGGGCGTGCAGGCCGTGGCCCTGCCCACCGCCGTTCTCTCCACCCACACCGGCGGGCTGGGTTCTCCTGCCAAGCTCTCCAATCCCGGGTACGGCCCCGCCGCCCTGGCACACTACCACCGCCTGGGACTGCGCTTTGACTGCATCTACTCCGGGTACTTAGCCGATCCTACCCAGGCCAAACTGGTGGAGCAGGCCTTCGAGCTGTGGCCTCAGGCACTCAAAGTGGTGGACCCTGTGCTGGGCGACAGCGGCCGGCTGTACAAAGGTCTTGGCGCCGAGATGGTCCCCGCCATGTACAATCTGTGCAGCAAGGCGGACCTCATCACTCCCAACGTCACCGAAGCCGCCCTGCTGCTGGGGGATCCGCTGCCCGGCGTGGGCAGTGCCGAACAGGCCGCCGAGCAGACGGCCCGGCTTACCCGCATCGCACCCCAGGTGGTGGTCACCGGCGTGACCGGTGTTTCGGGCGGGCGCTGCATCGGCTGCGTGGGCGCCGCCCGGGGCGGCCAGGGATATTTTGTCAAAACGCCGCTGATCCCGCGGATGTACCACGGCACCGGCGACATCTTCGGCGCCGTACTGGTAGGGCGGATTCTCCAGGGCAATGTGCCCCAGGCCGCCGTCCAGGCCGCTGCCGCCTTTGTGGCGGACTGCATCCGGATGACGCCGGAAGGCGCCGACGAACGGCTGGGAGTCTGGCTGGAAGCCGCCCTGCCCAAACTGATGACGCAGTGAGCCCGCCGGGCCGCTGCCGGAAAAAACAGGAAGTGAAACGATGCCAACCGTAAACATTGTACTGGTGGAGCCGCAGAT
Source organism: Subdoligranulum variabile (assembly GCF_025152575.1). Taxonomy (NCBI): domain Bacteria; kingdom Bacillati; phylum Bacillota; class Clostridia; order Eubacteriales; family Oscillospiraceae; genus Subdoligranulum; species Subdoligranulum variabile. The sequence goes on along the minus strand of NZ_CP102293.1, from coordinate 2,490,047 downwards.
CCCCCAGAACTCCGGCAATATTGCACGTACCTGCGCGGTAACCGGAGCGCGGCTGCACATGGTGGGACCGATGGGATTTGCCATCGACGACAAAAAATTAAAGCGTGCCGGTCTTGACTATTGGCACCAGCTTGATATAACATATTATAAGGACCTTGCGGATTTCTTTAGCAAAAACAAGGGGCCGTTCTTTTATTTTACCTCCAAGGGACCGCGCCGCCACGTGGATGTGCAGTATCCCGATGGAGCGTATCTGGTCTTTGGCCGCGAGGACGCCGGCCTGCCCGAAGAACTGCTGGTCCGGCACGAAGCGGACTGTGTGCGCATGCCCATGCGGCGCGGGGAACGCTGTTTGAACCTTTCCAACGCGGTGGCCGTCGGTGTGTACGAGGTATTGCGGCAATGGGATTTTGCCGGGCTCGAGACCCACGGACAGCTGACCCGGTACGAATGGAGTGAGGATGTACAATGAGCAAAATCGGATTTTTGACGGACTCTTCCGCTGACATTCCGCAGGAACTTGCGGAAAAATACGGAATCGAAGTCATAGGGTTCCCCATCAATGTAGATGGCACCGAGTACATTGAACGCAAGGATTTCACCAACGACCAGTTCTATCAGATCATGCGGGACGCCCAGGGCGTCCCCACCACGGCGGCCATCACCCAGCTGCAGTGGTGCGAGATCTATGAGCGGTATGTGGACGAAGGCTACACCGATCTGGTGCACCTGAGCATCAACAGCAACGGTTCCAGCACCTACAACAATGCCCTGAAGGCAGTAGAGATGCTGGCCGAGGAACGTCCCGGCCACAAGCTGCGCATTCAGGTACTGGACAGCCACACCTATTCCATGGTGTTCGGCTGGCATCTGTGTGAGTGCGCCCGCAAGGTGCGCAACGGCGGAGAACTTTCCACCTGCATCGACGAAATGATGTACAACCTGGACTGCGCGGAGGTCTGCCTGGCCGCCTACAGCCTGAAACAGATGAAGAAATCCGGCCGCGTCAGCGCGGCAGCCGCCGTTGTGGGTGACCTGCTGGGCATCCGGCCCATCATCAGCCTGAACGAGGGCATCTCCAAGGTGGAGGCCAAGGTGCGCGGCGACGCGGCGGTCCCCCCTGCCATGGTCAAATGGGTGGCCAGCCGGGTGGACAATGTGCGGGACATGCCCTACATCGTTGGCTACACCTCCAGCAAGACCAAGCGGGACGAGCTGGTCAAGCTCTGCAAGAAGACCTTCGGCCATGCTCCGCTGACCACCTTCCAGTTGGGTGCGGCCGTCAGCGCCAACACCGGTCCCGATGCCATCGCCATTGCCTTCAAGGGCAAGCCCCGTCATCTGGAGGCCTATGCGCCCCAGCTGCCGTAACAGAATCCTTCTTCCGGGAGAGACTTCGGTCTCCCCCGGTTTTGTTTTGCGCGCCTTGCACCTGCCGATAAACTCTGCTATAATACAATCATTCTGAATGAGGGGGCCTATTGTACTATGAAAGCTGTTATCACCGTCATCGGCCGCGACACCGTGGGCGTCGTCGCCAAGGTCAGCGCCGTCTGCGCCGAACTCAACATCAACATTGAAGATATCTCCCAGTCCATCATGCAGGAGATGTTCTGCATGATCATGCTGGTGAGCCTGAACCACTGCACCGCCGATCCCGCCGCTGTGCGCGACCGTTTTGCCGCACTGGGCGAAGAGATGAAGATGCAGGTCACCGTGACCCGCCAGGAAGTCTTTGACGCAATGCATACCATCTGACGGGGAGGGCTATACAGACCATGAGAATTCTGAACAGCGGCGATATCCTCGAGACCATCGAGATGCTGACCGCCGAAAATCTGGATGTACGTACCGTCACCATGGGCATCAGCCTGCTGGACTGCATCGATCCCGACGGCGACAAAGCCTGTGAGAAGATCTACAACAAGATCGTCCGGCTGGCCGGCAATCTGGTCCCTGTGGTGGACGGCATCAGCGCCGAGTACGGTGTGCCCATCGTCAACAAGCGCATCAGCGTGACCCCCATCGCCATGCTGCTGGGCGCCGCCCCCGACGCCGATCCCGTGGCCTACGCCAAGGCGCTGGACCGCGCCGCCAAGGCCGTGGGCGTCAACTTCATCGGCGGCTTCGGCGCGCTGGTCCACAAGGGCTTCTCCGCCGGAGACAAGCGACTGATCGAGGCCATCCCCCGCGCGCTGGCAGAGACCGACCTGGTCTGCTCCAGCGTCAACGTCGGTTCCACCAAGTCCGGCATCAACATGGATGCCGTCCGTCTGATGGGCCAGGTGGTCCGGGAAACCGCCGAACTGACCAAGGACAACATGTGCATGGGCGATGCCAAGCTCGTGGTATTCTGCAATGCGCCGGAGGACAACCCCTTCATGGCCGGCGCCTTCCATGGTCCCGGTGAGCCGGACTGTGAGATCCACGTGGGCGTTTCCGGTCCCGGCGCTGTGCGCGCTGCCCTGGCCAAACTGCCCAAGGACGCCCCCATGGACGAGGTGGCCGAACTGGTCAAACGCACCGCTTTCAAGATCACCCGTCTGGGTCAGCTGGTGGCCAACCTGGCCAGCGAACGGCTGGGCGTGCCCGCCGGCATCATCGACCTGTCCCTGGCCCCCACCCCGGCCATCGGCGACAGCGTGGCCAACATCCTGGAAGAGATGGGCCTGGAAAGCTGCGGCTGCTGCGGCACCACCGCCTGCCTGGCCCTGCTGAACGACGCCGTCAAAAAGGGTGGCGTCATGGCCTCCAACCACGTGGGCGGCCTGTCCGGCGCCTTCATTCCGGTATCGGAGGATGACGGCATGATCCAGGCCGCCAACTGTGGCAGCCTGACCCTGGAAAAGCTGGAAGCCATGACCGCCGTCTGCTCGGTAGGCATCGACATGGTGGTCATTCCCGGCGACACTTCGGCTGAAGTCATCAGCGGCCTCATCGCCGACGAAGCCGCCATCGGCATGGTCAACAGCAAGACCACCGCTGTGCGTGTGATCCCCGCCATCGGCCACAAGGCCGGGGACGTTCTGGACTTCGGCGGCCTGCTGGGCCACGCCCCCATCATGCCCATCAGCCAGTACAGCCCCGCCGTCATGATCCACCGCGGCGGACGCATCCCCGCCCCCATGCAGGCGCTGAAAAACTGATCCGTTGTACAAAAGGAGCCTTTCCCGACCGGGAAAGGCTCCTTTTTCTGTGGTTTTACGCCTGCTGGACCCAGACAGCCCGCGCGGCGTTCAGCGCATTGAACAGCCGCGGGATGCCCATGTAAGGCATGGCATGAACCAGAGCGGCCAGGATACGGTCGCGGCTGTTGCCTGCCTTTTCAGCGCCCAGCACATGGGCCTTGACCTGTACCTCGGCACCGCCCAGAGCCGCCAGCATGACTACCGTCAGCAGTTCCCGCCGGGCCTCGTCAAGACCGTTGCGGCTGGCAAAATCCCCGAAGCAGAATTCCGTCAGGAACCGCGGGATGGCCTCGGCATAGACCTCCGGCAGATCCCGGTACCGGTCGGCGATCTCGGTGCCGTAGAGCGGCGCCTGGACCGCCAGGCCGGTTTCATACCGTGTTTCCTCGGTCACCGTGCCCTGGGGTTCCAGGGGCAGCGCAATTCCAGCCGCCGTGAACGCCTCGTTCATCGCCGCGATGGCATTGAGGGTCTTGGGGAACCCGATGAAGGGAGCGCACTGATAGACCGCTTCCCGGATGGCCACCGGCGTGCAGCCCGCGTTGAGCGCCGCCCCCACATGGGCCTTGAGCTGGGGCAGCGTCTGGTTGACGGCCAGCACCGTCACCGTGACCAGTTCCCGGTCCTCATCGCTGAGTTCGCCGGTATAGCAGACTTCCCCAAAAATAAAGCGCTGCAAAATCTTCATAAATTCGGGATCGGTGCCTTCCTCTCCGGCCGGAGCAGCGCCAAACAGCATACCGAATTTTTCCGCGCAGCGTTGGATACGATCTTCCATAGAAAAAACCTCCTGACTTCGTTGCTTTGTGTACATCGTATCACTTAAAGTGCACTTGAAGTCAAGAGGTATTTTCTCAATCCAGGATCCGACCGTCGGTGGAGATCGTCACCACCTGCCACGGAATAAACTTGCCGCTGGCCTGCAGTGCCCGCTTGGCGGCATTCTCCAGCCCGCCGCAGCAGGGCACCTCCATCCGCACCACCGTCACTTCCCGGATATCATTGCGGCGCAGAATCTCGGTCAGCTTCTCGCTGTAGTCCACACTGTCCAGCTTGGGGCAGCCCACCAGTGTGATATGTCCACGGATGAACCGCTCATGGAAGGCTGCATAGGCGTAGGCCGTGCAGTCCGCCGCGATGAGCAGCTTGGCACCGTCAAAGAAGGGCGCCTCGATAGGCACCAGCTTGATCTGGACCGGCCACTGGCGCAGACGGCTGGGCGCAGCAGTGGGCGCCGCCGGTTCTTCGGCACCGCCCGCAAATACCTGCGCCCGGCTGCCGGGGCAACCTGCGTGCAGGGCATGGGCTGCACTGCCGGGGCAGCTGCCGGCTGCCTGGGCCTTGCGCTGCTTGGCAGCCAGCACCGCGGCCTCATCGTAGGGAACGGCCTCCCGTTCCACAAAGGTGATGGCACCGGTGGGGCAAGTGGGCAGGCAGTCACCCAGTCCGTCACAGTAGTCATCCCGCATCAGGCGGGCTTTGCCGTCCACCATGGCGATGGCACCCTCGTGGCAGGCAGCTGCACAGGCACCACAGCCGTTGCACTTGGCTTCATCAATCTGAATGATCCGTCGTTTCATAGTTTTGCCTCCGTATTGACTTTCTGGAATGAGTTTACTACAATGGGCACAGAATGTATGTTGTAGCTACAACGTTGCAGGAGGAAATCCCATGGATATTCAGGATCTGCCCGCCACGCCGCTGTTCCGGGGTCTGACCGCCGGGGAAGCCCAGCGGGCGCTGACGGCCCTGGACGCCCGCCGCCAGACCTTTCAAAAGGAGGAGCTGCTGCTGCAGGCCGGGCATTGCATCACCCATATGGGTCTGGTACTGAAAGGCCGGGTACACATTGAACATCTGGACGTGTGGGGCAGCAAGACCCTGTTGGGGCAGGCCGGCGAGGGAGATCTGTTCGCCGAAACCTATGCCTGTCTGCCCCAGGAGGCCTTGCTGGTCAACGTGATGGCCGCCAGCGACGGGGAAGCGCTGTTTCTGGCCGCCGACCGGCTGCTGCATCCCGGCAGCGAACCCTGGCTGCAGCGGATGGCCCAGAACCTCTTGCAGATCGCCGCACGGAAAAACCTGGGCCTGGCACGGCGCAACCTGTACACCGCTCCCAAGACCATCCGCGGCCGGGTGATGGCCTATTTTTCGGCGCTGGCCGTCAAGAACGGCGGGCTTCGGTTCACCCTCCCTTTTGACCGGCAGCAGCTGGCGGATTTTCTGGGGGTGGACCGCAGTGCCCTGAGCAGCACCCTCTCCCAGATGCAGCGGGACGGGCTGCTGACTCTGAAGCAGCGCACGGTGGAACTCCATACCGCGCCGGAGGATTTTTCCCTCTGACACACAAAAACCGGGGCACAGGCTAACACCTGTGCCCCGGTTTGACTGTTTAAAAAAATCTTACTTGGTGCCGAAGATACGGTCGCCGGCGTCGCCCAAGCCGGGAACGATGTAACCCTTGTCGTTCAGGCCCTCGTCCAGGGTGCCCACGTAGATGTCCACGTCGGGATGGGCTTCGTGCAGGGCCTTCATGCCCTCGGGAGCCGCGATCAGGCCGATGAACTTGATATGCTTGGCGCCGCGCTTCTTGATCTGGGTGATAGCGTCGGAGGCGCTGCCGCCGGTGGCCAGCATGGGATCCAGCACGATGACTTCGCGCTCGTTGATGTCGCTGGGCAGCTTGCAGTAGTATTCCACCGGCTTCAGGGACTCTTCGTCACGGTACAGACCGATGTGGCCCACCTTGGCGGCGGGGATCAGGCGCAGCATGCCGTCCACCATGCCCAGACCGGCGCGCAGAATGGGAACCAGCGCCAGCTTGCGTCCGGCCAGCACCTTGGTGCGGGCCAGGGCAATGGGCGTTTCCACTTCCACTTCCTCGGTGGGCAGGTCACGGGTGGCCTCGTAGCAAAGCAGCATGGCCACTTCGCTGGCCAGATCACGGAATTCCTTGGTGCCGGTATTGCGATCCCGCATCAGGCTGATTTTGTGCTGAATCAGGGGATGATCTACGATTTCGACAACGCTCATGGTACAATCTCCTTGTCAAACAATTTTTATCGGCAGCCTGCGCGGGCAGGCCAAAAACAACTTACTGGTTCTGCAGCGCCATCATCTTGTCGATGCGCGTCTGGTGGCGGCCGCCTTCAAACTCGGCGTTGAGGAAGGCGTCCACGATCTTGCAGGCAAGACCGGCCCCCACCACACGGCCGCCCAGGCACAGGGCATTGGCATTGTTGTGGCGGCGGGTAAGTTCGGCGCTGAAGGTATCGCTGCAGCAGCAGGCACGGATCCCCTGCATCTTGTTGGCACACATGGACATACCCACACCGGTACCACAGCAGAGAATCACCAGCGCACAGCGGCCATCCTGCACGGCCTTGCAGCCCACCACGGCATAGTCCGGGTAATCCACACTGGCGGTGGAATCGGTGCCGAAGTCCTCATAGGCCACACCCAGCTCATCCAAATGAGCCTTGATGGCCTCTTTCAGCTCGTAGCCGCCATGGTCGGCAGCCAGTGCGATCGGTTTGTCAAATTGCATTGGTCGTTTCCCCCTGTTGTTTTTCTCTTTCGGCCCGTTCCCGCTCTGCCTGGCTCAGCCGGTGGTAATCCGGCAGCAGTTCGGCAGGCGGCACACAGCCGTTCTGTTTCCACAAAGCTCTGGCGGCCAACGCCACCCCTGCTCCGCGCAGCACCTGCAGCGCGGGCGGGCAAACGGTCACGCCCGGCACCTGTTCATAGGTATTGTAACACAAAGCGGCGCCGTCGCCAACAAAAAACAGCGGTTTTTTACAGTTCTGTACAAATTCCTCCAGCGCCGTCACCGGCTCCGCTGCATCGGGGGTCAGCCGTTGGTGGCTTTCCAGATCGAAAGCCGCCCAGTAGACCTGCCCGCGGCGGGCGTCCTGGGCACCGATCACCGTTCCCTGCCCCGCCATGCCGTAGGCCAGCGCCGCCATGGTGGACACCGGTGCGCAGGGGATCTGCCACGGCAACGCCAACCCCTTGATCACCGACAAACCAATGCGCAGTCCCGTAAAGCTGCCCGGACCGTTGGTGGCGGCCAGCAGATCCAGGTCCTCCACCGTCAGGCCGCAGGCACGCAGCGCCGTGTCGATCATGGGCAGCAGCGTCTCGCTGTGTGTCAGGCCATTGTTGCACTGAGTCTCATACAACAGGGTATCGTCGCGCACAACCGCAACCGCCGCTGTCTTGCCTGCGGTATCAACCGCCAGTATATTCATAGAATCACCTGTACAAAATGTAATATTTTATATGTTCTATCCAGTTTGTATCCTCACTCAATGGTGATCCGGCGCGTCGTTTCGTCGATGCGCTGGATGTCAATATGAATGGGGTGTTCCTGTTCCAGCAGGTCGGCGCAGTTCTCGCTCCATTCGCAGGCCACCACCGCCCCCATATCCAGATAATCATAGAACCCCGCCGCTGCCAGATCATTCTCGGTATGAATGCGGTACAGATCAAAGTGCGCCAGCGGGCGCGGCCCCCGGTAATAGTTGACAATAGCAAAGGTGGGGCTGCTCACCGGGTCGGTACAGCCCAGCCCTTCCGCCAACCCCTGGCAGAACGCCGTCTTGCCGGCACCCAATCCGCCGGTAAAGGTGATGAGCGCCCCCGCGGGCAGCGTTTTGGCAAAGCTGTGGCCCAAGGCCACCGTCTCTTCCCGGGAATGTGTGGTATACTCCTGCATGGCAGTCATACTCCTTGCTGCGTAGTCGTATTTATTATAGTACACAACGGGCGATTTGTAAAATTTAATTCTCAGCCGTGGTCAAATGCCCGCCGTTGCGCTATAATAAGAGAAATGACCCGAAGGGAGTTGCCGTATGTACCCACTGATCCGCCGATATCTGCACCGCGTGGATGTGCTTTATCTCGCCCTGTGCGTGCTGTGCTCGGCACTCAGCGTTGTGGTGCTGGTCTCGCTGGGGTACAGCCAGCTGGGCTCCAACAACAAGGCATCGGTGCAGGTCATCGCCAGTCTGCTGGGGGTGATGCTGGCCATCGTCTTCTCCACCGTAGATTACCGCGCCCTGGCACGTGCCTGGCCGCTGCACGCCACCGTGGCCTGGGGCCTGGTCCTGCCCACCCTGTTTTTCCACAATGTAAACTTCGGCGTGCTGACCATCGGCTACGACGCCGGCGGCACCTCCAACTACAGCTGGTACCGCGTGGGCGGCATGACCTTTCAGCCCGCGGAACTGGCCAAGATCAGCTTCATCCTGACCCTGGCCCTCCATCTGAGCCAACTGCGGGGGCAGGTCAACCGGCCGAAGAATCTGTTTTTGCTGCTGGTGCACATGATCGTTCCGCCCTTCCTCATCCATATCCAGGGCGACGACGGAACAGCACTGGTCTTTTTGGGCATCGGCCTGGTGATGCTTTACGCCGGCGGGCTTTCCCACTGGCTGGTGGGCGGCGTACTGGCCGCCGGGATTGCGGGCGGCGGCGCCCTGCTGATGCTCAAGCCCGACCTGCTCAAAGGCTATCAGTTCCAGCGGATCATGGCGATCCTGACGCCGGAAGATCCTGCGCTGTCCGATATCACCTACCAGCAGAACAAAGGCGCCATGGCCATCGGCACCGGCGGCCTGACCGGGCAGGGCCTGTTCAGCGGCGACCACATCTTCGTGCCCAATGCCTGGAACGACTTCATCTTCGCCTATCTGGCCAATGTGCTGGGATTTCTGGGAGCGGCAGCGGCCCTGATTCTGCTGTTCGCCCTCTGCCTGCGCACCCTGCAGACGGCACTGCGCAGCGCCGACGCTCTGGGGCGTTATATCTGTGTGGGCATTTTTGCCGCCCTGTTTGTGCAGAGCGTCATCAACCTGGGCATGAATCTGCAGGTGTTGCCGGTCATTGGTGTGACGCTGCCCTTTTTCTCGGCGGGCGGTTCCAGCGTGGTCATGATGTACTTCTGTGTGGGATTGGTGCTCAGCGTGGGCATGCATGCCCGCAGCAGTCATCTGCAGGCGGGACCGGTACTGTAAACTATGTAAGGCGGGCTATTGCCCGCCTTTTTCAATGGGTATGAGGCTGCGCCTGGGGTTCGTCGCCCATAAAAAGGCTGGGCACCAGGCAGAGCGCCGCTACACCGACCACAATGAAGATGGTGCGGGCCAGCCAGTTCAGGCTGCCGCCGGTGAGCCAGCCCACGGCGTTGAAGCCCCAGATGCCGTAGATACCCCAGTTGATGCCGCCCACAATGGCGAGCAGCAACAGAATCTTTTTGAACATGGACATAAAAATCCCTCCTTTGGGTAGCAGTATGCCACCCAAGGGAGGGATTTATGCGTAGCGGAACGGTTTGTGCCCGGACTGACGTGCATTTTTCCTTGAGGGATAGGGTCTTGCGCAGACAGCCCTGTTCACTTTCTCCCCACGTCCATACAAAAAAGCGTCCCCAGGCGGGACACGCCTGGGGACGCCTTTTTGTATGCCGGTGGTGGGGGTCGAACCCACACGGTGTCACCACCAACGGATTTTGAGTTTTCGGGACAATCCCGAACCTGCTACCCTCTAGTGGAACCAACTGGACTTCTCGGACACCTACTGAGGGGTCAAAAACCGCTGAAATACTGATAAAATCGGCATTTCCAGAACAAAAGCCTTAAAAACCGGGCATTTCCCAGCCATCCAAATTCTAACCGCTTTGGAGCTGTTTTTGAGCCGTTTGCGGGATGCGGAAGGGATGTGTGCGGGATACCCACGAACTTAATTATGATTCGAGTGGCGCTGCCACTGCGAAATTAACATCATTGTAGCAGATCTTCCCCGCTGTTGGCAATACATTTTGGAGGAATATGCTCAATGAAAAACCGAAAATATTACGAAAATCTTTTCGCAGACTATCCCAGCGTTGTGACGCTTACACAGTTTCGCGGGATGTTAGGCGGGATAGGCGACAGCACCGCTCGGAAGCTGATGAGAGAAAATCGCGTGAAACATTATTACATCCGCATGACTTATCTGATCCCCAAGGATTGGGTGATTGACTATGTTCTAAGCGAACATTATGCGGAGTACAAGGAACAACTGAAGGTCCAGGTTTAGCCCTGCCCTTCTCCATACCGGCATCGAAAGGCACTCAGAAATGGGTGCCTATTTTTATGCCCATACGGGAGGTGAATATAATCTATGAACCCACAAATCATCGCCGTCGCCAACCAGAAGGGCGGCGTCGGCAAAACGACCACCTGCGCGAACTTGGGCATCGGGCTGGCCCAGGCCGGGAAGAAGGTGCTGCTGGTGGACGCCGATCCCCAGGCCAGCCTTACCATCAGCCTGGGCAACCCGCAGCCGGACAAGCTGCCCTTTACCCTCTCGGACGCGATGGGCCGCATCCTGATGGACGAGCCGATCAAACCCGACGAGGGTATCCTGCACCACCCGGAGGGTGTGGACCTGATGCCCGCCGACATCCAGCTCTCCGGCATGGAGGTCAGCTTGGTGAACGCCATGAGCCGAGAGACCATCCTGCGGCAGTATCTGGACACGCTCAAAGGACAGTATTCCCATATCCTGATTGACTGCCAGCCCTCCCTGGGGATGCTCACGGTCAACGCGCTGGCCGCCGCCAACAGGATCATAGTCCCCGTCCAGGCGGAGTATCTGCCCGCCAAGGGCCTGGAACAGCTACTGTCCACCATCAACAAGGTCAAGCGGCAGCTGAACCCCAAGCTCCAGATTGACGGAATTCTGCTGACGATGGTGGACAACCGCACCAACTTTGCCAAGGAGATCGCCGCCCTGCTGCGGGAGACCTACGGCAGCAAAATCAAGGTGTTCGGCACCGAGATACCCCATTCCGTCCGGGCCAAGGAGACCAGCGCCGAGGGCAAGAGCATCTATGCTCACGACCCCGGCGGCAAGGTGGCCGAAGGCTACCGAGATCTGACGAAGGAGGTGTTGAAACTTGAAAAGCAGCGCGAAAAAAGTAGAGCTGGCTTCGGTCGATGACCTGTTTTCCACCGAGGAAAGTCGGGCCGACGCCCAGCGGGAAAAGGTTCTGGAAATTCCCTTGTCGGAGCTGCACCCGTTCAAAGACCACCCCTTCAAGGTCAAGGATGACGGGGCCATGATGGAAACCGCCGACAGCATCCGGCAGTATGGCGTGCTGGTCCCAGCCATCGCCCGCCCGGACCCGAACGGCGGCTATGAGCTGGTCGCCGGGCACCGGCGTCACCGGGCCAGCGAACTGGCTGGCAAGGATACCATGCCGGTCATTGTCCGTGACCTGGACGACGATCAGGCCACCATTATCATGGTTGACAGCAATTTGCAGCGGGAAAGCCTGCTCCCCAGTGAGCGGGCTTTTGCTTACAAGATGAAGCTGGAAGCTATGAACCATCAAGGTGCCCGCGCCGATTTAACTTGTTCCCAAGTTGGGAACAAGTTGCCAGGAAAGAAATCCAGCGAGGTATTGGCTGAACAGGTCGGCCAGAGCAAAAATCAGATTTTCCGCTATATCCGCCTCACCGAGCTGATCCCCGAACTGCTGGACATGGTGGATGAAAAGAAAATCGCCTTCAACCCCGCCTACGAGCTGTCTTTCCTCAAAAAAGAGGAACAGGTTGACCTGCTGGACGCGATGGAGAGCGAACAGGCCACCCCCTCCCTCTCCCAGGCCCAGCGGCTGAAAAAGTACAGCCAGGAGGGCCACCTGACCCTCGACATGATGCGGGTCATCATGGGCGAGGAAAAGAAAAGTGACCTGGACAAGATCACCTTCACCAGCGACACCCTGCGCAAATATTTTCCCCGGAGCTACACGCCCCAGCGGATGCAGGAGACCATCATCAAGCTGCTGGAACAGTGGCAGCGCAAGCGCCAGCAACAGCACGACCGCTGAGAAAGGAGAGCCTATGAGGGATATTTCAGCCCGTGAGCTGAAAGGACATAACATTTTGGCTGTGGAGCGATTTCAGGACAGCACCCGATGGATGATTGAATTTGCGGTCCGCAAGCCCCGTACCCCCTACGGCAGCCCCGGCGATGAGGTTCGCCTGTTTCTCACCGAGGACGGCTACCGGCAGGCCCTGGACGCCCAGCGCAGCCAGCAAATCAAAATCAAGCGGTATGCCCACGTTGTAGAGGGCCATATCCTCGATTTCAAACCGAGAAAGAAACGCCGTCACCCGTAAACCTGCCATCTACCAAGAAAGGAATGAATTATGTGTACCGTTACTATGACCTGTTCATCGACCTGCACCACAGTACCAACCTGCGCACCACCGCCAAGGAGCTGGACGTGCCGGAGCGGCGGTTCGTCCGCTTCCTGCTGGAACGGCGATTTGTCTACCGCGCTCCTTCCGGCTGCGTGCTGCCCTACGCCAAGAGCGCCAATGATGGGCTGTTCTGTGTGCGGGACTACTACCGCAACGGCCACACCGGCTCCTACACGCTGGTGACGCCCAAGGGCAAACTGCACTTTGCCGGTCTGCGTGACCTGATTCTGGTGACGGTATGACGGGCCGGTATCTTTTGCGGCGGCTGGTGGTCCCGCCTTAGTATTCAAGACCATCCACTGCATAACCGACGAAGGGAGGGATGACCTATGCAGGAGGAAGTGGAAAACAGGACTTTGACGCTGGTAGTCAGCGGCACCAAGTTCACCGGCAGGCTGTTCAAGGCCGCCATATCCAAGTACATGGCCCACCGCAGGGAGAAAAAGCTGGAAAAGCAGCGCAGCCGGGATTCTCCCGTTACCCCGAAGGGCAAGCAGACGGTGAAGCAGCTCATCGGGCAGAACCAGGGCGTCTCCAACATCGAGATCAACGACCCGTCCATTCGGGATTTTGAGCGCATCGCCCGCAAGTACGGCGTGGACTATGCGGTGAAAAAGGACCGCAGCACCTCGCCGCCCAAGTACCTGATCTTCTTCAAGGCCCGCGATGCCGACGCCCTGACGGCGGCATTCTCGGAGTACACCCAGAGGAAGGTCAAGAAGGCCGACCGCAGCGAGCGCCCGTCGGTGCTGGAGAAGCTCAGCCACTTCAAGGAGCTTATTAAAAATGCGGTGGTGGACAGGACAAAGCGGAAGGAGCTGGAACGATGAAGCAGCTGAATGTAAAAAAACTGGTGCTGCTGAACCTGCCCTATTTTCTGCTGGGCCTGTTTGCCACCAACTTGGGCGAAGCCTGGCGGCTGGCTGTTGGGGCGGATGCCTCGGCCAAAATGCTCTCGTTCTTTTCCACCCTGCCGGTGGCCCTGGGAAGCTGGTGGCCCAGCCTGCACCCGCTGGACCTGGCTGTTGGCCTGTGCTGCGGCGCCGGCCTGCGTCTGGCGGTGTATCTGCACGGTAAGAACGCCAAGAAGTACCGCCACAATGTGGAGTATGGTTCGGCCCGTTGGGGCACCCATGACGATATTGCCCCCTACATCGACCCGGTGTTCCAGAATAATGTCATTCTGACCCAGACCGAACGGCTCACCATGTCCAGCCGCCCCAAGAACCCCAAGTATGCCCGCAACAAAAACGTGCTGGTCATCGGCGGTTCCGGCTCCGGCAAGACCCGCTTCTGGCTCAAGCCCAATCTGATGCAGATGCACAGTTCCTATGTGGTCACCGACCCAAAGGGCACCATCCTGGTGGAGTGCGGCAAAATGCTTCAGCGGGGCGCGCCCAAGCTGGGCAAGGACGGCAAGCCGGTGAAGGACAAAAACGGCAAAGTCATCTATGAGCCGTACCAGATCAAGGTGCTGAACACCATCAACTTCAAGAAGTCCATGCACTATAACCCTTTCAGCTACATTCACAGCGAAAAGGATATTTTGAAGCTGGTGACAACGCTCATCGCCAATACCAAGGGCGAGGGCAAGGCCGGGGACGATTTCTGGGTCAAGGCCGAGACGCTGCTGTACTGCGCGCTCATCGGCTACATCCACTACGAGGCCCCGGTGGAGGAACAGAACTTTTCCACACTCATCGAGATGATAAACAGCATGGAGGTCCGGGAGGACGATGAGGAGTTCAAAAATGCCGTTGACCTGATGTTTGATGAGCTGAAAGAGCGGGAACCCAACCACTTTGCGGTGCGCCAATATGCCAAATATAAATTGGCCGCAGGCAAAACTGCGAAGTCGATTTTGGTGAGCTGCGGCGCACGGCTGGCGGTGTTCGACATTGCCGAGCTGCGGGAGGTCACAGCCTATGACGAGCTGGAGCTGGACACCCTGGGAGACCGACGAACCGCATTGTTCCTGATTATGAGCGACACCGATGACAGTTTTAACTTCCTCATCTCCATGTGCTACACCCAGCTGTTCAACCTGCTCTGTGAAAAGGCCGACGATGTGTACGGCGGGCGGCTGCCGGTTCATGTGCGCTGCCTCATTGATGAGTGCGCCAACATTGGCCAGATCCCCAAGCTGGAGAAGTTGGTCGCCACCATCCGCAGTCGAGAAATCTCTGCCTGTCTGGTGTTGCAGGCGCAGAGCCAGCTCAAGGCCATCTACAAGGACAACGCTGATACCATCATCGGCAATATGGACAGCTCCATCTTCCTGGGCGGCAAGGAGCCGACCACGCTCAAAGAGTTGGCCGCCGTGCTGGGCAAGGAGACCATCGACACCTACAACACCGGCGAGAGCCGTGGGCGGGAAACTTCCCACTCGCTCAACTACCAGAAGCTCGGCAAAGAGCTGATGAGCCAGGATGAGCTGGCCGTCATGGACGGCGGCAAGTGCATCCTCCAGCTGCGCGGGGTGCGGCCGTTTCTGTCGGACAAGTACGACATCACCCAGCACCCCAACTACAAGTACACCGCCGACGCCGACCCGAAAAATGCGTTCAGCATTGAAGATTTCCTGCGGGCCAGGCTGAAGCTGAAACCCAACCAGGTCTGCGACGTGTATGAGATCGACGCCGCAGCCGACGATTGATGTTCCGCTATGAAAGGAGGGGTCCTATCTACCCGCCACAACCGCCCCGGACGGGGCCATCGGCGTACAAAGCGGACGATCTCTATCAAAAAATGAAAAAGGAGGAAGGCCGGAGTCAGCCAGCCCGAAAACCGGGCGGCAGATTGTCCGGCTTTTGTATGCCTATGAACCATGACTAAAAACCAATTTCAAAACAGATTCCGGCCAACTTTATTTATGGAATTTTTTAATCAGGCAATCACCGTTCTCCAGACCCTCGTTATCGCCCTCGGTGCCGGTCTCGGCGTGTGGGGCGTGATTAACCTCTTGGAAGGTTACGGCAACGACAACCCTGGTGCCAATGCTCATGTACGGTAAGGAAGCAAGCAACCGAAAACAAGAGATAGACCGCCAGCACTACACTATTCCGAACCAAAGACCAAAAGATAAGCATTGTGGGAAAATCTAAACTTTTGGATTTTCCTACAATGCCAACTACGGCGGAATCCCTCCCACTCCTTATATCTTTCTGTATACATTGAATTTGTATTTAGTAAAATGCAGACAACACCACGGATCGGCTTTTGGTTGGACAATTCCAACCAAACACCACAGCAGACAGCAGAAAACATTCTGAACGCTAGGAAGCCGGTATGATTGTTACATATAAGGGGAAGAAAAATTTCTTTTAGGTACTTGCTTTCCTAAAACTGATGTGATACAATGATTTAATCCAGAAAAGGAGTAAAAAATATGCGGCAAGGTATTCTTAAATAAAACTATAATCAAATAGTGGGAACAAAGGATTATGATAGCTCCTTTTGTAGGGGCTTATTTTTTGTACCCAATTTAAGAATACTTTTGCCTTATCAATTTTGACATATCCCCAAAAACAGCAATCACAAACAGGTGTATGCTGTATATGTGTATGTCCGCAACTTATAATCCCCAGTGGTAAAAGTATTTTACTGCTGGGGATTTTTATGCCCTTTGGGGCTGTAAAGGGAGGACAATCACATGAAAATAATCAATATTGGAATTCTTGCCCATGTAGACGCTGGAAAGACGACCTTGACGGAGAGCCTGCTATATGCCAGCGGAGCCATTTCAGAACCGGGGAGCGTCGAAAAAGGGACAACGAGGACGGACACCATGTTTTTGGAGCGGCAGCGTGGGATTACCATTCAAGCGGCAGTCACTTCCTTCCAGTGGCACAGATGTAAAGTTAACATTGTGGATACGCCCGGCCACATGGATTTTTTGGCGGAGGTGTACCGCTCTTTGGCTGTTTTAGATGGGGCCATCTTGGTGATCTCCGCTAAAGATGGCGTGCAGGCCCAGACCCGTATTCTGTTCCATGCCCTGCGGAAAATGAACATTCCCACCGTTATCTTTATCAACAAGATCGACCAGGCTGGCGTTGATTTGCAGAGCGTGGTTCAGTCTGTTCGGGATAAGCTCTCCGCCGATATTATCATCAAGCAGACGGTGTCGCTGTCCCCGGAAATAGTCCTGGAGGAAAATACCGACATAGAAGCATGGGATGCGGTCATCGAAAATAACGATGAATTATTGGAAAAGTATATCGCAGGAGAACCAATCAGCCGGGAAAAACTTGCGCGGGAGGAACAGCAGCGGGTTCAAGACGCCTCCCTGTTCCCAGTCTATCATGGCAGCGCCAAAAATGGCCTTGGCATTCAACCGTTGATGGATGCGGTGACAGGGCTGTTCCAACCGATTGGGGAACAGGGGGGCGCCGCCCTATGCGGCAGCGTTTTCAAGGTTGAGTACACCGATTGCGGCCAGCGGCGTGTCTATCTACGGTTATACAGCGGAACGCTGCGCCTGCGGGATACGGTGGCCCTGGCCGGGAGAGAAAAGCTGAAAATCACAGAGATGCGTATTCCATCCAAAGGGGAAATTGTTCGGACAGACACCGCTTATCAGGGTGAAATTGTTATCCTTCCCAGCGACAGCGTGAGGTTAAACGATGTATTAGGGGACCAAACCCGGCTCCCTCGTAAAAGGTGGCGCGAGGACCCCCTCCCCATGCTGCGGACGACGATTGCGCCGAAAACGGCAGCGCAAAGAGAACGGCTGCTGGACGCTCTTACGCAACTTGCGGATACTGACCCGCTTTTGCGTTGCGAAGTGGATTCCATCACCCATGAGATCATTCTTTCTTTTTTGGGCCGGGTGCAGTTGGAGGTTGTTTCCGCTTTGCTGTCGGAAAAATACAAGCTTGAAACAGTGGTAAAGGAACCCTCCGTCATTTATATGGAGCGGCCGCTCAAAGCAGCCAGCCACACCATCCATATCGAGGTGCCGCCCAACCCGTTTTGGGCATCCATAGGACTGTCTGTTACACCACTCTCGCTTGGCTCCGGTGTACAATACGAGAGCCGGGTTTCGCTGGGATACTTGAACCAGAGTTTTCAAAACGCTGTCAGGGATGGTATCCGTTACGGGCTGGAGCAGGGCTTGTTCGGCTGGAACGTAACGGACTGTAAGATTTGCTTTGAATACGGGCTTTATTACAGTCCGGTCAGCACGCCGGCGGACTTCCGCTCATTGGCCCCGATTGTATTGGAACAGGCATTGAAGGAATCGGGGACGCAGCTGCTGGAACCTTATCTCTCCTTCATCCTCTATGCGCCCCAGGAATACCTTTCCAGGGCTTATCATGATGCACCGAAATACTGTGCCACCATCGAAACGGCCCAGGTAAAAAAGGATGAAGTTGTCTTTACTGGCGAGATTCCCGCCCGCTGTATACAGGCATACCGTACTGATCTGGCCTTTTACACCAACGGGCGGAGCGTATGCCTTACAGAGCTGAAAGGATATCAGGCCGCTGTCGGTCAGCCGGTCATCCAGCCCCGCCGTCCAAACAGCCGCCTGGACAAGGTGCGCCATATGTTTCAGAAGGTAATGTAAAGATACATAATCGTCAAGACGGCAACAATCAGAAGTTATGGAGGGTAACAATGGAATATAGTAAGGAAGATTTAATGGAAGCAAAAAAGCAAATTTGGGGAGTGGGAGAGAACATGGGAACAGAGGAAAGTAAAAAAATCTGGGAGGAGAACGCACAATTTTGGGATAATGCAATGGGTGACGAATCTAATGAATTTCACAGAGAGGTAGTGCGTCCCAAAGTAACGGAACTTCTATCTCCTAATCCTGCGGATTACATTTTGGATATTGCGTGTGGCAATGGAAATTATTCTTCGTATCTTGCACAAAGAGGCGCTTCGGTTGTCGCTTTTGATTACAGCAAAAAAATGATAGAATTGGCTAAAAGACGGCAATCACAATATGCAAAACAAATTGAATTTTGTGTGGCGGATGCGACCGATAGAAAAAGTATATTAGAATTAAAAAGAAATCGAGCCTTTACGAAAGCAGTTTCTAATATGGCAATTATGGATATTACGGATATTGAACCACTTCTTATGGCTGTTTATGAACTGTTGCAGGAAAGCGGAATTTTTGTCTTTGCAACGCAACACCCTTGTTTTGTCACGTTGACTGAAAAATATATGACACCGCACAGTTACTATGATATAGCGATTGAAGGGCAACCGAAAGAGCAGATTTATTATCATCGTTCCATACAAGATATTTTTAACCTTTGTTTTAGAGCTGGATTTGTCATTGATGGATTTTATGAAGAATGTTTTAAAACCAACAAAGAAATTCCTATGGTAATGATAGTAAGGCTTAAGAAGGTAAAACGTGATAGCTTAAAATAAATTCAAGTTTGTCGGGTAAATAGCAAACCCAGCCGAGCCAGTCAACGGTCAAGATGAACGGCGCATATGCGCAGCCGTTGACAGCCCCGCCCGCCTTTGCTGGTAGGCAATCAAGGGGCGACAGCAAGAAGTGCCACCGCCCCGCACTATTATTCAGAAAGGGGAATTTCCATGACCGACCAGATAGCCTATCAAGAATATATCCAGCGCAGGTACAACGCCTTTTGCAAGACTGTTATCCGCTGTGCCGCCTTGGACAAGATTTTGAAGCTTAAACGGCAATGGGAACGGCAAGTTTCCCTTGACTATCTGATGAACGAGAAGTTTGTCCAGTTTGCCGCGTCGGAGCCGGACGAGGAATACCCATTTACCGTCTGCGGTCAGACCGTCCTGCTCTGCAACGCCGCCCTTGCCGACGCGATCTCTGTTTTGCCGGAGCAGACGCGGGAAGAAATCCTGCGCTATTACTTTCTGCGCCAGCCGCAGCGCGTGATCGGCGCGTGTATTGGCCGGTCACGCAGCACAGCGGGGCGGCATATCCAGCTTGCCTTGCAGCGGCTACGCGAAGAAATGGGGGTGAGCCGGTATGAGTAGACTTCTCCCCTATGAAACAATCCTCAAAGCCCGTGAGGGCGACCCAGAAGCCGTGAACGCTGTCCTGCTCCACTACGCCGGATATATCCGCTATTTCTCAAAAGTGAACGGGCAGGTCAACGCCGAGGTGGAGGACTATGTAAAGCAGCGGTTAATTGACTGTCAATTCAAGTTCCGGCTTGACGAACCACCGGACAAGTCATAAAAACTGAATACCAGCCGCCACCGACGCGGCCAGCGAAAGCAGTAAGTCTTGAAAAAGATTTACTGCTTTTTTTGTTGTCCGGCTCCGCTCCCGGCCATTTTGCCCCCTGCCGGTTGTAGTAGTAAGCGAGGAGGGAATTTTTCTGCCCTGGTGTTTGGCATTTGGAGCATTTACCCGTAGTAGAGGGCAAAGAGAAAGGATTTCTCCAACACCGGGTAGAAACCACTGCGTCCGGTGTCATTTTAGCGAAAGCGGGCAGGAATGCCCTTTACAGGATTAGTAGTAGCAGAAAAAGAGAAACAAACTTTTGTGGTTGCAGTTTTCCAAAAAAGTGGCGGACGGAAGTGAGAGAAAGTTTGCAGTCACGGAGAGCAAGTTTCTACCACGGTGCCAAAATCCGCAATTCTGCAGTTTTGCCCCTCGCGGGAAACTTGTTGGGGAGTGCCTTCCCCAAACCCTGCTCATGCGCCCTTACGGGCGAGAAAGGAGGTCACACCATGCGAAAGAAATACAACACGCCCCACCGCAGCCGCGTTGTGAAAACCCGGCTGTCCGAAGATGAGTATGCCGACTTCACAGCGCGGCTTGCGCCCTATGGTATCAGCCAGTCCGAATTTCTCCGGCAGGCGATACGGCGGGCGACCATACGCCCGGTTGTCCATGTGTCGTCGGTCAATGACGAGTTGCTTTCCGCTGTCGGGAAGCTGACAGCCGAGTACGGCAGGATCGGCGGCAACCTCAATCAGATTGCCCGGTATCTGAACGAATACGGCGTACCCTACTATGACCTGGACATGATCGGCCACGACCCGCATGAGCTGGCGGCCTATCTGGCCGCCGTCTTGCAGGGCTACACGCGGGCAAGCGCCCAGGCGGAGTTGGAACGCATCTTCGCAGCCCAATACCAGCTGACGCTGACCGAGGAAGTGGAGGTGCGCTAATCCGTATCCTTGCCGCATTCTTCCGCAACTGCTACGATATAAGCGTCAACAGCGGGTGAATACAGCTACTGCTTGGAAGGAGGAAAACAATGGTAGCAGGACACCTGAGAGAACAAAATGGTTACTATCAAATGATTCTGAGCTGGAAAGGCAAGGATGGAAAGCGCAAAGGCAAATCCATTAGTACCGGGCTGCCGGTCAAAGGCAATAAGAAGCGGGCGGAGGCAATATTGCTCAAAACACGCAAAGAATTTAACCCGGACAACCTTATGGAAAATGCAGATATGCTTTTCACGGACTTCCTCTCTAAATGGCTCAAGGACAAAGCTGTGGCGCTTGGCACCAGCACCTATGCTGAGTATGCCTACGACATCAAAAACTACATCATGCCCTATTTCCAGGACCATCCGATAGCTCTCTTAAAGATGACGGCCAGAGACTTGGAGAGTTTCTACCGCCATGAGCGTCAGCAAAACGAAGCGACTGCCAATGAGCTGCTGATGTACCATGAGATCATCGTTGCGACTTTTCAATATGCGGTCGATCTGGAATGGGTCAAAGAAAACATCATGGCGCAGGTCAATCCCTGCGCGGATGAAGCCCCGATTCTGTTTACGGATTTTTTGCTGGAATGGCTGGATATGATGAAGAACAGCGTGGAAGTCACAACGTATGCTTCCTACTGCACATCCATCAAAAGCAGCATCATCCCATATTTCCAGGACAAAAAGCTCACGCTTCAAGACCTGGAAAAGCACCCAAAGTACATCCAGGAATACTATCAGCAAGAACTGAACGCAGGGCTATCCGCGAATACGGTCATCCACCGCCACGCGAACATTCGCAAATGCCTGCAATATGCGTTCCAAATCGGCCTGATTAAGTCTAATCCTGCCGACCGCGTGGAACGGCCCAGAAAGGCCAAATACGTTGCTACTATCTACAATCAGGATGAGCTTGAAACTCTTTTCAATGTGGTGCGTGGCGACCCGATTGAGCTGGCTGTTATTCTTGCCGCATTTTATGGCTTGCGCCGCAGTGAGGTTGTTGGACTGAAATGGGACGCCATCGACTTTGAAAAAAAGACGTTCACCATTAAACACACAGTAACGCAGGTTACGGTGGACGGTAAGGAAGTCACGATCCAGAAAGACCGAACCAAGACGAAATCCAGCTATCGCACGCTGCCGCTGGTCCCGCCTTTTGAGGAATTACTGCACCGGCTCAGACAGGAGCAACTGGTCAATCAGAAGGTGTGTGGAACAGCCTATTGCCAGAAGTACCTTGATTACATCTATGTCAATGCGATGGGCGAGCTTGTGAAGCCAAATTTTATCACCCAACATTTTGAGATCACACTGAAAAATAACGGGCTGAAAAAAATCCGTTTCCACGACCTTCGCCACCCGTATGTCAAGCACACGACAAAAAAATATAATTCTGAAAAGCAGAAAACCCAAGCTACCAAGATTGTGGATTTGATAGCCTGGGGTTTCTGTTTTTGTTTCGTCTGTTATTCAAAGCGGTCATGGACCTTGTAAACAATCCCAATGCGGTTGTCGGGGAATATATATACCTTTTCAATCAGCAGATCGGTCAGCTCGGAAGTTAGCGCATCCGCTTCTGCAATCGAGTGAACGATCTCTTGCCGGTTGCTTTGGCGGTCCTGTTCTTCTCGCTTCAGTTTTGCCTGGGCGGTGACAGCAGCATAGGCATTTTTGACTTTCCGTATTTCTGCGTCATAATCTGTTTTCCGCGATTTATAAGTGTCCAGCTCGATCTGCCCCAGGAGATACCGTTCAAAGAGAGCTTGCTTCTGATCCCTCAAATCTTCCAACTGTTTCTCATATTCGGAGCATTTAGCGGCGGTGGCGTCCAGGTGAAGGGTTCCGTCCTCATGTGCAGGCAGCAGGATTTCCAGCTGTTTTTTCAATGTGATAAGCACCGCTTCTTCCAGCCCGGCAGCGTCCGCTCGTATAGTATGGCAGCGGCTGTTTACGTCGGCAGTCGAATGACGGCACATATAAAACGGCTTCTTTTGAGCAATGCGGGAAAGTGCATGGTCACAGCAGCCACAATAGACCTTGCCTTTCAGTGGATACTCCCTGATTTTCCGGGTCGGTAAGGAAAACCGGCGCTGCACGGCCTGCACCTTCTCAAACAGCTCTTTCTCAATAATTGCCGGATGGTGGTCGGGAATAATGAACCATTTGTCACGGTCCTTCATGCGGCTCCGTGTACCTCCCACTTCAATGACTGCCCGCCGTCCAATGACGTAGGAACCGATATAGCGTTCGTCCTCCAGGATGTGGAGAACCGTAGAACTGCTCCAGCGGCCACGAGAGCGTGAGACATCGTGGTACTGCTGTCCATGAGCGGCTTTATATTCCCCTGGGGTTGGGATGCCTCGCTTAAATAGTTCCCTGGTAATGGCTGCCGCCCCAATGCCGGTTGCCGCAAGCTGGAAAATGAGCTGTACCACCGCAGCAGTTTCCGGGTTTGGCTCCATTCTGCCATCGGCGCTTTTGCGATACCCATACGGGCAAATCTTACTCTGATATTCTCCGCGCTGCATTTTGGCGTACTTGGCGCTTTTGGTTTTCATGGACATATCGCGGCTGTAATACTCGCTGATCAAATATTTGAAAGCCACATCCATCCCGCCGGTATCGCCTTTGTGCTGATCGCTGTCGAAATCGTCATTGATGGAGATGAACCGGGTGTGAAACAATGGGAACACCCGCTCGATGAAGTATCCGGTTTCGATGCTGTTTCGCCCAAATCGAGAAAAATCTTTGACAATGATGCAGTCAATCTGATTGGCCCGAACCAGTTCAATCAGTTCCTGGACTTTGGGACGCTCAAAATTTGTCCCGCTATATCCGTTGTCGATAAATTCCAGAACCTCTGCGTCAGTGGACTCCGGCATGGAAGAAACGAACTCGTTCAGCACAAGGTGCTGGTTCTCAATGCTCATGCTGTCGTATTTGTAATCCTCCAGGGAAAGACGGATATATAGGGCGATTACATATTTCTGCATTGGTTCAGCACCTCCTCGCAATGCTCAAATTCGCTTTGAAAACGGAAATGAACTGTAATCTGTTTCTCCCTGGAAACCTCCACACGTTCAATCAGCCGGTCAATCAGGGCTGCCGTCAGATGGCGATCTTCCTTGATATGCTGTGCATCCTGGGACAGCATTTTATACTGTTCCAGCTGCCTGGCAATAATCGCAAGCCCTGCTTTCAGCTGCTCGATTTCCTTGCTGACCGCCTCGATTTTGGCTTCGTACTTGTCCTTTAAGGCAAAATACTCGTCTTGTGACAGATGGTTCTGGATCAGACCCTCATACAATCCGCGCTGGTAGGTACGCAGCTGTTGGATTTCCTGTTTCCGGCTGGCAATTTTATCCTGAATACTTTTCTGTTCCTTAGCTTCTTTGGAGAGATTTTCCGGGCTGAGGGAGTATTGCCCCAGCGTGGTATCGAGCTGTTCCTGCAATATATCCGCCAACGCATCCAGCAGGTTCATTTCATCAATGAAAACGCCGGGGCAAGCACCCTTTTTGATGCGGTTATTGCTGATACAATGGTAGACATATACATCCGGCGTCTTTTTGCGGACGCATTTTTGCCGGTGGAGGCTGTGTCCGCAGTGGGCGCAGAAAATTTTCCCTCTCAAAAGATTGGGGGACCAGGAATGTATTTCCCTGTCTTTGGCCTGTTGTGCGGCACAGTCTAAGACTT
This sequence comes from Subdoligranulum variabile, assembly GCF_025152575.1. Classification (NCBI taxonomy): domain Bacteria; kingdom Bacillati; phylum Bacillota; class Clostridia; order Eubacteriales; family Oscillospiraceae; genus Subdoligranulum; species Subdoligranulum variabile. The sequence continues at coordinate 2,465,729 of NZ_CP102293.1, read as the reverse complement.
TTTGTACAGCATCGAACAGCTCTCTGCTCACAATGGCCTCATGCGTATCACGAACGACCGTCCATTCATCGGCGCTGGCCCTGACCTGTTTGTGGTCGATGACCTTGGAAACGCCCTGCACAAGATCGCCGGCATAAACGCCTGCCCGGAGAATTTTGGCAACCGTGCGCGTCTGCCAATTCCCATTTCCAATCAAATTCTCATGGGTAATCTCGCCCAGCCTTTTCTTATAGTGACTTGGGGCGAGGACTCCGGCCTCGTTTAATCGAACCGCAATAGTGTTCAGGCCATCGCCTTCAGCGGCCCACTGAAACATAGTTTTGACCACCTCAGCCGCCACCGGGTCAACGATCAGCTGGTGGCAATCATCGGGGGCTTTCAAATATCCATAGGGTGTACGCCCGCCAACGTACTTGCCATCTTTCATTGCCTGCCGCTGCTGCGCTTTGATCTTTTTCGCTATATCCAGCGCATAGGCTTCGTTAATCATGTTCCGCAGAGGAATGATGATGCCATCATGGGCATGATCCGGGGAGGAAGAATCATAGCGGTCATTCACAGCGATAAATCGAACCCCCTGTGCAGGAAAATACCGCTCGATATAGTAGCCAGTGTCGATGACATTCCTCCCCAGGCGGGAAAGATCTTTGACAATGACACAGTTGATAAGGCCCGCTTCAATATCGGAGAGCATCTGCTGGAAGCCGGGCCGGTGAAAATTCGTACCCGTTGCACCGTTGTCAATGTAGGTTTGAACCACGATGATTTCCGGGTTCTGCTCCAGACACCGGGCGATAATCAACTGCTGGGTTTCAATAGAGGCAGTACGGGTATGCTTATCCTCAACGGAAAGCCGCACATAAACTCCGGCACGGCAAGTTGTATCTATCTCCGGTGCAGGAAGCACCACGGTTTCTTTTCTGCTTTTTCTTGCCACAAATCATCCCACCTTTCTTTGGCTTGTCTGCTCCGCCAGCTGAATCAGCTGAATGGCTTTCTGATATTCATCCTGATATGTGAAGGTGATCTCCAGTTCCTTTTTCCCAATCACCTTGATACTCTGTATCATGTGGACCACAGCTTTGCGGTCCAGGGTCTCCATCGTGGAAAACTGCGTGAAATGAGAAATCCAACGGTTTCGCTCACTTCGGTTTTCCAACACATCGGACAGCTTATCTTTCAGAGTGCGGATCGCTTCTTTCGCATTTTCCGCAGCCCTTGTGTATTTGGCTTTATAATCGGTGTATTCTTCTTTGTTGATTGTGCCGGTAACCAGGTTTTCGTAAAGGCGGGCCTTAAACTCCAACGCCTGCGCCAACTGCCGCTCATTGGCTGCGATGTGGGAAGCGTATTCATTCGCCAGCGCCTGGTTGATGCTGCTCTGGTCGATGCCGTCCAGAATGGCTTGCAGGCAGGTCACATTGTCTATGTACCCCTTCAGGCTGTCTTTGACACACTCCACCAGATCGCTCTCCTTGAGCATCACAGGATTGGCACAGCCATGCTTTTTCCCGGTGGGGCAGTAATAATAGTGGTATTCCTTGCCCTTGACCCGGTTCGTTTTCCGCGTCATGCGCGCCCCGCAGCAGCCGCAGATTAAGATGCCGGAGAACAAATACACAGTGTCTTTCTTTGGTGACGTGCGGGTATCCAGTCTGCGGATACGCTGAACAAGCTCGAAATCCTGCTTGGGGATCAGCGCCTCATGAGCGTCAGGAACGCGAATCCATTCAGAGGATGGCCGCTGCTCCATCTGCTTGATTTTATAGTGCGGCGTACCCTGTTTTCCCTGTACCAGCGTGCCAGTATAGGTTTCGTCCTGCAAAATGCGGATAACCGTCGTAGCAGACCATTTACAGTCCTCTTTGTCTGTGTATCCATGTTTGGCATAAGGGAAACCGTTGTTTTTCTTATAGGCCAGTGGCGACAGGACGCCCATCTCATTTAAGGTAGTGGCGATCCGCAGTGCGCTTGTCCCATCCAGGCGCATACGGAAAATGTCCTGGACAACACGGGCCGCATACGGGTCTGGTACAAGCAGGTTTTTGTCTTCCTCTGACTTCATATAGCCGTAAACAGGGAAAGCCCCAACAAAATCTCCGTTCCGCCGCTTTATATCCAAAGAGGTACGGGTTTTGATGGAAATGTCCCGGCAGTAGGCTTCGTTCATAATGTTCTTGACGGATACGGTCAAGTCGTCCCCGCTGTTTTCATGGGCGGTGTCGATGTTGTCCGTAATCGCAATAAAACGGACTCCATAAGCGGGAAACACCCGCCGCAGGTAGCGCCCGGTTTCGATGTATTCCCGCCCCAGGCGGGAAAGGTCTTTGACTATGACGCAGTTGATCTTGCCATCGGTAATATCCTGCATCATTTCCTTAAACGCCGGACGGTCAAAAATGATACCGCTGTAACCATCGTCGATTTTTTCGGATATGATTTCAATGTCCGGGTTCCGTTCAATAAAATTCTCAATCAGCTTTCGCTGATTGGTAACGCTGTCGCTCTCGCTGGAGCGGTCATCTGTGTAAGACAGACGAATGTAAGAGGTTGCCTGATATTTTGGCATGAAAAAGCACTCCTTTCCTCCCGGAAGCTCCCGCAAGAAAAGAGAGGTTTTTGAGGTTTTCAGTTTTCATCCTTTTCCAAGTCCATCGTAACATGGGCTCTGGAAAAAATCGAGGATGTCGATCATCTCAAAATCCCTTGCAGGCATTCCTCCAATGTGACCCCGTTGTTGGCAAAAGCAGCGTTTACCACAAAATCGCCGCAGCGGAAACGATATGGATTTTTGATTTGGTGAAGAAAGGCTGCAATCCGTTCCTCTTTGGGTAGTGCCTTATCTACCGCAACTTCACGGATGTCAACCAATTCATCGGTTGTAGCTGGTGAACAAGTTTGCATCAACTGGCTCATAGGGATACTCCTTTCTTTGTGGTCGTGTTCAAAGTTACATGAATACGCTGGCAGCCGAAACTGCCAGCGCATGGTATCTAACTTTGAAAGGCAACCCCCATCGGCGCTCATGCACCGATGGGGAATCGCCGCGAAAACAATTTGGTTATCACGCCACATTTGCCACGCATCCCTGACGCTGGGGACAGAACAGGTCTCCGCTGGCGCGGCTGTCATAACTCCGCAACGTCGTTCATAGCGTGCGCCGCAGGGTTCCCCCCAAGTCTTTGGCGGGCCGTGAGGAAGTATCTTTAAGCCCCCGCGTCCTCATCGCGCCGGATGTGCCACCATCCGGGGTACAGGGCCGTTGATCGCTCCGAAACAGCTTGTCCATCACCTCCTGGCTGTTCCATCTTCGCGGCGTCCTGCACTCGCTCATACGCGGGTTATGTACCTGTTCTGCCGTGTATTCGGTTGTCAAAGATCAGCGAAGGAAAAATCCCCTTCTTGATAACCATGACAAAAACAGGCGATTTGTCCTGCCTGTTACGCAAATTTTTTGAAAAAATTTTTAGCCTTGCCGCCTGGCCGGGGCTGTACACAGAGCAAGCATCTGGTAAACAAAATAAAATAGGTACTATCGTGCCCAAACGAGCCTCCTATAAGGTTCTTCCAGACAGAGAATGGGAACGATAAAATATTATTAAGGAGACGATAGTACCTATGGAGATGTTAAAAGAACTGGGACGGCGAATTCAAAAAGCCCGTAAGGTGAAAAAACTTACACAACAGGAACTCGCTGATTTGAGCCATGTTTCGCTGAAGCACGTTCAAAGTTGTGAAAGAGGGGAAAAGAACCCTTCTTTTGAGGTTCTGCGTGCTTTTGGTAAAGTTTTGAATTTGTCCTTGGACTCCCTGATGAATCTTGATCTGCCCGAAGATGAACAATCCGCCAACGATATGCGGCAGCTCTACCTTTCGTGCCCTCCGGCGGCCAGAAAGGCGCTGTTAAACTCGGCCCGTGCGCTGGCTGATGAACTAAAAGAGATGACGCAGGCAGACGAATGTGACCAAGATAAAAAAGCAGAGGAGAAATAAGCCGGTGGAGGAATAAAAATCCCCCACCGGCTCTTTTTTTGCCGCTGTGCGGCGGTCAGGTTATCGGGCTGTGTCCAGCAGGCGCGCCAGCTTCTTCAGCCCGCGACGGATGCTCGCCCACACGCGGCGGCGGTCGGTGCCCTCGATCTGGGCGATCTCGGCCACCGTCATGCCCAGGTAGAACCGGGCGTAGATACGCCGGGCCTGGATGGCGGGCAGCTTCATCAGCGCAGCATACACTTCTTCCCGCAGTTGCTTCTGCTCCAGAATTTCCTCCGGGGTGAGCGGCCGGTTGAGGGCATCGTTTTCAATGCCATCCTCCCGGTTCAGAGAGTAATGGGCCTTGTGCCGGAACTTCCGACGCTCATAGGCCGCATCGCCCTGCTCCTGTCCCTGGATCGCGGCCAGCACTTCCTCGGCCACATCCACAAAGACATCGGTTTTATACACATCGGGATACAGCTCCCGAAGATTGATCTTCTGCATTATGTACCTCCGTTTCAATTCACTGGTTGACGGGTGAACCGAAACGAAGGCGGCGGGCGACACCGTTCGGGGAAATTCCCGAAAAAACGACAAGGAAAAGCGCCAGCTTCCGATGTACGGTGGCTGGCGCTTTTTATATGCGTCTTATAGGTCTTATGAACCATCCACGATAGTGCCTGTTCATAAGCAGATGGGGGCCGGTTGGCGGCCTGGCTTTTTTTGGCAGGTAAATCCCTGCCGAATTATGTCGAAGCTGTTCTCGCTTCACGGCGGCTCCCTCCTAAAGCCGCCGTTACATTCAGCACAGGGTCGTCATCCTCATAAGGGCATAGAGAACGGCGGCCTTGAAATGTATTTCAAAACCGCCGTCTGGATAAAGTTATGTAATGGGCGCACGAAACTACCTACCCCAGCAACGGTTTTTTTCTTTCCCCGTTTACCGGGGCAGGATAGTCTCGATTATTTAATTTAGTCCTGTTCTTGTTCGGCTGCCTCTTTCAGCCGTGAAAAGCTCTCATCACTGATGATGTGTTCAATCCGGCAGGCGTCGGCCTCCGCAGTTTTGGGGTCAACACCTGCGGCAATAAGCTGCTCGGTAAAGAAACAATGTCTCTCATAGATTTTTTCGGCAACCTCGCGGCCCACATCGGTCAGATGGAGAAAGTGATCTTCGTCCATCGTGAGAAAGCCGCCGTCCCGCAAGGTAGCCACTGCATGGCACACGCTGGGCTTTGACACCTCCATGTGCCGGGCCACATCTACGGAGCGTACCATACCGAGTTTCTTTTGGAGAACAAGGATGGTTTCCAGGTAGTCCTCCCCGGACGCATGAAGTTTCATTAAGACCTCCCTTACTCTATCCGCCAGCCTTCGGCTTGTTCACGGATTTGGATGAACTTTTTATAAGTCCCTTCCTGTTGCAGCAGTTCCCTATGTGTACCTCTCTGGGCCACCGTCCCGCCATCAATCACAAGGATTTGGTCGGCGTTTTCAATCGTAGCCAGGCGATGGGCAATCGTAATAATGGTCTTGCCATGTGTCAGGGCAGAAATAGCTTCCTGGATCAAATGCTCATTCTCAGGGTCAATGCTTGCTGTTGCCTCATCCAAGATAACAATGGGAGCATCCTTGAGCATTGCCCTGGCGATAGAAATTCTTTGCTTTTCACCGCCGGAAAGAGAAGAACCCCCTTCACCAATCACCGTGTCATATCCGTCTGGCAAAGCCATTATGAAGTCATGACAGCGGGCGGCTTTTGCGGCGGCGACAATCTGCTCATCCGTAGCGTCCGGGCTGCCGAATTTAATGTTATTCTTGATGGTATCCCGGAACAAATAGACATTCTGAAAAACCATACTGATATTTTTGAGCAGACTATCGCAGGTAAATCTGCGAATATCCGTTCCACCAATGGTAATCATTCCGCTGTTAACATCGTAAAAACGGGCAATCAGGTTACACAGCGTAGATTTTCCACTGCCAGATGGCCCCACGATGGCCGTTGTACTATTCTGCGGAATTTTGAAGTTCAGGTCATGCAGAACAATCCGGCTGTCATATCCGAAAGAAACATCCCTAAACTCAATATCATAGGTTGCCGGTTTTATGTCGGTGCCATCCTGGTCGATATAGTTTACATTCTCCAATGCTTCCAGCTTATTCATAGCAGAGTCCACAACTCCAAGCATATGGGCTGCGTCATTGATATTCTCCACGCTGCCAAACATCACAAAAGAGAACAGAACAAACATCAGGAAGAATGCTATACTCATTTGTCCCTGCAACGCCTGCCATGCACAAATAAAGACAATTCCCATCGAAGCCAGTTTTAAGGCAAACAAATGCAGACAGTTAAAGGGGGTAAAGCCTTTTTCCACCTTGATATGAATATCTTTCAGGTCTTTACTGGCATTACGAAAGTTCTCAATAGAGGCTCCTTCCTGTCCAAAAGACTTCACAATGGAAAGTCCCCGGATGTATTCAATCGCTGCGCCGGACATATCTTCCATTGCTTTATGGGTTGTTGCAGCGGTTTTTTCACTGTGTCTGCTGATCCCTTGCAAAGCCAGCGCCGAAAGAGCAACGCCGACAATGGAAATAACCGCAGCAACGGGGCTGAAGAAGATCAGACATAAAACGATGGCAATAAACTTTGCGTATCCATTGATGATGACATCCACCATTTTCATGCCCTGTAATTCCAAAGTAGACAATTCCGTGGTAACACCTGCCAGAATGTCACCGACACTGTTCTGCGAAAAGTATCCAAGGGGAACCCGTTTCAGTACATCGCCCAAATGAATGCGCTGTCCGGCGGCCACTTCATATCCAATGCTTTCCTGCAATACTGCCCGGAGATAAGAAAGCAGGAAGTTCAGTGCAATCGAGCCAATAATGATCCCCAGCATTTGCCAGATTAAAACAGTATCAATCGCAGTATTCGTCCAGTATGCCTGGATCGCTTTATCCAGTGCGAATGCGGCTACCATTGTAGGAATGGCAGTAGACAAACTGCTGAAAAAGGAACACACAGAGCCAAGATAGAGGCGGCCTTTATATTTACCAGCCCATCGGATAATGCGTTTCATTGACTTAAACATTGACACCCACCTCCTTTTTCTCGCCCACAGACCAGTTCTTTGCGCCAATATGCGCCTGCCACATATCTGTATAAAGCGGGCAGCGTTCCAAAAGTTCCTCCTGCTTTCCGCAGTCAACAATCTGCCCTTTCTTCAGAACGACAATCTGATCTGCGTTTTGAATGGTAGACAGACGATGTGCGATCACCAGCAGGGTCTTTCCTTTGGAAAGGGCCATGATGGATTTCTGGATTTTATCTTCGTTCTGCGGGTCAGTGAAGGCAGTTGCCTCGTCCAAAATCACAATAGGCGCATTTTTCAGGATTGCTCTCGCAATGGCAATTCGTTGCTTTTCTCCGCCGGAGAGCCGCTTGCCAGCGTCACCGGCCGGGGTATCATATCCTTTTTCCAGCCGGACAATGAAATCATCACAGCAGGCCGCTTTTGCGGCGGCATATACTTCCTCATCCGTAGCATTTGGATTACCCAGGCGGATGTTCTCTTTGAGAGAGCAGTTGAACAGGAAATTGTCCTGTGTCACGAAACTGACCAATTCGGAAAGCTGCCGGATGGAAAGTTCCTTGATATTCGTACCGCCTATGGAGATACTGCCGCCGGTCACATCCCAAAATCGAGCAATCAGTCGGGCAACGGTGGACTTGCCCCCGCCGGATGGCCCAACCAGGGCTGTAAAACTTCCCTGCGGCATTTTCAGGCTGATGTCATGCAGCACTTCGTTTTGCCCGGTGCCATCATAGGAGAAAGACACATTCTGTAAAACAATATCTGTGTGCCTGATCGGAACAATCTTTCCAGAGTCCGGCAATACAGGCAGGTTCAGAAGTTCATTTGCGGCTTCTACTGCATACTCCATTGACTTTGCCTCGTTGATAAAAGTAGTAGCTTTCATCAGCGGGCCGACAATACTCAGCGAAAGAATAATTCCCATCGCCAATTCAGCAGGCGTGATACTTCCACTCTGCGCCAGCAGCAAACCGATGGGAAGTACCCCCAACAGGGTGGTGGGCATAATCGCCATCATCAGGTTCATTGTTTTCCAGGTACTCTTGAACCATGCCAGAGTAAAATCCTTAAAGGACTTTACCGCTCCTACAAACTTTTCATAGGAACTGGTGCTTTGATTGAACGCCTTAACAACCTCAATGCCTTCCACATACTCAATAATGACATTGTTTACATGATTGTTTGCCTCCATATAAGCTGCGTACTGGCTGTTATAGTTCCGCATGAGAAAGAACATGGGGATCATGGCCAGAACCGGGGCAATCAGGACTGCAAGGCCCAAACGCCAGTCAATCGCCAGCATCCAGATAAAAATGGCAATCGGAAGGAGCAGGTTCGATGTCAGCTCCGGGATCATGTGGGCCAGAGGCGGCTCCAAATCCTCCACCTTGTCCATGATAATATTCTTCAAATACCCAATCCTTCGTCCCATTACTTCGCCAAGAGGCGCCCTCATCAGACGGTTTGCAATTTTCAGGCGGATGCCTTCCAGTATCGTGTAAGCGGAGATATGTGCCAAAATTGTGGAAATGCCAAAGCAGATGACGCGGATCAGGTATCCGCCCACGCCCACCAAACACCAGAGCATAATGTTGTTCAAAGTAGCGGTCCGGTTAATGAACAGGAGCAGGATTTCATACACCGCCCAAAACGGAACAAAGCCTCCGACAACACTTAAAATGGCACACAAAACCGAGAGGGTCATTTTCCCCTTGCAGGGACCTGCAAAAGAGAAAAGTGTTTTGACCCAATGCTCTTTTTGCTGCTTCATATCAATTCACCTCTCTCGATCAATTTAGCCAGCAAAGAAAAAAGGATGGTTAATCTTCGCTAACCATCCTCAATGCTATCACAATTCAATTTTTCTTTCCGCTCCACACGGCCTTTTTTATTCCAATCAGATAATTGATTTTCGATATTCCAGCGGCGTTTTCCCCATTGTCTGATGAAATGCGGACGCAAATTTGCTGGGACTGTCATATCCCACAAGTCCCGCAATCTCAGCCACTTTCAACGACTTATCTGATTTCAGTAAAGAGGCAGCATAGTTCATGCGATAGTTTCTCATGTATGTAAAAATCGGGCTGCCATATACCGATTTGAAACAGTTTTTCATAGGGGTCAGGGCAATATCAAACCGCGCGGAGAGTTCTTCCAAAGTATAGTTTTTTGTCAAATCCTGCGTCAGAAGTGCCTGGATCGCTTTGATTTTTTCAATCTGGCCTTTATAAAAATAGGGGCGTTCTTCTGTATGGCCTGAAAGTTCCAGCGCGTCCAGATACAGCAGCAGCTCCAACACCTTAATCTTGAAATAGTCCTTTTTGATTTTGACCGGCACATTGTAGAGTTCGGAAAAAATATGCTCAATGGCCGGTTCTCCTGGAATGACATAGGGTGTACGGTCACTGCAATACTTTTTCTGCAATTCATAAAGATCCACAGAAAAGCCTTTCATAGAGGCCGGGATTTCTTTTGCCGCAATCTCCATCTGAAAGCCAATGGAAATGCCGTGGTAGTGAGAAAGTGGAAATTCCACCTTGCCGGAATGATGGATGCGGCGATCCACCCGAAGATCGCCAGCCTCCAAATAGCTAAAGGCATTCTGGCCGACTTCCTGTTCAATGCGCCCTTCCCGGCAGTGGTCAATACAGAGCAGATCCATATCTGTCTGGAAGCCCGAAATGCACTCCTTCATGTGGAAATCATTATACATGAGAAATACACCGGGAAAGACATGATAGAGCGTCATCATGCCTTCACCGGAGTTATCACTTAAACGCATGACCTTACAATCATCGGACTCGACCAGGTTTTGAACATTCGGGCCGTAGTACATTTCCTGGAATAATTCCGGCATAGACGCTGCCTCCTTTCCTCTGTTTGGCGTGCTTTTCACGCCCTCCAGTTACACCCACAGGGTGTTTCTTTGGAGCATCCCTCCATATTAAATATTTTATCACAAGTCCGGCCCAAAAACTCAAAATCATGGGAAACAATGATGATAACTTTATTTTCATCATTCAACTTGCGGATCATGTCGCTTACTTCCAGCATACGATGATAGTCCAGCCCACTGGTAGGCTCGTCAAAGACAAGCACATCCTTGTCGGAGAGAATAGCGGTTGCCACCGCAAGGCGCTGTTTCTGTCCTCCTGACAGGGCCATCGGATGACGGTCTTTGAAATCCAGCAAATCAAAAGACCTGAGAATTTCTTCAATCCGCTCCGGCGGACAATCCGGCTGCGCCAGTTCACATTCGTTCCATACGCTGTCTGAAAAAAGCTGATGGTTCACATCCTGCATCACGCAGAAGCTGGCCTTATTACGCTGTTTTGCTTTCAGTGTTTGTCCGTCCAGCCGGACCGTTCCATTCACTTCTTTCAAAAGCCCGCACAGGCAGCGTGTCATCGTCGTTTTTCCTGCGCCGTTATGACCGACAATCCCCAACACTTCACCCCGTTTTGCAGAAAAGCCGAGGCCGCTGAATACCGGCTGCTTATCAAAGGCACAGGAAAGATTTTCTACGGATAAGCCTTCCTGCGCTCCTGGCGGATCGGCGGGAGGCAGCTCCAGCACAGGATGGACAAGACTTCTAAGCCCCATACTGATACGCTGCTCATCTGAAAGATTACGAAACTCATCCCCGGAAAATATCTGAACGATTTTCCCCTTTTGAATGAAGATTGCGCGGTCAATCAGGTCCATCAGGAAATACAGGCGGTGTTCGGCAATAACAACCGTCCGTCCTTCTTTTTTGATCTGGATAATCTGCTGGCGTAAGGTGTCAATCGCGTCAGCATCCAGATTTGCCGTCGGCTCGTCCAGTACAAAAATAGATGGGTTCATGGCATATACAGAGGCAAACGCAAGACTTTGTTTTTCTCCGCCAGACATGGAAAAAATGTTCCTTCCCAAAAGCGATTGAATTTTCAGGGCGGAAACAGTGGCCTCATATCGCTCTTTGATTTTCTTTGGTTCGACACCCGCATTTTCCAGACCGAAAGTGATTTCGCTGTCCGAGTCAATATTGAAAAACTGAGATTTCGGATTTTGGAACACAGATCCAACCTGCTCTGCCAGACGGTACATTTCTGTTTTCGGCACTTCCATACCGTTTACAATCGCCCGGCCAGATAAAGTGCCGCCCTCGACAAAATGAGGAATTAAGCCGTTAATCAGTTTTGTCACTGTTGTTTTGCCACAGCCCGACTCCCCTGTAAGGACAACGCATTCTCCCTGTTGGATATTCAAATCAATATGGGAAAGCGTTCCCTGCTCTTTCTCATATTCAAACGATACATCCTGAATTTGGATCACATGGAACACCTCCTTATCCCACTGTAATTGAAATCACACAGAAAACCACACCTGCCGCCAAACATAAAAAGTCCTGCACGCCGAACTTCATTTCAATCATGCTGGTCTTTGGCGCAGGATTTTCAATGCCCCGCGTAACAGCGGCTGCGGACAATTCTTCCGCTGTCGTTGTTGCAGAGATCATGGTCGGCACCAATAAGCACTCAATTTTTTGTACCCCATGAATATTACGGAGCTTCATGGCATCCCGGATATAGCTGGTTTCTTCTTTCAAGGCCGGAAAATACCGGACGGTTACAGACAAAGGAATAATCAGTCCCTGCGGGATATGCCATTTCCGAAGGGCAACCATCAATTCCCGGACGGGCGTTTTCTGTAAAACCATCGTACCGACAATCAAACAAGGGAAAATCTTTCTTGCATACGATACGATGATCGTGAAGCTGCTGGCTAAAATTTTTGGCCCGTTTGGGAATACATAGTATTGCAGCGCCAGACAAATCCCAAATGCGATTGCCAGTTTGCCTGCGGATTTTTGGCACCCGCAGGCAACAATCAGCAGGAGCAGAAAAACAACCCATGTAATTTCGACCCATACGGAGTGCTGGGTAAAGGCCACAATATTTGCCAGCACCAGCAAAAGCAATTCCGTCCGTGGATCGAACCTTAATGTATGTTTTTTGCCCGCCCCATTCATCACACAATTCCTGCCTTTACAAAGTGCTTTTTGAACAAACCTCTGGCAATAAATGCACCGATGATACCACCGATGATTGGAGCAACAAACAGAACGATTAACATTGCATTGGACGACAGAGCTTCAACTGCCGCAACATAATCAGCGGGCATTCCCTGTTCTGTAATCTGCGCCAGGAAATCGGCCTTAAACAACCAGATGGGAAGGGGAGAACCAACCATTCCCAGCGAAAAAATCACATAGGCAATCGAATTTCCCTTGAAGCTGTTATACTTAGTCACAGCTCGGACAACTTCGGCCAAAATACAGGTAGAAGCCATCGAGATCAGAATTACCAGGGTAAATTGTCCAGTGACAAAATAGATAAGAGCAGTGATAAGCCCCATCAGGAAAACTGCACCCAGTTTTTGAACCTTTGCGACCATCAGCATAAAAGGAATGCCTGCAAACGCAGCAATGAAGCCGGGCATCAGCATCCAAAGAACAGGGTGAATCCCTCCCAGAAGCATGAAGGCAAAGTTGATGACAAAGTAGATTGCGGAAAAGATACCGATTGTAATGAGGTCTTTTCCTTTCAGTTTTTTGTCCGTACTCACTTCAGACATTGAACATTCCTCCTTTTAGTTAGGTTTTGCTAACCCATAGGCTTTTTGAAAGCGCCCTTCGGCGCTTACAGTAACCATCATAGCAGACCTGAAAAGTCTTTTCCGCTCCAATCGGCCTTTTTTGTTCCGATAAGACTTTTTTCTCTTTGCCGTTTACATGGTGTCATTCAAACAACTCTAAGAACATAAAAGCAAAAGCCGGGGAAATACACCTTACAGTATTTTGCTCCCGACTTCTGCTATATCACTAAATTTATATGTAGATTAGTTCTTGAAATAAAACTTCCTCCGCCTGTGCTTTCGGCGTGTTCATTAGCCCTACCCAGCGCATAGGGTCGCGGGCTTTCAATTCCTCGGTGACGCCTGCCGCCTCCATCATGCGGGGCAATATGGCGTCCATCCGTTCACGCGCGGCCTTAGTAAAAGCCGATGGAGACAAATTGCCCCCACCGGCTCTTTTTTTGCCGCTGTGCGGCGGTCAGGTTATCGGGCTGTGTCCAGCAGGCGCGCCAGCTTCTTCAGCCCGCGACGGATGCTCGCCCACACGCGGCGGCGGTCGGTGCCCTCGATCTGGGCGATCTCGGCCACCGTCATGCCCAGGTAGAACCGGGCGTAGATACGCCGGGCCTGGATGGCGGGCAGCTTCATCAGCGCAGCATACACTTCTTCCCGCAGTTGCTTCTGCTCCAGAATTTCCTCCGGGGTGAGCGGCCGGTTGAGGGCATCGTTTTCAATGCCATCCTCCCGGTTCAGAGAGTAATGGGCCTTGTGCCGGAACTTCCGACGCTCATAGGCCGCATCGCCCTGCTCCTGTCCCTGGATCGCGGCCAGCACTTCCTCGGCCACATCCACAAAGACATCGGTTTTATACACATCGGGATACAGCTCCCGAAGATTGATCTTCTGCATTATGTACCTCCATTTCGATTCACGGGTTGACGGGTGAAGCGAAATGAAGGCGGTGGGCGACACCGTTCGGGGAAATTCCCGAAAAAACGACAAGCAAAAGCGCCAGCATCCGAAGAACGGCGGCTGGCGCTGCTAAAAGAGGACTTATGACGCTTATGGACCAGCCACGATAGTGCCTGTTCATAAGCAGATGGAGGCCGATTAACGGTCAGACTTTTTTTGGCAGGTAAATCCCTGCCGAATTATGTCGAAGCTGTTCTCGCTTCACGGCGGCTCCCTCCTAAAGCCGCCGTAATCTTTAGCGTATGGTCGTCATTCCTTCGAAGGGTACAAAAGAGCGGCGGCCCTGAATTTCTTCAAAGCCGCCGGTACATGATAAAGGCATGGTAATTGCCTGCTGAACGACGGCTTTTTTTCTTTTGCCGTCGTCCGGCAGATGTTGATAAGAAATTTTCTAAAGTAGATTGCAATTATAATTCGTTGATTGTTTCAGTAATTGCCAAGTTGCGTATGCGTTTTGCCGGAGCGTAAACGGATATAACACATGAGAAAATGACCAGTAAAAGTATGATTGCAATCGAAGTAAAAGGAATCTTCCAAATACCACCAAAATGGGTAATAACAACCTTTACATAAATCAGATGGTGCAGCAGCAATCCAAGTACAACCCCGGCTACTGTGCCGCAAATAGAGTATGTAGCAGCTTCAGCAGCTATCATTTTTGTTACCTGTCTGCTTCCCATTCCAACCGCACGCATGACCCCATATTGCTTAATTCTTGCAGATACGCCCATTGAAACGCTGTTCATAATATTCAATATGGTAATAAGGGAAATAATCGCCAAAAAACTATACGCAGCAATTCGGAATACCCAATAAGAGCCACTTACTTCGCTGTTTTTCTCCCTGCTATCTGCAATTATATTTCCCTCTGCCAAATCGTAAATTTTATTTACTGCCATTTCGGACACATCTTTTTCCAATACAACGCCTACCATAGCGTAATCCTGTTCTCCTGTTAAGCGCGTATAAGTTTCTTCCGAACATACCACAACTGCTGAACCACTAACGCTTCCTACACCCTCGGACACAACGCACCCAATTTCAAGTTCTTCGTCTCCAATTTTAACCTTATCTCCGACATTCAAGGCGGTGTATTCACTATATACTGCCAACACATATTTGGAATTTCCATATATCTTTGACATATCTCCGCTGATAACGGATTTTTTGAAGCTGTCCATCATGGTATCCCCGTAGGAATATAGATCAACCGTTTCCGCATTTCCGTTAATTTCAGCAGGACATTCTATACTATACATCATGCCAAAAACAGACTCTATTCCTGGTATCTCCGAAATTTCTTCTGCCAAACTCGGGTCTATGGAATTCGAATCATCTTGACTTGCGATCGTAATGTCCGGAGTAAAATCACTCACCGACGGAAGCAGCTTATGAACAATATCAAGGCAGGCTGAGAATGTCAGAAAGAGCATAATCGTAAGTGCAAAGGAGCCTGTCATAAGGATTAAATTTTTCTTAGCTCCTGTTGCATGATGGATACCAAGAGAGGTTTCCACTTTGAGAAATTTGGTATTTGCTGCATGGACAATTTTTCCCGATACGCCTGTGTTACCAGATATTGCTGCCACAGGGGAAACCTTTGACGCCTGTTTAGCCGGTGATTGGGCTGCGATAAATACAGTGATAATACCGACGGCAGCTCCACAAAGGATACCGTTTATACTCACCGAAAACAGCGGCATATCTACCCATTCGCCTTTTACGATAAATTTTAATACCGCACACGATACCCAACAAGTTACTGTTCCCAATGCACAGCCAATAGGAATTGCGGTTTTACACCAATTCAACGCCTCAAGCCTAACAAAACGTACAATCTGCTGTTTGCTTGCACCAATACAGCGCATCATTCCAAAAAATTTTGTCCGTTGCGCCACATTGCTGTTCATACAGCTTGAAATCATAAAAATTCCTGCGATTAGAATGATAACAAAGCAAGCTACCGCTAAAGGATAAAGCGCATTTATACTTTCATTTGTACTTGCTCCCAACAGGCTCAAAACGGGTGTATTCTCACTGACATTTTCAGATGTGAGGGAATACTGCTCTTTTATATTGGCAATCGTTTTTTTCAAACCGTTCTCATTCTTAAAGCGAACATAAAATCGAGACATGGATTCCAACCCATTTAGGCTTCGCACTTCATCAAACGTGGCTCTGCACATATACACACAGGTCCCGTCAATAATATCGTTAAAATCCTCGTCATCTTCATAAAACCCTGATATAGTATAATTAAAATCTCCCGCAGGTGTATTCAAGATAATGTTGTCGCCTATCTGGACGTTAAAGAGTTCCTTTGCGTCTGCACTAAGAGCAACTTCTTTTTCGTTTTGTGGATATGAGCCTTCCAACGGATATTTCATAATATCCGTAACATAAGTTTCCTCAATACCATACAGCACAGCATTTTTCCCATTGATATAATAACCCTGGTCTGCATTAACATTTATATCATCATACCAAGAAGAATACGCTACATCAGAGCTATCTATAATCTGTTTTGCTTCATCTTCGGACATATTTTGAAGAATAATGTGCCAATCGCCATGATTACTCCTCATTGCCATTGTTTGTCCATTTGTCCACATCTCTAACAAAGAAAAAATCGAGGTGACAAGAAAGACAGCAAGAATGATACAAATGCGTGTCATGCGGCTTTGCCGCCTATGCACCTTTGCAGAAATCGGGATCAAGCTCAGATAACTTTTCATTCCTTGCACCTCCCCAAATCCGTCACCACACCGTCCGACACCCGCAAAATGCGATCGGCGGTCTGGGCGATACTCTGACTGTGGGTAATCATAACGATGGTCTGCTCATATAGCCTGGAGGCTTCTTTCAGCAGAGCGATCACCTCACTGGTATTTTGGGTGTCCAGGTTGCCGGTCGGCTCGTCGGCCAGAATCAGGGCCGGACGGGTAATCAGAGCGCGGCCTATCGCCACACGTTGCTGTTGGCCGCCGGAAAGCTGGCTGGGCAGATGATTGCGCCGCTCTTTCAGGCCCAGCACCGTCAGCAGTTCTTCCAGATACTTTTTGTTTGGCTTCTGGTAGTCCAGCAGCACCGGGAAGATGATGTTCTGTTCTACCGTCAGCTCTGGGATCAGGTTGAAACTCTGGAAGATGAAGCCGATGTTTCGTCGGCGGAACACCGTCAGGTTACGCTCTTTCATCGAAAAAATATCTTTTCCGTCAATGAACACCTTCCCCGAAGTGGGAGTGTCCAGCGCGCCGATCATATTCAGCAGCGTACTTTTGCCGGAACCAGACTCACCGACAACCGCAACAAACTCACCTTTGGGGACGGAGAAGGTGGCGTCTTTCAAAGCATGAACCGTAGCCTCGCCGGTCCCGTATGTTTTTGAGATATTCTTAACTTCTAACAAATCCATATCGTGTAACACCTCTTTCTGTTTTGATGTAGAAAGAGTAACACGTCAATCCTACTGCATTATGACAAGAACCCTACAATTTTGTAGGAATTGCAGAAATCAAAACCACCCGTTGAACGGGTGGTTTGAACAGGCCCTATAAGGGCCTATCTCCTGTGGTAGCCCTCTAAAGAGGGCATTGAACTATTTTTCAATCACACCTTTTGCACTGCAAGCCCCTTATACGGGGCTATATCAAGCAATCTGTACACTATTCAAAACCATATTCCTTCACTTTAGGTTCCGGCTAACGCCGGAACCTATTCCATTTACTGAAGTAATTTTATTGACCCCCAGTTGAACTGGGGGATTTTATCATGCCTATTCGGCGCCAATAAAAGCAACGGCCTTGATGGTTATCTCAAAGCCGTTGCTTTTATGTATGACGCTATTTATTTTGTAATTGTCTTTGCCTGATCTTCGGTAATATAGTCGTACTTTACCATCTGTTTGACCACATATTTCTGCCGCTGCTCCGCCAAAGCGGGATTTTCTGTCAAGGAGTACACGGAGGGCGCATTGGGAATCCCCGCCATGAGGGTACACTCATAATCCGTCATTTCAATGGGAGATTCACTCAAATAACCTTCGCAGGCGTCACCAATGCCGTAATAGCCATCTCCAAAATAAATGGAATTGACATACAACTCCAGAATTTCCTCTTTCGTGTAAGCGCGTTCCAGCCGGAACGCCATAAACATTTCTGCTACCTTGCGAATAAAGCTCTTTTCCTGCGTGAAATACATATTTTTTGCAAGCTGTTGCGTAATTGTGCTGCCGCCTTCCCGCAGGCTCCAAGTGGTTAGGTTATTCCATGCGGCCCGTCCTATGGCAATCAGATCAATTCCAAAATGCTGTTCAAAACGATGATCCTCAACGGCCACAACGGCATTCAGATACATTTCAGGAAGTCCTGATAATTCCGTATAGCCCGGATCTGACTGAATTTCCTCTACTTTGCTTTCAAGACTTTGCTGGGTCAGCGCCGCCTGATACATCTGGTAGCCACGGCCAATCAACACACATCCTGCCATAACCGCTGCGGCAATTACCAGAAGCAACAGCCGCACAATGGTTTTTCTCAATGTCCTCATGGCGCGCTTTTCCCTATGTTTGTATCGGCTCATAACTGCCGTTACAGTTCGTTGATGGTTTCCGTCACCGAGATGGTTCGTATCCGTTTTGCCGGAGAATAAGCGGCAAGCACCGCCGCGGCAATGACAAACAGGACGATGACGGCCAGCGACCCGACAGGCAGGCTCCAGGACGCATAAGGGAATTGGTTTGTGATAAGGAAATCGTACATCATTTTGCTGAAGGGCAAGCCAATCGCGCAGCCAATGAAGCAGCCCCAAAAAGCATAGGTGAAGGCTTCTGCCAGAATCATCTTGGAAAGCTGGCGGCCATCCATGCCCACCGCCCGCATGGAACCATACTGCTTGATGCGGGCCGATACACTCATAGAGATGCTGTTCATGATGTTCATCACAGTAACCAGCGTGATAATACCAAGGAAAGCATAGACGCAGGCAACAAAGGCAAAATAGGTGCCGGATGTACGCTCGTCCCGCTTATCGTTCATGGTATAACCGTTTTGCTCCACGATCTGACGAATTGCGGCCACTTCCTCATCCGTTACACCGGAAGTTGTCTGAATCATAATCAGTGAATAGTCGGTGATACCAGTCAACCGGGTGAATGTCTCGCCAGATGTAATCAGCGTGATCTTCCCGCCAGTAAGGCCATCTCCGCTGAACGGGTCATATTTCAACAGCCCGGCAATCGTGAGCTGCTCGTTCCCTACAAGGATGGTATCACCTACGGCCCAGGAACTGTTCTGATCCCAGGTTGCAAGGACATACCCGCTGTCGCCATAGACCTTTGATAAGTCACTGCCCCAACGAAGCGTACCGTCTTTTTGGAGAGCCTTCAGGTCAAAATCGTCAAAGGAAACCAAATCCACAGTGCTGGAAAGGGTCGTGTCTCCGTCCAGGCCAGCAGCCACGTCGAAGCTGCTTCTGCGTCCGTAAACCTGTTTGACACCTTCCATATTTGTAAGTGTCTGCACCAGATCGCTGTCAATAGAATTAGCCCCATCGCTGCTTGAAATGTCAATATCAGAGGTGGCAGCCGATTGCGGCATCAGGTGATCGACAAAATCAATCAGGACAGAAAAGCTCAAAAACAGAATAATACTCAGGGCAAAGGAGCTAATCATTAAAAACAGGTTCTTCTTTGCGGCCACAGCATGATGAACCCCCAGCGTTGTTTCAATCCTGAGAAAGCCTGTATGGACGGCGTGGTGACCCGTTTTTACCGTTTCAGAATTTCCAGTAACCGCCGCAACGGGAGAAACCTTTGCGGCGTGTTTGGCCGGAGTCCTCGCTGCCAACAGGACGCTAATCACACCAACCAAAATACCACTGACAATTCCAATGCCGCTGATACCAAACAGCGGAATGTTGGAGAATTCTTCCCCGACAAGAAATCGTAAGACAGCGCATAATACCCAGGAAGCCAAAATTCCCAAGACAAGGCCAATGGGAACGGCGGTTTTGCACCAGTTCAGGGCTTCCAGACGGACAAAGCGGATAATCTGCTGCTTACTCATGCCGATGCAGCGCATCATGCCAAAGAACTGAGTGCGCTGCGCCACACTGCTGTTCATGCTGCTGGAGATCATCAGTACCCCGGCAATCAGAACCAGCAGAAACATTACAACCGCCGTAACCATCAGCGTCTGTCCCATTACGGTGTCCACCAGACTGTCAACGAGCGAAAAATCACCATGTTTATCTGACAGCCTGGATTGTTCAATCCGAGCGCCCATTTCCGCCATGCTGAAAATAGCTGTGACCATAAACACGGCGAAAATGATGCAGAGCAGCGTCATGCGGTTTTGCCGCCGGTGAACCTTTGCAGAGATGGGGATCAGGCTCAAATAACTTCTCATTCCCGGCACCTCCCAAAATCCGTCACCACACCATCTGATACCTGCAAAATGCGGTCAGCGGTCTGGGCGATACTCTGACTATGGGTAATCATAACGATGGTCTGCTCATACAGCCTGGAGGCTTCTTTCAGCAGAGCGATGACCTCACTGGTATTTTGGGTGTCCAGGTTGCCGGTCGGCTCGTCGGCCAGAATCAGGGCCGGACGGGTAATCAGAGCGCGGCCTATCGCCACACGTTGCTGTTGGCCGCCGGAAAGCTGGCTGGGCAGATGATTGCGCCACTCTTTCAGGCCCAGCACCGTCAGCAGTTCTTCCAGATACTTTTTGTTTGGCTTCTGGTAGTCCAGCAGCACTGGGAAGATGATGTTCTGTTCTACCGTCAGTTCCGGAATCAGATTAAAACTCTGGAAGATGAAGCCGATATTCCGTCGGCGGAATACCGTCAGGTTGCGTTCCTTCATCGAGAAAATGTCTTTACTGTCGATGAACACTTTGCCGGAAGTGGGAGTGTCCAGTGCGCCGATCATATTCAGCAGCGTACTTTTGCCGGAACCAGACTCACCGACAACTGCAACAAACTCACCTTTGGGGACGGAGAAGGTGGCGTCTTTCAAAGCATGAACCGTAGCCTCGCCGGTCCCGTATGTTTTGGAGATATTCTTAACTTCTAACAAATCCATATCGTGGTTCACCTCTTTCTGTTTTGGTATAGAAAGAGTAGCACGTCAACCCTACTGCATTATGACTGGAATCCTACAATTTTGTAGGATTCAGAAAATTGATGGTAAAGGTCGTACCGACACCTAACGTACTATTCACCTCAATCGTTCCATTATGATCTTCTATAATCGCTTTCGCCAATGGCAATCCCAGGCCAATTCCCTGGGTATCTTTGGAAAAACGGCTGCGGTAAAACCGCTTAAAAATATGGGGCAGATCCTCCGGGTGGATACCGCTGCCATTATCGCTTACGATAATCTGCACCATAGAAGCGAAAGCACGCCATGCAATACGGATGGTAGCTCCTGCTTTTGTGTGGTCGAAAGCGTTTTTCACGATATTGCTGATTGCTTCGATCAGCCAGGTCTGGTCGCAAACAAGGGTGACTTCCTCATCCCCTGAAAGAATAAGAGTTTTTCCCTGCTGCTGTGCCTGGTAAGCGAAGTGCCTTTCAATATATCCCATCATATCCGCAACATTTTGGGGCTGCTTTTCCAGTGTAATGGTTCCCGCGTCCAATTTTGTGATTTTCAAAAGGTTTTGGACAAGGTTTTCAATCCGATCTAATTCCTGCTCGGAGAGAGAGGTGAACTCTTTCAGTTCCGGGCTGTCGTTTACCTCCTGCTGCATTAGACCATTATAAATATTGAGAGCGGCCAATGGCGTTTTCAACTGATGGGAAATGTCTGAAATGGTATCCTTCATAAAGGTTTTTGCGCGCCCTTCGTTCTCGGCATGAGCGTTCAAAATTGTTACCAGGGAATTGACCTCATGGAACAGCTTGTACAGATCACCCTCATCATCGCATTCGATACGGGCATTTCGGTTCCCAGCAATATATTCCCGAATTTGTGCTATGGCTTCATTCATGGTTTTGCTTTGATCCCGAAAATACCAATACAGGGCAGCAAAAATGATGAGCGTCATCAGCACGGCAGCGATTGCCACATAAAGGGCCGCGTTATTCAGTCCCAGGCAAATTGTGAGAACGGAAGCTGCGGTGAACACTGCCACCGATAGCAACACACACAGAAATAGCCGTTTAATTTTTCGATTGACCAGTATTTTCATGGCTCACCTCATCCCGTTGTGTTCCATTTATACCCCATACGTCGGACCGTCACAATCTTTTGAGGATCGGCAGGGTTATCTTCTACTTTTGTTCGGAGTCGCCGGATATACACAGTCAGAGTATTGTTATCAATGTATTTCTCATCACAATCCCAGAGCTTGCTCAGAATTTGCTCTGGAGAAAGAATGATGTTCGGGTTTTCCATAAACAGGCACAGTAATTTATATTCGCTGGCTGTTAAGTCAAGCGGTGTCCCGTTTTTAATAACCTTTTGCTTGAGAAGCTGAATCTGTATACCATTGGATTGCAGCTCTGTCTCAGCCTGTTCCTGATTAAAGTTTTCACTACGCCGCAGCAAGGCATTGATCCTGGAAAGGAACACAGCCAGTTTGAATGGTTTTGTCATATAGTCATCGCCGCCAATGTCAAGACCCATGATAATATCCGTTTCTTCGTCGGCAGCCGTCAAAAACATGATCGGCACTTTGGAGGATGCCCGGATTTTCCGGCACAGGTCAAAGCCTGATCCGTCCGGCAATGTCACATCCAAAATCACAAGATCATAGTTACCATTCGTCCACAACTGTTCAGCTTCAACGCTGGTACGCGCAATCGTCAGTTCATAGCCTTGCTTCTTGATTGCAAAGGATAGGCCGTTGATTAAACTCAAGTCATCCTCCACAAAGAAAATGTGCTTCATTTGTTTTCACCATCCTTACAGCGTGTGCTTTTGAATCTTCTGTCGGCGGGCTTTTGAGAATCTTTAGGTATCAACCAGACGGTTCCCATTTTTATTGCGCCAGGAATCCGTCCAGAAGAACAATAATAGTTTATCCAGCGTGGGGTTACTCCCCATATTGCACTTGCTTCCTTCAGTGTCATATAGTCCATAGATGCACCTCCAAACTTATTATAATTCGTTTTCTCGAATAGCACAAGATTGTTCCAGAGGCAAAAGACACTATGACTGAAGATTAGCAAACTGCGAATGAGATGTTGCAACTTTGTCTTTCGTGTCCTCCGGCAGCCAGAAAGATTCTATTGAATTCGACCCGTGCATTGGCTGATGAGCTAAATTGGAAAGTAAATAGCCGGTGGAGGAATAAATGAACCCCCACCGGCTCTCTTTTTGCCGCTATGCGGCGGTCAGGTTACCGGGCCGTGTCCAGCAGACGCGCCAGCTTCTTCAGCCCGCGCCGGATGCTGTCCCACACACGGCGGCGGTCGGTGCCCTCGATCTGGGCGATCTCGGCCACTGTCATGCCCAGGTAAAACCGGGCGTAGATACGCCGGGCCTGGATGGCGGGTAGCTTCATCAGCGCGGCATACACTTCTTCCCGCAGCTGCTTCTGCTCCAGGATTTCCTCCGGGGTGAGTGGCCGGTTGAGGGCATCGTTTTCAATGCCATCCTCCCGGTTCAGAGAGTAATGGGCCTTGTGCCGGAACTTCCGGCGCTCATAGGCGGCATCGTCCTGCTCCTGGCCCCGGATTGCGGCCAAGACTTCCTCGGCTACGTCCACAAAGACATCAGTTTTATATGTATCGGGATACAGGTCCCGAAGATTGATCTTCTGCATGATGTACCTCCGTTTCAATTCACTGGTTGACAGGTGAACCGAAACGAAGGCGGTGGGCGACACCGTTCGGGGAAATTCCCGAAAAAACGACAAGCAAAAGCGCCAGCATCCGAAGAACGGCGGCTGGCGCTTTTGAAAGGGGGTTGATAGTGCTTCCGAACCAGCCACGATAGTGCCTGTTCATAAGCAGATGGAGGCCGATTGACGGTCAGGCTTTTTTTGACAGGTAAATCCCTGCCGAATTATGTCGAAGCGGTCTTTGCTTCACGGCGGCTCCCTCCTAAAGCCGCCGTGTCAGCGTGTAGTCGTCACTCCTTTGTCGAGGGCATAAGGAACGGCGGCCTTGATTTTGTCAAAGCCGCCGTAGGTGTATTTAGGGCATGGCGATTGCCTGCTGAACGACGGCTTTTTTTCTTTTGCCGTCGCCCGGCAGAGACATTGTTTACCCTTATTCTATTGCGATCTGAATATAGCCTGAATAGTCGGTTCCGCTGATACCGATATAGTTAGCTCCTGCTTGAAGTTGAACGGTAACGCTCCCGTTGCCGGATTCAGCAAGCACTTTTTCCTCTAATTCAGGGGAAATATAGATGAGCTGGCAGTTCCCAGATTGAACATCAAAACTATACTGGATGGTGATTTCCCGGCACTCATTTTCTTTGAGGTCGGTATCTGCTACCAAAATATCCTGTCCATCGAAGCCCATTACAGAAGCGTCATAAGTAGCTTGAAAAGCATCGCTGTCCGAAGTACGGCTGCCCTCAAAGGACTGATAAGGTGTTATAAGTGCGTTGCTTTTCCCAATTACCACATCGTCACTGAGTTGCTCTGCCCCGTCCTTCAAATTATCACTTAATCTTTCGAGGCCGGAACAGGCAGTACAGGATAGTAAAGAAAGAGTAATCAGACAGCACCCAAAAATTTTTCCGATTTTACGCATAACCATTTCCTCACTGAACGAAAGAAAGGAACAAAGCGAGTGCGACAATTCCTACCATCAGCAACAACCAAAAAGCACTGACTGCTGTTGATACGATATTGATAACACTGCGGCTTTCCCTGTTCCGCACACAAACTACCGAAAGAATCAGGCCCAGCAGGACAAAGACGATATTGGCTCCGGCCCAAACAGTTCGGATGCCGTCCGACAGCGAGAGGTGCAGAAAGGACGGGACAAGGGCTGCCAGCGGCAGGATGCTCACAATGAGCGCAGCAATACTGATTGATTGAAGTTTTTTCTTTTCCATAGATTTACCTCATTTCTTTTTTCCCAAAGCGGGTGACAGCCAGCGCGAAAAGCAGACCGAACACGATGATCGCACATGGCAGGAACGGAAACAGCGAAAAAGCGGCATCGGAGGTTTCTGCTGTAAAGTCATGGAGAGAGCAGGAAACGAGATAGCCACTGTAACAGTACGGATAAACAATCCACAGCGGCGTATTCGCAACCAAGATACCGGGAATTACAAGCAGCAAATTCAACCCAACGGAAAGAAGCGGCTTTTCAAACAGAACCGTGATTGCCCACATAGCCGCAATACACGGCAGCATTGTCAGGAACAGCCCCAGGCACCATTTCAGCAGATACAGGATCGGCAAGGTTTCTGTTACTCCCATCGTCTGTGTCGCAATCAATCCCGCAATTACAAACACTGCAAGAAACACCACCATTTCCATGAACAGGTAAAATGCCAGCACACAGAACTTGGCAATCGAAAGCGCGTATCGGCTGACCGGCAACGCCAGCATTTTTAAGATGCCATTGTTACCGGTTTCCCGGCCTGCAATCATTACACAGACAACAATCATACTGAACGGCAACAGGTAATACGCATAAACCAGTGCGCTCTGAATGAACATGGCAGGCCATGCGTTTGTATATTCCGGGGTAAAATAGCGGCTCAGGCTTGCAACCCCGGAGGCAACCACCAACAGTGGTGCGATAAAGATCAGCGGCACGATCTTTGAACGTTTTACCTTCATAAACTCAATTTTGAGCAGTTCCAAAAAGCTCATATCTTCAATCCCTCCTTACTCATAGCGTTTGCTTTTCGCCAGCCACAGTGCGATAGCAAGGAACAAAACAGTCTCTATCAGAGATACCACGCTCACAGTCATATCGGGCTGGGCGCTCATGGCAACTGCCGGTTTCAGCATAAGCACAAAAGGATGAGCCATCAGGACAGCAAGATTTGAACTGGCCAGCGCCATACCGCTTAAAAATCCAGCTACCCCTACACCGAGTGGTATCCACATATTTTCAAAGCGCGAAGAAATCAGCAACATAAACGATAACACCGGCATGGATGTGAGGAAAGAGTATCCGGCAAAGCGCACCAGTGTTCCCATCTCAAATGCTCCTTCCGGCAAGTCTGTCATGCCGATCTGCATAAGCGCTAAATTTTGCAGTACGATTGCAATCAAAAACATGACCGTCAGAATCAGAAATTTGCATAGGTACATAGCCGGAACGCTCATAGGGAGCATATACATCTTCTTAATGGCGCTGCCCTTAAACTCCATGTTGTAGATCATGCAGGTGGCAACCACGATGCCGAACAGGTTCAGGATCATAATTACACCGTAGAGCTGGGTCAGCAGAACATCCATCGGGGCCAGCGGCAAATTGAGAAGCGTGTCTTTCCTCACAAGGAAATTTACAAATGCGTAGGCTGCACCTAACACGCCAACAGCCAGCAACACAGGAATGACGCCGGTTCGCTTTTCTTTCCGAAGTTCGATTGACAGTACATTCATAGCTGTGCCCTCTGCTTTCTGGCCGCGTTATCTTTCTCTACCATCGAGAGGAACATATCCTCCAAATTGTCCGCCGCGAAACCGGCCCGTAAAGCACTTTGGCGAAGCTCATCCAGACTTCCTTCAAACAGAAGCCGGCCATGATTGAGAATACCAATATCATCCGCGATCAGTTCGATCTCTGACAGCATGTGGGACGAGATCAGGATGGTGCAGTCGTACAGATCCGGCAGGGACTTCACCAGGTTGCGGATTTCATGGATTCCGGACGGGTCAAGCCCGTTTGTCGGCTCATCTAAAATCAGGATCGGGGGTCTGCCCAGCAGCGCACCAGCGAGGCCGAGACGCTGTTTCATTCCCAGCGAATATTTTTTTGCCAGCCGATCACCAAACTCAGTCAAGCCAACAAGGTCCAGTGCATCCTCCACGGCACTTTTCGGCAGGCCCAAAATCCTGCGGATAACATCGAGATTTTCCCGGCCCGTCAGGTTCGCGTAAAACGAAGGTGACTCAATGAACGAGCCGACCTCCTTCAAAATCGCAATACGGTCAGTCGGGAATTGCTTTCCATCAATGGTAAAGCTGCCTTTTGTGGGGGCGGTCAACCCCAGCAGCATTTTCATAGTGGTGGATTTGCCTGCCCCATTCGGGCCGAGAAAACCATAAATACTGCCTTTGCGGATATGAAGCGAAACATGGTTGACAGAAGTGAAGTTCTTATATTTCTTCGTCAACTGTTCCGTAGTAATCATGTAATCCATAAGAACATCTCCTTTCATTGACTTCATCATAAAACATCAACCTGACTTCTACATTCTCGCGTCCTTACTTTTACCTTACTTTTTCGGAATACCCGTCACAGGCTGGCATCCTGTGCTATAATAATTTCAGGAGGTGACGCTATGGACAACTCTTTTCTGCATCGAAAAAAGCTCCTGCTTGTAGATGACGAGCCGGAGCTGCTGAAAATGGTATCAGATATTTTGAAAGATGCCGGTTTTGAAACTGTTCTTACTGCCGGATCAGTGAAAGAAGCTGTCATGGCGGCAAAACAGGAAAAACCTGATTTGATGATATTGGATGTCATGCTGCCGGATGGAGACGGCTTTTCCCTGATGGAGCAGCTCCGCACCTTTACTGATGTGCCGGTTATTTTTCTGACTGCAAAAGACGAAGCGGCTGACAAACTGGCCGGTCTTGGCCTTGGTGCGGATGATTACATTTCAAAGCCATTCATGCCACAGGAGCTATTGCTGCGTGTCTATGCGGTCTTGCGCCGCACTTACAAAGAGGACAGCCCTCTGGTTGTCCTGGATGGATGCACGATTGATTTTAGCCGGGCAGAGGTCAACAAAGGCGGCAAGATTATCCCCCTGACCGCAAAAGAACATACTCTATTGGAAACGCTGGCTCGCAACGAGGGAAAGATTGTTACGGTTGATGCCCTTTGTGAAGCATTATGGGGTGACAATCCTTTCGGCTATGAAAACAGCTTGAACGCCCATGTGCGGCGTGTTCGGGAAAAAATTGAAGCCGATCCCTCAAAGCCTGTTTCCTTGATTACGATTAAGGGGCTGGGCTATAAATTGATTACAAGGAAGTGACGCCATGAAATCTTTTGGAACATATATTTCAAAGCATTTGGCGTCTTTCGCTGTATTTCTCCTAATACTGGTGATCGTCAACATCATTCTGTTTGGCATGACCTTTTATCACACGGTTTCAGAGGATTACGGAGAATCGTCCCCACGCGCTATGCTTGAGATGACCTCTACTGCGGCAACCACCGAAGGCTTGCCCGATAACGCGGTACAGAAATTGCGCCAGTACAATATTTGGGCCATGTATCTGACGCCAACAGGCAAATGCTTTTGGACGCTCGATCTGCCGGAAGAAGTGCCGCAAAACTATAACATTCAGGATGTAGCCCTATTTTCAAAAGGCTATCTGGAAGATTATCCCGTTTTTGTCTGGAATACGGATGAGGGATTGTTAGTTTTAGGGTATCCAAAGAATAGCTACATGAAGCTCACCAGCAACTACTATTCCATTGAGGCAATTCAAAAAATTCCTCTCTATGTGATAGGAATGGTAGGCATGGATGCACTGTGTCTGTTTTTGGCCTATTATTTTTCAAAACGCAGGATCATCCAGAATACAGAGCCGATTGTAGATGCCATTGAAACATTGGCTGATGGCAAACCTGCTTCGCTTCATGTTGAAGGTGAGTTGTCTGAGATTGCAGGCAGTGTAAATAAAGCATCTCAGATAATAAGCAGACAGAACGAAGCCCGCGCCAACTGGATCAGCGGCGTCTCCCATGACATCCGCACACCGCTTTCTATGATTATGGGGTATGCTGGCCGGATTGCTGCAAACGAAGCAACCAGTGATACAGTTAGGGAGCAGGCAGAAATCGTGCGAAAACAAAGCGTCAAAATCAAAGAACTTGTGCAGGATTTGAATTTAGTATCCCAACTGGAATATGAAATGCAGCCGCTTCACAAGGAAAAAATACGCCTGTCTAAACTCATTCGTTCCTATGTGGCCGAATTGCTCAACTCCGGGCTTTCTGATGCCTATACGATTGAAATTGATGTAGCACCCGAAGCGGAAAACGCCATGTTGGAATGTGATGCTCGATTGATTTCACGGGCGGTCAACAACCTTGTCCAGAACAGTATCAAGCATAATCCGCAAGGCTGCAAAATCCAGCTTTCCCTTAAAAGCACCGGCGAGGCACTTAGTCTAATTGTTGCAGACAATGGTGTAGGGCTTACCCCTGAAAAGCTGCAAGAATTAGAAGAAAAGCCACACTATATGGAAAGCACCGATGAACGGCTCGATTTGCGGCACGGGTTAGGGCTTTTGCTTGTGCGCCAAATCGTTGAGGCGCATGGCGGATCTATGAGAATGGATAGTATTTCAAATCAGGGATGCCAAACTACCTTATCCTTTCGGGTAAGCCCAACAAGAGGATAAATTGCTAAAAGAGCAGGAAGGAAAAATGGATGAGCCAATATTTAGAAGCATTACAACAAGCCATGTTCATCTTTCCGATAATCGTGATTCTGTTCACGGTGCCATACATCGCATGGAGCTATCACAAATATGGGTCAGTTCTCAGTTTACGAGTGCTGATTGTGTACAGCTTTATCCTATATCTTCTCTGCGTTTACTGCCTGGTCATTCTTCCATTACCTACGCCGGAGAAAGCTGCTACGCTGCATGGACATAAAGCACAGCTTGTCCCTTTTTCTTTCGTAGCTGATATAGCCAAACAAGCGCAGATCCAGCCTGGACAGCCTGCAAGTTGGCTTAGCATTTTCACCGGCAGTGCCTTCTGGACCACCGTATTCAATCTGTTTATGACAATGCCTTTCGGTGTCTATCTGCGTTACTACTTCTGCTATAATTGGCGCAAAACTTTGCGACTATCTTTTTTGCTCTCTCTGTTTTTCGAGCTGACCCAACTCAGCGGCCTGTATTTTGTCTATCCAGGCAGCTACCGCCTATTTGACGTAGACGACCTGATCGTCAACACTGCGGGCAGCATGATTGGATTTGCCTTGGCTGGACCAGTGAGCCGTCTACTGCCTACCCGACAAGAATTGGATACCGTCAGTTTCCGGCGGGGTGCATCCATCTCCTTTACGCGGCGTGTTTTCTCATTTCTGGCCGATATGGCTTGCCTGACCTTTGCATCGTGCATCCTGGCCGTGTTCGTAGTTCCGTTTGGAATCACCCTTTCCATTCAATGGCTGCCGGTTCTATTTCTTCTATACTTTGGGCTGCTTCCTGCTTTTTGTCACGGGCAGACCCCAGGTAAGCGGCTGACACGAATGAAAATCGTGCAAGCGAACAGCGACACAGCGCATTGGTATCAATATTTTCTTCGGTATGGCCTGCTGATAACTGGTCTGGTCGGGGTTCCATACTGGTTGAACCGGCTGCTGTTTATTCTGATGAATGTACTACACCTGGACAGCCTGGCATCTCTTGTACTTCACGGATTACTGGTCGGCGGGTATTTGTTCTGGCTATTCTTTGCCGGGATTCGCATGGCCCTGCACAAACCCTTGTTCTACGAGCGATGGTCGAGGACAAAGTTAATAAGTACAGTAAAACGCACATAAAATCAGACTTTGTAATATTGTAAGATAAGGACGGGAGTGACCGGCAAGCAATGCCCCTGGATAGCCATTCGGCTTCCGGCGCTGCTTGTTGAGGGTATCCCCCAAGCCCCCATGAACGCAGAATTTCATTCTGCGGCTGCGCGTCCGTTGGACGCTTTTAGCCAGGCTAAGAATAGCCCTGAATATGACTTTTGAGGGATCTGTTTGTTGGTAAAAAATAAATCGGGCGGCAGAATTGCCGCCCGATTCGTATATGACTGGGGATAGTATATTTTTATTCCCCCTTAAGTCGTACAGGTGAACAGATACTTATGAACGAAGAGTAAAACACAGAATTCACCATAGGAATTCACGACTGCGGGAGCTACGCTGTTTCGAGAGGAGGATCAGCGGGAGTTTTAACTAAATACCATTCTTCGTTAATCCAAATATAGCAGTCATCTATGCTCAGATAACGAAAGCGCACTTCTCCACTATTTATGTCAAAGAGCCAAGATTCTCCACCGGCATAAGTTTCGTTTGGAGCCTCTCCCTCGGCAAAGGTTGTGTAGTGAAGTTCAAGGTTTTCTGCCCATTCTTTAATAGCACTTAGCTCAACACCACTCATTTTTCGTGATGTAATAGAAGTGTTTTTCTCATGGGTAACTTCTATTGAAGTGACATCATCAGGGAATAGAGCCAGTGCTGTTGTTTGCTTTTGTTGACCACATCCAGAGAAAAGGGAGAAAATAAACAGAACACAAAGAAGCCCGATCCTGCACTTTTTCATTGCCCACAATCTCCTTTGCTTCAGTTCACAGCTTCGTCTCCATTAAATTCACAGTTGGTTTTCCCGTTTTGATTACAGCTTACGGTTATGGTTGCAGACGAAGAAAGTGTATCTCCCCAGAAACCTTCTTTGTAAAGATTAAAAACTCCAACTGCTTTTGCAAGAGTGGGCGATACCTGTTCTTCTGACGGGGTATCTTCTACCCGCCAGCCGTCAGCGACATTCCAAATACTGTTTTGGCAGTCTGTCACATTACAGATAGACCCATCATATGTGAACGTTCCGGTGGTCTTAAATTCCCCCAGCGTTGAATTATCCGACTTCAAATAAAATCGACCAGATTGCCATGCAGATTTTTCCCGATAAGCAAAAGTTGTGATGGGGTTGGAAATATAAATTTCAATGCCAACCTCTGGATTATTTGTGTTCAGAATAAGGGAACCATTATGTACAGGTTCAACCGGAGGAATATCAGTTGCGAATGAATTGGTAGGCAATGCAATACAAAGCATAAATGCCGCAACAACGACAGCAAAGATTTTTTTCAATCTCTTTAACATTGTGTCTTTCACCCCATTTCAAATCTTAGATAATGGTTGATTCATCATAGTTCCCAGAAAAAGTGATGGTTCCATTTTTAGTGCATTTTGCTTTGCAGCTGGCACTGTTATTATATTTTCCATCTTTTTTGAGTGTATAGTTCCCGATGATTGCCGCACTTCCATCATCATTTTCTTCGTCATTCAGATTATACGATCCACTCCATCCAGTAGCCGCCGAATTATGATAGCCGCTGGAACCAGTTGGTGATGCTTTGCTCCCAGTATATTCAAAGGTTCCTTCTAAGCCGTATACTGAAACAATTTCCTTGTTTGATGTTAAACGGAACCAGCCTTCCATAGAAAAACTTTTAGCACTGCTACGGCTTAAATTATCGACCCGGATAATGATTTCGGTATAAACCTCTTCATCTATATTTAGCGTAACAGGGATAGATGTGATTCCATTTTGAACAGTAATATCAGCGGGATTGGCCAACGAGAGAGCTTCTTCCAGCGATATTTCAAATGATTGACCCGTCTGTGCTTCATTGAAATCAGCAGCAAATGCCGGAATGGAGATACTGAAAATCAACGCAAAAACGGTTAATAATGATAAGATTTTTTTCATATTTATGACCATTCCTTTCCGCTGCGCTCCAAGGCACCAAAGGAATATGAAACCCGGTACCTCTAACGCAGCCAGTCGTAATTTGTTAGAATAGGCTTGAGGAAGCAGGCACACTACAGAGCACGTGAAGGTGAGTAGGCTCAACATTGTGTTGGACTGAATATTTATGTGTGCCGGACGCTCTTTCAAGCACCGATGAGTAGGGCATTGTACCCTGTAACCTTATCTTTGGAGAGACGGACTACTTCAATCTTTCAGTGAGCGGCCAGTCCCTGCCTGTTCCCCTCAAATACTGTTTCGAGGGGATGTGTTATGCTTAAAATCGTCTACCGTATCTGCTGTGGAATGGATATCCACAAATCTTTTGTCGTTGCCTGTATTGCTTCTACCAATGAGCAGGGTGTGACAACCTACAAGAGCAAACGTTTTTCCACCTTCACTGGGGATTTACGACGGTGTGCGGATTGGCTTTCTGAGAACAACTGCAAGGATGTGTGCATGGAATCCACCGGGAAGTATTGGATTCCTGTTTATAACATTCTGGAACCCACCTGCAACATCGTCCTCGCCCACCCTAAGTATGTGAAGGCCATCCGGGGCAAGAAGACCGACAAACGAGACGCCAAGTGGATTGCCGACATCTTCAAGCACGATCTTGTCTCAGGGAGTTTTATCCCTCCGGCAGATATCCGTCAGCTTAGAGATCTGTTCCGCTATCGTTGGAAACTCACTAACTTTACTACCGGCGAGAAAAACCGGGCGCAAAACTGTTTGACAGTCTCCAATTTCAAACTGGACGATGTGTTCTCGGATGTGTTTGGTAAAGCAGCCTCCGCAATTACTGCTTGGATTCTGGAACATCCAACGGAGAAAATTACAGATATTTCTGCCTTCCGAACCAAAGGCATGAAAGCGACCGACGAACGGGTGCTCTCTGCTGTGGATGGAGAGATGTGTGAAGAACAGGCTGAAAAGCTCCGCATCATCCGCTCCCACATGAGTAGTCTCCAACTGTGCAAACTCGATCTGGAATCTCTGATTCTGTCTACCGCTGAGAAGTACCTTCCCCAACTCAATCTTGTTATGACGGCGCCGGGTATCCAATCCTTTGCCGCAATTGGCATTATTTCTGAAATCGGAGTGGATATGTCCGTGTTCCCCACCTCGAAGCACCTGTGCTCATGGGCTGGGCTTACGCCGCAGAACAATGAGAGTGCCGGAAAGAAGAAAACCACCAGAATCAGCCGGGCCGGAGCTTACATCAAGCCATTGCTTGTTCAGTGCGCTCTCTGCGCCATTCGTGCCAAGCAGTTCCCGGAAGTCCGCAATCGCTACCTTGCACTCAAGAAACGCAGAGGCAACAAAAAAGCAATCATCGCTATTGCCAGGATGCTGCTCACCGCCATTTACAATATGCTCAAGAAAAATGAGCCTTACAATCCTGAACTATACCGGAAGGCAGACCGGCCGCCTGCACACCGTGAGGTTTCCGTAGACGAGGCCATCTTTATCCTCCAGCGGCAGGGATATCTGGTGACTGCTCCATCCACCACTTAGACTTTAAGCATAACTGCATTTTTCGCCCGCTCTTAGGGGGCTTGGTTTTGTGCGTCCTTTTTCGGAATGGTACTTAGATTACAATGTTTCAACCTTTATTTCTCCTCGGAACTATTTAGCTGTTGTTTTTTTCCTTGCAAAAAAGAAAGAAATACTGCAAACAATAACGACTAATGCGATAATCACTCCGTAAAAAAGGAACATTGGGTGTCTGGCTTCAATATTATCAACCACTGTTCCTCCAGCTAACTCAGGATCTGCTTCCGGCAAGTTATTGGCTATATCTTTAACCCGTTCGTAACTGAAAATTTCAGAACCGCCCCTTGTGGTAGGACCAATCAGATTACTGTCATATTCTGTATCAGTAACTGGGATAAGACTATCAATCATTCCTGCATCGTTTGGAATGAGTGCTACAACATCTTGGAAAATAGGCAGGCTACCAACTAACAATGTTCCTTCCGGTATCTCTCCGATTATGTTAGAAAGTCTTGCTTCGTAATTGTAATTTGAATTGCCCGAGTTATAAAAAGCAAGACTGGAAACAGTCCATTTTCCAACATTGTCGATAACTTCCTGTTGTTCATCTTCTGTGAGGACAGCTTTGGCATTGTCGCTTAACGGAAGCCCTTTTTGAAGATTGACTACTACTGTTCCATTAGCTGTATTAACCGGAAGCACATAAACATAGTTTCCGTTTTCAAGGGCTGCTTCAATCTCAGCCGCGGAATTAGTGGTTAATGTAAATACATCAGTATCAACATAAACCTTATAGGCTTTAGCATAATCTACGTCCGCAGCTGTGACAGTAACACTTTTATCACCATACACTTCATTGATCGCTGTTACAATCTTGTTTGATACGCTCTCCAGCTCATATTCTGCGTTTCCCGAAAAGTCAGTCGCAAAGGCTGGAATGGACAGCAAAAAGGCCATCGAAAGCGTTAATAGACTAGCAAAGAATTTTTTCATGGTCGCTACCTCCCAACTATATTAAGTTCAACGACTTTATAGGCCGATTACTGTCTGTAAATAGTGGTTTCATAACAGCGTGTTCCCAGTGTTCCCGTACTACCATTTACAAGACCTGTATACGAAAAATACTGTGCATCAACATTAGGTGATGGATCGAGGATATACAGATAATTTGTAGAACCGGTTTTATATCCACTGGCTACTATGACATGGCTTAGTGCACCATTTTTTCCTTGCAACCATACGATAAACGGATCGCTATTGTCTATCTCCGTTTCGCATTCACTAAAAGAAAGCGCGCTTGATTTACTCGTGAAAGTTACACTGTTATTAGACACATATTTTATCGCGTCGCAAATATTGGAAGTATTACCAGGCTGATTATCTGTATTTCCTTTGATATATTCAACTAGATCATACTGATCACGGTTACTTCCGCTATCATAATATTTGCCAATCATTTCCGAACAAGCTGCCCAACACCATTCCGTTTTATTTTGGTCAATTTCCGAAACCCCCAGGGTTTTTGAAGCCGCAAAAGCCGGAATAGCTAAGGCAAAAAACAGCGCAACAACAATAGAGAACGTTAGCAAACGATGTTTCATGAGATATTCCTCCATTCTTTGAAGCGAATTATTGTTAAAAACTGATCGACAAAAAACAAACCATTGGAATCACCCCTTTTTATGGTGAATTATGGGCAAGTTCCTTCGATAGAAAACTCAGGCAAAGCTTTCCCTTCAAGAGTAACATCAACCGTTAATTTATAAGTTTTCCCCCTGGTAACACTTGCCTCTCCGCTAAAGGCTAGATCTCCAACAGAAGATCGTTTCCAAGTTTCGATGCACCGGCTTCCTTCCCACAACTTTATTACTGCATCAATGTCGTCAGTCATTTGTTCTGCAGCAATGAACACCGTACAGGTAGCCGTTGTCCCACTAAAAGAGATACCAGGAACAACTTGTGCTACTCGAGGTGAGGCAGCATAGGCAGTGGAGGAAAATACCATAAGAAAGACAAACAAGATGGGAAGAATTCGTTTTTTCAATGAGATGACCTCCTTCATTCGCTTATACCCCGTAAACGAATGAAGGAGGTCATTTTGGACAGTTACTTTGATTTTTTGATTATTTTTTTTGGATGCCTTCAGCCAGTTTGATTATCGTATCTTTTGACAAAGGTGCCGTAATGCAAAAACACAAGTTTTCTTTCTCTGATACCCAAACCAACCCATTAGGAGATGTTTCTTGGCTAGCTTGATAGAAGTCTGCTTTTATGCTTCCAATTTGAATGGATTGTACTTCAGTATAGTCCGCTGCCATAAATAAACTCGTAGAATCATTTCCTTGCAAATAGGAAAAAATAATGCGCTGCCCAGAATTATCAGTATAAGTGAGATATGTGCTGTTACCAAGACTCTGTTCTTTTTGAAAGGAAAAACCTTCAGGCAGCCATGTTAACTCATAATCCACAATTTCACTTTCTTGCGGCGCTTCACCAATAAATCTGTACTCAACAAATGCCTCGTACTGCTCACGCACCCATGCGAAAAAAGCAGCTCTGGCTTCAACATCAACGGTCAACCATGTACCGCCAGCGAGAGCTACCACAAGAACAAAGCAGGCTGCATATTTGGGCAGTTGATAGATCACAGGATGGTTTGCTTTGCGGAAGATTCGGCGCATTTTTCTTTGAAACGATGGGGAAAATTCATGTTTACAGTCTGCTGGAGCGGGGAGCGAATTCCTAATTGCCTGATCCGCTTCAGCTGCCGCTTTTTTCAGCATTTCTTCGCTTATCACAGGATTCCCGCCTCCTCACACAATTTTTTCAATTTGTTTTTAGCCCGCTGATCCAATTTGATTGCAGCTGCAAGGGAGATGTCCATTATGTTGGTAATCTCTCTAACACTGTATCCATGATGATAGCGAAGCAATATCATTTCTCGATAACGGGCAGGTAATTTTAAGATGCATTTTGTTAAATCGTTATTCCCTTCATAATGTGCCTCTGTCCCTTGAATATCATCAATTAGTTCGACAGTCTGGTGTTTTTGCCGCTTTCGGTACTGATCTATTGCTTTATTCTCAACAATAGTAACGACGTAGCTATGCGTTTTTGGACACACCGGCTCACCGATTCTTTTAATGTTTTCCGCCACCTTTACAAAAGCCTGATGTACAGCATCCTCGGCATCCTGCTCATTATGTAAAATATCATAGGCCACATGGAACATGAGCCCTTTATACTCCAGATAGATCTGTTCAAATTTTGACCGTTCCGCTGGAGTGTCAATCATTTGCAAGTATATTAGCATAAATCTGCCCTCCCGCAGTTGTTACCATTAATTATACCGTAAACCACGCCTACTTTCTATGCCCAACGTAATGAGGGCAGAATAATTTGGAAGGAATAGAGGTTGCAACAGTTTAAGAGAAAGTAAGCCGATAACAACAAGGGGCACATGAAATGAAACGACCTCGCTTCAAATTTTTCCGCTTATAAGGTCTTATCGGCCATGCCCATGGTCTTTATCTTCCTGTCTTTCTTCCTCCATGCTCATAAGTCGATCCACATTGTTCTTGACGGTCAGCAGCTCCCGCATGGTGGCGCGGGTCTGCCGGTACTCTCCGTAAGCCGCTTTCTTATCCGCCAGCAGCTGGGCATACTCGGTCTGAAGCTCCTTGACCGTAGGCAGCTTCTTCACATTCAGCTCGTTGAAGGCTTCCTTGGCGGCCTGGTGCAGCAAGATTTCCTCCTCATGCTCCTGCCGGAATTTCCGTGAATACCCGGCCTTGCGGTAAGCCACATAGGTGTCGCGGGTCTTGGCGTAGTTGACGATATGGGTGCGCAGCACGGCGATCTCGGCCATGCGCTTCTCGGCGGCCTTGATCTGGTCGGACAGCGCATGGTAACGGGCCGTCGCCTCTGTTGTTTTTGTTTCCAGATCGGCATAATCCAGCAGCCCGTGTTCGGACAGGTAGTTGAGGGTCTGCGCCATCTGTTTGAGGTTGAACACCTTGGCCCAGCGGGCATACCCGGCACCTTTCCCGTCCTGCAATTTCGCCTGGATGTCCACCAGCAGATTGACCTTGAGCGGGGCGGCCTGCGGGACGGCTTGCTTGCGGGGCGTATGCTCTTTCTGGCCGGAGAGAACTGCCAACAGATCGTCCAGCGTGTAGCCGTCCCCCAGCCGGTCAAAGCGGACGTTGTTGCCCCAGCCCTCCGCGCCGATGGAGATGGTTTTTCCACGCCGGTGAACGGTAAAGCCGTCCTGCTCCAACAGGCGCAGCAACTCCTCCAGGCTGGCCGGTTTCTGTGCCAGCGCCCGGTCAATAGCCTGGCGCAGCTGCTCTTTGTGGGAGGGCTTTGCCGCATTGCCCAGCCACTTGTTGTAGCTCTGGCCGCGCCGCTTGGGAGCCTCCACAATGGAGTAGCCGTTTTCGATGCAGATGGTATCGCTCAGACGGTGGACAGCGCGGGTGCTGCCCCAAAAGTTGCGGAACTTGCGGTCACACTCCAGCGTGGTGGAGTTCCATATAATATGGTTGTGGACGTGAGCCTTGTCGATGTGGGTACAGACGATGAAAGCGTGCTTGCCCTTGGTGAAGCGCCGGGCCAGCTCCACGCCCAGGCGGTTTGCTTCCTCCGGCGTGATCTCGCCCGGCACAAAGGACTGCCGCAGGTGGTAGGCGATCACGTCGTCCGCACCGCGCACCCGGCCGGTGCGGGCGGCGTAGGTCTGCTTGTCCAGCAGGAACTGCGCATCGGCCACGCGGCTGTCACACTGGTAGCTGGTGATGAGCCTACCGTGGTCGGTCTTTTCTGGATTTTTTACATAGTCGATGATGTCGCTGATCGCCTTGCCGACCGTGCGGCCCTTGCCGGCGTGCAGCGGTATAATGCGGGTGGTGGCCATGTGGGGTCCGCCTCCTTTCCAAAAAATAAGCGGCCTGCTCATCACAGACCGCATCGGTTTACTCTATATCAGTTTCCTCGTCCATATAAAAATCGAAATCTTCTTCAAAGTCATCTTCCAATTCATCCAGTTCTATCCTGGGAGGGAACCGAATTTCATATTGTTCCGTCGCCAGGGTTCGCACGGCATCCCGCTTGTCCTTCATCCGTTTCTTCAGCCACGAAAGTTGTTCTTTGGATAATCGCCAGGGAAGGTTGACAAGCCGGGTAAGCGTCATTTCTTCTGCCTGCTTTTCTGGCGGGAGAGCGGCGCAGGTTTTACAAATGTGCGCGGCGTGTCCCTTGCCAGAAAACTTTTCGTTTGCCTTATACTCGCCACAGACCTTGCAGTAGTGTCCACGCTTTTTCATACCGTGCCCTCGCAACGAGCGAACAGCTGACGGACCGCAGCCATGACCGTATCCCAGCCAAGGTCGGACGCATAGGAGAACTTTTTCTGATAGGCCGCCCACAGGTCCTGCATGACCGGGCTGTTCTCCACTTCATCAAAGACTTCGGCGGCCTCGGCCAGATGGCGCTCGGTGCCGCGCTTGTGGGCTGTCGCCAGCAGCGCGTCATGGAGAACGTGCGGGTCCAGAGTGCTGCCATAGAGTTGTTGTAAAATGGCGATGTCGTAAAAATCTCTCATGCGGGTGTTGGTCGTGGTGCGGGTGATGATGGTTTCCAGCTTTTCAGCCAGCACGGTCTCCAGGTTATAGGCCCAAACGTCAATGGAGCGGTCCTCCAGCATGAGCTTGAAGCTGTACCGCACCTCTTTAGGGGTGATGGCGTCGCCGGTGGAAATGTCGATTTTCAGCGGGGTGCGCACCCCGTCAAAGAGCGTTGTCATCGTGACCCGAATGCCGGGATATTCCGCTTCATCCATGATTTCCGAAATGCTTTTCACCTGGAAGGTAACGCCGTCATCAATGGGAACAGCGATGATCTCGGCCATCATGTTCTCCACATCCTCGACACTGACGTTGGCCCCCTTGACCGTTGCGTCCAGGTCCATCGTGGAGCGGGCGTCCAGACCGACCATCGCGGCCACCAGCATCCCGCCCTTGAGGATGAATTTGTCCTGGTAGGACGAGAGAGAAATGCGTTCCAGAAAACGCTCCATCATATAGTTGCGCGTCAAAACCTGCGCATCCGCAGCATTTTTCTTTGACAGGTTACGGATCAAATCTTTCAGTTGTCTGGCTGTCTTTATCATAGGAGTACCTCCAAATACTGGCGTAAAATCTTCTCGACCCGGAACAGCCTGGCATAGCGCACCAGCGTCCGCAGGTCCTTATCTTTCCGGCGGGCATACGCTTTCAGAGCGTCTTGGAATGTCTGTATCTCAATGTGGCTCCGGCTGCGCAGCACATCGCAGATTGTCCGTTCCATATCATAGACCGGCACATCGTGACCGAAGGGGGTCTGCGCGGTTGTCAGGCCGACCTCATGCAGCTCCGCCTTGATGGTAAAGACCTGGACGCCCTCACCTTTAAGCCGGGTGGGGTTGTACCCCGTCTTGACCGTGACAGAATAGGCCAGCGGCTCCCGGTCGGTCAGGTCGTGGAAAAACAGCGCCGTTTCATGGGAAAAAACCGCCTGCGGACAGCGAAGATGCAGCAGATACATGGCATCCACCCAGGCGTCTTTGGAAAGATAAATCCCATGCGCCGCCTGTTCCAGCCCACGAGACTGCACGAATTGATAAAAAACAGGTTTTGAGATCCCGGCCGCGAGGGCCTGCCCGGTGCGCAGCATCCCGTCCTGACGTTCCATCAGCTGGTCCAGCTGTTGAAATTGGCTCACGTCCTTCACCTTCCTTTCATGCTAATATTATACGCGAAATTAGCACGAAAGTAAAGTCAAAATTGCCGGGGCTTCACTCCCGGCAATTCTTCGCTTCCTATTCAGCCGTACACCGCGTCCTGGATCGCATACCGCAGGTCCTGCACCTTACCCACCAGCCAGGCAGCGGCCATCGGCAGGCCCAGCGGGCTGACCAGGAAGGCAATCACCAGCAGGATCAGGCCGTTTTGCGGCGAGTAGGTCACAAGCACCGCGATCCCCAGCAGCGCCACCACTGCGGAGGCCAGGCCGAAGATAAAGCTGGACGCATACAGCAGCCCGAAGCATACCCAGGTGAACAACATCAGCGCCAGCACCAACGGCGCAGCCAGGATTTTCAGCCCCAATTTCAAAACAAACAGCACCGCTCTCATTTCAGCGCCTCCTTCCGCCAGTCCAGGTAGGGCTGGCACAATTTTCCCACGGCTTTTTCATCGGCCTCTGTAACCTCTCGGCGGCCTTTCGTCCGGCGGAGCAATTCAAAGTCCTGGTAATCCGTGAGCAGCAGGTCAAACAGTTCCTCCGGGGTCCGGCAGAGGATGCCGTCCACGCAGTAGCGGGAATCCTTGTTCCAGGTCAATCGGACATAGCCACGCTTGCAGGGGAGGACTTCTTCCTCCGAGTCACGCAGCAGATACTCTTGAAACAACTCCAAGATATTTTCAAATGTCAACATCAGCCTTCACCTCCGTTTCTGATGATATTATCGCCTGCGGCCCGCAAAAGTGCAACGATACGGGCAAAGAAAAAAAGAGGGAGGCCAGCGATGCAGCCTGCACACGCCGGACCTCCCTCAAAGCCGGGGCGTATGCCCCTGTCACGTCAGCTTTGCCAGCTGGGTCAATATCCGATGCACCCCATCCCACAAAGCATCCTGCCTCCGGGTTATATCCTCCAGGTCGGCGTCGTAAATGCGCCCGGTTTCATGCACGCGGCGGGTCAGCTGGTTTAAGTTGTTGCTGGAATAGCGCATCAGGGACACCAACTCCTTCAGCTCCGGCAGTTCCAGGCGCACCACATAGCCGTCCAGGGCCATCTTGCGCAGGTAGGCTTCCCGGTTCTTTGTCCCCAGCTGGGCCATCTTCTGCTCAATCAGCGCCAGTTCCTCCGGCGAGACCCGGAAGTTCAGCTGCACCTCCCGTTTGCGTTTGGGGCCGCTCACCGCTCCGGCTCCTTTTTCTTATGGATGTGAGCTTTCTTTTCAGCGGGGCGCGGCTCCTGTTTCAGCTGGCGGCGGACCGAAGGGCGGCGCTGGCG
This sequence comes from Subdoligranulum variabile, assembly GCF_025152575.1. Classification (NCBI taxonomy): domain Bacteria; kingdom Bacillati; phylum Bacillota; class Clostridia; order Eubacteriales; family Oscillospiraceae; genus Subdoligranulum; species Subdoligranulum variabile. Next base: position 2,423,857 of record NZ_CP102293.1, on the reverse strand, counting down.
CAGCTCTTTGGAACGGTCCTCGCTGGCCAGGATAGTGACATAGGTGCCGGGGCGGTCCACCAGCCCGGTGATCGCCAGGCTGCGGAACGGCAGCAGCGCCATCAGCCGGTCATGGGCCTGGGTGCCGGCGCGGGCCAGAAAGTCCGGCGAGATGCGGGCCATGTAATGGGTGCCGTGGGGGCTGTTGGGCGTATCCGGCGCACGAAGCTCCTGCAACAGCCGGGCGGCCTCGGCGTGAATCTCCTCCGATGTCAGCGGCTGGAGCCGCAGATAATCCTGCCGCGCCTGGCTCAAGAACAGATCGACCAGGCCGGAGTGGCTGTCCACCACAAAGTCCAGGTTGCGTTCGCCGCCAAAGCCGTCCGGGTTGGGCGGGATGTCCACCGTCCTGGCCCACGCCTTGTTGGCCGGGCTGAAACGCTCATCCCACTCTTTCTGCTGCACGGTATTTGCCAGCACATAGAGGGTGCGGGTATAGCCGAACTGCTCAATCACCTGGGGCACCGCATCCTTGTCCAGCCGGTTGTCCCGGTAATGTTCCGAAATGGACGCCTCGATGGCCTCCTTGCAGGCGATGTTGGCGCGGCGGGACGCCCGGTACAAATCCAGATCGCCCTGTTCGCGGGCATAGGCGGCGTCGTGCCGGTAGAGCGGAAGCTCCCGCTGGGCGTCCAGCGCCGCCTCGGCCCGCTGCTCGATACTGTCCCGCACCACATCCATGTAGGAAGTCTCCCGGTCGGCAAACTCCTTGTAGACATCCGCCAGCGGGGACGGGGAGGCCAGCAGCGCGGCGGCCCGGCTTTGGGGCAGGTCCAGTTCCTCCATCGCCATCAGAATATCCTCTCGGACGGTATACTCGTAGGCATGATTTAAGATTTCCTCCGGGGGATGGCTTTTCAGCCAGTCCCGAAACTTATCCTGTTCGGCGGCCATCTTCTCATAGAGGGCCGTGTTTTTATTGGTATTCATGTTATCGCACCTCCTGTTCGTGGTGTTTGGGTTTCTTCTCAGGGCAGCGCGGCGGCACCGGGCGTTTCAGCCCTTCCAGCACCGAGGGGCGGCCGCTCTTGGCAAGCACCGCTTCCGGCGCAGGGCGGCCCCGGCCGTCCATGTTCAGCAGTACGTCCAGCTCGGCCAGCCGGGCGGATTTGTCTCGCAGTTCCTGTTCCTGGGGGAAGGGCTTGCCCACTTCGGCCTTGGCGGCGGCCTGCTGCTGGTAAAGGTTGTCAAGCTGGTTCTTCACCGCCTCCAGCCGCTGGGGCATCTGACTGAGCGCATTGTCGATGCGAGTGAGATTTCCACGCGGGTCAGTGCCGAGGGTCGCCCGGTGGGTCATCTGGCTTTTCAGCAGGAGCATATACTCCTGCCGGAAAGCGTCAAACGACACCGACATAGCGAAGCCCCGGTAGCTGCCCACCGGCACAGGGTCGGACCCCTTGACCTCCTTGCAGGCGTCCAGCAGCGCCGCACCGGCATTCTCCTTGTCGGTGAGGGTGTCGCCACGGACTTCCATGCCAGCAAAGCCGTCCTCCGGGTGGGGGTGTTCCGCCAGCGTTTTCATATCGGTTTCCAGCCCGGCGATAAAGCCCTTATTTTTTTCGATCTCCTCCGGGAAGGTTTTCAGCAGCTGGTCCTCCAGCCGGTACTGCTTGCTCTGGTGGTCGGCCTTCAGCAGCTTCAGCCGGGACACGTCCACATCCAGGTCCATGCGCTCTTTGATGCGGGGGTCCCCGGCGCAAAGGGCCTTGATCTCGGCAAAGGAGAGCGCCGTTTCATCCACATCATCACAGGAGCGTACCGGGCTTTTGGAGGTCATGATTTGACTGATGAATTTCTGCTTGTTTTCCACCGTCTGCCAGAGGTAGGCATCAAACGTCCCCTCAGTGACGTAACGGTACACATGGACGGTCTCGTTTTGGTTGCCCTGTCGTTCAATTCTGCCTTTCCGCTGGGCCAGGTCGCCGGGCCGCCAGGGGCAGTCCAGGTCATGCAGCGCCACCAGGCGGTCCTGGACGTTGGTGCCTGCGCCCATCTTTTGGGTGCTGCCCAGCAGGACGCGCACCTGGCCGGTGCGGACCTTGGAAAACAACTCCTTTTTGCGCACTTCGGTGTTGGCCTCATGGATAAAGGCGATCTGTTCGGCGGGCACGCCTTTGGCGATGAGCTTTTGACGGATGTCCTCATACACCGTAAAGGCCGGTTCCGGCTCCGGCAGCGGCACCGCGTCCTCCAAAGCGTGGAGGGTCGGGTTGTCCAGGGCCTTCGCCACCTTTTTGGCGGGTTTGGCCTGGGGCGTGGAGATGTCGCAGAACACCATCTGGGTCAGCTTGTCGGCCTCGCCGTCCCGCCAGATCTGCATGATGTTGTCCACGCACTGGTTGACCTTGGTGCCCGGTTCGTCCGGCAGCATCTGGTTGATGATCCGCTGGTCCAGGCCCAGCTTGCGCCCATCCGACGTGATCTTGAGCATATTGTCCACTGACGGGTCCACGCTGCCCCGGTGTACTTCGGACGCACGTTCAGAGAGGGCCTTTACCATCTCTTTCTGGATGTCGGTGGGCTGGGCCACGATGTTGTGGTACTCCACCTGGGGCGTGGGCAGGTGCAGCTGGTCGGCGGTCTTGATGTCCGCGATTTCTTTGAAAAGGTTCATTAGCTCCGGCAGGTTAAAAAACTTGGAGAAGCGGGTCCGCGCCCGGTAGCCGGTGCCCTCCGGGGCCAGCTCCAGCGCCGTCACGGTCTCGCCAAACCGGGAGGCCCAGCAGTCAAAATGGGTCATGCCCAGCTCTTGCAGCCGGTCATATTGGAGATACCGCTGCATGGTATAAAGCTCGGTCATGGAGTTGGAAACCGGCGTGCCGGTGGCAAAGATAACGCCCCGGCTGCCGGTGATCTCGTCCATGTAGCGGCACTTGGCGAACATATCGCTGGATTTCTGCGCGTCCGTCGTGGAGAGGCCCGCCACGTTGCGCATTTTTGTGTAGAGAAAGAGGTTCTTGTAGTTGTGCGCCTCGTCCACGAACAGCCGGTCCACGCCCAACTGCTCAAAGGTCACCACATCGTCCTTGCGGCCTTCCGCTTGCAGCTTTTCCAGCCTGGCCTCCAGGGATTTCTTGGTCCGCTCCAACTGTTTCACCGTGAAGCGTTCCCCGCCGCTGGACTCCACCTCGGAGATGCCCTCGGTGATTTCCCAAATCTGCTCATGCAGCAGCCGCTCCTGGCGTTCCTTGCTGATGGGGATTTTCTCGAACTGGGAGTGGCCCATAATGATGGCATCATAGTCGCCGGTGGCGATGCGGGCACAAAACTTCTTGCGGTTGTGCTTTTCAAAGTCCTTTTTGGTTGTCACCAGGATATTGGCGGACGGGTACAGACGCAGGAACTCCGAAGCCCACTGTTCGGTCAGGTGGTTTGGCACCACAAAGAGGGATTTCTGGCACAGCCCCAGGCGCTTGGCCTCCATCGCGGCCCCCACCATTTCAAAGGTCTTGCCCGCGCCCACCTCGTGGGCCAGCAGCGTGTTTCCGCCGTACAGCACATGGGCGATGGCATTTTTCTGATGCTCCCGCAGGGTGATGGACGGGTTCATGCCGCCGAAAACAATGTGGCTGCCGTCATACTCGCGGGGGCGGGTGGCGTTCATTTCCTCGTTGTACTGGCGCACCAGCGCCTGCCGCCGCTCCGGGTCCCGCCAAATCCAGTCCTTGAACGCCTCCCGGATGGCCTGCTGCTTCTGGGCGGCCAGGGTGGTCTCCTTGGCGTTCAGCACCCGGCGCTCCTTGCCGTCCGCATCTTCAACAGTATCGTAGATACGCACATCCCGCAGGTTGAGGGAATCTTCGAGGATTTTATAGGCGTTGGCGCGGCCGGTCCCGTAGGTGGTATAGGCTGCCACATCTCTCTGTCCCACAGCGTTTTTGCCGGAGATCTGCCACTCGGCGGTAAATGCAGAGTAGTGGACTTCAATGCTGCGCTGAAGGTAAAAGGGCGTGTCAAAGGTTTCGTACATGAATTGCTGAATGTACTCTTTGTCAATCCAGGTTGCCCCCAGCCGCACCTCGATCTCGGAAGCGTCCAGGTCCTTGGGCTGGGCGGCGGTGAGGGCCTCCACGTTGACCGCAAAGGCCGGGTCCTGTTCCGCCGCCCGCTGGGCCTGGCGCAGCTTCCGGCGCACGTTGCCGGAGAGGTATTCATCGGCGGTCACATAATGGGGCGTCCCGTCCGGTTCGGTCTGGCCCGGCACACGGAAGATGACACCCCGCAGCTCGTCCGCCAGTTCCTCGCCGGTTTTGCCGGTGAGCTGTTCCATATAAGCCATGTCCACGCAGGCTTTCTCCGAGATGGAGACCGCCAGCGCCTCGCTGGCCGTGTCCACGGTGGTGACGGCCTCATGGGGTTTGATAGTGCGCTTGGTGAACATATCCGCCTTGCGTTCCAGCCTGCCGTCCTCGTCCAGCACTTCCAGCGCACAGAGCAGGTAATAGCTGCTGTCATCGGCAAAGGCCAGCCGGTTTGCCCGGTCGTTGATAAGGCCATATTTAGCGGAGAAATCGTCATAGCGGCGGTTCAGTTCGGCCATCTGCGCCCGGATGTCGGCATCCGGCGCGGCGGCGTCCATCTCCAGGTCGATGAGCTGCTGCACACAGTCCCGCAGCCCCACCAGCCCTTTGACGCGGGCCTCGGCGGTGGCGTTTAAGTCAGGGCGCACCATGCGGCTGTTTTCCCGAAAGTACACCGCCCCGTCCACCACCGTGTAGGAATAGTTTTTTACATCCGGGTCAGCCGGGAGGGAATCGTCGATGTCCTCGCCCTCGCCCAGCTCCGGCAGCGCGGCCTCCTGGTAGGTGCCGTGAATATACTTCACGGCATCGTGCAGCTGGTCGGCCAGCTCCAGCCCCTCGATGGGGACCACGGTGTAATCCTGCTTGCCGTATTGGGTGCTTTCGGCGGTGGGCTGCCCCAGCACCATCTCCGGGTGGTCGAGAAAATACTGGTTGACCGTGAAGCCTTCCTCGGTCCGGCCGGTCTGCGTCCAGTCCGGGGTAATGTCCAGCGGACGGTCCCGCTTTTGCAGGAAGAGAATATCCGAAACGACCTCAGTTCCGGCATTTGCCTTGAACGCATTGTTTGGCAGGCGGATGGCTCCCAGCAGCTCGGCCCGCTGGGCCAGATACCGGCGCACGGTGGAATCCTTGGCGTCCATCGTATAGCGGCTGGTGACGAAAGCCACCACGCCGCCCGGCCGCACCTGGTCCAACGATTTTGCGAAAAAGTAGTTGTGAATGTTGAAGCCCAGTTTGTTGTAGGCTTTGTCGTTCACCTGATACTGTCCGAAAGGGACGTTACCGATGGCAAGGTCATAGAAGTCCCGCCGGTCGGTGGTCTCAAATCCTGCCACGGTGATGTCGGCCTTGGGGTAGAGCTGCTTTGCAATCCGGCCGCTGATGGAATCCAGTTCCACGCCGTACAGACGGCTGCCGGCCATGCTCTCCGGCAGCATCCCGAAGAAATTGCCCACACCGCAGGACGGCTCCAGAATGTTGCCGGTGCGAAAGCCCATCTGTTCTACCGCGTCGTAGATGGCGCGAATCACAGTGGGGCTGGTGTAGTGGGCGTTGAGGGTGGAGGCTCTGGCCGCTTCATATTCTTCCGGGGTCAGCAGTTCCTTCAGCTCCGCATACTCAGCGGCCCACGCGGGTTTGTCCGGGTCGAAGGCGTCCGCCAGCCCGCCCCAGCCCACATATTGCGAGAGAATATGCTGTTCTTCCGGGGTGGCATAGCGATTTTCCTGCTCGATCTGCTTCAGTGTGGCGATTGCTTTGATATTGCGCCAGAATTTTTCCTTTGGCCCGCCTTTCCCCAGGTCATCGTCCAGAATGCGGAAATTCTCAGGCGGACGCGGTTCCGGCGGCGTAGGTTCCGGCTGGTTAACGTGCAGCCGCTCCACCACCACATCATAGGGCAGATGGTTCTGTTCGCCAGGATAGACGGTCACCGGCTCGGAATGGAACGCCGGTGTCTCGGCGGTGGGTTCCTCGGTGGGCTTGGCGGTTTCAATAGGTTCTTCGACAGTGGTATCAGCGGCAATAGCCGGTTCGGCCTGCTCCTGCCCAAAGCCGTCCAGCTGGCGGGCATACAGCCCGCGCAGCAGGGGCGCGACCTCATCCCAGCGGAAGAACAGCATGGCCAGCCGCTTTTCGTCTGCATCCAGCACTTCCAACTCGATGCCTTCGGACGTGGTGCGGTAATCGGCGGTGTCGCCGGTCTCCAGCTCCATCGTTTCCACGATGCCGGGGAAGGCCCGGCCCAGCCACTGGGCGATCTCGCGGTTGGGCTTGCCGGTGCGCATCAGTTCGGACAGCTCCGCCTTGTCCGGCGCGCCGATCAGGCCGTGGGCCAGCACGTCCCGCAGGTCCTGGTCTGCCGTGTCGGGGTTTACAGGCAAAAAGTCGTTGATGGCTTCGTTGCGGGTGTCCGCACGCAGCAGCGTCTCGAACCGCTCCCGGCTCTCGACCCGGTAAATGGGGTAGCTCATGCCGGTGGGCAGCAGCTGCACCGTATCTTCCCGCAGCTCGGTGAGCTGGTACTCCTGATTGTCCAGATAAACCGTATCACCCACATGGTAAGGGGGTGTTGCGGGGTCGTAGGTGGCGGGGGCTTCTGTTTCCGGGATAGCCTGCCGGATGGCTTCATCTTCCTCATCCGATACGGTAATATCCATCTCATGGGTAGGTTCGCCGCTGCCGATGGTGAGAGTGTCTCCCTCGCGGGTGATGGGCTGGCCGGATAAGTCCGGCACAGGTACAGGCAGGAACTCACCATTGTCCAGATATTTCTCAAATATTTCGCGCCGCATCTCTACTGGCTCCTGGTCAGGGACGCTGGGCATGGTGTACCAAATGTAATCCTCGTCCACATGGTCAAGAACCATCCGAACCACGGGGCTTTTATCATCAATGAAAGCGTCTATGGCATCTCCTGGGTGATAGGTGCGGCCACCTGGGCTGGTGTAGGCTTCCGGCTCATCCCCTCCGGCGGCACGTTCCACGTTGGCCATGACCTGCTGGATAAACGGGTCATTGTCCAGCTTTTCCGGGTCTACCACCTGGCCGTTCACGATGCCGCGCTCGGCCAGAGCTTCCCGGATGGCGATGGGGTCGATGTTGTCAAAACGGTCCTGTTCCACTTCGGTATAGAACCGATCTTCCTTGATAAGCTGGGCGATCCGGCGCTGCACCTTGGGCCAGGGCAGCATCGTTCCATTGGGGCTTTCCGGGCGTACTGCAAACGGAGTTTTGCTGTCGCCGCCGTCAAACTCATGGGCCAGCCATGCGGCGGTGTCTTTTTCACGGGCGTGGTCCTTCATGTAGCGGACAACGGCGTGCTTGCTTTCGATCTTGCCGTTCCAGTCCTGGATGGCTCGGTCAATGTCATTGTCCGAAAGTGGGCGCAGCAGCTCATGGAGTTTGGGATAGGTCTCGTCAATGACCTCGCCATGCAGGCGGTGACGGAACTCCGGCACATCGGAGTAGAGCCGGATCAGTTCCAGGTCGCCGGAATTTAGCACCGCCCGGCGCACGGCGGCGTTGCCCTCGATTACTGCGTTTTCGTGATCCGAGTGGCCGCAGGCGTTGCGGTAGGCGGTATCCGCCTCCAGCGCGGTGCGAACAATGGGTTTGTACTGTTCCAAAGAATCCTGGATGGACAGTTCAGCCTGCTGCGCCGCCATAGCGTCTGCTTCGGCAAGGTCTGCTTCTTCCTGCCGCTGCTCCAACTCGGCCTGCTCCTGCGCTGAAAGGTAGCGCCCTTGTTGAATCAGGGCGGTGATCCGCTTGGCAGCTTTATCCCAGGTGAGATGCACGTCCGGGCATCCGGCTTTTTTGAAGTGCAATCCTTTTCCGTCATACCATTCATCACTGCCAGCCGCGCCGGACAAGGCGTGGGAACGTCCGCCGATGCCATATTCGTGCTTGAGAAAATCTACCTTCTCCTTGTCGGTATGGCTTTCCTGGAAAAAGGCAAAAATACGTCCTTTACCGCCTGCCATGCCGCTGCCGCTGGTCAGAGCGGCATCTATTTCATCCTCTGTGATAAACCGCTTGGCCGATGGCACCTCCGCCAGCTCGGTAGAGAAGGTTTTACGCGGCAGGTCCAGGTCACGGAGCCTTGCCAGCATCCCTTCCAGGTGGTGATAATGGAACCGCAGCAGCGCCCGGTTATCCTGATGGGCAGTCAAAAACTGCTGATACTCGTCCAAAAGTGCTGCCCGAAACGCCGGATTTGCCAGCTGCCCGGTAAGCCACGCGGACTCCTCCGGGAAACCATTCCCTTGAATGAGGGAAAGGCTTTGCAGGTATCCGGCGTTCCTGGCTTCCTCACTTAAGTCGTGGTACAGGCTCCAAAACTCGTCTGCCAGCAGGGACCGTTCATAACTTTCGGCCTCAGCCAGCTCCACATTGGAGGCAAACTGGCCCACTTCCAAAAGCTGCCCAATCCGTTCGGCGGCGTCCTGCCAGGACAAAAGCTGCGCGGATCTGTCATAGCGGGCGAATTTTCCGTGGGAAAGGTGGATGCCGTCCTCGGCGTACCATGCGGTAACACTGCCGACCCCGCTGCCGCCGTGGTAGAGGGTTGGCAGATACGCCGCGATTTCTGAAATAGGCTTCTGCTTTTCAAATTCCACAGCGACACGCTCCCGAAAGCGGTCCGTGTTGCCGCCGAGCCGCAGAACATGGTCTATATCTGCCTGGGCAAAAGAAAAAGCAGAGGGCGTTTTCACACTCTCTGCTTCGTCGATCTGTTGAATCTGTTCCGCTTCGGAGAGGAACAGGTTTAGGGTCAGCTGTTGATAAGTTCCATCATCAGAATCTCCTCGGCCTGGGCTTTGCAGGTGTTCATCAGGCCCACCCACTGCATCGGGTCGGCGGCTTTCAGCGCTTCCGTCGCGCCCACTTCCTCGGCCAGCTGCGGCATCATCTGTTCCAGACGGCTCTGTGCCGTCTCGTCGATCTCCAGAAGGTGCGGGTACAGCTTCTCGGTCATCAGCAGCTGGTTGTAAAGGATGGGCCGGTGTTCCTTCAGATAGGCTTTCCTCATCCTGCCGTACTTGCCCAGGGGCTTCTGCGGCTGCTCGCTCAGGCGCAGGTCGGGAATCAGGTAATCCCCGCTCTGAATGTAAGTCAGGTTGTTCTCCATGTGTGGCACTCCTTTCCGCGCTCTTGGCGCGCTCATAGTTCTGGATGGTGACGCCGATCTGCCGCAGCACCTGCTGGTTTGCCTGGCTGATGGCTGTGCCCAGCGCCCCGATCACGGCGGGGGTGTTGAAGTCGAAGATCGGCATGAAGTCCTCATGGCTGAAATATTGCTCCGGCTCCAGCCCGCAGCGGGACATCAGGGCGTAGGTGATGCTGACCGTGGCGGCGGATTTGAACTGGACTTCGATGTTGTACTCATCGTACTCCTCCAAAAAGGAACCGTCAACGATAGGGAGAATATCCCGCCGGTGGTCAGCCCAGTATTCCTCCGCCAGCTTGGCGGCCACATCGGCCAGCTGCTGGGCCAGGTCGCCGCCGCTCACATCGTAGTTGCGTTCCAGCATCGCCATGACCGGCGCGGTGTGTTCCTCGTTCAGCGTCCACAGCCAGGGGGTGCGGGAATGTTCCCGCGTGCCGGTGTCGGAAATATCGAACACATAGCGCAGGCGGGGCCGGTCCCCGGAATCGTCCACCAGGGCGATGCCCTTGGAACCGCGCCGCACATACCGGCCCATGCGGTCATTCCACAGGTCGTACTCGGCGCAGGCGGTAGCGTCCGGGCGCTGAGCGTAGATCATCAGCTGCTCATGGAATGGATACTTGTAGAGTCGGGCAGCGTTGGTGAGAAAGCCCGCCCACTCCTGCCAACTGCCGGTGAGCTGGACCGCGACCTTCTCCGCCATCTGCGCGTACATTTCTGCTTTGGTTGGCATGGTTATCTGTCCTCCCTTCCATTCAGGAATCGAAAAGGGGCGGCACGGTGGCCGCCCCGGCTGGTCAAAACAGGGTGTTACTCGTCAAAATCCGGGTACAGTTCCAGCTCGTCAAACTCGACGTCAGTCATGGCACGCAGCTTGGCGAGGGTGCTGTCGGTCAGGGCCAGCAGTTCGGTCTCGTCCGGCTCCAGATGGCCACGCATCTCGGACAACGCCTCGATGGCTCCCAGGCGACTGCCGGGGTTGTAGATACACAGCAAATTGGTTTCCTCAAAGGTCATAGCGTTCATATCAGATCTCCCTTTCCGCGCTCTTTTTGGGCGCTGTCTTTTTGTGTTCGGATTTAGGCTGACTTTTCAGCTGATCCATGACGGACTTCTTCTTGTCCCGATCTTCCCGGTGGGCGGCGGCCGCCAAATCCATGAGAGAGATGGGCTGGCCGCTGCGGGCCTGCTGTTCCAGCTGGGCCACCGTCGGCTCCTTGGTGCCGTTGTTGATAACGCCGTCGATCATGCCGTAGTCGTCCTCCACCGTCATCTCCGCACTTTTCAGCGGATTGTCCGGCAGGAAGCCGGGGATTTGCTGAAAGCCAAAACTGTCGCAGTAATGACAGGATACCTTGCCGTCCTGCTTGATGGCAACGATGTCACTGACGCTCATAGACGGGTGGCGGTAGTCGGCAGGGTGTTCGTTGTTGAAGCGGTATTCAAGATTATCCAGCACGCTGCCTTTCAGGTCGCCGGGTGTGAGCGGCGCAGTATAGACCAGATCGTAGTTATCGCGCTGCACAGTCCGCCCGATGGACTTGACCCATTCCAGCCCTTCATAGCGAATGTCCCTCAGTTCATCGGTGTGCTTTACCTGATAGATGGCATAGCAATCGCCCTTGTGGTTGAGAAACGCCTGCTCCCGTTCCTGCTGGTGGTCCATGCGGTCCATGACCTGAGCATCAAAGGAGGGACTATCCTCCCATTCCTCACGGGTGACGGCAAAAATGCCATCGTGGGCGTCCAGGTCGGCGGTATCAAAGGCCATCGCCGGATTCTCTCCCTGCTGGACCATGTACACAGTCAGGTCCTGCGCCATCAGCTCGTAGGCCCGCTCTTTGGAAAGGGGCAGAAGGTCGCTGTCCAGGTAGCCGCACTTTTCCAAATCGTCTTGGGTCAGCGCCGGGTCCGGCATGGGGTATTCGTCCAGCGCCTGCTCCGGGGCATCCGGCAGCTGGGTGACTTCCGGCACAGCGGCTTGAGCCGCTGCCTGCATCTGTTGGATTGCCGCCTCCTGCAAGGTCTCGATCATGGACAGCGGTGCATAGCGAATGGACTGGCCGCCCATGCCGCGCATCTCACAGATTTTCAGCGCAGCGGTGGACAGCGACAGCTCCGGCGCATCCAGCTGGCCGCCGTCCAGCTGCTTCATGGTCGCTGCATCGTAGAGCGTGTAGTCCCAGCCGGTGTCGCAGGACTGAACATGAAGATAAGTGGCATCATCAACCAGCAACAGGGCCTCCTGGGCTTCGGCGCTGGGCTGGGTCCTTTCAGTATCGAAGGATACCGGGAATTCCTTATCAGAGTTCCACGCAGTATCTACGCCCATCGCCCTCGCTTCATCCGCCATTTTCACAAGGTTGGGGTCAGGTTCCGGCACCAGCTGGTCCAGACGATCCAACAGCTCGGCAGCTTTTGTGACCGCTTCTCCAGGTTCATTTTCATCGGCAAATTCCTGGAGCCAGTCCCGAACACCGCTGGCATCCCCGCTGCGGAGCGTAGCGGTCAGTTCCCGCAGCGCATCCTCACGATTATCCACCTGATCCCGATATTCATAGGTATCGTAGTCAAAAGAAAACTGGTCGATGTCGGCTGCCAGCTGCTCGATAGGGTCCAGCTGCGGTTCCGGGGCAGCAGTCAGGTCAATACCGCGCTCCTTGCAGATAACCTTATAGTGCCGGTCGATGTCGTTAATCAGCTCACCGGCGGTCTTATTGATAGTTTCCAAACTGGCCCGCAGCTCCGGCAGCTCCTTACCCTGGCTCCAGTTGGCGATGTAGCCGAAGCTGTTCTCGCCGGTCTGGATACCGTAATACTGGCAAACCGCGTAGGAAATGCTCTCGGCTTCCACCTCCTCGGTATTGCGGTCTTTCTTCTTGGGCGGCTCCTTGTCACCGGCCCTGACCGCTTCCTCCTGAGCCTTAGCGTAGTTGTGCAGCTTGCTGTGGGCGATCTCATGGACGGCGGCGGAAACGGTCTGTACCTCGCTCATGCCAGCACGGATGGCGATGCGCTGCCGGTCCGGCGAGAAATATCCGTCCATGTTGGCTGCCATCGGCTCCACAGAGAGCGGCACCGGCGCGGACCGGCGCAGCGCCTCCATGAAAGCCTCGTAGTTCTGGACGTTCCCGGACAGGGTGGACGCCAGCTCCGGCAGGGGTTTGCCGTCCGTCTGGCTTACATCGAACACCTTCACCGGGCGGAACATGGGGATCTCAACTTCCCGTTCCTCCATGACCGCCTTGCCCTCTGCGTCCAGGATGGGGGCCTTGGTGTCCGGGTCCAGCTTCTGTTCCTCAATCTTTTTCTTGAATGGCGTGGGCGCAATGATGGTAATGCCGTGTTCGCCGCGCTTCACATGACGCTCAAACTGATTTTTCCACTTGTTGTACCCGGCCACCAGCGTGGCGTCCGGCTTCTGCATATAGATGAGCATGGTGTTGTTGACGGAGTAGCGGTGGAACCGGGACATCACGGACAGGTAGCGCATATACTTTTCGCTCTCGAACAGTTCCTTGATACCCTGCTCGATGCCCGCCGTGATTTGCTGCAACCGTTCCCGGTTGGTGGGTTTGTCAGCCATGATGTTCACTCTCCCTTCTATGGCCGAAATTTCAGCGGTGTGTTCTGCGATCCACTGGTCCTGTTCCTCGGTGCTGCTGTCGAGAAAGGTGTCCAGCAGATAGCCCATGTAGTCTTTTTTCTGGATGGCCTCCAAAAAGCGCGGGTGCGGGTCCTCGTCCGGCATCTTGGGGGAATAGTCGGCCTCCCATTTTCGGAGCAGGTGGTAGTAGTCCGTCAGGACGCGCCAGCCGTGTTCCCGTTTTTCTTTCCGTACCTGCGCCTCGGATTTTTGCCGGACATAGCTTCGCCGGGGCGGGGCCTTGTTGTCATAGGAAAGGCCAAAATCCTGGGCCAGCTTTTCGGCGGCCTCCTTGGGGGACAGGTCATAGAGCCGGGCGGTGAAGTCGATCACGTCGCCGTCTGCGCCGCAGCCAAAACAGTGGAAACGGGCGTCCACCTTCATGCTGGGGTGGCGGTCATCGTGGAAGGGGCAACAGGCCATGCCGCTGCGCCCCACCGCGATGCCGTAAAGCTCCGCCGCTTCCCGGACGGTGACGGACTGTTTTACGACTTCAAATACGCTCTCGCCCATGCTCACTTACCGCCCGCTTTGGGGATGGGCGGCCTGTACCCGGCAGCCTTGGCCCGTTCGCTGGCGGCCTTGCGGCGCTCGGCGCTGTACGGCTCCCGCACCGACACGCAGCGTTTGGGCACCACGAAGGTCTGGCGGTCCTTTTTCACGATCTGGTCCGGGTATTTCTCCGCCAGCCGCCGCAGCTTTTCCAGCAGGCGCGGGTCGTGGGAATAGACCTCGGCGGTGGCCTCGGCCTGGTTATAGAGGATAATCGTTTCCTGTTCATACAAACTCAGTTTCATTTGCCGCCGCCTTTCTGCCGGTCAAAGTCCAGCTTGAAGTTGACGTACTGGCCGGTATCCTCCAGCACCACGGTGGCGTCGTAGGTCTTGCCGCTTTTCTCGGAATACAGGCCGGTCACGCGAGCGCGGCCATCCTTCAAAAGCGCCGCCACGATGGCCTTGGTGGGCTGTTTACGCTTCGCGGCCCACCACTTGCTGTTCTTCCAGATTGCAAATTTGCAAGATTTGTCCTGGCAGAAGAAGCCTTTTTGCATTTCTGCAATTTCGCCGCCGCAGCGGGGGCATCTGCCCACTACCTCACGGGGCGGGGTGAACAGGTACTCGCTGCCCTTGATGACCTGATAGGTCCCCACCAGCTCCTTCAGCATGGCGGTGATCTCGGCCATAAAGTCCTCCGGGGCCAGCTCGCCGCGCTCGATCTTGCCCAGCCGGTACTCCCACTCGGCGGTCAGCAGCGGGGATTGAAGCTGCTCCGGCAGGACGGTAATCAGGGAAATGGCATCGTGGGAGGGCATGAGCTGTACGGTTTTCTTACTCTTTTTGCGTTCCAGAAAGCCGGTGGACACCAGCTTTTCCAAAATCCCGGCACGGGTGGCAGGCGTCCCCAGCCCTTTGCGCTCGGCATCCTCCGGCATATCGTCTTTCCCGGCAGTTTCCATCGCGGAGAGCAGTGTGTCCTCGGTGAAGTGTTTGGGCGGGGTAGTCTTGCCCTCCTTAACGGCGGCACCGGCGACCGGCAGTTCCTGGCCTTCGGCCAGTTCCGGCAACGCCTTATCTTCGGAATTGCCGTCCTGTTCCGGCGCACTTTTCATGCTGGCCCGATAGGCAGCGTCCAGCGCCCGCCAGCCGGGCTGCTTCACCGTGCGCCCTTTGGCGGTGAACTCCGCGCCATCGCACTCCACAACAACGGCAGTTTCCGCAAAGGTATAGGGCTGGGCCACCGCACACAGCAGCCGCAGGGCCACCAGCTCCAAAATCGCCCGTTCCCCCACTGGCAAAGCAGACAGGTCCGCCTCCCGGATGTTGCGTGTAGGGATTACCGCATGGTGGTCGGTCACTTTCTTGTCGTTGATGACCGCCGCTGTATCGCAGGAAATGGCGATGCCTTTGCGGAACGGCATGGCGTTGGCGACCAAATTCACCAGCACCGGCAGGCTTTCAGCCATATCCGAGGTCAGGTATCGGCTGTCCGTCCGGGGATAGGTGCATAGCTTCTTTTCATAGAGGTTTTGCAGATAGTCCAGCGTCTGCTGCGCCGTGAAGCCTAACAGGCGGTTGGCGTCCCGTTGGAGGGTGGTGAGGTCATAGAGGGCGGGCGGCTTCTCGGATTTGTCCCTGCGCGCCACCTGTTTGACCGTCACCGTGCCGCTTTGGCAGGCGTTTTTCAGCTGTTCGGCATCGGCTTTCTTGTCCATGCGGGCGCTGGCAGCGGTAAAACCGGGCAGGTCCAGCGCCACCGTATAAAACGGCACCGGCTTGAAGGCGTCGATCTCTGCCTCCCGCTGAACGATGAGGGCCAGCGTCGGGGACATGACCCGCCCAATGTTGAGAGTGCGGTGGTACAGTACCGAAAACAGCCGGGTGGCGTTGATACCCACCAGCCAGTCCGCTTTGGCACGGCAGAGGGCCGCCTGATGCAGTCCGTCATAGTCCGCGCCGGGGCGCAGGTGTGCAAAGCCCTCCCGGATGGCGGAATCCTCCATGCTGCTGATCCACAGCCGTTTCATGGGCTTCTGGCAGCCCGCCAGGCAGTAGACCGTGCGGAAGATCAGCTCGCCCTCGCGCCCGGCGTCGCAGGCGTTGACTACCTCGGTCACGTCCTCCCGCCGCAGCAGGGTACGCAGCACGTCAAACTGATCCCGTTTGTCCTTGGCGATGGTAAAACGCCAGGTTTCCGGCAGAATCGGCAGGTCATCATAGCGCCACTTGGCATAGTCGGGGTTGTAAGTGGCGGCATCTGCCAGCCCGGCCAGGTGCCCCAGGCACCAGCTCACCAGCCAACCGTTGCCCTCCAGGTAGCCATCTTTGCGGGTGGCAGCGCCCAGCACGGTGGCCAGGGATTTTGCCACCGAGGGCTTCTCAGCGATCACAAGGCGCATCTTCCTCAACCTCCATTTCTTCGTTGGATTTTTTCAGTTTTCTGGAAACGCTGTTGCCATCGTCCAGAAGGCAGTCATAACCGACGTTGTAATCATAGCGGTACAGCTTTCCCAGCAGGTCGTTGATGATGACCCGGCAGGCCAGCAGCACCCGCTCCTTATCTACCTGCATGAGCTGGTAGCGGCGGTAATCGCTGAAATATTCCTCGCGCTGGCGGGTCCGGGCGGCGGTTTCCTCCATCAGAATGTCGATCACGTCCTTGTCGCCGTCCTCTTTCGCACCCTCGGCGTAGTTCAGCATCTCCATCACCATCGGGAAGCTCTGCTCATCCATCGGGGCTTCCTCTTTGAGATAGCCGATCAGGGCGCAGAACAGGAACCGCGCCGCCGTCTGCTCCGGCTCGGTCAAGGTGGAAAGCGTCTCCTGCCCGCAGGGCAGAAGTTTGTTTCGGACAAAATCGTGGACCTCGCCGCGGAACAAGTGGCGGATGGCGTCAATGGACAGAGGCGGTTCAGCGGGTTCGTCCTCCACTTCAAATTCATAGGGGTCTTTCTGGCCCGGTTTTTTGCGTACCTTGGCAAGCGCCGTGCAAACGATGTCGCCGCCAAAGTAGACGCCGAAGCAGATCAGGTCGAACACAATGAGAAATTGAATAAAAGGGTTCATTTTGCTTTTTTCCTTTCACGCAGCCACGCGGTCAGCTCTTTGTGGCAGAAACCCACGCAAGGCTGGCCGGGGCGGTAGTTTCCGCAGCCATAACAGGGGTGGCCGGGAGATAAAGAGGGAGGACGGGAAGCTGCCTTCCCGCCCTCCGGCCTGCGCGTCATCATGGGTTCATAGGGGTTGTCGGTAAATCGGGTCATTTGGCCGGGGTCTCGCTTTCCTCATCGCCGCCCCCGTCAACGTCCTCCGGCTCGTCGGATTCCTTGGCCTCCCAGAGGTCCTCGTCCTCCTGTTCGGTATCGTCCTCGCCGTAGTCGTAATCATCCAGGTTGTCGCTGCCCTTGGTCTTGGGCTTCTGCTTGATGAATTTGAAGTAGACCAGCGCACCGATGCCGCCCAGCACAGCCAGCACCACCAGCAGCATCGCCGGGTTCAGCCCTGCCGGTTCCTGTTCCGGCTCCGGCTCTGTTTCCGGGTCAGGGGTGGGTTCCGGCTCCTGGCCCGTACACTCTGCCATATTCACGGCGCACACCGGGCAGGCCGTGTCCACCGCACCGGCGGCGCATTTTTCCGTGCAGTTGCAGACGGCAGGGGCTTCCTGTGTAGTCTCTTCGTCCTCCATCAGCGCCATCAGGTCGGCCTCGTCCACCTGGTTTAAGAAGTGGACGGCGGTTTCCTTGTCCTCGTTGGCACGGTCGATGAGGATATAGAAGTAGTTGCCCGCCTTGGTGGTGACGGTGATGAGCTGCTTGTTGCCGCCGTAGTCATCCACCAGGGCGGCGTTGCCTTCCGGGGTCAGCGGCGGGGTATCCTCGGTTTCTTCCACCACCACATTGCTGTCGTTGGTGGCGTCCGCAGCCGGTGTGGCCGTGGGCGCAGGGTCAGCGCCCTGGGCAAAGGCAGTCACAGAGAAACCGCCCATCAGCATCAGGCAGATGCAAAGGGCGGCAAAGGTTCTGAAAATCTTCTTATTCTTCATGGGTCATGTCCTCCTGTTCGGGATCGGCGGGAAGCGCCGCCTGGCCGGGCACCATGCCGCCCGACAGCAGGGCGTTCAGCTGGGCCGGGGTCATGCGCACAGCGCGCACCATCTGAACGATTTCCAGGTTCTCCGCCTCGGTTTTCTGCGCTTCCAGGGCCTTCAGCTTTTCCTGCTGTTCCGCGATCTTCTCGCGAGTTTTGGCGATCTCCTGGTCGATGCGCTCGATTTTGTTCTTAGCCATAGTCAATCACTCCATTCCATATCGCTCTTTCCAAGCGTAGTTGCGCCCCAACCCCTTGACGGTCTTGAGATGGGGCATTGCATTTTCTTCAATGGCAAGCGCCCGCCGGTACAGGTCGGGGTATTGCCGTTTCAGGGTTTCGATTTCCTTGCGCTTCATACTGGGGCAGAAAAAGCAGGACGATTTGCCGGGCAGAGGCAGCCCCGCCTCCTGGATCGCCCGAATACAATCGTCTCGCGTCCAGTGCCAATCCTCGATCAGCGGGTAGCGGTTCTCATATTTTTTGTCCGCCTCATTGAATTTTCTGGAATGTTCATACCGTTTCCGCTCCCCGGCATCGTAGCCGATAAACCGCGTGACCCGTCCACCTGCCTGCCACACGGCGCGGCACAGCGGGTGATGGTTGCAGAATTTCTCCTGCGGTCCGATCTTGTGCTTCTGTGAACACCGCTTGAAGCCGTAGGCGATGGAGGGCAGCGTACATGAACGCAGGCACTCGGTTTCCAAAGTCAGGCGGTTGCCGCTGCGGTCCATCTTCTCCACCACCGTGATGGGCGGCATCCCATGTTCCCGCAGCCATTGGTTCATGGTTTCAAGGAACTGATAGGTGTGGGGCTGCTCCGCCCCGGTGTCCGCAAAGGTGATGAGGTCAACGGGAATCCCGTGCCGGTGAAGCCCAACTAAAAGAGCGGCACTGTTCGTGCCGCCCCCAAAGGATACAATATTCAGTTTTTATACCTCCGCAAAAATCACCAGTTCATCAGGCCGTAGCCCTTGATGCACTCATAAGTCAGCGAGTAGCTCTTGATCTTGCAGGCGTCGCCGGAATTGCCCTCCACAGTGTAGACTTTGCTGCCGTCGGTGCCCACCACGATCCCCACATGGTCGGCCCGGCCGTCCAAATCCCAGTCAAAGAAGATGGCATCGCCGGGGGCGATGTTGGCGTAATCCCGCCCGCCCCATTGTCCATGCGACTGGAACCAGGGGATGCCCTGGGCCTGGCAGGCCGAAAAGCGCGGCTCGGAAAGGCCCATCTGGCCGTAGCACCAGGACACGAAGCAGGCGCACCACTCCACGCGGGAATTAAAACCGTACCAGCTCCAATAGGGCTGGCCGCCCACGTTGCCCACCTGGCTTTTAGCGATGTCCACCACCTCCTGATTGCCGGGCCGGGTGCCGTTCACAAACTCCACACCGGCCAAACTCTCGGAATCGCTGGTGTCGGCGGACCCGCCGCCGAAGATCAGGGGCTTGTTGCCCAGCGTCTGCCGGTACACCTGGTACATTTCCAGCTGATCCGGCGTCAGCAGCTCCAACGCCACGGAGGAGATGGGCTTGCTGGTGAGGGTCACATTTAAGATGTAGTAGTTGTAGGGCACTTCCACGTCATACTCGTTGCCCTCGCTGTCTGTCCGGGTCTCGGTGCGGTAGCGCACCTCCACTTCCTCGGTCAGCGTCAGCTGGTATTGGGCCGCGAAAATGCGTTCCAGCTCCGCCTGGGCGCTTGCCCGCGTGTAGCCTTGCAGCACAGCGGACAGGTAGGCCGCCAGCTCGTGGGGGTCGTGGCCGATCATATCCAGGTCATAGCGGTACTCGTCATAGCCGGGGTGGCTGCTCTCGATGTTGTCGATCTCGGCTTGCAGCGCGGCCTCCTTGGCGGCGTAGTTGGCCTCCACCGCCACCAGCTCCGGGTCATCCGATGGGTAGGTGGTGCCGGAGATCATCGAACCGATGCTCTGCGCCATCATGGAGCAGGAGGACATGGTGTTGAGCAGCAAGCAGACGATTAAAAATAGGCCCAGGGCGATGCCAAAGCCCTTTTTATGGCGCATCACATAGGCCCCGGCCTGCTGGGCTTTCTCCTTGACCGTCTTGGCCGCTTTGCCGGTCTTTTGGGCGGCACCGGCGGCGCTCCCGCCGGACTGTGCGGCCCGTTTGGCGGCGGCGTACTGCTTCTTGATCTGCTGTTTCTGCTGCCAGCGGGACAGCGGGTTGCTGGCTGCCGCAGGGTTTTCATAGACAGACTTCTGGAACAGCGCCTCGATGTTGGCCTTTTCCAGCTTCCGCTCGGCCTGGGCGGCCTTGCGGTAAGGTTTCAGTTTGTGGCTGCGGTAGCCCTCCCTCGCCAGATGCACGCCGGTCTCTACGGCTTCCTCAGACTTGTGGGCGCTTTCCACGCCCACGTTACCGTCCTCGGTCTTGCGGATCTCCTGGTGGAGCTTGCCCGCCACTGCGTTGCCCGGCGCGTCCCGCACTGTATGGGACAGTTTGGAGGGCGGCCGGGGCTTATCCTCCAGCACCAGCTTGGTCGTGACCTTGCCGGTCTTGGGGTCCACCTCGGCCCGTTTGACCTGCTTTTTCGGGATTTTTGCCTGCGCCTTGTCCGCTTTGACGGCGGCCTTCTCCGCCTTGCGGATGGGCTTTTCCAGCGCCGGGTCCGCCCGTTCTTCCTCCGTGAAGCGCAGGCGCGGTTCCTTAATCAAACCATTCCCCCAGCATGAGGGAGGCCGCCATGCTGGAAAGCTCCGCATAGGCCGCCAGCCCCAGCGGACCCACGAAGCGGCACTCGGTCAGGCAGGCGTAGAGCTGGGCCACTACGTCGGCCAAAATCTGGACCTCGGTGCCCTCCAGCACAGTCTCACCGGCCTGCCCGCGCTGGACCTTGGCGGCGCACAGAATCTCCACCAGCCGCAGCAGGCCGGTCTCGCCGGTCTCGGTCAGTTCAGCGGCCTGATCCGCCGCCGTGCGGCACTCGGAAACGGCGTCCGCCATCGCCGTCAGGAGCGCGGTGCGCTGGGTTTCCAGCGCCCGGTCCAGAAACATCATGTGGTCGTTATGCAGAATTTCGGGTTTCATCGTCCATCAGCCTCCTTCATTTCCTGGGGTTTGGTCGTCATAATGCGATACAGTTCGGTATTCTTGGGGAAGTGGTCCACAAAGGGCAGGATGGTGGAGCCGTAGAACAGCAGCCCCTCGCCCTCGCCGGAGTGGGTCACATAGGACAGCTGGTGCGGGGAAATACCCAGCTGCCGGGCCAAAATCTGCCGGTCACCGCCCGCCTGGTTGAGCATATACACGAAGTCGGAGTTTTCAAAGATGTTCTCCACCTCGCGGGAAGAAAGCAGGTCCTTCACGTTCTGGGTGATGCCCGTGGGAATGCCGCCCCACTTTCGGAACCGCTTCCAAATCTCCACCGTGTAGGCGGCAGTCTGTTCCTCTTTCAAGAGCAGGTGCATCTCGTCGATGTAGTAGCGGGTAGACTTGCGGGCGGCCCGGTTGATGGTGACGCGGTTCCACACCTGGTCCTGGACCACCAGCATCCCGATCTTTTTCAGCTGCTTGCCCAGCTCCTTGATGTCGTAGCAGACAATGCGGTTGTTGATGTCCACGTTGCTGCGGTGGTTGAACACGTTGAGGGAGCCGGTGACGTAGATTTCCAGCGCCGTTGCGATGTACTGCGCCTCTTTCTCATCCTGCGCCCGCAGCAGGTCGTACAAATCCTCCAGAATGGGCATATTCTCCGGGCGCGGATCGTTGAGGTAGTCCTGATACACCAGCCGCACACAGCGGTCAATGATGGTTTTCTGCACCGGCTGCAATCCGTCCTTGCCGCCCACAATCAGTTCACACAGCGACAGGATAAAGTCGGATTTCAGCGACAGCGGGCTTTCATCGTCCGAATAGTCCAGGTTCAGGTCCATCGGGTTGATGTAGTTGGTGGAGGTGGGCGAAATCTTGATGACCTGCCCGTGCAGGCGCTCCACCAGCGGCGCGTACTCGGCCTCCGGGTCGCAGATGATGACATCATCCGAAGTCAGCAGGAAGCAGTTGGCGATCTCGCGCTTGGCGCTGAAGGATTTGCCGCTGCCCGGCGTACCCAGAATCAGGCCGTTGGGGTTTTTCAGCAGTTTGCGGTCCACCATGATGAGGTTGTTGGACAGGGCGTTGATGCCGTAGTACAGCGCCTCCTTGCCGTTCTGAAAAAGCTCCTGGGTCGTGAACGGCACGAAGATGGCGGTGGAGCTGGTAGTCAGCCCCCGCTGAATTTCCACCTGGTTCAGCCCCAGCGGCAGAGAGGACATCAAGCCTTCCTCCTGCTGGAAGTCCAGCCGGGTCAGCTGGCAGTTGTACTTTTGCGCGATGGAGCTGGCCTGGAAGATGTTGTTGCCCAGCTGGCGGGGATTGTCCGCCGTGTTCAGCACCAGGAACGTCACCAGGAACATCCGCTCGTTGCGGCTTTGCAGGTCCTGCAACAGCTTCTTGGCCTCGGCCCCGTAGGTGGCAAGGTCGGAGGGGATGATGTCCATGTCATACCCGGCGCGGACGGCCTTTTTCTGTTCCTCGATCTTGCTGCGGTCCAGGTCGGTGATTTTCCGCTTTACCGTCTTGATGGCCTTCACCTGATCCACCGACTGGATGTGCAGATTCACAATGAGGGAACTTTCCATATCGAGAAAGTCCGCCAGCATACGGTCATTCAGCTCCGGGGCCAGAATCTGCACGAAGCTGACGGCCCCGTACTTCTTTCCCATGCGGAACTGCTTGCCGGTACGGAACTCGAAGCCGGACGGCGCGATAAAGTCCTTGGTGGAAAGGCCGCTGGGAGCCAGCCAGTCCCACTCGAACTGGAAGGGCGCCTGCTCGTCCATGTGGAAGATGGCGTGAAGCTGGGCCAGCCGGGCTTTGCCGTCCAGAACCTCGGCGGCCACGCCCAACCGCTTAAAGTTGTTCAGCACATCGGTCTCGATGCGCTCCAGACGGGGCTTGGCGGAGCGGATGCTGTCGGCCTCGATGGAAAAGGTCAGGTACTTGGTCTTGATGAGGCCGTTGTTGCCCCGCGCCAGCTGATTTTGCAGCATCTGCGTGTACTCCACCCGGATGGGGTCAAAATCATCCCCCTGGGCCGGAATGGCGATGCTGTTGGCGAAGGTCTCCTGGGACGCCGCCAGGTTCAAAAAGGACAGCTGGAAACGGATGGAGCTGTCAAAATAGTTGAGAAAATCACACCATCCCTCGAAGATGGCGGTCTTGTCCTCGTTCTGGCTGAGCTGGTAGTTGATGTCCTGGAACTGGATGGTCTTGGTGTAGCGGCCATCCGCCACCTTGCAGATGCCGTCCGGCCACATCCGCTCATAGGGGATGCTGTCCTGGGCGGACAGCTCTTTTTTGTCCGTGCGGTTAGCGCGGGCAATCGCTGCCTCGATCTGTTTGCGTTCGGCGCGGGTCAGCTTACGCCGGGGTTTGGTCTGCGGCTCTGCCGGTTCGGCCTGCCGCTTTGTCTTTGCCGCGAACAATGTCATACACCTCCTTGTCGAGATTTGCCTGCCGCTCCAACACGGCATAGAAGTTGTTGGTGCGGTAGGGGCGCTGCTTGGGCCGGATGACGGCCACCTTGAGGATGTTGCCGATGATCTTTTCCAGGGGCTGGCCGTGTTTTTCATACATCGCCAGCATGAAGAAGGGCAGCATGACGAGCATCATGCACATGGCCGCCACGCTGTTGCCAGCAGGCCCCCGGAGCAAAAAGAAAAGCGGCACGCCGATGAGCGCCCCGCAGCCGAAGCAGACAAGCTGCCTTTTGGTTAAGTTGAATGCGACCTTGGTTTTGACTTTCGTCAGGTCTTTGGGTACGGGTACATAAGCCATTTTGCGTTTCCTCCTTCCTGGCTCAGTGCGCCTGAAACACTGCTTTCGCGAGACTGCCGGTTTTGAACAGTGTGAAGCACAGCAGCACGGTATAGCCCACGCAGCTCCAAATCGCCATGATGATGTCCTCCTCGGTGGCGATGTTCTGCACCAGTACGGCGTAGATCGCCACACAGACGATAATCAAAAACGCCTGGAAGCCCAGGGCCAGCAGGCTGCGCAAGTAGTTCTGGCCCATGCCGCCCCATTCCTTGCCCATCATGGTCGCCATTGGGATGGGGGCCACCGATGTGACCAGGTAAATTTCGATCATACGGCCATAAATCACGATAAAAATGCAGATATACAGCGCCCACATGGTAATGCCGATAAAGAGCGACTGGAACCACAGGCCGAACAGCGGCCCCAGGTCCATATCCATCAGCCGGGACTCCATATCGGTCATGACGGCGGAGATGTCGATGGAAGCGTCCGAGCCGATGATGCCGGACGCTTGGGCCACCACGCTTTGGGCCATGTCGAACACGCCCATGACGAGGTTCCAGGTG